>NZ_JBIAEC010000012.1:0-325800 GCF_042868225.1 Streptomyces sp. NPDC007856 | reverse complement strand
AGCGTGAGGGAAACGCCCGGTTACATTCCGAACCCGGAAGCTAAGCCTCACAGCGCCGATGGTACTGCAGGGGGGACCCTGTGGGAGAGTAGGACGCCGCCGAACAATTCTTGGGAAAGGCCCACGCCGGATGGCGTGGGCCTTTCTGCGTTTCACAGCGTTTCCCAATATGGGATGCCACTGACGACGGGCGGCACTACGGTGGCCCACATGAGCACCTCGACCAGCAGTGACTACCTCATCCGCGCCATACGACCCGACGACTGGCCCCGAGTGAAGCAACTGCGCCTGGACGCGCTGCGGGACCCGAGCGCGGGCCTCGCCTTCCTGGAGACGTACGAGGAGGCCGAGGCACGCGCGGACGTGTTCTGGCAGGACCGCGCGGTCGGATCCGGGGAAGGGTCCACGGCGGCCCGGCAGTTCATCGCTGAGACGCCCGACGGGACCTGGGCCGGCTCGGTCACCGTGCTCATCGAGGAGGCCGGGACCAAGGACTGGGCCGGACTGGCCGTCGAGTGCCGGCAGGGGCATGTGGTCGGGGTGTTCGTCCGGCCCGAGCACCGCGGGAACGGGCTGATCAAGGCCCTGCTCGACGCCGGTGTGGAGTGGGCGCGGCAGCGGGGTGTCGAGCGGGTGCGGCTGCTGGTGCACGAGGACAACGAACGCGCCCAGGGCGCCTACCGCAAGGCGGGGTTCGTGCCGAGCGGGGTGGTCGTGCCGTTCGTGCGGGACACGGGGCAGAACGAGTTGGAGTTCGTGCTGCAGGGGCCGTCCTAGACGGGTAGTTCCCGGTGCGGCCAGCGGGAGCGGGCCTGTTCGCGGGAGCGGAGCAGGGCGAGGGTGGGCAGGCCCTGCTCGGTGCCGGTGGCGAGCAGGTCGGGGAGCTGAGGGACCGGGGCCACGGCCGCGATGTCGTCCAGGACCAGGGTCAGTGGTGGGTCGAGCCGACCGGAGGATGACCGTTCGGCCATGCGCCGGCCGCGCTCGACCACGCTGGAGACGAGGGCCGTCAGGAGCGGCATCGCGCCGGGATTGCTCCTGGAGTCCTCGATGGATTCACCGACCACATAAAGCGTGCCCCCTTCGTGGACGAAGGAATCCAGTGACAGGGCATCTGTTCGGTTCGGGGTGCAGGCCTCACGGATGTTCACCGTGGACAGGGCCGACAGGGCCCGGTTGGTCAGTTCCTGGGCGATGTCGCGGCGCTCGGGGTGTGCGGTGAGCGCGGCCTCGAGTTCGCCGGCGGCGCCGGGGGCGGCCTTGGGGTGGGTGCGGAGGGTGCGTACGGCGTCCTGGACCTGGATGCCCTGGGACCAGCGGTGGACGTGGCGGACGGTGCGGTTCTCCAGGGCTGCGGCGTGGAGGTAGCTGCGCAGGAGCGTCACCGCGGTGTCGGCCACGGTCTGGTCGATCCTGGCCGTGGGCTGTACGGGTCCGAGGAGGGCGGTGGCTCTGCTCAGCGCGGTCTGTTTGTCCTCGCAGCCGGTGGTGGGGGACCAGTGGAGGCGGGCCGGGGTGTCGCAGAGGTGGGTGGGGTCGTAGAGGAGGGTGGGGCCGAGTTTGGCTCTGGCGTCCTTTGTCTCGGACCAGAGGGCGGGGTTCGAGGTGACGACCAGGGCGGGGCCTTCCGCGTCGCGTACGGCTTGCGCTGCGGCCGTCTGGCGGGCTGCGGGTGGGGCGTAGAGCACCGGGCCATTGGGACGAGCGGTTTCCGACGCGTCCACCATTTCACCGTCGGCCGAGAGGGGAGCCAAGGGCTTCTGCGGTGCCGGATCCGGTGGGGTCACACGGGGCTGCGGGGCCTGGACAGCCTCCGCAGGCTCCGGCTCCGTACGCGCTACCGGCACCTCGTACCGCTCTACCGGCACCTCGTACCGCTCTACCGGCACCTCGTACCGCTGTTCCGGCGCCGTCGGGATCGGCTTCTGGGCCCGCGCCCGTGCCCTCCCCGCCCGCCATCTCGCCACCGCTCCCATCACGAACACGGTGAGGACGAACAGGATCATCAACTGGCCGATGAACAGACCCCAGAACAGGCCCCAGCCGGAGAGCTGGGAAGCGGGGGTGTCCGGCCAGGCACCGGCGATGTCGTGGGGTTCGCCGATGAGGTGGCGCATGGCGAGGGGCGTGCGGGTGAAGGTGACGCCATGGGGCCAGGCGCCCTTGGCGAAGAGGGCGGCGAGGCCCGTGGCCGTCCACACCAGCAACGTCATGCCGAGGAGAAACGCGAGGATGCCGATCAGCAGGCCGTCGGGGATGCCGCCCTGGCCCTCCCGGCGGTCCTCGCGGCGATCACGAGCGTCCGGTCTCACCCGTTCCTCCCCTGTCCTTCGCGCCCCTACGCCACCGTCGACTCGGAGTCGCCCAGATGCTGCTCCACGAAGGCCGCGGCCCGCTGCTCGGCCTCCAGCTCGGCGGCGCGCAGGGCGTCGTCGGCCGTGAAGTCGCTGGAGGACTCGGTCATCGCGCGGTCGGTGAAGACCAGCGGGCGTTCCGTCTCCGTGACCAGGTGTTTGACCACCTGGACATTGCCGTTGACGTCCCATACGGCGATGCCGGGCGTCAGTGTCGGGATGATTTCCACGGCCCACCGCGGCAAACCCAGCACCCGGCCGGTGGCCCGGGCCTCGTCGGCCTTCTGGGCGTAGATGGTCCTGGTGGAGGCCATCTTCAGGATCGCCGCCGCCTCCTTGGCCGCGGCGCCGTCCACGACGTCGGACAGGTGGTGCACCACCGCCACGAACGAGAGCCCCAGCCGGCGGCCGAACTTCAGCAGCCGCTGGAACAGCTGGGCCACGAACGGGCTGTTGATGATGTGCCAGGCCTCCTCGACCAGGAAGATGCGCTTCTTGCGGTCGGGACGGATCCAGGTGTGTTCCAGCCAGACGCCGACGATCGCCATGAGGATGGGCATGGCGATGGAGTTGCGGTCGATGTGGGAGAGGTCGAAGACGATCAGCGGGGCGTCCAGATCGATCCCCACGGTCGTCGGGCCGTCGAACATGCCGCGCAGGTCACCGTCGACGAGGCGGTCCAGCACCAGGGCCACGTCCAGGCCCCAGGCCCGTACGTCGTCTATGGCGACGTTCATCGCCTCGGCCGACTCCGGCTCGGGGTGCCGTAGCTGCTCGACGATGTCGGAGAGGACCGGCTGGCGGTCGACGATCGTCTCGTTGACGAAGGAGTGGGCGACCTTGAGGGCGAAGCCGGAGCGTTCGTCCAGGCTGTGGCCCATGGCGACCTCGATGATCGTCCGGAGCAGCGCGAGCTGCCCGGTGGTGGTGATCGCCGGGTCGAGCGGGTTGAGCCGGATCCCGTGGTCCAGGGCGGCCATGGGGTCCAGCCGGATGGGAGTTATCCGCAGTTCCTCCGCGATGAGGTTCCACTCACCCACCCCGTCCTCGCCCTGGGCGTCCAGGACGACGACCTGGCGGTCCCTGAAGCGCAGTTGGCGCAGGACGTAGGTCTTCTCCAGGGCCGACTTGCCGTTGCCGGACTCGCCGAGGACCAGCCAGTGCGGAGCCGGGAGCTGCTGGCCGTAGAGCTGGAAGGGGTCGTAGATGTAGCCCTTTCCGGAGTAGACCTCGCGGCCGATGATGACACCGGAGTCGCCGAGGCCGGGCGCGGCGGTGGGCAGATAGACCGCCTGGGCCTGGCCCGTGGAGGTGCGCACCGGCAGCCGGGTCGTCTCGACCTTCCCGAAGAGGAAGGAGGTGAAGGTGTCGGTGAGGACGGACAGCGGATCCCGCATCGGTGAATCAGCCCCTACCTTCGGATGCCGGTGGCGAAGGGAAGTGTGTTCACGAAGGCGCGGTGGTGCTCTCTGTCGCACCACTCCAGCTTGAGGTACGACTTGCCGGCGGAGGCCCTTATCGTCCGCTTGTCGCGGTTGAGGGCCTCCGGGGTGCGGGCGGAGACGGTGATGTAGCCGACGAGGTTGACGCCGGCGGCGCCGCTGGCGAGGTCTTCGCCGCGCTGGTCGAGGCGGTTGTGCGCCGCGACGTCCCGGGGGTCGACGGTGCGGTTCATCTTGGCGGCGCGGGAGGCCTCGGCCTCGTCGTTGGTCTTCTCGGTCAGCATGCGTTCGATGGCTACCTCGGTGGGTTCGAGATCCATCGTCACCGCGACCGTTCGGATGACGTCCGGGGTGTGGACGAGGAGGGGGGCGAGGAAGTTGACCCCGACCGGGGTCATGGGCCACTCCTTCACCCAGGCGGTGGCGTGGCACCAGGGTGCGCGGGTGTTGGACTCGCGGGTCTTGGCCTGGAGGTAGGTGGGCTCCATGGCGTCGAGCTCGGCCGGCCAGGCGTTGCGCTTGGTCATCGCCTGGATGTGGTCGATGGGGTGGTCGGGGTCGTACATGGAGTGGATGAGGGAGGCGAGCCGGCTCTGGCCCAGCGGCTGGCGGACCCGGATGTCGGCCTCCTGGAGCCGGGAGCAGATGTCGGTCAGCTCGCGGGCCATGACCACCGCCAGGCCCGAGTCCCGGTCGACCTTGGTGCCGCGGGCGCGGACGGCGCGGGCCATGGCGTGTGCCTCGGCGGCCAGTTCGCGGCTGTAGTGCATGCAGGCGACGAGGTAGGCGCGGTGCTGCTCGCTGCTGGTGGACACCATGGACTGCAGCTGGTCGTACGACTGCTGGAGCCAGCCGGGGGAGCGGGGGTCGCCGCGTTGGGCGACGTCCTTGGCGTGGGCGTCGGGATCGGCGGGCAGGGTGCGGGCGAGCATCTGCAGCCGGGTGACGAACCCGTCGCCGTTGGCGACGTGCTTGAGCAGGGTGCCGAAGCGGTCGACCAGGGCCTCCTGGTCCTCGGAGTCGCGCAGGCCGACACCGGGGCCCTCGATCTCGATGGCGGCGGTGACGGTCTTGCGGTCGGCGTGCAGGAGTACGGCGATCTCGTCGGGCCCGAAGGGGGCGGCGAGCCAGGTGATGCGGCCGATGCCCGGGGGCGGGCCGATCTCGACCTCGCGTCCGTCGAGGCGCGTGCCGGCTTCCATGGCGGCCGAGCGGTAGTGGGCGCCGCTCTTGACGGTCCGCTTGTAGCTGCGGTTGATCTCGAACCACTTGTAGAAGGTGCGGCGTTTGTACGGCACGTAGACCGCGGCGAGCGCGAGCAGTGGGAAGCCCATCAGCAGCACGATCCGCAGGGACAGGACCGGGACGAGGAGGCCGCACATCATGCCGAGGAACGCGCCCGCGACGATCAGCGCGATCTCGCCGGACTCGCGGTTGCGGCCGATGATCGCGTTCGGCCGGGCGCGGCCGATGAGATATGTACGACGGGGCGTGACCGGATGGGACAGGTGGGACTCGGTCGTCAACGCCCTTCACCTCCCGTGCGGTTGACGTTGCGGGCGTTGCCGGCGTGCGGGGTGTTGACCGGGCTGGGTGCGCGGGGCGCGGGCGTGGCGGAGGGGACGGCTCCGCCGCCGCCCCCGGTGGGGCGGCTGCTGTGGGCGGCGACCCCGCCGGTGGCGGGGTTGGCCGGGCGTGGGGTGCTGCTGCCGGTCTGTCCCGCGCCGGCTCCGTTGTTGTCGGCGCGGGTGCTGTGGGTCTTGATGCCCTGGGCGACGAGGGTGGCGGGGGAGCTGATGACGGCGGCTGCCTTGCTTTCGGCGCCCTGCATGATGCGGTTGTTGCGGCCGTTCGCGATCTCGTCGCCGAAGCCGGGGACGAAGCGGTAGATCATCGCGCTGGCGAAGATGGCGAGCAGGATGATGGCGAGGCCGGAGACGACGGCGGAGAAGGCGTCGGGGCCGTTGCCGCTGGACAGGGCGCCGGCGAGCCCGAGCACGATGACGATGACGGGCTTGACGAGAATCACGGCGATCATGATTCCGGCCCAGCGCCGGACATGCCCCCACAGGTTCTTGTCCACCAGTCCCGCGTAGACGACGGTGCCGAGGAGGGCGCCGACGTAGAGGAGGGCGGCCCTGATGACCAGTTCCAGCCAGAGGACGCCGGCGGCGAGGATGCTGACCAGGGAGACCACGATCAGCATGATCGGGCCGCCGCCGATGTCGGTGCCCTTGCCGAGGGCGCCGGAGAAGGTGCCGAAGAACGTGTCGGCCTGGTCGCCGGTGGCCTTGGCGAGGACGTCGGTCACTCCGTCGGTCGCGGACACGACCGTGTAGAGGATCAGCGGGGTGAAGGCGGAGGCGAGCACCGTCAGCCACAGGAATCCGACGGCTTCCGAGATGGCGGTGGTCAGCGGCACACCGCGCACCGCGCGCTTGGCCACGGCCAGCAGCCACAGCAGCAGGGTCAGGATCGTCGACGCGGCGAAGACGATCGCGTACTGCTGCAGGAACTTGGGATTGGTGAAGTCGACGTTGGCGGTCTCCTTCACGGCCTTGCTGAGCTTCCCGATGGTCCAGGACGCGGCTTCGGCACAGCCCTTGGCGAGGGAGGACAGGGGGTCGAGGGTGGAGTCGTCCGGGAGGTTGGAACCCCCTGAGCCGCCGGAGGTGTTGCCGCGTTCGCAGTACTTCTTGGCCTCGCCGGAGATGACGTCGCAGTTGTACTTCTTCGACGGTGCGGGCGAGGGGCCGGGTGAGGGCGCGGCGACGGCACGTGTGGCCAGCAGTACGGCCGTGGTCTGTACGGCTGTCACGACTCCGGCGAGCTTGAGCGTACGTCGCGGGCTACCGGGCATACGTGAACCCTCCGTACTCTTCGATGGCCTTGCTGATCTCGTCGGAGGTGGCGGCCTTGTCGTCGCCGGGTACCGGTGCGGGGCCGTCCTTCTGGGCGTCGGAGGTGATCTTCCAGTCGCCCCCGGACCACTGCAGGTCGAACGTCCAGGTCTTCCAGGACGAGGTGACAGGGTCGGTCGAGGAGTTGCCGGCCATGCCGATGAGCCCCAGGTACCAGACCGCAACCTTGGCGTCGTTCTCCGTGTAGTGCTGGACCGTCGTGCCGACCGGGACCACCCGGGAGACGAACGTACTGCCCTTCGGCGGGTTGCCCGAGGCGTCGAGGCCCATCGTGACGAGGAAGTCGGCCGAGTAGGCCTGGTCCATCTGTCCCTGGAGTCTGGCCGCCGCTTCGGAGGTGTAGAGGAGGTGCAGGAGGGAGTCGCGGCTGTCCTTGTTGAACATGCCCGTCGAGCCCAGCGCCACGGCGTAGTTCGAGGCGGCCGACTGTGCACCCTGCTCCGTGTGGGCGAATCCGGTCGGTACGTCGGCGGTCTTGGTGTCCACGGGACGTGTTCCGCTGGCGTCCGTGGGCGCCGTTGTCGGCTTGTGGTTCTTCGCGGTCGAGTCGTCGGTCGATGAACCGTCCCCCCTGTTGGCGAAAGCGATCGCGGCGATGAGGAGGACCACTACGCCGACCACCGTGACCAGGGAGCGGGAGGAGGAGCGGTGGGGGCCTCGGCGGGGGGCGCCGCCGTAGGGGTCGGTTTCGGGGAGGCGGGTGCGGGTGTGGCCCGTGTCGCCGTAGTCGGTGTAGGCCTGGTCGTCTCCGGAGGTCATGGCGTGCGCGCTCCCTCACCCTCGTAGGCGTACGACGGTAGCCGTGCTGCTTGCCGCGCGGGCGCGGTGTGGTGACTCGACATCAGGGAGACGCAACCTTCAGGGACTCAGACCGCCATGCCGTACACGATCGTGAACAGGGTGCCGAGGGAGCCGATGATGAACACCCCGGTCAGGCCGGCGACGATGAGGCCCTTGCCCTGCTCGGCGCTGAAGGTGTCGCGCAGGGCGGTCGCGCCGATGCGCTGTTTGGCCGCGCCCCATACCGCGATGCCGAGGCACAGGAGGATGGCCACGGCCATGACCACCTCGATCATCACCTTCGCCTCGTTGCCCAGGCTGCCGAAGGGGCCCCAGTTCGGAGCGATCCCGCCGATGATGGTGTTGATGTCTCCCTTGTCGGCCGCAAAGAGCATGTAAGTCACCGCCCCTGGTGGATAGTTCCGCGTGGCCCCCGCGGTGCGCGGAGGGCAGGTCTCATTGTCGCCGACAACTTCGCGGTCGTATGTCGACTTGACGTCATTGGCTGGCGGGTTTCGTACGAATGGCGCGTACGGTCACTCTGTGTATCACGGCAGGTCACGCCGGGCAACGAGGTCCGACCGGAACCTGTCGTGTGGTTGGGTCGTTGTCGTCCTTTACGACCTGGCGCGGTTTCTGACGGCTGGTCGGGTGAGGCGTCGAGATGATGTTCTCATGGGTGGGGGCGGGGAACAGGACATGGCCCCGGCGGCGGGTGCCGTCGGGGCCGGTGGCCTGCGAAGCAGTGGGTGCGGTCAGCCGGTGAAGGCCGTCACGCCCGCCGGGGTGCCCCAACCGGTCGGGCCGTCGTAGCCGGACTGGGCGGTGCAGCCGCTGGTGACGTCGTTCAGGGCGGAGGTGCCGGACGCGGAGGACGGGAACTTGGCCGGGTAACTACCGCTTGACGGGGTGCCGGCGAGGGGGTGAACGGCGGCGATGACGGGCGAGCCGACGCTGGTGCCGCCGAAGGTGTGCCGGCCGGCGGTCACTCCGTAGGAGTCGGTGGACCGGGACGCCGTCCGTCTCCGTCCAGCCGCGGCTCGTCGAGGAGGACTTCGGCAGGGCCGTGCCGCCCACCGCCGTCACGTACTTGGAGGCGGCCGGGTACTCGGCGCCGCAGCCGGCGGAGGCCATGTCGAGGTCGAGGGAGCTCTCCTCGGACCAACCGGCGTCGCTGGTGGGGAGGAAGGTGGTGGAGCCGGCCTGGCTGACCTTCCTGAAGCAGCCGTTGGCCGCGGTGCAGGCGGACAGGCCGTAGTACGAGCGGTACTTCGCGCGGTCGGCCTCGGCGTTCGGGTCGTTGTAGGCGGAGGGGTGGCGGCGTCGGCCGCCTTCGGTGAGCAGCTTCTGGTGTCCGGTGGGGGGAGAACGGGCCACGGCCGGCTGCCGTGGCCCGTTCTCCTTTCCGTGCCGCCGAGGGGACCCCACGTCCCCCTCACACCGGCGGCTCCCCGTGACCCGACGGGGTGGTTCGGGCGGTGGCGCTCAGCTCGCGCCGAAGGCGCTCGTGCCCTGCGGGGTGCCCCAGCCGGTCGGGCCGTCGTAGCCGGAGCCGGCGGTGCAGAAGTACGCCGTGGCGCAGGAGCCGTTGCTGCCGTTGGTCACGTCGTTGAGGGCGGAGGTGCCGGCCGCGTTGTACGGGTACTGGGCCGGGTAGTCGCTGCTGTTCGGGGTGCCGGCGAGGGTGTAGACCGAGGCGATGATGGGCGAGCTGGCGCTGGTGCCGCCGTAGGTGTACCAGCCGGTGCCGTAGGAGCCGTGTGGGACGTGGTGGCGGCTTCGGCGTGGGCCGCGGTGGTCGGGCTGGCGGCGAGGAGTGCGGCGGTGGCCGCGGCGGCCGATCCGATCCGGCGCCATCTGCCGCGTATGTGGGGGGAGTTAGGGGTGGTCGTACGCAAGGTACAGCCTCCTGTGAGTGGTGGTCAGAGGCCTGCGGGTGTGGGGGGCCACCGGTGGGTGACCGGTGGGGGCGGCGGCCCGCGACGACCATCGCGTTGTTGAGTACGCGACAACAAGAGGCTTTCGGAATTCTGACTTTCGCGTTACTCAAGGCCGTTGGGGGATTGCTGGTCGATGGCAGTGTGCTGGCGCCGTGCTGGGTGCGGCTTGACCCGGGGCACAGGTACGGCACAGAGGTGGTTCGGCCGACCCCGGCGGGTTCAGCGGGGCTTGAGGCCGTGGAGCAGCAGATGGACGTGCTCGTCCAGGCCGCTCATGGCCTCCTCGGCGTCGAGCGCGCAGGCGGCGATGAGGGCGGCGAGGCCGTGCAGGCTCGCGGCGGCGATCATGGTGATCCGCTCGGGGTCGCCGGCGACGATCTCGCCCCGCTCCTGCGCCTCCGCGATCATGCGGGCGAAGGAGCCGAGGGACTCGTCGACGGCCGCGGCGAGCTGGGCGGAGCTGTCGGGCGCGTGCTTGCGCGCGAACATCAGCTCCAGCAGCTCCGGGTTCTCGACGGCGAAGCCGAGGTAGGCGCGGGCGAGCGCCGCCATGCGTCCCTCGAAGGTGAGGCCGGGCTGTCCGGCAGCGGCGCCCAGGGCCTGGTTCATGCGCTCGTACCCGTCCAGCGCGAGGGCGTCTATGAGGGCCTGCTTGTCCTTGAAGTGCCGGCCGGGGGCCGCGTGGCTCACCCCGACGTCCCGGGCCAGCTCGCGCAGCGAGAGCGCGCCGACCCCCTTCTCGCGCAGGGTGCGCTCGGCGCTCTTGAGCAGGGCGGCGCGCAGGTCTCCGTGGTGGTAGGGGCGGTTCGTCGGTGACGGGGACATGCGCGGCATGCGGACCATCGTAACCTGATGTTGTCATTGACATCATTGTTGTCGGTGCCTACTTTGGGGGGCATGAACGATAACTGGAACGCGACCCGTCTCCCCGACCTGACCGGCCGTACGGCCGTGATCACCGGCGCCAACAGCGGCATCGGCTTCGTCGCCGCCGAGGCGCTGGCTCGGGCCGGAGCCCATGTGGTGTTCGCCGTACGGGACCTCGCGCGGGGCGGCGCCGCCGCGGCGAAGGTGAGCGGCAGCACCGAGGTGCGCCGCCTGGACCTGGCCGACCTGGACTCGGTACGGGAGTTCGCGGCCGGCTGGGACCGCCCGCTGGATGTGCTGATCAACAACGCGGGCGTGATGATGCTGCCGGAGCAGCGCACCAAGCAGGGCTTCGAGATGCAGTTCGGCACGAACCACCTGGGTCACTTCGCGCTGACCAACCTGCTGCTGCCGTATGTGACGGACCGCGTGGTGACCGTGGCCTCCGGCGCCCACCGCTTCGGCGACGGAGTGATCAGCTTCGAGGACGTGAACCTGCACGGCCGCTACACGCCGACCCGCGCCTACGCCCAGTCCAAGCTGGCCAATCTCCTGTTCACCCTGGAACTCCAGCGCCGTCTCACCGAGGCCGGCTCCCCGGTCCGGGCCCTGGCCGCGCACCCCGGCTGGGCTGCCACCAACCTCCAGAGCCACCACGCGAACCCGCTGATGAGGGGTGCCATGGGGGTCGGCAACAGGCTGTTCGCCCAGAGCGACAAGGCCGGCGCCCTGCCCACCCTCTACGCCGCGAGCCAGGACCTCCCCGGCGCGTCCTACGTCGGCCCGGCCGGCCTCGGCGAGATGCGCGGCGCCCCCACGCTGGTCGGCCGCAGCGCGGCGGCCAGTGATCCGGCGGCGGCCCGGCGTCTGTGGACCCTGTCGGAGGAGCTGACCGGAGTGGAGTGGGCGCTGAAGCCGGTCAGCCGGTCATGACGTCATGTAATCGCACCTGGTCGGAGGGGTATGGCCGGTAAGGGGCGCGCCCGTCGGGAGGTTTCACAGGAAAATCTCAGTTAAGTCGCGGCGGCATTCTCACGTTCGTGGGGGACAGTGAGCACTGATGAAGCGCATCTCACGCATCATGGTCACCTCGCGTCCCGCGTTGCTCGGCGCCGTGGTGATGCTCGCCCTGACCTCGGCGTCCGTAGCGGCCGCCGATGACGGGCCGGGGCCCCTAGGGGTCACCGCCGATGCCGTCGCCACTCGGCAGTCGGCGCGGGTCGGCGCGCTGTTCGGCGCGGACCGGGCCGAGGACCTGTCCGGCGGCCACTTCTGCACGGCCTCGGTCGTGCACAGCCCGCGGGGCAACCTCCTCGTCACCGCCGCGCACTGCGTGGACGGCGCCGACAGCGACCTGGTGTTCGTGCCGGGCTACCGGGACGGACAGGCGCCGCACGGGGTGTGGAAGGTCGGGAAGCGCTATCTGCCCGACGGCTGGGCCAAGGACCAGGACGAGGACAGCGACCTGGCCCTCGTCACCGTCGACGACCTGGACGGCAAGCGGATCGAGGACGTCGTCGGAGCCGGTCGGTTCACCACCGGTACCGCAACCGGCGCCACCGCCGTGACCGTCATCGGCTACCCCGACTCGCGCGAGGTGCCCATCAAATGCACCAACAAACCGGCCGTGCACAGCCGCACCCAGCAGCGCATCGACTGCCCCGCCTTCACCAGCGGCACCAGCGGCAGCCCCTGGATCAACGGTGACGACCAGGTCGTCGGCATCCTCGGCGGCCACGAGGAGGGCGGCTCGACCGATGACGTGTCGTACAGCGTGGTGCTGGGCAGGGGCGCCGCCGAGCTGTACAGGGACGCGATCGGCGATCCCTGAAGAGCAGGGGACACGGAAGCGGCTGCCGCGGGGGGTGCGCCCCCGGGCAGCCGCGGTTCGGCAGGCCCGTCGGTCGATCAGCGGCTCGCCGCGACCGGGGAGGTCTTCCCGTCCGTCGCCGTCACCGCCGGCTTCGCGGCCGCGGCCTTCGCTGCCGCTGCCGCCGCCGTGCGCTGGGCGACCCGGCGCAGGTACAGGTTGTTGAAGATCAGCGCCAGCGCGGTCAGCGAGGCGCCGACCACCTGCATGCCGGCCGGGACCACACCGGTCAGCGCCGAGATGACGAACGCGGTGATCGGGACGACGTCCATGGAGAGGACACCGTTGAGCGGGCCGAGGTAGCGGTTGCCGAAGTTCCAGCCGAGGACGCCCACGAAACCGGCGATGACGCTCATGCAGGCGAGTTCGGGGAGGATCGTCGTCACGGCGGGCGCGGCACCCAGCGCAGCGCGGCGAAGAGGAGCAGCGCGTCGGGGCCGAAGTCACCCGGGTGGGAGAGCAGCGTGGACAGGCTGCCGTCGGAGACCACCAGGATGACCACGACGAACGACATCGCGATGAAGGCCAGCGCGCCCTTCGGCGGAACCACCTTGCGCAGCACGGCGTCTCGCAGTCGCTGACGGACGAGGGGGCACTCGACGGTGTCGAGGAGTTCCTGTCCACCATCTGCACAACGACGGTCGCCTGGCCGCACGAGCGTGCTGCCGTCGACTATCACGCGACCGAGGGCCGCTCCTGGCGCAACGGGCTGTCGGACGACGGCGCATGGGTCGCCCGCCTGCCCACGCCCGGCACCATGCCTGCCGCCGACGAAGCCCCGGACGCGGCCGATACCTCCGCCCGAGACACGGCCAATGAGCTGGTCCTCGCCTGTACGGCCGTATTCCGCTGGACTCCTTGAAGCTCGACGGCTGACGCCGAGTCTGATCGTTCTGCCCACGGAATGACGGAATGGGAGCATGCCGACGACTGGCTTGTGGCCCAGGGGGACACCGCGTTCGCCGTCGAGGTCGTCTCCCCTTCCGAGAAGTCCCAAGGCATCCGCGACAAGGTCGACTGGTACGCCGTGGCGCGCGTCCCGCTGCTGCTCGTCATCGACCCGCGCAAGGCCACCCGGGCCCTGCACAGCCGGCTCGACGACGGCGCCTACCAGGACCTGCTGCCGGGGAAGTTCAGGGAGCTGGTGCCGTTGCCCGAGCCGTTCGGCGCTGATGTCGGCACCGGTGACTTCCCGGTGTACGGAAGAGGCCGCGCGCCCGTCAAAGAGGGGCGCGACCCCTTGAGCGCGGGCTGCCACGTCGTCGGCCGGTAGGCCACGCGAGCGTCGCGAATAGGCCGAAATGTTGGCCGGGGGTACGGACGTGCCGAGAATGTGGCCTTGAACAGGCCGCATATGGGGGAGGGTTGGGGCGTGCGCAAAGTGTGGGTGGTGGGCGGCGTCGCGGTCGGGCTCGGCCTGAGCTTCGTGATGCTGCTCGTCGTCGGCGTGTACGTCGTCGCCGGCAACCTCGCCAACGGCGTCGGCTCAGGCAGTGTGGGACTCGCCAAGGGGGCTGTTCCGGCGGCGTACAAGACACTGGTGCAGAAGTGGGGCAATCTGTGCACCGCCCTCAACCCGGCCCTGCTGGCCGCCCAGTTGTACCAGGAGAGCGGTTTCAACCCCAACGCCGTGAGCCCGGCGAAGGCGGAGGGGATAGCGCAGTTCATCCCCGGGACGTGGGCGACGCACGGGGTCGACGGCAACGGCGACGGCGTCCGCAACGTCTGGGACCCGAACGACGCGATCCCGTCGGCCGCCGCGTACGACTGCGAACTCGCCAAGTACGTCAAGGACGTGCCCGGGAACGTCTCGGAGAACATGCTCGCCGCCTACAACGCGGGCGCTTACGCGGTGATCAAGTACGGGGGCGTACCGCCGTACCAGGAGACCCAGAACTACGTGAAGACGATCACGACTCTGTCGAAGAGCTTCGCCGCGCCCGTGACCCGCGTCGACCCCACCCAGCAGGCCGCCGGCGCCATCGCCTTCGCGCAGGGCAAGTTGGGGACGCCGTATCTGTGGGGCGGGGAGGGATCGGCCGAGCAGGGTGGGCGGTTCGACTGTTCGGGGCTGACGCAGGCCGCGTACGCGAAGGTCGGGATCGCGCTGCCGCGTGTGGCCAATGACCAGTACAACGCCGGGCCGCATCCGTCGCGGGACCAGTTGCTCCCGGGTGACCTCGTGTTCTTCTCCACCGATCCCAGCGACTCACGGGCCATCCATCACGTGGGGATCTATGTGGGCGGCGGGTACATGATCGACGCGCCGAGGACCGGAGCGGTCATTCGGTTCGACCCGATCGACACGCGGGACTACTTCGGCGCCACGCGCGTCACCGAAGATGGCGCGAAAGCGCTCCCCACGACGGTTTGAAACGGTGTGACCGAGCGTGAACCAACCCCCTGAGCTGCGGTGATGAGTCTCTCTTCGATAACGTCTGCGTGATCATTCAGTGGAGAGCGGAACGTATTGACGGCGACCGTGCGTTCCTGTTGACGTAGCCGAGCGGACGTCAGTACGGGCAGTACGGCAGTGCAGCGGAAGCGGATCTACGAACCACGGGGGTAGGAGCGGCGCACACGAGGTGCGTCCGGTAGACGACGAAGGGGCCGCAGCACCATGGCTGTACTCGCCGAATCCGGATCGAACCCCGACGTCGAGCTGCTCTACGACATCAATGGCCTGGCCAAGGACGCGCCCCACTGGTTCGACCGGGCCATGGAGTTCGTCGGTGAGTACGGCCTGCTGCTCGCCATGGTGCTGCTCGTGCTGTGGTGCTGGTGGTCCGTGCGGCGCCGAGGTGCCGAGGACGCCGCGTCCACCGTCGCCGGGCTGGTGTGGGCGCCGCTCGCGGCCGGCATCGCCGTGCTGGTCAACGTGCCGATCCGGGGCTTCGTGGAACGCCCCCGCCCCTTCGTCGCCCACCAGGGCCTCGACGTCCTCGTCTCCGGCAAGACCGACTTCTCCTTCGTCAGCGACCACGCGACCATCACCATGGCGCTGGGCGTCGGCCTCTTCGTCGCCAACCGCCGCTTCGGCATCGCCGGCATCGGACTCGCCCTGCTGGAGGGCTTCTGCCGGGTCTACATGGGCGTGCACTATCCGACGGACGTCGTCGGCGGCTTCGCGCTCGGTACGGCCGTCGCCCTGCTGCTCTCCCCGCCGGCCATGGCGCTGCTCACCCCGCTGATGCGGGCGGTGGAGCGGTCGCCCCGGGCGGGGTGGGTCGTACGGAAGCGATCGGTGAGCGGGGGGCGTGCGGGGGCCGTGCTTCCGCCTGCCCGTACGCCGGTGGAGTCCGAGGAACGGGACCTCGCGGCGTAGCCGACGGCACTGCGGCCCCCGTGCCCGTCTTACAACCCCTGCGCGTACGAGAAGAACCTCTGCGGGTCGTACTGCTTCTTCACCGTGCCGAGCCGGGTCGCCGCGTCCCCGTAGTACGCCCTCTTCCAGTCCTTCAGCGTCGGGTCGGTGTAGTTCTGGTACGCGGCTCCGGAGGCGTACGGGGCCATCGCCTGGTGGGCGGACGTGAGCCAGGACTGGGCCGTGGCGCCGGAGGCGCCCGCGCCCCAGGACGCGATGTACTGGGCCAGCATCCGGGAGCGGCGGTGGACGAAGGCCGTCGCGGTGGGGGAGACGCGGTTGACCGCGCCGCCGAGGGCGGTGAAGGCGATGCTGCCCGCGCCGCCCCGGACCGAGGCGATCTGCCGCAGCACCGTCTGGATGCCCGCCGCCGACAGTGAGCGGTCGAAGAAGTCGGAGCGGGCCGCGTACGTCTCCCGGCCCAGGCGGCCCTGGGGGGAGCGGCCGGGGGTGGAGCCCGGGAGGTGGCACTGGGCGTCCGTGGAGAAGGAGGAGCAGCCGGCGTAGATCTCCATCGCCTCCTCGTAGCCCCGGCGGCGCAGGCTGACGGAGGAGGCGTTCGCGCCGGCCGCGTGGGCCAGGCGGTCGACCGCGTTCTGCAGTTCGCCGTAGGTGCCCAGGGAGAAGCAGGCCAGCGAGACGGTGGGGGTGCGGCCCGGTGAGCACTCCAGGTGCAGGGAGGACCAGATCTCGTCCGGCTGGCTCGGGCCCCACTCCTGCCAGGCCTTCAGCACGGCCGCGGCCTTGGACCAGGGCCATGTCATGTACGCCGTCACGGCCTGCGGGGCCGGGTGGGTCTTGAACTGCAGCTCGGTGACGACGCCGAAGTTGCCGTTGCCGGCGCCGCGCAGGGCCCAGAAGAGGTCGGAGTGCGAGGACGCGTTCGCCGTCACCTGGGTGCCGTCGGCCGTGATGACCGTCGCCTGGGTGAGGCTGTCGCAGGTCAGGCCGTAGGCGCGGGAGGCGACGCCGTGGCCGCCGCCGAGGACCAGGCCGGAGACGCCGACGGTGGGGCAGGAGCCCGCGGGTATGGTCACGCCCTTCGCGGCCAGCGCCCGGTAGACGTCGATCAGCTTGGAGCCGGCGCCGACGACGGCCTGTCCGCCGGAGACGCGTATGCGGTTCAGCGGGGACACGTCGAGGATGAGGCGGTTGTCGCCGGAGGAGTAGCCCGCGTAGGAGTGGCCGCCGTTGCGTATGGACACCCGGATGCCATGGGCCTGGGCGTAGGCGAGGGTCGTACGGATGTCGCCGGCGTGGGCCACATAGGCGACCGCGACGGGCTTCAGGGCGTCGAAGCGGGTGTTGTACAGCTGGTGGGCCGTGTTCCAGCCCGCGTCGTCGGGCCGGACCAGGGTGCCGTCCAGGTCATGGGCGAGGGCCGTCCAGCTCGCGGCGGCATTGGCACTGGTGGTCTTGAGCGACGTGAGCGAGGATGAGCCCGTGCTCGCCGAGGCAGTGGCCCTGCCCGCGCTCGAGCTGCAGCCGGTGAACGCGGTTGCGGCCAGTACGGCCGTGCCGCCCGCGACGAACGTACGCCGTTCCATGCCCATCGTCCTGTGCCGCCTTTCCGCGGGCCTCCTTGGCCCGTCCTGGAATGAGACGACCCCCCGGGCGCGTTGGTTCGTAACAGTTCACGCACAGGAGAACGAACGTCGAAGACGGTCCCGCGTAACCCGTTGGTCGGAACCGGCACGTGCCCTCCCCGTAAGCATTCCGTGACCTTACCGGGCCGACGGCAGGGGTTCACCCTCCGTTCACTTCCGGCCATCGGCGGCTTCACCTGTTCTGCCTAATTTCGGCCGTGCACGGTGCGGAGCGCGGCCATTTGCGCTCGCGCTCCTCCATACCTCGCACGCCGCCGACCGCGGCGGCTCCTGGAAGGAACTCCCGAAAGTGATGCTTCAGCGCAAGAACCGGCTGCGGGCCCTCTCGCTCGGTGCGATCGCCGTGACCGGTGCCCTGGCCCTGACGGCGTGCGGCTCGGACGACAACGGTGGCGGCAGCAAGGCCTCGGGCAACGCGTCCGGCTCGGCCAACGCCTCCTCGATCAAGTGTGACAACGCCAAGGGCCAGTTGCTCGCAGACGGCTCCTCCGCGCAGAAGAACGCGATCGACGCCTGGGTCAAGGAGTTCTCCCAGGCCTGTGGCGTGCAGATCAACTACAAGGGTGGCGGCTCCGGCGCCGGTGTCACCTCCTTCAACCAGGGTCAGCTCGCCTTCGCGGGTTCCGACTCCCGGCTGAAGCCGGACGAGGTCACCGCCTCCCAGAAGGTCTGCTCCGGCGGCCAGGGCATCGACCTGCCGATGGTCGGCGGCCCGATCGCCCTCGGTTACAACGTCCCGGGTGTCGACAACCTGGTCCTGGACGCCCCGACGATCGCCCAGATCTTCGACAGCAAGATCAAGAACTGGAACGACCCGGCGATCAAGAAGCTGAACCCCTCGGCGAAGCTCCCGGACCTGAAGATCCAGGCCTTCCACCGCTCCGAGGACTCCGGCACCACGGACAACTTCACCAAGTACCTGATCGCCACCACCCCGGACAACTGGAAGTACTCCGGCGGCAAGGCCTGGCAGGCCAAGGGCGGCCAGGCGGCCTCCGGCTCCGCCGGTGTGGCCCAGGGCGTCAAGCAGAACTCCGGCGCGATCGGCTACTTCGAGCTGTCCTACGCCAAGGACATGAACACCGTCTCCATCGCCACCGGCGCCAAGACCCCGGTCAAGCCCTCCGTCGAGAGCGCCACCGCCGACATCGCGGCCGCCAAGGTCGTCGGCACCGGCAAGGACCTGTCGCTGAAGCTGGACTACGCCACCAAGGCCGAGAACGCCTACCCGATCACCCTGGTGACGTACGAGATCGTCTGCGACAAGGGCAACAAGGCGGACACCCTGCCCGCCACCAAGGCGTTCCTCAGCTACATCGCCAGCGAGGACGGTCAGAAGCTCCTGTCGAGCAACGACTACGCCCCGATCCCCGACGCGATCATCGGCAAGGTCCGCACCACCATCGCGGGCCTGAGCTGATCTGATCCGAAAGTGCGGCCCGGCGCCCAGACGGGCCGGGCCGCACCGTCCGGTGCACCGCCGCCATGAGTCGCCGCCCCACCCGGGCGGCCGGCTCCGCAGACCGGAGAACCCGATGGACATATCGACCAAGACAACTGACACACCTCCCCCCACGCCCCAGCCCAACGTGGCCGAGCAGAAGCGCAACGCCCGCGGCGCGTCCCGCCCCGGCGACCGTGTCTTCCTCGGCCTCACCCGCGGCTCGGGCATTCTGCTGCTGGGGATCATGGCCGCGATCGCGGTCTTCCTCACCTACCGTTCGTCCCTCGCGATCAGCAAGGACCACGGGAACTTCCTCACCACCTTCGAGTGGAACACCAACCTCACGCCGCCGGTCTTCGGCATCGCGGTGCTGGCCTTCGGCACGATCGTCTCCTCGGTCATCGCCATGGCCATCGCGGTCCCGGTCGCCGTCGCGATCGCGCTGTTCCTCACCCACTACGCCCCGCGCCGGCTGAGCGGTCCCATCGCCTATGTGATCGACCTGCTCGCCGCCGTGCCGTCCATCGTGTACGGCCTCTGGGGTGCCCTGATCCTCGTCCCGCACATGGCGGGCCTGTTCGGCTGGCTGAACGACTACTTCGGCTGGACCGGCATCTTCTCCTGGGACGGCGGCGCCCCCCGCTCCATGCTCACCGTCGGCATCCTGCTGGCGATCATGATCCTGCCGATCATCACCAACGTCAGCCGTGAGGTGTTCCGGCAGGTCCCGCGGATGCACGAGGAGGCCGCCCTGGCCCTCGGCGCCACCCGCTGGGAGGTCGTCCGCATGGCCGTGCTGCCCTTCGGCCGCTCCGGTGTGATCTCCGCGTCCATGCTCGGCCTCGGCCGCGCCCTCGGCGAGACGATGGCCGTCGCCACCGTGCTCTCCCCGGACTACGTCATCCACGCCAGCCTGCTGAACCCGGGCGGCGGCACTTTCGCCCAGAACATCGCCAGCAAGTTCGGTGAGGCCACCGAGCAGGGCCGCGACGCGCTGATCGCCTCCGGTCTCGTCCTCTTCGTCATCACCCTGGTGGTCAACGGCGCGGCCCGCATGATCATCGCCCGCCGCAAGGAGTACTCGGGGGCCAACGCATGAGCCACGCACTCGCCGACAAGCGCGCCAGCACGCTGCGCGGCGCCAGCCTCCCGAAGTGGTCGCCCTGGGCCATCGCGGCCGGCTCGATCGTCCTGGCCGTGGCCATCGGCCTGATCGGCGGGCTCAGCAGCAAGGTCCAGTGGGGCCTGATCGCCGCGGTCCTCTTCGTCCTCGGCACCTACGGCATCGCCGCCAAGGTCGAGGGCCGCCGGCAGGCCAAGGACCGGGTCGCCACCTCCCTCGTCTGGGTCGCCTTCCTGCTCGCCGTCATCCCGCTGGTCTCCCTGATCTGGACGACCATCTCGCGCGGCGTGAAGGTCCTCGACGTCTACTTCCTCACCCACTCCATGGGCGTCGTCGCCGACTCCGAGCCCGGCGGCGGCATCTACCACGCCATCATCGGCAGCCTGGAGCAGGTCGGCCTCGCCACCGTCATCGGTGCGCCGATCGGCATCCTCACCGCGATCTACCTGGTGGAGTACGGGCGGGGCAGGCTCGCCAAGGCCGTCACGTTCTTCGTGGACGTCATGACGGGTATCCCGTCGATCGTCGCCGGCCTGTTCATCCTGTCGCTGATGCTCATCTTCCAGATGCAGCCCTTCGGCTTCGCCGGTTCGCTGGCCCTGGCCATCCTGATGATGCCGGTCGTCGTCCGCTCCACCGAGGAGATGCTCAAGCTCGTCCCGAACGAGCTGCGCGAGGCCTCGCTGGCACTCGGTGTGCCCAAGTGGCGGACTATCCTGAAGGTGGTCCTGCCGACCTCCCTCGGCGGTATCACCACCGGTGTCATGCTGGCCATCGCCCGTATCGCGGGTGAGACCGCTCCGGTGCTGCTGCTGGTGTTCGGCAACCCGTTCATCAACAACAACCCCTTCGAGGGTGCGCAGGCGTCGCTGCCGCTGTTCATCTTCCAGCAGTACCAGCAGAGTGCGGGTGCCAGCGCGGCGTACGACCGTGCCTGGGCGGCCTCTCTCACGCTGATCGCCTTCGTGATGATCCTCAACCTGGTGGCCCGCGGCATCGCCCGCTGGAAGGCCCCGAAGACCGGTCGCTGACGCGGCCATACAGCGACCGAGCCTGAATTTCTGGAAGTGAAGTAGACATGGCCAAGCGAATCGACGTAAGCGGACTGACCGCCTACTACGGCTCCCACAAGGCGATCGAGGACATCTCGATGACCGTCGAGCCGCGTTCGGTGACGGCGTTCATCGGCCCCTCCGGTTGCGGCAAGTCGACGTTCCTGCGCACGCTGAACCGGATGCACGAGGTCACCCCCGGTGGCCGCGTCGAGGGCAAGGTGCTCCTGGACGACGAGGACCTGTACGGCGCCGGGATCGACCCGGTGTCCGTCCGCCGTGAGGTAGGCATGGTCTTCCAGCGCCCGAACCCCTTCCCCACGATGTCGATCTTCGACAACGTGGCGGCGGGTCTGCGCCTGAACGGCAACTACAAGAAGAGCCAGCTGAACGACATCGTCGAGAAGTCGCTCAAGGGCGCGAACCTCTGGAACGAGGTCAAGGACCGCCTGAACAAGCCGGGCTCCGGCCTGTCCGGCGGCCAGCAGCAGCGCCTGTGTATCGCCCGCGCGATCGCGGTCGAGCCGAAGGTCCTGCTCATGGACGAGCCCTGCTCGGCCCTGGACCCGATCTCCACCCTCGCCATCGAGGACCTGATCGGCGAGCTGAAGGAGCGCTTCACGATCGTCATCGTGACGCACAACATGCAGCAGGCGGCGCGCGTCTCGGACCGTACGGCGTTCTTCAACCTCGCCGCGGTGGGCCAGCCCGGCCGCCTGATCGAGATCGACGACACCGAGCGCATCTTCTCCAACCCGTCCGTCCAGGCGACGGAGGACTACATCTCGGGCCGCTTCGGCTGAGCCGACGCCCGGTGCCATAGACCCCTCGCGGTGCTGCATGGCGGTGCCACCGCGAGGACGCAAGAGGGCCCGCCCCTGGCTCCCGGGGGCGGGCCCATTGCGTCCGGCTGGGGGCGCTGTGGCCGGCAGGCCGTCAGGGTCTTTACGGGTTGAGGTCCAGCACCCGCACCGGCTCGCCGATCCACCGATCCGGGGTGACGGTGGCGATGAGCGCGCCGTCGGGACGGTCCGGGCTGGGCTGAGCAGCGTACTGACAGTGCGCCGAGGCCCACGTGTTCCGCTGGGCCACCGCCAGGGCCGCGGGCAGGTCCAGGTCCAGGAGGACGATGCCCGGCAGCGCGGCGAGATGCTCCGCGGTACCAGGACGGGCCCGGTCGGCTTCGACCAGTGCGCACGCCGGGGCGTACAGGTACCAGCCGACCTCCACGTGGGCGCGGTGGATCAACCGGGAGGCAAGGGCATTGCCCCGGCCGGCCGCGGCCATGGCGGTGTCGTCCAGGACGATGTGCATCGCGTCGCTCACCGGGCGGCCGCCCGGGCCAGCCGACGGTCCAGCTCGCTGTCGAGGTCTCGTTCCTCTGCGGGAGTGGGTGCGTAGCCGGTCCACTCCGTCAGGGCGGCGCGGGCCCGCTCGGCCCGCTCGGCCCGCTCGGCGGGCGTGAGCAGGGCTTCGGCCAGCCGTGCGAGGTAGGCGCGCAGCGACATCCCCTCGGCTGCCGCTATGGCGGCGAGCCGGTCCCGGGCTTCCTCAGGGATACGGACGTTGGCGTCGGCCATCGTAGGACTCCTCGGCACGCAATGGGTACGGGTACGTACCCGTACTCTACTGACGACTTTACAGCACCGTCAGCTTCTCCACGCCGAAAGCCAGCGCAGCGAACAGCGCGGCTGCCGGCATCGTGATGAACCAGCCGAGGACGATGTTCTTGGCAACGCCCCAGCGCACGGCGTTGACGCGCCTGGTCGCGCCCACGCCCATGATCGCCGAGGTGATGACGTGGGTCGTGGAGATCGGCGCCTTGAAGAGGAAGGCCGTGCCGAACATGATCGAGGCGCCGGTGGCCTCGGCCGCGAAGCCCTGCGGGGGGTCCAACTCGATGATCTTGCGACCCAGGGTGCGCATGATGCGCCAGCCGCCCGCGTAGGTGCCCAGGGACAGCATCACGGCCGAGACGATCTTCACCCAGACCGGGATCGGCTCGCCGAACGTCTCGTGGCCGGAAATCACCAGTGCCATCACCACGACACCCATGGTCTTCTGGGCGTCCTGGAGGCCGTGCCCGAGGGCCATGCCGGCCGCGGAGACCGTCTGCGCTATACGGAAGCCGCGCTTGGCCTTGTGCGGGTTGGCCCGGCGGAACAGCCACATGATCGCCAGCATGACGAGGTAGCCGACGATCAGGCCGACCACGGGAGACAGGAACATCGGGATGATGATCTTGTCCAGTACGCCGTTCCAGTGCACCGCCGTACCGCCCGCCAGGGCCGCGCCGACGAGGCCGCCGAACAGGGCGTGGGAGGACGAGGACGGCAGGCCGAAGTACCAGGTGATCAGGTTCCAGGTGATCGCGCCCAGCAGGGCCGCGAAGAGGATGCCCATCCCGGTCGAGCCCGAGGGTGTCTCGATCAGGCCCTCGCTGACGGTCTTGGCGACGCCGGTGCCGAAGAACGCACCGGCCATGTTCATGACGGCGGCCATGGCGAGGGCCGCCCGCGGGGTCAGCGCCCGCGTCGACACCGACGTCGCGATCGCGTTCGCCGAGTCGTGGAAGCCGTTGGTGTAGGTGAAGAAGAGCGCGACCGCGATGGTCACGATGAGCGCGAAGGTGTCCATCGACGCCTCAGGACTCCTTGACGGCGATGGTCTCCACCGTGTTCGCCACGTGCTCGAACGCGTCCGCCGCCTCTTCCAGGACGTCCACGATCTGCTTGAGCTTGAGCACCTCGATCGCGTCGTACTTGCCGTTGAAGAGGTGGGCCAGCAGCTTGCGGTGGATCTGGTCCGCCTGGTTCTCCAGCCGGTTGACCTCGATCCAGTACTCGGTCAGGTTGTCCATCGTGCGCAGGTTGGGCATGGCCTCGGCGGTCAGCTCGGCGGCCCGGGCCAGGACCTCGATCTGCTGCTCGACGCCCTTCGGCAGTTCCTCGACGTTGTAGAGGACGACCAGGTCGACGGCCTCCTCCATGAAGTCCATGATGTCGTCGAGGGAGCCGGCGAGGGAGTAGATGTCCTCGCGGTCGAACGGCGTGATGAACGAGGAGTTCAGCTGGTGGAAGATCGCGTGCGTGGCGTCGTCACCCGCGTGTTCCGCGGCCCGCATACGCTCTGCGATCTCGGCTCGGGCAGGTCCGTCCGCCCCGAGCAGTTCCATCAGGAGTTTCGAGCCCGTGACGATGTTGTCCGCGGAGGCGGCGAACATGTCGTAGAAGCTCGTCTCCCTGGGGGTCAGACGAAAGCGCACGTGGGGTCCTCGGGGTGCTTCGGTTTCGGTCAGGCTGATGCTAGGCGCATCATCCGGCCACGGCTAATGGGCCGCATCCCAGTGTCGCCCATCGGGAAGGGCGATCAGCACGGGGGCGTACCAAGGGCTCCTTACCCCGCAAAATTGGTTACCATATACCCAGTAGGGGTATGTAACGCGGCTCGTTCCCGAGATGGAGGCCTGTGATGACGACGACCGAGGCCGGCGCCACGCACGGCTACCACAAGCAGAAGGACGAGCACCTCAAGCGGCTGCGCCGGATCGAGGGGCAGATCCGCGGCCTGCAGCGGATGGTCGACGAGGACACGTACTGCATCGACATACTGACCCAGGTCTCCGCCTCCACCAAGGCCCTGCAGGCCTTCGCGCTGCAGCTGCTGGAGGAGCATCTGCGGCACTGTGTGGCCGACGCGGCCCTCAAGGGCGGCGACGAGATCGACACCAAGGTGGACGAGGCCACGAAGGCGATCGGCCGGCTCCTGCGCTCCTGATCCCGCCGGCTCCCGCGCTCCTGACCGCTCAGGACTCCCAGGACCGTCGCTCTTCGGCCACCCGCAGCACCTCGTCGATGCTCTCCATGCTGAGCCGGTCCTCGGCCGCGGAGGCCGCGATGATCAGCTCCCCGCACAGCTCGATCTCGGCGAGGGCCACGTGGTCCTGCACCGCCGTACCGCCGACCGGAGCCACCCGCCTCACCTCGTCCCTGCCGTCACCGACTTCCTAGAGTAGGCAGCGCTCTACACACCGCGCATGGCACGGACGGGCTACTTACGGGGTGGCGCCAGGGACTAGTTGTCGTCCTCGGCGATACGGCCCGCGTAGATGTCCGCCGAGCGCGGCAGTCGTACGACCGCGGGGGCGCCGAAGTCGTAGAGCAGGGTCGTCGAGGCGACCGCCACGGGGGTCTTCTGCCTGCCGTTGACGAAGCTGAAGCGCTGCCTGAGCTTGCGGATGCGGCCCTCGTCGTCGAGATAGGCGTCGAACGGCACTTCGGCCGTGGCGAACCCTTTCGCCGCCGCGGCCAGTGGTGCCCTGTTCTCGGCGGAGGCCCGGCGGGCCGCGTTGCCCAGGTCCGCCGTGCCCCGGTAGTGCCGTACGGCGGTCCCGCCGATCTCGGTCCTGCCGACGTAGGTCGCCGTCCGCGTCCCGCGCAGCACCTCGGCCGCCGCGTACGGGTCGGTCGCGCCGCCGGTGACCAGGTTGCCGTCGGACAGTGTGGCGGTGTCCACCCGGACCCATTTGTCGGCGGGCACGCCCGCGCCCCGGTTCTTCATGAACAGGGCGTCCGGGGCGAGGAGTTCGGTGATCGGCTGGTGCTCGGAGGCGCCCGCCGGGTCCTCGGGCAGCACGACGGTGAGCCGGCCGAGCCGGCGCCGGAAGTCGTAGACACCCTTGCCGCGGATGGTGACCCGGGTGCCGCCCGTGGCCATCTCCATGGAGGTGGTGGCCTTGGAACTGCCCGCGTCGCGCAGGATGTCGGCCGCCCGGTGCAGGACGGCGACCGGATCGCCCCCGTCCTTGACGTCCTCGGCGGCGGCCCCGCTGCCGGAACAGCCCATGGCACCCGCCCCGAGGCCGAGCATGATGCCGACCGCGACGACCCACCTGCCCGCGTCCCTGTGCTGCCGCCGTTCCATCGCCTGCCTACCCCCAAGCCGGTGTGTCCGTCACGGGCCCCCTGTCGTCCGGTTAACGACAGGTAGGGGGCGCCGTCACGCGCCGTCGAGGGGAGGAAAAGCCGTACGAACCCTTTGGCCGGGAAGTCGGTAACGTTGTCAGGGTGGCGCAGCAGGAGGGGCCGGACCGCATCCGGCAGGGGCAGGAGCACCTCACCTCGACGACGGAACGGGGCCGCTTCTGCGTGGCCCGCTGTACGTGCGGCTGGCGCGGTCCGGCCCGCCGGGCCCGCAGCCAGGCCCGTACGGACGCGGAGGCTCACGCGGCGGATCGGTGAAGGGCGTCGATGAGTTCGCGGTCCCGGGGCTGGGTGAGGCGGCTGCGGGCCGCGGCGGGGGAGAGCCACAGGATGCGGTCCACCTCGGCGCTGGGGGCGAAGTGCCCGGAGACCGCCTCGGCCGCCCAGTAACGCACCTGCTTCGGGCGGCCGTTCGCGACATACCGCAGGGTCGGCAGCTCCGCGCCGGGCACGGCCGTGTACCCGGTCTCCTCCGCGACCTCCCGAAGGGCGCCCGCGAGCGCGTCCTCGCCGCGCTTGAGCTTGCCCTTCGGGTGCGACCAGTCGTCGTACTTCGGCCGGTGGACCAGACAGATCTCCAGGTCGCCGGAGACCGGCGAGCGGCGCCACAGCACACAGCCGGCCGCCCGCACCAACGTGTCGCTCACACCACCGCCTCCTCGGGGGAAATCAGGGCGCGTTGACGGTCTGCTTCTGCCAGACCTGCTGGAAGGCGAACCTGGCGGCCTCCACCTCGTGCCGCTGGTCGGCGTGGAGCACGCCGAGCGCGTACGCCGTCGCCGGGGCGATCCGGGGCGTACGGGCGGCCTGGGCCGCCGCCGCTGCCGCCTCCGAGGCGTCCCGGTGCCGGTTCAGGGCCTGGCCGGCCGCCAGCAGGCGCACGTCGACGGGCATGTTGCCGCCGTGCAGCGCCTCCTGGGCGTACCGGTGCAGGCGCAGCAGCAGCCGGACCTGGTGCCAGGGGCCGTCCTGGGGGTGCGGGGACGGGTCCGGGGACAGTCCGTGCACCAGGGCCTCCGCGTTGTACGGGTGGCCCGCCACGACCAGCGGGAGCCCGGCGATGGCGTCTGTCAGCCGTTCCTCCGCAGCGGCTGCCAGGGGGCGCAGGTCGGTGGTGGGGGCGGTGGGGGTGAGGGGGACCTCGCTGGCGAGCACGGCGACCTTGTCCGCCACGGCGTGGAAGCGGCTCGACCCCAGTGCCTGCAGGGCCGTGGAGTGAGCCCTCGTCCGGGCCAGGGTCAGCTGGCGTTCCAACAGGGCGCCCGCCTTTGCCGCGCCCACCGTCAAGTTGCCGCGTTCCTGAGGTGCCGTCGGGTGGGTGGGGCCACCGGCCTTGGACGCCGCCGCCGCGCCCGCGGCCACGTCGACCGAAACCACCTGGCCCGGGAAGGCCGTCGCCCCCGACAACCGGTGCAGCGCCAGCAGCAGCCGTTCCAACCGGGCCTCGTACGCGTGCTCCAGGCCCAGCGTGCCGGACAGCCATGCCAGTTCGGGGCGCATCTCCTCGGACCAGTCGGCGTCGAGGAGCGGGCGGAAGGTGTGCAGGCTGCCGCTGATGCGGCGGGCCGAACGGCGCAGGGCGCGCGCCGCGTCGACGGACTCCTCCGCGCCCTTCTCCCCCGCACTCGCCTGGGCTCGCGCGGGGCCCGCCCCGTTCGTACCGCCCGTCTCGCGGTGCAGGCGCAGGGCGCGGAGGAACTCCGTGGCCTGGGCGCGCAGATACGCCGCGAGGGCGTCCCCGGTCACCACCTCGGCCGTGGGGTCCGTCGGGTCAAGGTGTTGCTGTGCCACGCCGGCGCCTCCGGGCGTCTATGAGCATCTCCTGGACGTTGCGCAGGGGTTGGCCGTCCGCGTCGGCCGCGTGTCGCGTCCACTCGCCGTCCGGACCGAGGTGCCAGGAGGAGGTCGAATCGGACATGCCGGTGTCGAGCAGCCGGTTGAGGGCCGCCCGGTGGGCGGGGTCGACGACCCGCACCAGGGCCTCTATCCGGCGGTCGAGGTTGCGGTGCATCATGTCGGCGCTGCCGATCCACACCTCGGGTTCGCCGCCGTTGCCGAAGGCGAACACACGGGAGTGCTCCAGGAAGCGGCCGAGGATCGAGCGGACCCGGATGTTCTCGGACAGGCCGGTGACGCCGGGGCGGACGGCGCAGATGCCGCGCACCCACACGTCCACCGGCACGCCCGCCTGGGACGCGCGGTAGAGGGCGTCGATGACTGCCTCGTCGACGATCGAGTTGACCTTGAGCCGGATGAACGCCGGACGGCCCGCGCGGTGGTGCTGGACCTCCTTGTCTATCCGCGAGACCAGGCCGTCGCGCAGGGACTTGGGCGCCACCAGCAGGCGGCGGTAGGTCTCCCGGCGGGAGTAGCCGGACAGGCGGTTGAACAGGTCGGAGAGGTCCGCGCCGACCTGCTGGTCGGCGGTGAGCAGGCCCAGGTCCTCGTACAGGCGCGCCGTCTTCGGGTGGTAGTTGCCCGTGCCGACGTGGCTGTAGCGGCGCAGCGTCTCGCCCTCCTGGCGGACCACCAGGGACAGCTTGCAGTGCGTCTTCAGGCCGACCAGGCCGTAGACGACATGGCAGCCGGCCTCCTCCAGCTTGCGCGCCCACTTGATGTTGGCGTGCTCGTCGAAGCGGGCCTTGATCTCGACCAGGACGAGGACCTGCTTGCCGGACTCGGCGGCGTCGATGAGCGCGTCGACTATCGGGGAGTCGCCGGAGGTGCGGTACAGGGTCTGCTTGATCGCGAGGACGTCCGGGTCGGCCGCCGCCTGCTCCAGGAAGGCCTGCACGGAGGTGGAGAAGCTGTCGTACGGGTGGTGCAGCAGCACGTCCCGGGTGCGCAGGGCCGCGAAGATGTCCGGCGCGGACGCCGATTCCACCTCGGCGAGGTCGCGGTGGGTGCCGGCGACGAACTTCGGGTACTTCAGCTCGGGCCGGTCGAGGCTGTGGATGCGGAAGAGGCCGGTGAGGTCGAGCGGGCCGGGCAGCGGGTACACCTCGGCCTCGCTGATCTTCAGCTCGCGGACCAGCAGGTCCAGCACCTCGCGGTCGATGGACTCCTCGACCTCCAGGCGCACCGGCGGGCCGAAGCGGCGCCGCATGAGCTCCTTCTCCAGGGCCTGGAGCAGGTTCTCGGCGTCGTCCTCCTCCACTTCCAGGTCCTCGTTGCGGGTGAGCCGGAAGGCGTGGGACTCCAGCACCTCCATGCCCGGGAAAAGCTCCTCCAGGTGCGCGGCGATGACGTCCTCGACGGGGACGTACCGGCCGGGGCTGCTCTCCAGGAAGCGGGACAGCAGCGGCGGCACCTTCACGCGGGCGAAGTGCTTGTTGCCGCTGACCGGGTTCCGCACGATCACGGCCAGGTTCAGGGACAGGCCGGAGATGTACGGGAAGGGGTGCGCGGGGTCGACCGCCAGCGGGGTGAGCACGGGGAAGATCCGGTGCCGGAAGAGCGTGAACAGGCTGGCCTGCTCCTTGTCGGTCAGCTCGTTCCAGCGGACCAGGTGGATGCCCTCCTCCGCGAGCGCGGGGGCGACGTCCTCGTGGTAGCAGGCGGCGTGCCGGGCCATCAGCTCGCGTGACCGGGACCAGATCATCTCCAGCACCTCGCGCGGCTGCAACCCGGAGGCCGAGCGCGTCGCGACGCCGGTGGCGATACGGCGCTTCAGACCGGCCACCCGGACCATGAAGAACTCGTCCAGGTTGCTGGCGAAGATCGCGAGGAAGTTCGCCCGCTCCAGCAGTGGTGTGTTCGGGTCCTCGGCCAGCTCCAGGACGCGCTCGTTGAAAGCGAGCCAGCTGCGCTCACGGTCGAGGAAACGGCCCTGGGGTAGCGGAGTGCCCCCGGCCTTCGTCTCGTCGTACGCGTCGAGATCAGCGTCGAGGTCCGGCTCCAGATCGGAGACCGAGCCCGCGACGGTGCGCGAGCGGTGTGCGGCTATGGAGCCCACGTCGGGCTGGATGTGCTGGACCTCTGCCTGGGTGTCTTGCTGACTCATGAACCCATTCTTCCGCGCTACAGGCATGACAGGCGCGTCGGAACGTGCGGGCGGGAGCGTCCTGGCCCCGTTTTCCGCGGGCCCCTCGGGGGGCGGCGAAGGCTCTGGCACGGCGGGCTGCATTGGCCGAGCGTCGCAAGTCTGGCTGAATCAATGGTTACGGAGACATGACGTGCGGGATAGCGCGGGGCGGCTCCCGGGGGTCCTGGTTGCGAAAGAGGGGCGGGCGGCGCGCCCCGAAGGACGCGCCGCCGGTACCTCAACGGCGGTCAGGCGCCGACGAGGACGCCCTCCGCTTCCCCAGCCGCCCCCAGCGCCCCGGTCAGCCGCCGCAGCACCAGGTAGGAGGCGAACACCAGCACCCCGGCGACCGCCAGGAACAGCGCGCTGACGGTGAGCTGGAGCGGCCAGTAGTGAGAGTAGGGGTGATAGGTGTTGAAGTAGCCGACCGCGTACACGGAGGCGCGGTCGCACGCCCCGGAACCGCAGGACACATGCTCGCCGGTCCTGGTCACCAGGCCCTGGGCGACGATGAGGCCGTCACCGCGGTAGCCCTGCTGGAGGTCGCCGATGCGGGTGACCGCCGGCCACAGATGGGGCAGCAGCTGCTGGGCCACGCCGGCGACGCCCGCGGTGAACAGCGTGCCGACGACCAGCGCGGGCAGCGTACGGCGCAGCACCAGGCCCGCCAGGGTGCCGGCCGCCAGTCCGGTCAGGGCCAGCGCGGCGGTGGTGGGGCCGTTGGCGTGGAAGGTCGTCAGCTCGTACCAGCGCTTGGCGGAGTCGACCCGGCCCAGCCCTGCCGACCAGGCCCGGTGGTGCAGCCAGAACAGCAGACAGGTGCTGGTGGCGACGAGGGCCGCCGGGACGGCCAGCCGGACGGTGAGCCAGCGGGCCGGGGAGGCGCCCTGGGTCCAGGACAGCCGGGCGGTGCCGGTCTCCATCTCCCGGCCGGTCAGGGCGGCACCGGCCCAGGCGGCCACCAGGAAGGGCAGCGCGTTCAGGGCGTAGGTGGCGTAGTCGTAGTAGTCCTTGTAGCGCAGGATCGCGGCCTGGTCGTATCCGCATATGCCCAGGCCGCAGGCGTCGAACTGGCGCCAGCCCGCGGCGGCCGCGTCGGCGAGCGGCCCTGCCAGGGCGAGCTGTACGCCGGTCAGGACGATCACCAGGCCGGCGAAGCCGTACAGCGCGGGGCGGTGCAGTCGCAGCAGCCAGCGGGCGGTGCGGGGCCGCGGGGCGGTCGGGACGGTGGTCACGCGGCACTCTCCTCGGTGACGGCCGGGGCGGTGGTGAGGGCGGGGGCCTCGGGATTGCGCAGGTGGGCGAGGACCAGTTCCTCCAGCGTGGGCGGCGTGGCGCGCCAGTCGGCGGGGAGCGGTCCGGCCGGGCGGAGCAGCGCGGTCAGCTGGCGGCCGGTGACCCGGGACTCGACGACGGCGTGTGCGTCGAGGCGGGCGGAGTCGGCGGCGCCGGTGACCCGGACGTGGGCGGTGAGCAGGTCGTCGATCTCGCCGGCCAGCCGGATCCGGCCGCCGCCGACGAGCAGCAGGTGGTCGCAGGAGTCCTCCAGCTCGGCCACGACGTGCGAGGACATCACGATGGTGGTGCCGTACTGGGCGGCCTGGGCCATCAGCGTCCCCATCAGCTCATGCCGGGCGAGGGGATCGAGGTCGGCCATCGGCTCGTCCAGGAGCAGCAGTTCGGGCCGCTTGCCGAGGGCGAGGGCGAGCGCGACCCGGGTGCGCTGACCGCCGGAGAGGGAGCGGATGCGGGCCCTGGGGTCCAGGTCGCCGCCCGCGACGACGTGCTCGGCGGCGGCCGCGTCCCAGTGCCCGGGGTTGAGGTCGGCGCCCATGCGCAGGATCTCGGCGATCGTGAGCTGCGGGTAGAGCGGCTTGTCCTGGGCGACGTAGCCGACCCGCGGGCGGGCCGTGGCCGGACTGGCGCCGAGCACCCGCAGCCGGCCCTCGGTGGCCGGGAGCAGCCCCGCGGCGAGGGCGAGCAGCGTCGACTTGCCGGCGCCGTTGGGCCCGACGACGGCGCACACCCGCCCGGCGGGCAGCCGGAAGGCACAGTCGCGCAGCGCCCACCCGCCCCGGCGTCCGAAGCGCTTGCCGAGGCCGGTCGCCTCGATCGCCGTGTCGCTCATGAACGTTCTCCCTGGAAGTGCGTGTCGAGTACGGCGGTGAAGAGTGCGGCCACGTCGTCCCGCGCCAGCCCGGCGCCGCGCGCCCGCTCGGCCCATGCCTCCAGCTCGGTGCGGAGGGAGGGGTCGACCGGGGTGCTGCCGAGCGCCCGCCGCACAAACGTGCCGAGGCCCCGGCGCGCCTCCACCAGTCCCTCGCGTTCCAGTTCCCGGTACGCCTTAAGGACGGTGTTGGGGTTGATCGCGGTGGCCTCCACGACCTCACGTGCGGTGGGCAGCCGGTCTCCCGGCTGCAGCAGGCCCATGCGCAGGGCCTGTTTGGTCTGCTGGACGATCTGGACGTAGGTGGCGACCCCGCTGTGCCGGTCGATGCGGTACTCGACCATGCGTTGAACCACCCTTTCACTAATTGAGTAGTGAAAGGGTGGTGCAAGAAAGGGGCGGCCGTCAAGCCGGCCGCCCCTCGTCCCGCCGAATGTCAGGTCTTCGTGCGGTATCTGCCGTATGTCAGGTCTCCGTGCGGTACATCAGGTCCGTCTCGTGCGTCGTGAAGCCCAGCCGCTCGTACACCGACACCGCCGCCTGGTTGTCGGCGTCGACGTAGAGCATCGCGGTCGGCAGCTGTTGGCCGGCCAGGTGGCGCAGGCCGATCGTGGTGAGGGCCTTGCCGAGGCCGCCGCCCTGTTCACCGGGCCGGACCCCGAGGACGTACACCTCGCCGAGGGCCTCCTCGGCGTGCACCTTGGTCCAGTGGAAGCCGATCACCTCCCCGCGTCGCTCGGCGAGGAAGAACCCGGCCGGGTCGAACCACGGCTCGGCCTTGCGGTCGTCGAGGTCCCGCTGGGTCAGCGAGCCCTGCTCGGGGTGGTGGGCGAAGGCGGCCGCGTTGACCGCGAGCCAGGCCGCGTCGTCCTTGCCGGGCACGAAGGTGCGCACGCTCACGCCCTCCGGCAGCACCGGGTCGGGCAGCTGCAGATCGGTCAACGGCCGCCGCATCTGCCGAAGTTCGCGGAACAGGGTCAGGCCGAGCACCTGGGCGAGATGCCGGGCGGCGGGATGCCCGCCGTGCGCCCACACCCTGAGCCGCTTGCCGGAGGCGGCGAGCAGCGCCGCGCCGAGCGCCCGCCCGTGCCCCTGCCCCCGGTCCGCGGGCCGTACGACGAGTTCGGCGGCCGGCGCCTCGACCGGGTCGGTGTCCTCCAGTTGGGCGTAGCCCACGAGTTCGCCGTCGACGCACAGCAGCAGATGCGAGACGCCCTCGCGGGCGCCCCCGCGCAGTTGCAGCCGGCCCTGCTCGGACACCGGCTGCTGCCCGTCGACCGCGGCGGCCTCGGCGAGCAGGGCCCGCACGGCATCGGCCTGGTCCGGGGTGAGCGCGGAGTGGGTCTCGATGGAGCGGGCGGGGAAGGCCCGTACGGTGTCGTCGCTGCTCATGCGTAGAGGGTACGGCAGCCACCCCGTAGAACCTATGTGAATGGCGCCGTGGTTCCCGAAAATCCCTGTGAATTACCCACAGTGCTCTTTCATTGAGGTCTCACCGGAATTGCCTTTTCTCGGTCTCGGAATGCCGTAATTTTTTTCCTTGTCGGAATTCTCTGACGCGAATCACAGGAAACGGAGAATCGCCAGGTCTTTCCACAAGCTCGCCCCGGTCAAGAAGCACTGCGAGCCCGCTCCGGAGCGGAAGAAGCCGGCGCCGGAGAAGCGGCCCGGGCACGCGCCGAAGCGCCGGCCGGCCGGAGACAAGGGCTGAGCAGGGCCGTCGTCAGGTGGGCAGAGCGTCTGTCCACAGCTGTGGAAAGGAGTCGTCGATGCTCGGGGAAGCCCGACAGGCCTTCCGCCGGTTCTGGCCGCTGACCCGCGGGGACCGCAAAAGGCTCGGCGTGATCACCGCCTGCGTGGTTGTTTCCGCGCTCGCCGAGACCGCCGCGATCCTATTGTTCGCCGAGCTGACCGACCACGCCCTGAAGGCCGGTTCACTGTCCGCCTTCTGGGGACCGGTGGGCGCCTGGCTCGGCGCGGCCGCGCTCGCCGCGCTCGTCGGCTGTCTGGGCAATTCCCTGGCCGCCTGGACCGCCGAGCGATTCGTGCTGTGATTGCGCGCGGCCGTCTTCCGCCATGTCCAGGACCTGCCGCCGCACTTCTTCCAGCAGCACCGCCAGGGCGACCTGGTCGAGCGGCTCACCGGAGACGTCGAGTCCATCGAACAATTGATGGTCTCCGGCGTCGTGGGCGCGGTCTCGGCCGCGTTCTCCGCCGTTTTCCATGCCACCGCCGCCTTCTGGCTGCGCTGGGACCTGGCGCCGGCCACCTTCGTCCTCGCGCCCCTGCTCCTGCTCGCCGCGCGCCGCTTCTCCGGCCGGATCGAACAGGCTGCCCGTGACGGGCGGGTGGCGGACGGCGCGATCACCTCGGTGGTGGAGGAGTCGCTCGGCAATGTCGTCCTCACCCAGGCGTACAACAGCCAGCGGGACGAGGAGAAACGGCTCGACCGCGAGGCCCGCGCCTGGCTGCGGGCGAGCGTGCGCGGGGCCCGGCTGGGCGAGCTGTACGAGCAGTTCGTCGAGGTCGTCGAGACGCTCCGCGTGCTCGCGGTGATCGGGCTGGGCGTCCCGGAGATCTCCGCCGGCCGGATGCCCCTCGGTCAACTCCTCGCGTTCGCCGCCTTCCTGTCGGGCTGTACGACCCTCGTGATCACCCACGACCTGTCCCTCGCCCCCGACGCCGACCGCGTCCTGGTCGTCGACCACGGACGCCTGGTGGAGACGGGCACGCACCAGGAACTCCTCGCCCGGGGCGGCGTGTACGCCCGTCTCGCCCAGCCGCTGCCGGAGGCGGTGGCGGCACCGGCGCCGACGGGCGACGACACACTGATCCTGCGCCGGTGAGGGCGATGACGCCGCAGACGGCCGACGGCACATCGCGGCATTTCCGGCGGGGCGCTCAGCGCGGCAGCCGCAGGGCGCGGGCGGCGAAGCACCGGGCGAGCAGGAGCCCGAGCAGGCCGAAAGCGGCCAGCGGTATGACCAGGAGCAGCAGGTAGAGGTTGGCCGGCGTCCCGGCGACGTCCTCCGCCAGCGCGACCAGGATCATCAAGGCGAACACCACCACGGCCGCGACGCTCGCCCACTGCCATCCCCGTCGTCGCCCGGCCTGCCGCAGGATCCCCTCCTCGATCTCGGCCCGCTGCCCGTAGGGCATCCCGTACCGCCAGGCGGCCTCGCGCAGGGCCGCGACCTCGGCGCAGGGATCGTCCAGCTGCCACTCGTTGATCTGCGGGAGCAGGAAGCGGCGGCCTTCCAGGTCGTACAGGTAGGCCGGCCACCGGGGGTGGGCGTTGAGGGGCTGGCTGCCGGAGTACTCGATCCGGATGTCGTAGACGGTGGACCAGGCCCAGGTGCGTGCCCGCAGGGGGCCCTGGCGGGTGATTCCCCGGGCCGTCACCACGGTGCGCGCCCGCCACTCCGACAGGGCGGCCCACACGCCGACCGCCACGAGAACGGCGAGCAGCACGGGGGTCCACCAGATCGGCACGTCGTGGCGGGTGCGGATGGTCTGCAGCGCGGCGTTGCCCAGGAGGATGAGCGGCACCACCGCGGCATGCAGGGGCCGTCTTCGCTGCCTGCGGTACTCCCGTGCCGGCGCGCCCTCGTCCATGGAGATCCCCTCCCCGGCGCACCGGAAGTGTGCGCGACCGAGGAGAGGCTAGACCTCGTGTGCGGGGCGGTGAGGAGGGGGTGGGCGAAACGATCCGCCGCCACGCGCCGGTCATGGACGGGTCGCGGAACGCCGCACGCTCACACCGCGAGCAGGGCGGCGGGCCGGCAGCACCTGGCAGACCCGAGCTGAGCCGCTCCCGGATCCGGCGACTGCGCGCCCTGCCGAAGCCGGAGTGACCGCCGGCTCGCTCAGCCGACCAGGGTCTCGGTCGTCTCCGGCGTCTCCGGCGGCGGCGTCGGCGCGCCCGGCAGCCGTATCGTGGCCACCGTGCCGCCGCCCTGCGCGGGGGAGAGGGTGACCTCGCCGCCCGCCTGCTGGACCGTGCGGGCCACGATGGACAGGCCGAGGCCCGAGCCGGGCAGGGCGCGGGCGCTGGGGGAGCGCCAGAAGCGGTCGAAGACGTACGGGAGTTCGTCCTGCGGGACACCGGGGCCGTGGTCGCGGACGGTCAGGACGCCGTCGGTCAGCCGCACCTCGACCAAGCCGCCCTCGGGGCTGAACTTCACCGCGTTGTCGAGGACGTTGACGACCGCGCGCTCCAGCGCGGAGGGCTCCGCCCGGACGTACCAGGGCTCCAGGTCCGACGTGATCGTCAGCTCCGGGCCGCGCAGACGGGCGCGGCGCAGTGCCGCCTCGACCGCGTCCTGGAACGACACCACCTGGACCCGCTCACCGTGCTGCCCCTCCGAACGGGACAGCTCCTGCAAGTCGCCGATCAGCGCGGCGAGTTCGGTCATCTGCGCCTTCACCGAGGTGAGCAGCGCCTTGCGGTCCTCCGGCGGCAGCGGACGGCCCGTCTCCTCGCTGCGGGTCAGGAGCTCGATGTTCGTGCGCAACGACGTCAGCGGCGTACGGAGTTCATGGCCGGCGTCGGCGATCAACTGCTGTTGGAGATCGCGGGAGCTGGCCAGGGAGGCGGTCATGGAGTTGAAGGACCGGGAGAGCCGGGCGACCTCGTCCTCGCTGTCGTCCTCCACGGGGATGCGGATGGTCAGGTCCTCGGTCCGGGCCACGTGCTCCACGGCCTCGGTCAGCTTGTCGACCGGGCGCAGACCGGCGCGGGCGACGGCCAGGCCCGCGGCGCCGGCCCCGACGACTCCTATCCCCGAGACGAGGAGCAGGATGAGGGCCAGGTCGTTGAGGGTGTCCTGGGTGGTCTTGAGCGGTGTGGCCACCAGCAGGGCCGTGTTCGGGTACAGCTGGGGCGGGGTCGCCACGCCCTCGTTGACCACCAAGGGCATGGTCAGCACGCGAACGGCGTCTCCGTTGCTGTCCGTCCCGTTGCGGAGGAGGCCCTTGCGGCTGTCCACCGACTTCGCCACGTCCCGGTCGCTGGAGACGGTCTTCACCGCGCCCGCGGAGTTCGAGAAGATGCAGGCCGTGCCGTCCGCCTTGACCAGCTCGAAGTAGTAGTTGCCGCGCGACCGGAACCCGAAGGCCGACTCCGACGGGGCCTGGGGGCAGCTGGACAACAGCGTGGTGACGTCGTCCGCCATCTGGGGCCGCTGGATCGCCTTCTGCAGGTCGGTGTCGACCTGGTCGTACAGTTTCCCCTGCACGATGAACCAGCACGTCACCGAGACCGCCGCCACCGCGAACGCCACCGCCGCCGCGACCAGCATCGCCAGCCGGGCCCTGATCGGCAGGGACCGGTAGCGCCGTACCAGCCTGCTCACTCGGCGCCGCCCTGCCGCAGGACGTACCCCACGCCCCGCACGGTGTGCACGAGGCGCGGCTCGCCGCCGGCCTCGGTCTTGCGGCGCAGGTACATGACGTAGACGTCGAGGGAGTTGGAGGAGGGCTCGAAGTCGAAGCCCCAGACCGCCTTCAGGATTTGCTCGCGGGTGAGGACCTGGCGCGGGTGCGCCATGAACATCTCCAGGAGGGTGAACTCCGTGCGGGTCAGTTCCACCTGCCGGCCGCCGCGTGTGACCTCACGGGTGACGAGGTCCATGCGCAGGTCGGCGAAGGTCAGCGCCTCGTCCTCCTGGGCCTCGGCGGACACCGCCGCCGCGTACGAGCTGCGGCGCAGGAGGGCGCGGATACGGGCGAACAGCTCGTCCAGCTCGAAGGGCTTGACCAGGTAGTCGTCGGCGCCGGCATCGAGGCCGGTCACCCGGTCGCCGACGGTGTCGCGGGCCGTGAGCATGAGGATCGGGGTGGTGTCTCCCGCCCCGCGGATACGGCGGGCCGCGGTCAGGCCGTCCATGCGCGGCATCTGGATGTCCAGGACGACCAGGTCGGGCTTGTAGGCGGTCGCCTTCTCCAGCGCGTCCGCGCCGTCGACGGCCACCTCCGTGTCGTACCCGTCGAAGGCGAGACTGCGCTGGAGCGCCTCGCGTACGGCCGGCTCGTCGTCGACGATCAGGATGCGCTGGGGGTCGCCTTCGGCGGGGCTCATGGCTCGCGATTCCTCGGGGTGCGGTGGTTGGGGCGGGTGGATGGGGGTGCCTCTCGGCTGACTCTCAGCCTGCCACGACCGACGGTCCGGGAGGCAGACCTGCCGGGTGCGGCCCGTGGGGCGGTCGGTTCGGCAGTCGGTTCGTGCTCGGCCTTCGGTGGCCTGGCCGGGGGTCGAACCCGGTCCGGGCCGGCTTTGACGGTGGTCGATGCGGGGTCGGTGCGGTCGGCGAGGCTGGTGCCGAGGGCCGGCCGCCGCGGCGGTTGCCGCGGATGGTGGTCGGGTCCCGGTCCGGGGGTCGGCTCCGGTCCGGCGGCAGGACCCGGCGGTCGTCAGGCCCGAACCGGAGGCCCACCCGGTCCGAGTCCAGTGTCGTCCGGGGCTGGTCCGGGGCTGGGCCTGTGCGGAGTCAGTGCCGTCCGGGGCCCGTCCGAGTCCGGTCCCGTCCGGGGCTCGCCCGAGGCTGGGCCCGTCCGAGGTCAGTGCCGTCCGGGGCCCACCCGAGGCCGGGCCCGTCCGAGTCCGGTCCCGTCCGAGTTCGGTCCCGTCCGGGGCTGGGCCTGTGCGGGGTCAGTGCTGTCCGGGGCCCACCCGAGGCTGGGCCTGTCCGAGTCTGGTCCCGTCCGGGGCTTGCCCGGGGCTGGGCCCGTGCGGGGTGAGTGCTGTCCGGGGCCCACCCGAGGCCGGGTCCGTCCGAGTCCGGTCCCGTCGGGGCCCACCAGAGGGCTGGATCCATCCGAGTCCAGTGCTGTCCGGGGCCCACCCGCGGCTGGGCCCGTGCGGGGTCAGTGCTGTCCGGGGCTTGCCCGAGGCCGGGCCCGTTCGAGTCCAGTCCCGTCTGGGGCTCGCCCGACGCTGGGCCCGACTGAGGCCAGTTCCCGCTGGTGTCAGGTCCAACCCCGGCGGTCAGGCCCGAACCCGAGGTGTGAGGTCCAACCCCGGCGGTCAGGCCCAAACCTGAGGTGTCAGGCCCAACCCAGGCGGTCAGGCCCAACCCGGGGCTCAGGCCTGGGGGCGGGCCGGACCTCGACGGTCAGGCCCGCCCCGGCGTCAGCCCCGCCCCCCGCGTCAGGCCAGCGCCGCGGTCAAGCGGTTCATGGGGACCTTGCGGCGGTGGGTGCGGACGGGGCCGGTGCGCAGGCCCATCAGTTGCGGGACCGGCGTGACGACCACCTCGGGTGCACGGGACGCCTGCTCGGGCTTGCGGGGCGCCGGGATCGGCACGTGCAGGTCCCAGGAGACCGTGAGGGCCAGGGTGAGGTCGGTGGGACCGTGGTCGGCGATCTGGTGCGAAACCTTGGTGATCATGACGTACTCCCTGCTGACTGGTGCCGTGCCACGCGCTGCCTGGTGCGGGGCTCACGCGCTAGCTGTTGTTGCCCGACCGCAGCTTGGCCAGGTCGGACTTGACGGTGTTGACGGGGATCGCGAACCCGAGGCCGATGCTGCCCGCGTCCGAGGACGAGGAGGACTGCCGGCTCGACGAGTACATCGCGGAGTTGATGCCGATGACGTTGCCGCTCGCGTCGATCAGGGCGCCGCCGGAGTTGCCCGGGTTGAGGGAGGCGTCCGTCTGGATGGCCTTGTACGTCGTCGTGGACGAACCCGTGTCGCCGTTGAACTGACGGCCGCCGAACTGGAACGGCCACTGTCCGTCGCCGCCCTGCCCCTGACCCTGGGTCTCGTCGGTGGAGACGGTCACGTCCCGGTTGAGGGCGGAGACGATACCGCTGGTGACGGTGCCGGTCAGGCCTTCGGGGGAGCCGATCGCGACGACCGAGTCGCCGACCTGGACGCCGGAGGAGTTGCCGAGGGCGGCGGGCTTCAGATCCGACGCGCCGTGAAGCTTGATCAGCGCGAGGTCCTTGGAGCTGTCGGTGCCGACGACATCGGCGGTGTAGCTGGTTCCGTCACTGGTGCGCACCTTGATCGACTGCGCCCCGGAGATGACGTGGTTGTTGGTGACGATCTCGCCGTTCGACGTGATGATCACACCGGAGCCGGTGGAGGAGCCACTGCTGAGAGTCGCGCTTATCTCGACCACGCTCGGGCTGACCGCGGCAGCGATCGCGGCGACGTCACCCCGCTTGCCGGTCGGCACCACGTTCGTGGTCGTACCGGTGGCGGAGACCGTGTCATTGCCGGTCAGCTCCTGGAAGCCGTACGCCGTGGCACCGCCCACCGCGGCGGCGACGATGGCGACGGCCGCGAGGAGGGCGACGGGACCCCGGTTGTGCTTCTTCCGCGGCTCCGGCGCCACCGCCGTCACCGGCGGGTACGGCGGCGGAGGCGGCCACTCGGGGCTGACGGAGGTGGAGTAGCTGCTGCTCGGCTGCTGGGTGTATCCACCCTGGCTCTCGGTCATGTCAGAAGCCTCCCCCGTGACCATGAGAGCTTCCTGAGTGCTCGCTGAGAAGCCCGGCAGAACCTCGTTTGCCCGATATAAAGACCTGCCGGTGCGACTCAGGGCCCACACCTGCCGGTGCGACTCAGGGCCCACACCTGCCGGTGCGGCTCAGGCCTCGCAGCCGCAGCTCGTGCGCACCACCAGCCGGGACGGGAACGTCCTCAGCCGCTCCCGCCGCGACCCCGCCACCCGCAGCCCGTCGTCGAGCACCAGGTCGACCGCCGTCCGGGCCATCGCCGAGCGGTCCGAGGCGACGGTGGTCAGCGGCGGGTCGGCCAGCGCCGCCTCCTTGATGTCGTCGAACCCGGCCACCGCCAGCTTGCCGGGCACGTCGATGCGCAGCTCGCGCGCCGCCCGCAGCAGGCCGATCGCCTGGTCGTCGGTGGAGCAGAAGATCGCCGGCGGCCGCTCGGGGCCGGAGAGGATGTCCAGGGCGACCTGGTAGGCGTCGTAGCGGTTGTACGGCGCCTCGAACAGCCGGCCCTCGGTGGACAGCCCCGCCTCGGCCATGGCCCGCTTCCAGCCCTCGACGTGGTCGGAGACCGGGTCGCCGACGGCCGGGGTCTCGGCCGTACCGCCCATACAGGCGACGTACTCGTAGCCGTGCTCCAGCAGGTGGCGCACGGCGAGCTGGGCGCCACCGAGGTCGTCCGTCACCACGGCGACGTCGTCGATGGCCTCGGGGCGCTCGTGCAGCAGGACCACCCGGGCGTCCCAGGCGTCGATCTCGGCGGCGGCGAGGTCGTTCAGCGCGTGGGAGACCAGGATCAGGCCCGAGACGCGCATGCCGAGGAAGGCGCGCAGATAGTGGACCTCGCGTTCACCGATGTAGTCGGTGTTGCCGACCAGGACCATCTTGCCGCGCTCGGAGGCGGCCTGCTCGACCGCGTGCGCCATCTCGCCGAAGAAGGGCTGGCGGGCGTCCGGGATGATCAGGCCTATGAGATCCGTGCGCCGGGAGGCCATCGCCTGGGCGACCCGGTCGGGGCGGTACCCCAGTTCCTTGATCGCGGCGAGGACACGCTCGCGCGTGGCCGGGGCGACCGGCCGGGGTCCGTTGTTGATGACATAACTGACGACGGCGGTGGAGGTTCCAGCCAGCCGTGCCACGTCATCCCGAGTCACCTTGGCCACGCGCGGAGTCTACGCGGATTGACCCGTTCTGGGCAGGGCGTATCAGTGCTTGGATGTGCGGAAGCAATGCCCGGCCCGAACGGCGTTCATGCCTGCGCTAGACGTCGGCGTGGATCTCGGAGCCGTCACGGACGGCGGATGTGTCCGCATCCTCCGCCTTTGCCTGCTCCGCCCTGGCCTTGGCCTGCTCGGCGGCCCGCTCGGCCTTGTCGGCCTTCTCGGGCGTAACGAATCGATAACCGACGTTCCGGACGGTGCCGATCAGCGACTCGTGCTCCGGGCCGAGCTTGGCGCGCAGCCGCCGTACGTGGACGTCGACCGTGCGGGTGCCGCCGAAGTAGTCGTAGCCCCACACCTCCTGCAGCAGCTGGGCGCGGGTGAAGACCCGGCCCGGGTGCTGGGCGAGGTACTTCAGCAGCTCGAACTCCTTGAAGGTCAGGTCCAGGACCCGGCCCTTGAGCTTGGCGCTGTAGGTCGCCTCGTCCACGGAGAGGTCGCCGTTGCGGATCTCCATCGGGGAGTCGTCGTTGACGATCTGCTGGCGGCCCATGGCCAGCCGCAGCCGCGCCTCCACCTCGGCGGGGCCGGCGGTGTCGAGGAGCACGTCGTCGATGCCCCAGTCGGCGGTGACGGCGGCGAGGCCGCCCTCGGTGACGACGAGGATCAGCGGACAGCCCGGACCGGTGGAGCGCAGCAGCTGGCACAGGCTGCGCACCTGGGGCAGATCGCGGCGGCCGTCGACGAGGATGACGTCGGCGCCCGGGGTGTCGACCAGGGCGGGGCCCTCCGCCGGGGCCACCCGCACGTTGTGCAGGAGCAGGCCGAGGGCGGGCAGCACCTCCGTCGACGGCTGGAGGGCGTTGGTCAGGAGCAGCAGAGAACTCATATGTCTGGTTCCTCCTCGGTCCCTGCGCGGCTGTGCGGACGGGCACTGCTCTGCGATCCCGAAGGCCCCGTACACCGCGGGCCCTCCCCGGCGCCTTCGCCTGGGGTTTCCCACTTCGTATACAACGCTTCCGAAAGCACAAAAGGACCCGGGGGCTGCACTGCCCGAGTCCTCATGCCCAGCAGAATAGCCCACATGAGGAACCGTTCGGCAGGTCAAGTGGCGCATTCCACCGTTCGTCCGAATCGCGAGACGCGCAGACAGGCGCCTATCCGGACGTTTCTGCGCACCGCCGACGGAATTCCGATCGATTCCGTATACGATCCGGGCGCCGTCGTATACGAAAGTTCCGGATCCGATCCCGACACCGGCCATTCGGCCGCCCGTGACCTGGTGTTCGTCGTCGCCCACGGGTTCACCGGGGACGTGGACCGTCCGCACGTTCGACGGGTGGCGGGCGTCCTGCGCGGCTACGGCGCGGTCGTCACCTTCTCCTTCCGCGGCCATGGACGCTCCGGCGGCCGCTCCACCGTCGGAGACAAGGAGGTCCTGGACCTCGCCGCCGCAGTCGCCTGGGCCCGCGGCCGCGGGCACGCGCGTGTGGCGACCGTCGGCTTCTCCATGGGCGGCTCGGTGGTCCTGCGGCACGCCGCCCTGGAGCCCGGCACGGTCGACGCGGTGGTCTCGGTCAGCGCCCCGGCCCGCTGGTACTACCGGGGCACGGCTCCCATGCGCCGCCTGCACTGGCTGGTCACCCGCCCCGAGGGCCGCCTGGTCGGCCGCTACGGCCTGCGCACCCGGATCCACCACCGCGAGTGGGATCCGGTCCCGATCTCCCCGACGGAGGCGGTCCCCGGGATCGCCCCCACCCCGCTGCTGATCGTGCACGGCGACCGCGACGGCTACTTCCCCCTCGACCACCCCCGGATGCTCGCCGAGGCGGCCGGTGACCACGGCGAACTCTGGGTGGCGGTGGGCATGGGCCACGCGGAGCACGCGGCGGACGACGCCCTGCTCGCCCGGATCGCGGACTGGGCGGCCGTCAAGGCGGGCTAGCCTGACTGCACTCTTTATTTCTTGCTCGCTGTCGATTGAGGAATCAGATGCCCAAGGTCACGGTGCGCTACTGGGCCGCCGCCAAGGCCGCGGCCGGTGTCGCCGAGGAGCCGTACGACGCGGACACGCTCGCCGACGCGCTGGCCGCCGTGCGCGCGCGCCACCCCGGTGAACTCACAGGCGTGCTGCAGCGCTGCTCCTTCCTCGTCGACGGTGACCCCGTCGGGACCCGCGCGCATGAGACGGTACGGCTGGCCGAGGGCGGCACGGTCGAGGTGCTCCCGCCGTTCGCAGGAGGGTGAGATGAGCGACCAGCCGTATCAGGGCCAGGGCCCCTACGAGGGCTACCAGGGCTACGACCCCTATCAGCAGCAGTGGCCCCAGCAGGACCAGTACGCCGGACACGGGCCGCAGCCCGGCTACGACCCCCAGCGCACCCAGCAGTGGCAGGGGCAGACCTGGGATTCGCAGACGCACGCGTCGCTGCAGGCGCCCGCGCAGGCGGCGTATCCGCCGTCGCAGGCGTATGAGGGGCAGTACCAGCAGGAACACCAGCCGTACCAGCAGCAGCACCAGCAGCAGTACGCGGCCCCTCCGCAACCGGAGCCGCATACCGCACCCGCACCCGCAGCCACCCCCGCCCCGGAAGCCGTACCCGAGTCCGGGCCGGCTTACGGCCCCGCCACGCTCGCCGGGAACGCCCGGATCACGGACGCCCAGCGGGCGCGCCTCGAGGGCCGTTCGCCGATCATCGAGCCCGGTATGCAGCCGGCGCTGCTGACCGCGCTGCTGGGCCTGCTGCTGGCCGCGGCGGCGCCGGTCGCCTCGTACGCGCTGGTCCTGCCGCTGGTGGTGCTGCAGGGCGTGACGGCGGCGGGCTGGTTCCGACTGAACGGCATGTGGCCGGCCCGGCAGGGCATCGCGCTGGCGTTCCTGGGCGGGCTGGCGGCCGACACGGCGGTGCTGGTCGCCGGCCGTGACCACGCCCCCGCGGCGATCCTCGGTCCGCTCGGCATCTGGGTCCTGCTGACCCTGGTCCTGCAGCTGCGTTCGCACGCCTCGCCGGACGAGCGGATGTACGGCCTGATGGCGACGGTCGTCTCGTCGGCCCTGTCGGTGCTGGCCACCGGGTACCTGGGCGCCGGCGCGCACGCGGTGTCCGTGGGCGCCGCGGCGGCGGCGGTGGCGATCCTGGCCCGGGTCCTGCCGCTGCCGACACCGGCGTCGGTGGTGGTCTCGCTGCTGGCGGCGGCCGGCGCGGGGATCGCCGTGGGCGGGATGACCGGGCTGGGCGCGAAGGGCGCGCTGCTCGGCGCGGCCGCCGGGGTGTGCGCGCTGATCGGTCACCGCGTGGCCAGTTACGACTACCCGTCGAGGTTCGTGCACTTCACGGCCGGGGTGGCGTTGCCGCTGTCGGCTGCCGCGCCCGTGGTGTGGGTGCTGGGAAGGGCGCTCGGTTAGAGCCGTTCCCCTCGATCAGGCCCCGTCCGTTGCCGAACGGGGGACAAGCCGGAGCCCCGGCCCGATTCCGGCGGGCCGGGGCTCCATGTCATACAGCGGGCTGTGAGTTGCCGGCGGATTGCGGGTTGCCGGCGGGCTCTGGGTTACCGGCCACCACCGTCGCCGCCCCAGCCGCCTTCGCCGCCGCCCCAGCCGCCGTCGTCGCCGCCCCGGCCGCCGTCGCCGCCGCCCCAGCCGCCGTCGCCGCCCCAGCCGCCGTCGCCGCCCCAGCCGCCGCCCCAGCCGCCCCAGGGGCAGCCGACCACGCGGAAGCTGCCGACCACGCCGTCCTTGACGTGGAGGCCCTCCGTGTGGCGGACGCGCACGCCGTCGCTCTGGCTGTGGGGTCCGACAGTGGCGACGGGAGCGCCGTTGTCGCAGACCGCGCCGCGGAACACCTCGACAACCCGGCGGCTGTCGTTCCGGATGTTCAGCGTCTTGGCGCCCAGGCCACTGACCACGGTGATGCAGTCACCCGGGTGGGCGGAGTAGGACCGCTCGTTGATCTCGATCCGGCCTCCGTCCCAGCCGCCGCCCCAGCCGCCACCGTGGCCGCCACCACGGCCCTCGCGGCCCTCGTTGCCCTTGCCGAAGTTGTTGTTGCCGTTGTTGTTGTTGCCGTTGTTGTTGTTGCCGTTGCCGTTGTTGTTGCCGTTGCCGTTGCCGTTGCTGTTGCCGGCGCCACCGAGCGGGGCGGCAGCGGCCGCCTGGTGGACGGCCGGCGCCGCCTCCGGGGCGGAGGCGGCCGAGGCGTAGGTGACGCCGGTCGCGGCCAGAGCCGCGGCAGCCGCTGCCGCAGCGGTGACGACGGTGGAACGCGAGATCTTCATCGTGCTTCTCCAGTCTCTGAGACACCGACACGTTGGCCGGTCGTCATGGAACGTATTCGCCGACCGCTATGGCTGTCATGTCGGAAATGGCGAGAGACTGGGTTTTTGTGCACCAATTGGGGGAATTGTGGCCGATAACGGCCGCTCGCCGTTCATCGAGGAGGCGTCAAATCACCGTGGAAATAGGTGAATTGACTCACCGCTAGACCTTTTGGATGATCTTAGTACTAGTGCCTACCCCAGCAGCAAGCGTGTCGTTACTGGCGCAATGAGGTGCGTCGCGCTAGCAACGGCCCACCGCGCATGCCGAAGGGCCGCACCCCCACTGGCGTCCAACCCCGGGGATGCGGCCCTTCGACCGTCACTGTGCTGCTGCTTCGCGCAGGCCCGATCAGACCGCGATGGCGACCTCGGCCAGCGCGCCCTTCTCCGCCACGACGACCGTGCGGTCGGCCGTCGCGCCCGGGATCAGCGCCCGGACCGTCCAGGTGCCCTCGGCCGCGTAGAACCGGAACTGACCGGTCGCCGAGGTGGGAACCTCGGCGGTGAACTCGCCGGTCGAGTCCAGCAGACGGACATAGCCGGTCACCGGCTCGCCGTCGCGGGTCACCTGACCCTGGATCGTGGTCTCACCGGGCTTGATCGTCGAGGCGTCCGGGCCGCCGGCCTTCGCTCCGCACATGCTGTTTCTCCAGAGGGGTGTGACCGGGAGGTCGGTCGGGATGGATGAGGGGTGGGCTTACTTGTTCGCGCCGAGCTCGATCGGCACGCCGACGAGGGAGCCGTACTCGGTCCAGGAGCCGTCGTAGTTCTTCACGTTCTCGACACCGAGCAGCTCGTGCAGCACGAACCAGGTCAGGGCCGAGCGCTCACCGATGCGGCAGTAGGCGATCGTGTCCTTGGCGAGGTCCACGTCCTCCTCGGCGTAGAGGGCCTTCAGCTCCTCGTCCGACTTGAAGGTGCCGTCGTCGTTGGCGTTCTTCGACCACGGGATGTTGCGGGCGCTCGGGACGTGACCCGGACGCTGCGACTGCTCCTGCGGCAGGTGCGCCGGGGCGAGCAGCTTGCCGGAGAACTCGTCGGGCGAGCGCACGTCGACCAGGTTGTGCGAGCCGATCGCGGCGACGACGTCGTCACGGAAGGCACGGATCGAGGTGTCCTGCGGCTTGGCCTTGTACTCCGTCTTGGCGCGCTCCGGGACCTCGTCGCCGGCGACCAGCTCGCGGGCGTCCAGCTCCCACTTCTTGCGGCCGCCGTCGAGGAGCTTGACGTTCTCGTGGCCGTAGAGCTTGAAGTACCAGTAGGCGTACGAGGCGAACCAGTTGTTGTTGCCGCCGTAGAGGACCACCAGGGTGTCGTTGGCGATGCCCTTCTCCGACAGGAGCTTCTCGAAGCCCTCCTGGTCGATGAAGTCGCGGCGGACCGGGTCCTGCAGGTCCTTGGTCCAGTCGATGCGGATCGCGTTCTTGATGTGGTTCTTCTCGTAGGCGGACGTGTCCTCGTCCACCTCGACGATGGCGATGGCCGGGTCGTCCAGGTGCTCCTGCAGCCAGTCGGCATCGACCAGGACGTCGGTGCGGCTCATGCTCTTTCTCCTCCGGGGCAGTTGCGGCGGGGTGTGCGAGTACAGGGGTGCGCGCTCGTAGGGCCCGAGCGGCGCACGGGTGCCCTTCCAGCAGGGCGGCGGTGAGATGCGGAAGCCGGGGACTTTCGCTCAGAAGGGGCGACAGAGCATGGCGGCAACGCGGCACAGGTCCACTGCCCGCCGCTTCGTGAGATCCGCCTGTCGCTTCATGCATGCGATCGTAGGGACGTCCGGGCGGGCGTGTCACCGGCGTGTCATATGACGAGACACGATCGTCCGTATGGCGGGACGAGAAGAGCGCCCGGCGGCCGCCCCGCGGCCTCCCGAGCGCTCGGGCGGGTCGCCGCGTCTACTCAACGGACGACCCGTCTCGCCAGTCGGACGTACGCCTGCCGTCCGGGCGTGGTCCTACCCCGCCAGCTTGACGTCCGAACCCTGCACGCTGATCTCCACGCCGTCCTGCGCGGCCTGCACCTTGTCCAGCCTGACGCCGCCGGGCAGCTGGTTGATGGCCTGCTGGAAGTCGGTGATCTCGCGGATGCGGTTCTCGGCGATCGCGGCGGCGGCGAGCTTGGGCAGGGAGTCGGCGTGTACCTGCACCCTGTTGTTCTCGACGGTCACGGTGCTGAGCACGGACACGGTCTGGTTGATCGGCAGGGGGCCGAGCGTGCCGGTGAGCTTGGCCGTCACCTTGATCTTCCCGTGGCCGCCGTCGGCGAGACTGACGACCTTGGCCTTGAGGCCGGGGACGACCTCGGTCGGCTCGGGCTTGGCGGTCTTCAGCAGCTCGGCGTAGGAGATCGTCGCGGTGCCGGTGGCGCTGGAGGCGGTGGCGGAGCTGTAGTCGCCGGAGAAGGAGACGCCCTTCATGTCGGCCTGCAGATCGTCGATCCGGATCGTCTTCCCGGCGGTCCCGGTCGCGGCCTCGTAGTCCTTGATCCCGACCTCGACGTCGTCGAGCGAGCCGCCCGCGACCTGGGTGAGGAACGGGAACCCCTTGATGCTCACGTCCGGCGTCGAGGCCAGGTTCTCCGTCGACTTCAGCTTGTCGGCGGCCTCCCCCTCGGCGAAGTGCACGGCCACCCGGTCCGCGATCACGAACAGCCCACCCAGGATCACGACGAGGATCAGGATTATTCGCAGGGCGCGCATGTGGTGTATCCCCCGGGTCGGCGGTCGGTGGTTTGGCTACGCCAAGGTAACTCCGCGGCGCGCGGCCCGGGGAAGAATGTGGATCACTTGTGACAGCCGACTCGCTGCCGGTGCGTCCACCGAACGGCCGCGACCGCCGACCGGTGTGGCCTACGCCGGTCCCGCGTGCCGGATCCGGGCCACGGCCTACCCTGAACTTATGTACGCGCGGCGGCGGCACATCTACTTCGCCATGATGGGGACGTGCATCGGCCTCTTCGTCCTGGCCTGGGGGGTCGTGCGCATCTGGTCGGTGCCGGCGGCCGTCGGCATGTGCATCGTGGCCATGATCATCCCGCCGGTCGCCGCGATGATCGCGAACCGGCGCGGCCCCGAGGACCGCTGGTGGGACGACCCCTCCGGCGATCCCCAGTCGGACGAGTGGTGGGACGAGCTGGACGGCAAGAAGCGCCCGCGCCCGTGAGGCGTCAGTACACGAGCGCCTGGGCGCCGTCGGCGAGCGCCTCCTGTACGAAGACCTGCGCACCGGCGATCCGTACGCCCTCGATGACGTCCTTCTCGGTGATCTCGCGCCGGGCCGCGCACTGCGTGCAGAGCGTGATGCGCCCGGCGGCCAGGATCGACTCGATCAGATCCGGGAGCGGCGCCGCGTGCGGCAGCTCGAACGCGGCGGCCCGCCCCGGCAGCGCGAACCAGGACGACTCCCCGGTCAGCCACAGCGACACCTCGACCCCGCTGGCCACGGCCACCGCGGCCACGGTGAACGCCTGCGAGCAGCGCTCAGGGGCATCGGCCCCGGCCGTCACCTTGATCACGAGCTTGTTGGTCATACGGGAAGCGTAGCCGTGAGGACGATCGTCCCGATCAGCGTGGCCATTCACAGGGCGGTGAGTACGCCGCTGACGGTGGCGCCGTCGACCGATCCCGCGGGCGCCGTCACTGCCGGGCCGGCTCCGCGAAGGACGACGAGTTCCGCGGCCACGACGATCCGACGCTCGCCCTGCGCGGGGCTCCTTCCAGCACGATGGACGACTCGTACCCCTCGGCGGCCTCCGGCGACGTCATCGCACTCGTGGTGCAGTCCCGCGCGGGCGGTGCGAAGGAGATCCCGTTCCAGCAGACGGTGGTCCTGCAGCAGCGGCTGCTCGACTGGGGCCCGAAGGGTGACGCCGCTACGGACGACCTCGCAAAGAGAGCGGGCTCCCGGCCGCGTAAGCTGGGGCCCGGCTCTGTCGTATGCCCACCCTCGCCCAAGGAGCACCCGTGGAGATCTTCTTCGAAACCCTGCTGGTCCTGGTCTGCGTCGGCGTGCTCGCCTTCGCCGGTCTGACCGTGAAGAAGCTGTACCAGGGCCAGCGCTGAACCACCTCTAGGAAGCTTCCCTCATGATCGAGATCCCGTCCGACCTGCACAAGGACCTGGTCCCGCTCGCCTTCCTGCTCGGCAACTGGGCCGGGGCGGGCGTGCACGACTTCCCCGGCTCGGAGAAGTGCAACTTCGGGCAGGAGGTCAGCTTCACCCACGACGGCCGGGACTTCCTGGAGTACCACTCGCACACCTGGGTGCTCGACAACGACGGCAACAAGGTCCGCCCGCTGGAGTCGGAGTCCGGCTACTGGCGGATCGACGCCGACCGCAAGGTCGAGGTGACGATGACCCGCGACGACGGCGTCATCGAGATCTGGTACGGCGAGATGGCCCACCAGAAGCCGCAGATCGACCTCGTCACGGACGCCGTCGCCCGCACGGCCGCCTCCCAGCCCTACAGCGGCGGCAAGCGCCTGTACGGCTACGTCAAGAGCGACCTCATGTGGGTCGGCGAGAAGCAGACCCCCGAGGTCGAGCTGCGCCCCTACATGTCCGCCCACCTGAAGAAGGTCGTCACCCCCGAGGACGTCGAGCGCTGGGCCAAGGCCCTCCCGGACGACCTCCCGGACGACGGCATCGCCTTCTTCAAGTAGGCCCGTCTTCCCCAAGTGGGCCACACCGAGTGGTCCTAGACTCGTGGGTGTGGTGAGCACCGACTGGAAGAGCGACCTCAGGCAGCGCGGCTACCGGCTGACGCCGCAGCGGCAGCTTGTCCTCGAAGCCGTGGACACCCTTGAGCACGCGACCCCCGACGACATCCTCGGCGAAGTGCGGAAGACGGCGTCGGGGGTCAACATCTCCACGGTCTACCGGACGCTGGAGCTGCTGGAGGAGCTGGGCCTGGTCAGCCACGCCCACCTCGGGCACGGTGCGCCGACGTACCACCTCGCCGACCGCCACCACCATCTGCACCTGGTCTGCCGCGACTGCGAGAGCGTGATCGAGGCCGACGTGGACGTGGCCGCCGAGTTCACCGCCAAGCTGCGGCGGCAGTTCGGGTTCGACACCGACCTGAAGCACTTCGCGATCTTCGGCCGGTGCAAGGACTGTTCGCTGAAGAGGTCAACTACCACGTCGTAGGCTGACGGTATGAAGAGCCCTCTGCTGTCCCTGCCCGGCGCCGTTCCCGCCGAGGGTGTGGACGAAGGTGTCGCCGCCCACTACGGCGACCTGTTCCGCGAGCAGCGCGCCCTCGCCGACGGCACCGGTTTCGTCGACCTGTCCCATCGCGGTGTCATCACCGTCAGCGGTGCGGACCGGCTGAGCTGGCTGCACCTGCTGCTCACCCAGCACGTCAGCGAGCTGCCGGCCGGTGAGGCCACCGAGGCGCTGATCCTCTCCGCGCACGGGCACATCGAGCACGCGCTGTACCTGGTGGACGACGGCACGACCGTCTGGGCGCACGTCGAGCCCGGTACGCAGGACGCGCTGCTCGCGTACCTGGAGTCGATGAAGTTCTTCTACCGCGTGGAGGTCGCCGACCGGACGGCCGACTTCGCGGTGGTCCACCTGCCCGCCGGGTCCATCGCCGAGGTGCCGCAGGGCGTCGTCGTACGCGAGACGCCGTACGGCCGTGATCTCTTCCTGCCGCGCGAGGACCTGGAGTCCTTCGCGGCCGCGCACGGGCCCGCCGCCGGCCTCCTCGCCCACGAGGCGCTCCGCGTCGAGCAGCACCGGCCCCGGCTCGGCTTCGAGACCGACCACCGGACCATCCCGCACGAGCTGGGCTGGATCGGCACGGCGGTGCATCTGCAGAAGGGCTGTTACCGGGGGCAGGAGACCGTCGCCCGGGTGCAGAACCTCGGCAAGCCGCCCCGGCGCCTGGTCTTCCTCCACCTGGACGGCAGCGAGGTGCATCTGCCGGTGCCGGGCACGGAGATCCGGCTCGCCGACGAGGGCCCGGAGGGCCGCAGGATCGGCTTTGTGACGACGTCGGCACGGCACCACGAGCTGGGCCCGGTGGCGCTGGCGCTGGTGAAGCGGAACGTGCCCGTGGACGCGCGGCTCCTGGCCGGAGAGACGGCCGCCGCGCAGGAGGTCGTGGTCGAGCCGTAGTCGTGCGACGGGGACCGCGACTGCGTCAGTAGCCGCTCAGGAGAGTCCGTACGCGCCGCAGCGCCTCCGGACCGGCCGCGCTGTGCCAGCGCGACGGGTCGGCCGGGCGCCGCCCCCACAGCAGCAGGACGCGGGTGGCCGCGTCGCTCTCGATGGTGGCGGGGTCCTCGGGGGCGGCGAACCGGATGCCGGCGCCGTCGGCGTCGGCGGTCACCACGATGTCGTCCGTGCCCGGGGTGCGCAGGCGGCCCTCGATCCGTCGGACAAACCGGCCGATCCGGTGCCGTTTCAGACCTCGATCAGCACCGTGAAGGGTCCGTCGTTCGTCAGCGACACCCGCATCCGCGCGCCGAACCGCCCCGTCGCCACCGTGGCGCCCAGCGCCCGCAGCCGGGACACCACCTCGTCCACCAGCGGCTCGGCGACATCGCCGGGGGCGGCGGCGTTCCAGGTGGGCCTGCGGCCCTTGCGGGCGTCGCCGTAGAGCGTGAACTGGCTGATGACCAGCAGGGGTGCGTCGATGTCGCTGCACGACTTCTCGTCCTGCAGCATGCGGATCGACCAGAGCTTGCGGGCCAGCTGCGCCGCCTTCTCCTTGGTGTCCTCATGGGTCACCCCGACCAGGACGCACAGCCCCTCGCCCTCGATCGCGCCGACCGTCTCGCCGTCCACGACGACGCTCGCGCCGTCCACTCTCTGCACCACCGCACGCATGCGGACCATGATGCCGGGTGCCCGGTACGCGGTCACAGGGGGTCCAATATCGATCCCTTACCCCCCATCTGGGGCCGTTCGGGGGCACTCGGTCACATAGCGGCCAGTTGGGGTGGCACGATGCTTTCACACGCCGGTCGAGGGGACGGTCACAAGCACATGAACACACCGAGTACCAGCGGGTGGCTGGGGGCGCAGGGGACGTACCGGCCGCCCGCCCAGCGCGCCGACGCGCCGGCGAGCCCGGCGGGCCCCGCGCTGCCCGCGGAGCATCCCCCGGACTCTTCGAGCTGGGCGGACCCCCATCCGCTCGACCTCGCCCGGCTGAGCCTGCCCGAACTGCGCACGCTGCGCCGCGACGCCCAGCGCGACGAGGCGGACCTCAGCTATGTGCGGCGGCTGCTGCAGGGGCGGATCGACATCCTGCGCGCGGAGCTGTGCCGGCGGGGCCGCGCGTCCGTGCCGGCACCCGCGGACGGTTCCATGGTCGACCGGCTCCCGGAGATCCTCAAGGACGCCCCGGCCCGGCACCGCTCCTCGGCCCGCCATGTCACGCTCGGCACCCCGCACAACGAGGAGTACCGGCAGCTGGCCGCGGAGATGCTCGCCGAGGTCGAGCTGTCGGACCTGCAGGCGCGGACCGACCCGGAACTGGCCAGCGCGATGGGGCGCCTGGTGCGGTACGAGCAGGAGGTGTCCCGGCGTCGCCAGCGGTTGCAGCGGACGACCGACGACTGCAGCGGGGAGATCGCGCGGCGGTACCGGGTGGGCGAGGCACAGGTCGACGACCTGCTGACATGACGTCGGGCGGGCGGCGGCGCCCGCGAGTGCGGGAGGCGTGGAAATCCAGGCGACAGGTGGCGCGGCGCCCGCCTACCGTGGCCCCATGAGCGACGTCCGGATAGTCACCGAGGCCGACTTCGAGGACTGGCAGCGCGCGCTGGCCACCGGGTTCCTGGAGCCACCCGCCCTGACGCCCGAGGAACTCGACGCCCGGCGCCTGCAGTTCGTGCCGGGCCGGCTGCTCGGTGCCTTCGACGGCGGCCGGTGCGTCGCCACCTTCCGTTCCTTCGCGCAGGAGCTCACCGCGGTGGGCGGCGGCCTGGTCCCGGCGGACGCGATCAGCAACGTCACCGTCAGCCCCACCCACCGTCGCCGTGGCCTGCTGACCCGGATGATGAACCAGGACCTCGCGGCGGCGAAGGAGCGCGGCGACGTGGTCGCCACGCTGATCGCCGCCGAGTACCCGATCTACGGCCGCTACGGCTTCGGCCCGGCCACCTGGTCGACCCAGTGGACCGTGGAGGTGCCCCGGGCCGGCCTCGATCCGCGCTGGTCGGGCCCCGACGACGGGGGCCGCATCGACCTGGTGGACGGGGCGGAGGTCCGCAAGCTCGGCCCGGAGCTCCACGAGCGGTTCCGGCGCGCCCAGCCCGGTGCGGTCAGCCGGGACGAGCTGTGGTGGCAGATGCACACCGGGGCCGTCCGTTACCGCGCCGACTGGACCGAGCCGTTCTACGCCGTCCACCGCGCGGCCGACGGCGAGGTCCAGGGCCTGGTGGCGTACAAGTCCGACGACACCTGGAACGGCAAGCAGCCGGACCAGACCGCCTCCGTGCTCAAGCTCACCGCCACCACCCCGGCGGCCGAGCGCGCCCTGTGGCACTACCTGTGTTCCATCGACTGGATCACCAAGGTCAAGACCGGCTTCCGCAGCCCCGACGACCTGCTGCCGTGCTACCTCCCCGATCCGCGCGCCGCCCGGATCACCGGGCACGCGGACTGGCTGTGGGTGCGGATCCTGGACGTCGTACGGGCCCTCCAGGCGCGGACGTACGAGGGGACGGGCACGCTGGTCCTGGAGGTCGTGGACGACGCCGGGCTGGCCGGGGGCCGGTTCCGGCTGGAGGCCTCGCCCGATGGGGCGTTCTGTGCGCCGGCGGCCACCGAGGGCGCCGATCTCACGCTGGGCGTCGGCGAGTTGGCCTCGGTCTGGCTCGGCGGCGAGTCGGTGCTGCGGCTCGCGGCGCTCGGGCGGGTGCGGGAAGAACGAGAGGGCGCCGCCCGGAAGGCCGACGCCCTGTTCCGCTCGTCCGCGCGTCCTTGGTGCCCGGACATCTTCTGATCGCTGCCTGCTGACCGCTCCCTCCTGCCGGCGGCTTTGGACTGTGCATCCGTAGCGAGCTGTTCAGTTGTGGCTGTGCTGGCGGTGTTCAGTTGTGGCTGTGCGATGTCGTGTTCAGTTGTGACTGTGCGCTTCGGTGGCCGTCCCCTGCCCGGGCTCCCGGCTCCCCTCCGGAAGGGAGCCCGGTCGGCCAACCACTGGGAAGCTTGACCATGTCCTGCAAGTTGGCAGCCAACTTCACCGTACTTATGTCCGCCAGGAAGCGGCTCATAACCAGCTATCGACGAACTGCCGGAACTTGGCGGGAAGTTGTAGTGTTTGTCCGTGGACCCGGAGCACGCCTCCGCCAGTGGACGGACGAGGTCACAGCGGCCCCATACGTCCCACCGCGACATCGCCGACGAACTGCGCAGCCGGATCAGGGCCGGGCTGCTGCGGCCGGGTCAGCGCATGCCCACGCAGGCGGAGCTGGCCGTCGAGTTCGGCGTCGAACGCGGTGCCGTGCGCCAGGCCCTGCGCATCCTGCAGTCGGAGCGTCTGCTCACCAACGTGTCCAAGGGCAGCCCGGCCACCGTGGCGGCGGTGCCGGGACCGGCCCGGATGCCGGCCGGACCGGCGGCGCCGCAGCCCACGATGGTCGGCCTCGCACCCCGGATAGCGGAGGCCTTCGCCGCCCCCCACGTGCGGATCGACGCGCTCTGCCTGACCTCGGTCTCGCTCACGCTGGCCGTCGGCGAGCCGCTGAGGCAGATCCACGCGGGACGTCTGAAACCGGCCAAGATCGACGTCCGGGTGCTGCTGCCCAGCCGTGACATCGACCTCGCCTTCCCGGCCCCGGTGGCCGCCGACGACCACGGTCTGCTGCACCGGCGCTGGCTGGCCCAGCGCAACGCCCAGGGCATGGTGCTGCGGCAGAACCTGCTGGCGCTGTGCACCACGCACGGCGTCGACGTCCGGGTCTCCTTCCGGGCCCTGCCGTTCACCCCGCCGGTCAAGCTGTATCTCCTCAACGGCTCCGAGGCGCTGTTCGCGTACTACACGCTCAAGCGCCGCGAGCGGGAGATCGAGCACGAGCACCTGGAGCTGTACGACGCCGACGGCACGCGCTCGATGCTGTTCGCCTTCGAGCGACGTGCCGGGGAGCGCGACGCCGCGTTCGTGGAGCAGTCGCGGCTGTGGTTCGACGCGCTGTGGGAGACGATCAGTTCGGAGCTTCTGCTCAGTTCCTAGGACTGGTGAGGCTTTACAGCGCCGGACCCGCGAGGAGCACGGCGAGCAGCACGGCGCCGGCGGAGAGGGCCTTGTGGCTCTTGGTCTCGATGCCGACGGAGATAAGAAGCAGTCCGACGGCGCCGGCGACGCCGTACTTCCACTGGACGAGTTGCTCGACGAGGAGAGCGAGGGCAGGCACGGCGGTTCCCCCTTCAGAAGATTGGCCAACTCGGAAAAGTTGGCAACCAACTCCAACTAAGTTGTCCCCACTTGGTCCGAGTTCATAAACAACTTCTCGGCAACTCCCCATAGATGGATCAAAGTTGTAGCGTTTGGTCGTGACCCAGGAGCATGTGGCAGTGAACGGCAGCAGGAGGCTCACGCCCCAGGAGATCGCCGACACCCTGCGCGAGCGGATCCGCACCGGCGGGCTGCAGCCGGGCGAGCGGCTGCCCACCCAGGCCGAGCTGGCCGGGGAGTTCGGCGTCGAGCGGGGCGCCGTACGCCAGGCGCTGCGGGCACTCCAGGAGGACGGGCTGCTCGCCGACGTCAGCAAGGGCAGCCCGCCGCGGGTCGCCGAGCCGCAGCCCCAGCGGGGGGAGCCGCAGCCGACCATGGTGGCGCTCGCGCCCCGGCTGACCGAGGCCTTCTCGGCGCCGCACGTGCGCATCGACGCCCTCTGCCTGACCGCCCAGAGCCTGATCCCCGCGCTCGGCGAGCCGCTGCGCCTGATCCACGAGGGCCGGCTGCGCCCCGAGCGGATCGACGCCCGCATCCTGCTGCCGTCCCGCGACATCAGCCTCGCATTCCCGGTGTCGGTCGACGCCGGGAGCGAGGAGGACCACGCCGTGCACCGGCGCTGGCTGGCCATGCGCAACGCCCAGGGCCAGGTCCTGCAGTACAACCTGCAGGCGCTGCGCGGCACCCACGACATCGACGTCCATGTCACCTTCCGGGCGCTGCCGTTCACCCCGCCGGTCAAGCTGTACCTGCTCAACGGGGTCGAGGCGCTGTTCGCGCACTACATGGTCACGCGCCGCGCGGAGCCCACCGACAGCGGGACGCTGGAGATGTACGACACGCTCGGCTCGGAGTCCCTGCTGTTCTCCTTCGAGCAGCGGGCCGGGCAGCGGGACGCGGCGTTCGTGGAGCAATCGCAGAAGTGGTTCGACGCCCTCTGGGAAACCATCACCACGGACCTGACACTCTCCTAGTGACTTCTGATGCGACGACGCAGACCGATGCGACGCAGACCGACACGACGCGGACCGCGGACGAGATCGACGAGCTCCGGGGTCTGATCGAGGGTGCCCGGGTGGTCCTGTGGGACTTCGACGGGCCGATCTGCCGTCTGTTCGCGCGGCACAAGGCCGAACGGGTGGCGACCGAGCTGGTGGACTGGCTGGCCGGGCGCGGGCTGAACAACCTGCTCAGCGACTCCGAGCGGGACTCGCTCGACCCGCACGAGGTGCTGCGCGCGGTGGACCTGCGGCACCCCGGCAGCGACCTCGTGACCGAGCTGGAGGAACGTCTCACCCAGGAGGAGCTGCGGGCCGCCGGATCCGCGCTGCCCACCGCCTACGCCGATCCCCTGATACGCACCTGGACCGCGGTGGGCGCCCGGCTGGCCATCACCACCAACAACTCCCCGAAGGTGGTCCGCACCTATCTGAACGACCGCGGCCTCACCGGCTGCTTCGCCCCCCACATCTACGGCCGTACGACCGAGCTGCACCTCCTCAAGCCCGACCCGCACTGCCTCAACCGGGCGCTGGCCGCGACGGGCTCCGCCCCTTCGGCGGCCCTGATGATCGGCGATTCGCCGTCCGACCTCGCCGCCGCGAACGACGCAGGCGTGCCCTTTCTCGGCTACGCGCGTAACGATCGGAAGGGGAAGCTTCTGCGGGATGCCGGGGCCGGGCGCGTCGTCGCGTCGCTGGAGCCGTTGCTGCGGGTGCTGCGGGGCTGGTGACGGCGGGCCGTGCGGCCGCCGGGATCCCGGCCTCCGGGGCGTCGGTCTCCGGGATCCCGGCCTCCGGCCGGCCCCGCCGCTTACGGGCCCAGGCCCGCAGCGACGCCAGGACCCCCACGCCCCAGAGGACCAGCTGGGTCAGGTCGTCGATCTGCACGTCGAATCCGAGCACATGGATCGTCACGGCTTGCACCCCTTCCGGGCCCCCGGCAACCGGTCAACCCCTCAAGTCCGCGCTGTTGACTGACGAAGTTGACTGCTTGTGGCAGCATGCCCGGCCAACTAGATCCAGTAACCGCACAGTTGACTTGACTGGTTGCCTGACGGTCATGGGTTTGCCGACGGTGCGCGGGAGGTACGTACCGCGTGTGACGACGGAGCGGAAGGACGAGACCGGCGGCCACGAGTTTCACCGGGTCACGGAGGAGCTGCGGGCCCGGATGGCCGACGGCTTCTATCCGGTGGAGACCTATCTGCCCTCCCAGGCCACGCTGGCCGGGGAGTTCGGGATCTCCCGGGACACCGTGCAGCGGGCCTTGCGCGTCCTGCGCGGTGAGGGGTGGATCGAGTCCCGCCAGGGCAAGGGCTCGCGGGTGGTGCGCAACCAGCGCATCCAGTCCTCGACGCCCCGGGCGAGCAGGTCCCGGCGCCAGCTGACCCTGGGGCCGCTGATCGCCGAGGCGTTCGAGCAGCCCGAAGTCACGCTGGACATCTACACGTTGACCTCAGAGAGCCTGGACACCCACATCCATCTGCAGGCGGAGCGGATCCGCGCCGGCATCATCGCGCCCCGGCGGATCGCCCTGCGCCTGATCCTGCCGTCCGCGATCGACGCGCTGCCCTATCCGCGCGGGGTGGAGCCGGGGCACGACGAACGGCTGCGGGAACGGCTGCGGGGCATCACCGAGGCCCACACCGCCTCGCTGCACAAGGTCCTCGGCGAGCTGAGCGCCGAGCAGCTCGTCCCCAGGGTGGAGTACGAATTCCGTCACGCCCCCTTCGCGCCCACGTTCAAGCTCTACGTCATCAACCGCTCCGAGGTGCTGCACGGCCCGTACATACCGATCGTCCGCCCGGTGATGTTCGAAACCGGTGAGGAGGTCCGGGCCGTGGACGTCCTCGGGCTCGGCGCGACGCTCACCCACCACGTCCGCGACGCCCGTGCCGACTCACCGGGGTCGACCTTCGTGGACGGCATGAAGGCGTGGTTCGAGGCCACGTGGGAGCTGCTGACGGACGAGGCCGCGAAGTCGGCGGCCGGGACGGCGGCGCAAGTGTGAGGCCCGGAACACCGTCGGGTATGGGATAGCATCCGCCTACCGTCCGAGCGACCGCTCGGGTTCTCGCGTGAGGGATGGCGACGAGCCAGCCTCTGCCGGCTCGGCGCGGACGAGTGGCACACCACCCGCCTGGCTGCTCGACCGGGTCGCAGGTTGTGTTGTCCGTCGTCCGGGGAGTTAGCGTTTTCCCCCGACCCGTCTCGTCCCCCTCCAGCGCAGCGCGATCGAAACCCGGAGCGACCAGTGGGCGCACCACCCGTCCCCCGCGACACGGCGGGGCCGCGCTCCGGCCGGGCCCGGACCGACGCCGTATGGCGGTCCTTCGTGGCGGAGGCCGCCGCGCGGGGGCGCACCAGCGGCGGTTTCCACAACGACAACCACGTGCTGCCGCTGCCCGAGCCCATGGCCCGGCTGCTGGGCCGGAAGCCGGGCACCCTCGTGACCGTACGGCTGCCGCGCGCCGACGCCCTTCCCGTGGTGATCCGGACCTGGCGCAGCGAGGCGGGGATCCTGCGGGCCGTCAAGGGCGTGCTGCCCAACGTGCCCGAGTGCCTGGTCGAGGGCGACGGCTTCGCCGTCCACAGCTATGTGGAAGGCGTGCCGCTCTCCAGCGTCTGCCGGGCCGGCAAACCGGTCGACCGCCTGCTGGTCGGGGCCCTGGCGGACCTGCTCGCCCAGGCGGCCCAGGTGCGGGGGCCCGCGCTGCCGCCGCTGCCGCCCCTGTGGCCCCGGAACCACACCGACAGCCAGGGTTTCCTGCAGACCCTGGCCCGGCTGGCCGACCTGCAGATCCGCAAGCCCAACTGGGCCCGTTTCGGCGGCCTGTTCGCCGCTCTCGGCATCCCCGAGGACGCCCTGGCCCGGCTGGCCGAACGGGTCCCCGCCATGTCCCGCCGCCCCTACGGGCTGCTCCACGCCGACCTGCACCGCGACAACGTGATCATGTCGTACGGCGGTGATCCGCCCCTGATCTGGGTCGACTGGGAGCTCGCCACCTACGGCGACCCGCTGCACGACCTCGCCGTCCATCTGGTCCGGATGCAGTATCCGGACCACCAGTGGGACGAGGTCGTCGAGGCGTGGGCGCGCGCCATGGGCCGGGTGCGGCCGGCGGCGGTCAACGGCGTCACCCGGGATCTGCGGCACTACGTGGCCTTCGAACGGGCGCAGTCGGTGTACCCCGATGTGATGCGGGCCGCGAAGTCGCTGGAGGAGTCCTTCGACCAGAAGAGCCTGGACGAGGCGACGGCATGGGTGCACCAGGCCGTGCAGGCGGCGGCGGAGCCACTGCGGCTGGGCCGGGTGCCGGGGCGGGAGGAGATCGAGCGGATCCTGTTCCGCTGGCGGGCGTCCGTACGGCCCGGTGCCGCGACGGGCACCGGTACCGCGACGCCGGCCGGCGGCGGGCCGTGGCGGGGCCCGGTCGCCCGGGCGATCGACTGGAAGCCGGACCGGCGTGTGCCGGCACACCCCGGCTTCCCGCACGCCGCGGTCGCCGACGCCCTGGTCCTGGAGGGCGCGGCCCCGGCCCACCGGGTGTTCAAGGGCACCGCGCACCTCAACACGGTGCTTCGGGTCCCCGGCACGCCGTTCCCGGTCGTCGTCCGCCGCAAGGTCGCGGACGTCACCCGGCGCGAGCGCAGTTTCCTCAGCGAGCACGCCGTGCTCCAGGCCATCGAGCGGTCCGGGGCGGCGGTGGCGGCCCCCCGGGTGCTGGCGCTGGGCGAGAGCCACTCCAGGGACCGTTCCGGCATCCGCACCTACTCCGGTGACCGGTTCGCCGTCCACACCTACGAGGGACCGCCCGACGTGGACCGGCGGCCCGAGCACCCGGTGCACGGGCTGCGCCCGCACGAGGCGGACGCCCTCGTCGACCAGCTGGCCGCGCTGACCGAGGTCGACTACACCCTGGTCGACCCGCTGGCCGGCCGGCCCGGCTTCTACATCTGGCTCAGCGACCAGCTGGTGGCGCTGGTGGCCCGGCTGCCCAAGGAGTCGCAGCAGCTGGCCCGCTTCCTCGGCCTGCCCGACGCGGCCCGGCTGCGCGAGATCCTCGCCCGGCACCAGGTCACCGACCGGGCCGCCGCGCTGCTGCACGGTGACCTCAACCCCTGGAACCTGGTGCGCCGCGGTGACGACCTCGCGCTGACCCTCATCGACTGGGAGCTGGCCGTGGTCGGCGACCCGCTGTACGAGCTGGTCCGGCACATGCACCTCACCCCGACCCGGCCGGAGATCCGCGACCGCATGTTCCGCCGCTGGGAGAGCCGGCTGCCGGTCCGGTTCACGAAGAACTGGCAGGAGGACTGGCGGGTGTACCGGTGGATCGAGATCGTCCGTTCCGCCTACGTCGACCTCGACCGCCTGGTCACGGGCGCGAGCCTGGACGCCCCCAACGTCCGCCGCGCGGTGGACTCGTACGCGATGACCCTGGCGGCGGCCACCGCCTCCCTGGGGCTGTCCTCGCGGCGCCGGACCAACCCGTACCTCACCCGCGCCCTGGCCTGGCCCACCCGCCCGGGCGGCGCTGCGTAGGCTCGCCCCATGGGTGAGATGGGCCTGCGTGAGCGCAAGAAGCGGCAGATGTACCAAGACGTGTCCGACATCGCCGTACGGCTGTTCCTGGAGCGGGGCTTCGACGCGGTGTCCGTGGCCGAGGTCGCGGCGGCGGCCGGGATCTCCAAGCCGACGCTCTTCCGGTACTTCCCGGCCAAGGAGGACCTGGTCCTGCACCGGATCGCGGACCACGAGACGGAGGCCGCGCGGGTGGTCGCCGGGGCGGCCGATCCGGTGGACGTGCTGCGCCGGCACTTCCTGGCCGGTCTCGACCGGCGCGACCCGGTCACCGGCCTGAACGACCACCCCCAGGTGCTCGCCTTCCACACCCTGCTCTACGGCACCCCGGCCCTGGTCGCGCGGGCGCACTCCCATCTGGAGCGGTCGGAGGCGGCGCTCGCCGAGGCGCTCGGGGGCGGTCTGGACGCGCGGCTGGCCGCCGGGCAGATCATCGCCGTACAGCGCATCCTCGCCCAGGAGAACTGGCGGCGGGTCGCGGCGGGGGAGCGGGTCGAGGAGGTGGCGCCGGACGCCGTACGGGCGGCCGAGCGGGCGTTCCGGCGGCTGGGGGAGGGGCTGCCGGAGCTGAAGCGAGCATAATGAGACTCAGTTAAAAATGTAACCCGGTAACGCTATGGCGGTACGCTGGTCGCCATGACGTCACTCGACCCCGCCCTCACGGACACCCTGCACACCGAGCGCGCCTACCACGACACCTGCCGTGCCGCCCTCGCCGCGATGGTCGAGGGCGCCGCCGAACAGGTCGTCGTCGGCGAGGACGTCTCCGCCTCCGGAGCCGACGCCGAGGTCCTCGGCCACCGCCTGCGCAGCCAGGCCAAGGCACTGCGCGAACTGCCGCCCGGCCCGCTGTTCTTCGGGCGCCTGGACTTCACCGACGGCGACCCCGGGCACGGCGGGCAGCACTACCACGTCGGCCGCCTGCGGATCACCGAGGACCCGGCCGCCCCGCCCCTCGTGGTCGACTGGCGGGCCCCCGTCTCCCGCGTCTTCTACCAGGCGAGCGCCCGCGACCCGCGCGGCGTCGAGGTACGGCGCCGGTTCGGCTGGGCGCCGGGCAGCCGGGGCGAGTCCGCCGACCTCACCGGGCTGGAGGACGAGCACCTCGGCCGGGGCGAGTCCCGGACCAGCGACATCGTGGCCCGCGAGATCGAACGGCCGCGCGTCGGGCCCATGCGGGACATCGCCGCCACCATCCAGCCCGAACAGGACGACCTCGTCCGCGCCGCCCTCTCCGACTCGGTGTGCGTCCAGGGCGCGCCCGGCACAGGCAAGACGGCGGTGGGCCTGCACCGCGCCGCGTACCTTCTCTACACCCATCCCAAGCGGCTGCAGCGCGCCGGACTGCTGATCCTCGGCCCCAACCGCACCTTCCTGCACTACATCGCCGAGGTGCTGCCCTCGCTCGGCGAGACCGGCGTACGCCAGTCCACCCTGCTGGGCGAGATCGCCCGGCACCCGGTCACCGGCACCGACCCGGCGGCCACGGCAGTGCTCAAGCACGACGCCCGCATGGCCGAGGTGCTGCACCGGGCGCTGTACGGCAGGGTCACCACGGACGGCGTGCGAGACCTCGCCGTGAAGGACGGCTCCGGCTGGTGGCGGGTGCGCGCAGCGGAACTGGCCGCCATCGTCGAGGCGGTGCGCACCGAGGAGCCGCCGTACGCCATCGGCCGCGAGCGGGTGCGCGCCCGGGTGGTACGGCTGCTGCGCGAGCGGGCCGAACGGCGCGCCGGGGTGCTGCCGGCCTCCTGGGTGCGCCGCATGGAACGGGCCCGGCCGCTCACCGAGCACCTCGACCTGGTCTGGCCGAAGGTCCGCCCCGAGGAGGTGCTGGCCCAACTCCTCACCGATCCAGCGGTGTTGTCACGGTCGGCCGACGGCCTCCTGGACCCGGACGAGCAGACGGCGCTCCGGTGGCCCCGCCCGCCCCGCTCGTACAGGTCGGCCCGCTGGTCGGCCGCCGACCTGGTCCTGCTGGACGAACTGTCCGGGCTGATCGAGCATCCGGAGGGCTACGGCCACCTCGTCGTCGACGAGGCGCAGGACCTCTCGCCCATGGAGTGCCGGGCCATCGCCCGCCGCGCCGCCTTCGGCTCGCTGACCGTCCTCGGCGACCTCGCCCAGGGCACCACCCCGTGGGCCGCCCGCGACTGGTCCGTCCAGCTGCGCCACCTCGGCCGGCCGGATGCGGCCGTGGTCCCGCTGACCACCGGCTTCCGGGTGCCGGCGGCCGTCGTGGAGCTGGCCAACCGCCTGCTGCCCCGCCTGGACGTGTCGGTGCCCCCGGCCCACTCCCTGCGCGCGGACGGCGAGTTGAGGCTGCGCCCGACCGACGACGTGCCGGGCACGACCGTGACCGCGGTGCGCGAGGCGCTGGCCCACGAGGGCTCGGTGGGCGTCGTGGCGGCCGACGCGGACCTGGACGCCGTACGGTCGGCCCTCACCGCGGCGGACCTGGACCCGGCCGGCCCGGACGCGCTGGGCGCCCGCGTGACACTCGTGCCGGCGACCCTGGCGAAGGGCCTGGAGTACGACCATGTCGTGGCCGTGGAACCGGCGGCGGTGGCGGAGGCGGAGGAGCGCGGCGCGCACCGGCTGTACGTGGTCCTGACCCGTGCGGTCTCCCGCCTGGACGTGGTCCACACCCGCCCACTGCCGTTCTAGGCCCTGTCGTCGAACTCCCGCCGGTCTGGGGGTCCCCCGGCTGAAGGCTGGGGGAGTGCCGGCCCTGGCCCTCGTACTGGATGTACTTGGGCCCGGGCCCGGTGCGGCGAGTGGGGGTGCCCCTATGGGGGGACCGTGCATGGCGTCGCGGGGGCTGGGGGCACCGCCCGGCCGAAGGCTGGGGGAGGGAGTTCGACGACAGGGCCCAGGCCCACCGCTTCCGCAGCGGCGAGATTCTGGCGGTGCAGGGCTTCGGGGGCTGATCCTGAGGGTCATGTTGCTCTTCCTCGACGTCGACGGTCCGCTCATCCCGTTCGGGGCGGCGGACCGCGGCTACCCGGTGTACGACGGCCCGTGGGTGCCCGCCGACGGCCATCCGCTACTGGCCCGTGTCGATCCGGCGCTCGGACCCCGGCTGGTCGGGCTGGGCTGCGAGCTGGTGTGGGCCACGACCTGGATGGACGACGCCAACGCCTGCCTCGCGCCCTGGCTGGGCCTGCCCCCGCTGCCCGTCGTGCAGTGGCCCGAGACGGTCGGGCCGCCGGAGCCGCTGCACTGGAAGACCCGGCCGCTGGTCGCCTGGGCGTCGGGCCGGCCGTTCGTCTGGGTGGACGACGAGATCACGGAGGCCGACCGCGCCTGGACCGCCGCCAACCATCCCGGCCTCGCCCTCCTCCACCGGGTCGACCACCGGCACGGCCTGACGGAGAGCGACTTCGGGATCCTGGAGGACTGGCTGCGGGAGGCCGGCAACTGACACCTGGGGCCTTTCACGCCCCCACGTACTCGGCCAGGTGCTCCCCCGTCAGCGTCGAGCGCGCGGCGACCAGGTCCGCCGGGGTGCCCTCGAAGACGACGCGGCCGCCGTCGTGGCCCGCGCCGGGGCCGAGGTCGATGATCCAGTCGGCGTGGGCCATGACCGCCTGGTGGTGTTCGACCACGATCACCGACTTGCCGGAGTCGACCAGGCGGTCCAGGAGGGCGAGGAGCTGTTCCACGTCGGCCAGGTGGAGGCCCGTCGTCGGCTCGTCGAGGACGTAGATCCCGCCCTTGTCGGCCATGTGTGTGGCCAGCTTCAGGCGCTGGCGCTCGCCGCCGGAGAGGGTGGTGAGCGGCTGGCCGAGGGTGAGGTAGCCGAGGCCGACGTCGGACATGCGGTCGAGGATCTTGTGGGCCGCCGGGATGTGCGCCTCGCCCGCGGCGAAGAACTCCTCCGCCTCGGTCACCGACATCGCCAGCACCTCCGCGATGTCCCGCCCGCCGAAGGCGTACTCCAGGACCGAGGCCTGGAACCGTTTGCCCTCGCACTCCTCGCACGTCGTGGCGACCCCCGCCATCATCGCCAGGTCGGTGTAGACGACACCGGCGCCGTTGCAGGTGGGGCAGGCGCCCTCGGAGTTGGCGCTGAACAGCGCCGGCTTCACGCCGTTGGCCTTGGCGAACGCCTTGCGGATCGGCTCCAGCAGCCCGGTGTACGTCGCCGGGTTGCTGCGCCGCGAGCCGCGGATCGGGGTCTGGTCGATCGACACGACGTCCGCGCCCGACGGCATCGAACCGTGCACCAGCGAGCTCTTGCCGGAGCCGGCCACACCCGTGACGACGCAGAGCACGCCCAGCGGGATGTCGACGTCCACGTTCCGCAGGTTGTGCGTCGTCGCGCCCCTGATCTCCAGCGCGCCCGTCGGCTTGCGCACCGTGTCCTTGACCGCCGCCCGGTCGTCCAGATGCCGGCCGGTGAGCGTGCCGCTGGCCCGCAGCCCCTCCAGCGTGCCCTCGAAGCAGACGGTGCCGCCCGCCGTACCGGCGCCGGGACCGAGGTCGACGACATGGTCGGCGATCGCGATCGCCTCCGGCTTGTGCTCCACGACCAGCACGGTGTTGCCCTTGTCGCGCAGGCGCAGCAGCAGCTCGTTCATCCGCTGGATGTCGTGCGGGTGCAGGCCGATGGTCGGCTCGTCGAAGACGTACGTCACGTCGGTGAGGGAGGAGCCGAGGTGGCGGATCATCTTCACGCGCTGGGCCTCGCCGCCGGACAGCGTGCCCGCCGGCCGGTCCAGCGAGAGATAGCCGAGGCCGATCTCCACGAACGAGTCGAGGGAGTGCCGCAGGGAGGCCAGCAGGGGTGCCACCGACGGCTCGGCGAGCCCGCGCACCCACTCCGCCAGGTCGCTGATCTGCATCGCGCACGCGTCGGCGATGCTGACGCCGTCGATCTTCGAGGACCGGGCCGCCGCGGTGAGCCGGGTGCCCTCGCAGTCGGGGCAGACGGTGAAGGTGACCGCACGGTCCACAAACGCCCGGATGTGCGGCTGCATGCCCTCTTTGTCCTTGGCGAGCATCGACTTCTGGATCCGCGGGATCAGACCCTCGTAGGTCATGTTGATGCCCGCGATCTTCATCCGGGTCGGCTCGCGGTGGAGGAAGTCGTGCAGCTCCCGCTTGGTGAACTTGCGGATCGGCTTGTCCGGGTCGTACAGGCCGGACTCGGTGTAGAGGCGGTAGTTCCAGCCGCCCGTCTTGTAGCCGGGGATGCTGAGCGCGCCCTCGTTGAGGGACAGGGAGTCGTCGTAGAGCTGGGTGAGGTCGAGGTCGGTGACCGTGCCCCGGCCCTCGCAGCGCGGGCACATGCCGCCGGTGATGCTGAAGCTGCGCCGCTCCTTCACCTGCTGTCCGCCGCGCTCCACGGTGACCGCACCGGCACCGCTGATGGAGGCGACGTTGAAGGAGTACGCCTTGGGCGAGCCGATGTGCGGCTTGCCGAGCCGGCTGAACAGGATGCGCAGCATCGCGTTGGCGTCGGTGGCGGTGCCGACGGTGGAGCGGGGGTCGGCGCCCATCCGCTGCTGGTCGACGATGATCGCGGTGGTGAGCCCGTCGAGGACGTCGACCTCGGGGCGCGCGAGCGTCGGCATGAAGCCCTGCACGAACGCGCTGTACGTCTCGTTGATCAGCCGCTGCGACTCCGCGGCGATCGTGTCGAACACCAGCGAGCTCTTGCCGGAGCCGGACACACCGGTGAACACGGTCAGCCGGCGCTTGGGCAGCTCCACGCTGACGTCCTTGAGGTTGTTCTCCCGGGCGCCGTGCACACGGATCAGGTCGTGGCTGTCGGCTGTGTGCGGTGCGGTGGCGTCGTCCATGGCGGTCACGGTAGCGGGGCGGGAGCGCCCGGCGCTTCTCGAATCCTGACCACAATCCCGACGACCCGACGAGCCGGGTGTCACGCCCGGGAGCCCGGCGGTGTCTTCATGGCGAACCGGTCAGCACATGAGTCGTATGAGGAGGACACCATGACGCTCCGCGTCCCGAAGGCCGAGCTCGGCCGCGAGATGGCCGAAGCCCTGCTCGAACAGTTCGGCACCGTGCCCGAACCCCTCCAGGCCACCTGGCACAACCCCGAGGTCGCCCAGGCGGCCCAGGAGATGGGGGCCCGGGTGAACGCGTGGGACGTGGCCGACGAGAACCTGAAGTCGTACGCGCACATGGCCGTCGCCGCACTGGTCGGCTGCAGCTGGTGCCTCGACGTCAACTACTTCCAGGTGCAGAACAAGAACCTGGACCTGGCCAAGGCCAGCCAGGTGCCGCGCTGGCGGGAGTCCGACGTCTTCACCCCGCTGGAGCGGGACGTGCTGGAGTACGCCGAGGCGATGTCGGCCACGCCGCCGACCGTCACCGACGAGCTGTCCGCGCGCCTGCTGGACCGGCTCGGGGCGGCGGCGCTGGTCGAGATCACCGCGGCGATCGCCTTCGCCAACTTCGCGACCAGGAACAACACGGCTCTCGGGGTCAAGTCCCAGGGCTTCTCGGACGCCTGCGAGATCCCGCTGGCCGCGCGTCCGGAGCAGCCGGCCTCATGACCGAGGATCCCTTCGTCACCCACCGCAGCCTGCTCTTCACGGTCGCCTACGAGATGCTCGGCTCGGCGGCCGACGCGGAGGACGTGCTGCAGGAGTCCTGGCTGCGGTGGGCCGGCGTCGAGCAGGCCGGCGTGCGCGACCTGCGGGCCTACCTGGTCCGGATCGTCACCCGGCAGGCGCTCAACCGGCTGCGCACCCTGTCCCGCAGCCGCGAGGAGTACGTCGGCGAGTGGCTGCCGGAACCGCTGCTGACCAGCCCCGATGTCGCCGAGGACGTCGAACTCGCGGAGAGCGTGTCGATCGCGATGCTGACGGTCCTGGAAACCCTCGGGCCGGCCGAGCGGGCGGTGTTCGTGCTCCGCGAGGTCTTCGAGCTGCCCTACGACGAGATCGCCGAGGCCGTCGGGAAGACGGCGGCCGCGGTACGGCAGATCGCGCGGCGCGCCCGTGAGCACGTGGCGGCCCGGCGGCCCCGGGTGCGGGTGAGCCGCGCCGAGCAGCAGGCCGTGGTGGACCGCTTCCTTGCCGCGCTGCGCACCGGGCAGCTCGGGGAGCTGCTGGAGATCATGGCCCCGGACGTGGTCATGGTCACCGACGGGGGCGGGGTGGTGGCCGCGGCCATGACGCCGTTCCACGGGACCGCCGTGGTCGCGGACGTCCTCGCCCGCGCACACCGGCGGGTGGACTCGCTGGAGACGACGGCCGTGTGGCTCAACGGCGCCCCGGCCGGCCGTGTCGACTTCGACGGTGAGCCGAGTGCGGTGAGCCTCACGGTGGAGGACGGCCGGATCACCCGGATCCACGTGGTGCGCAACCCGCACAAGCTGACCCACCTGCACGAGCCGGCCGAACTCGCCCGGTAGAGCCCTTGGTCGCGATCACACCGCGGGGCTCAACGGTGAGAACGGACTCTTCATCGGTTTCCAACGGGTCCCCGCCCCCGACACACAATTGCAAGCGGGTGCTTGCAATTGTTAGCGATGGTGGGGCAAGGTGGAGGCATGGCATCGCTGAACGTCGGCAATCTCGGTGAGTACCTGCGCGAACAGCGGCGGAACGCACAGCTGTCGCTGCGGCAACTCGCCGATGCCGCCGGGGTGTCCAATCCGTACCTGAGCCAGATCGAGCGCGGGCTGCGCAAGCCCAGCGCGGAGGTGCTCCAGCAGGTCGCCAAGGCCCTGCGCATCTCCGCCGAGACGCTGTACGTCCGCGCCGGAATCCTCGACGCCGAGCGGGACCGGGATGAAGTGGAGACCAGGGCGGTCATCCTCGCCGATCCCTCGCTCAACGAGCGGCAGAAGCAGGTGCTGCTCCAGATCTACGAGTCCTTCCGGAAAGAGAACGGATTCGGGATCGGCGAGTCCGCCGGCGACGAGGACAGCGCTCAGGAAGCGGACACCGCCGGCACCACCGTGCCCGGCACCGGCAGTGCCGGCGGACACGATGCCGATGCAGGCCCGCGGCGGACGGCCGGGTAACCGGACCAGGGCGCCGGCTACCACCGCGGACCACACCAACCTCAGCCGAACGCGAATCCGGGAGGACCTGATCACCATGGCCATCACCGACGACCTGCGCAAGACCCTCAGCGACCCGACTCCGCTCTACTTCGCCGCCGGCACCGCCGACCTCGCCTTCCAGCAGGCCAAGAAGGTGCCCGCCCTGGTCGAGCAGCTGCGCGCGGAGGCCCCGGCCCGCATCGAGGCCGTGCGCAACACCGACCCGAAGGCCGTGCAGGAGAAGGCCGCCGCCCGGGCCAAGGAGGCGCAGGAGACCCTCCAGACCAAGGTCAACGACTTCCTCGGCACCCTCGACGTCGACCTGAAGAAGCTCGGCGAGCAGGCTCAGGACCTCGCCCTGCGCGGCGTTGGCGTCGCCGCCGAGTACGCCGTCAAGGCCCGCGAGACCTACGAGAAGGTCGCCGAGCACGGCGAGCAGGCCGTGAAGAGCTGGCGCGGCGAGGCCGCCGAGGAGATCGAGGACTTCGCGATCGCCGTCGAGGGCAGGCCGGAGCCGGCCGAGGCTCAGGGCGAGCCGAAGCCGGTCGTGGCCGAGCCCGCCGCGGACAGCAAGCCGGTGGCGAAGAAGGCGCCGGCGCCCCGCAAGACCACCACCGCGAAGAAGACGACGCCGCCGGCCAAGTGACCGGCAGCGGCGGGATCACACCGAGATGACAGCGGGCCGGGCACCTTGGGGGTGTCCGGCCCGTTGTACGGGTACGGTGGCTGTACGGACGACTCGACTCGGGTGGTGGGCATTGTGCTGATGACGGCAGTCGGCGGAGTGATGTGGCTGATCTTCACCGCCATGCTGGCGCTCGCCATCGTGGCGTTCGTGATGGCGGCGATCTTCCGCGATGACGCGTACCGCGCCGCGGACAAGCAGAACAAGGGCTTCTGGCTGATCATCCTCGGCATCGCGGTCGCCGTGAACCTCTTCGTGCCCATGCTGTTCCTGCAGCTCGCGGGCCTGGTCGCCTCGATCGTCTTCTTCGTGGACGTACGGCCCGCGCTCCAGCAGGTCTCGGGCGGCAAGGGCTTCCGCCGCCGCGGACGCGGAAGCAGCAGCGACGGTCCTTACGGCCCTTGGAACGGCGGCCGCTAGCCGATTCCGGGCGCGGATACCAACCCGAGGGCGCGGGGAACTGCGCGACCAGCCACAACGCACCCGCACCCGGCGATGGCGCGCAACCTCCTAGGCGAGACCCCTACGGCGCCCGATCCAGCAGCACCACAGCCACATCGTCGGTCAGCTCCCCACCATTGAGCTCCCGCACCTCACTGACCGCCGCCCGCAGCAGCTCTTCCCCCCGCAAACCCTCGGAGAGCTGGCGGCGGATCATCGACACCATGCCGTCCTGGCCCAGCCGCTCGCCGTCCTCGCCGACCCGGCCCTCGATCAGGCCGTCGGTGTAGAGCATCAGGCTCCACTCGGAACCCAGCTCCACCTGCATCCGCGGCCAGCGGGCGCCGGGCAGCAGGCCGAGGGCGGGGCCGTTGTTGTCGTACGGCAGCAGCCGGGCCTGCCGGCCGGGGCGGGCCAGCAGCGGGGCCGGATGACCGGCCAGGCACAGACCCGCGCGGCGGCCGTCGGGCGCGATGTCCACCGTGCACAGGGTCGCGAAGATCTCCTCGTCGGCCCGCTCGTGCTCCAGCACCTGCTGGAGGGTGCCGAGCAGCTCGTCGCCGCACAGGCCCGCCAGCGTCAGCGCCCGCCAGGCGATGCGCAGCTCCACGCCGAGCGCGGCCTCGTCCGGGCCGTGACCGCAGACGTCGCCGATCATGGCGTGCACGGTGCCGTCGGGGGTGCGGACGGCGTCGTAGAAGTCACCGCCGAGCAGCGCGCGGGAGCGGCCGGGGCGGTAGCGGGCGGCGAAGCGCAGCGCGGAGCCGTCCAGCAGGGGCGTGGGCAGCAGCCCGCGCTCCAGGCGCCGGTTCTCCTGCGCGCGCAGCCGGCCCTCGGCCAGCCGTCGCTCGGCCGAGTCGGAACGTTTCCGCTCCACCGCGTAGCGAATGGCGCGGCTGAGCAGCCGGCCGTCCAGCTCGTCCCGGAAGAGGTAGTCCTGCGCGCCCACGCGCACGGCCTCGGCGCCGCGCTCGGCGTCGCCGGAGGCGGTCAGCGCGAGCACGGCATGCCGGGGCGCGAGCCGGAGCACGTGCTTGAGCACGGCCAGCTCGTCGTCGGCGTCGCTGCGGCCGGGCGCGGGCAGCGCGAGGTCCAGCAGGATGCAGTGGACGTCGTCGGTGAGCAGCCGCTCGGCCTCGGTGAGGTTCCGGGCGGTGCGGACGCGGATCGGCTTGCCGGCCGAGTCCAGCAGGTCGGGCACGATCGGCGAACCGGCCGGATCGTCCTCGATCAGCAGCAGGGTGAGAGTGGCGCCGGTGCCGCTCGTGGCCACGGCGTCGCGGTGGGCCTCTTCCTTGAGGGGGCCGCCGCCTGCGGTGGCAGCCTGCGCCTGACCACTCTCCACGGCCGGGATCGCTCTCTGCCGCGGTACGGGTACGGGCATCTCTTGGTTCCTTCCCTCCCCCCGAGGGCATGGTGGCGCCGAGGGTCTCGATGCCACCGACGGGGACCATAGCGGGTGCTCCCGCCTCGATGGAATGGTGTGAGCCGCGTCGCTCGCGCGCAGGACGCTGTCATATGCCGCTTTCCGTACGACAGTTGGACAGGGCGCCTCGGCACGGGGGATGACGAAGCTCACGTCCGTCCGGGGTTTGAGCGGAGATTGGTGGTGGAGTGGGTCACATGACGCACATCACGGGCGCCTGGCCGGAGATGACCTGGCTCACGCGTCCGGTCGTACGACTCCGAGGATCGGCATCGAGCCGGCGCCCGCGACCGTCACCGTCCGCCCGGGGCGCGGGGCCTGGATGACCGCGCCGTCGCCGACGTAGATGGCGACGTGACTGGCGTCGTCGAAGTAGATGATGAGGTCGCCGGGGCGCATGTCCTGGATGCCGACGCGCTTGAGCTGCTGCCACTGCTCCTGCGAGGTGCGCGGGATGGGGTGGCCGGCCGCCGCCCAGGCCTGGGAGGTCAGGCCGGAGCAGTCGTAGGACTTCGGGCCCTCGGCGCCCCACACATACGGCTTGCCGAGCTGGGCGGCGGCGAACGCGACGGCCTTCTCGCCCTGCGCGGACGCCATGCCGTGGATCTTCTTGAGGATGCCGGTGTCCAGCCACTGCGTCTGCGCCTTCAGCGCGGCCTGGTCCTCCAGTTGGGCGAGCCGCTCGCGGTCCTTCTTCTCCAGGGCCGACTCCAGCTTCTCGGCGGCGTCGATCTGCTGCTGGATCTTCTTCTTGGCGGTGGCCTTGGCCTTGCGTTCGCCGTCCAGCTTCCGCCACTGCGCGGACGCGTCGTCGGCGTACTCCTGCAACTGCTTCTGCGTGGTCGTCAGTTCGGTCATCAGCGACTTCGTCGCCCGCTGGCCCTGGAGCACCAGCCCGGCCCCGTCCAGGACCTGCCCGGGGTCGTCGCTGAGCAGGAACTGGGCGGTGGGCGGGATGCCGCCGGTGCGGTACTGGGCGCGGGCGGCGGCGCCCGCCTGGTCCTTGAGCTGCGCGAGCCTCCGCTGTCCTTCGTCGATCTTCTTGGCCAGCGCGACGATCTGGGCGGACTGCTGCTTCGCCTTCTCCTCGGCCGCGTTGTAGGCGTCGGTGGCCACGGCCGCGTCGTGATAGAGCTGGTCGAGCTTCTCGCGGACCTTCTCCAGATCCTTGCTCGGCGGGGGAGTCGGGGACGTGCTCGGAGTGGGCGCCGGCGCGGCGAAGGCCGTGCCGGGCGCCGCCAGCACGGTCACCGCACAGACCACGGTCACGGCGGCCGAGAGGATGCTGCGCTTGCCCCAGCCCATCACATAATCTCCCCAAGCTGATTTACCGTCAGTAACTTACGATGCCGGGGGGATGGTGTCACGTTGCGACACAGAACGACAGAGGTCGGCGACAGAGTGAACTGTTCCCCGCACCCGCCCCACCATGACCATCTCCCCGCCGGTGTGACGTACGGCGCACGAGGATCGTTCCGTGTCGCCGCCCCCGTACGGGTGATGTCAGCTCCGGGGTGCCAACGCCCCCCACGCCACCGTCACTTCACCCTGCCGCCAGCGCACCGGGCCGTCCGTCACCGGCCAGTCGGCCGTCAGGTCCCGCACCGCGCGCAGCCAGCGCTGCCGGGCGCCGTAGGAGGCGTAGGGAGCGGCGGCGGCCCAGGCGCGGTCGAAGTCGCGCAGGAAGGCGTGTACCGGCTCGCCGGGTACGTTCCGGTGGATCAGCGCCTTCGGCAGCCGCTCGGCGAGGTCGGAGGGCCGCTCCAGCGAGGCCAGCCGGGTGGCGAAGGTGACGGTCCGCGGCCCCTCCGGGCCGAGCGCCACCCAGACGTGCCGCCGCCCGATCTCGTCGCACGTGCCCTCGACCAGCAGTCCGCCGCGCGAGCGGCCGCCGGCCGGGGCGAGCCGCGCGCACAGCCGCTCCCAGACGGCGGCGACCTCGGCCTCGTCGTACTGGCGCAGCACATTGGCGGCCCGGATGAGCATCGGCCGCCCGGGCACGGGCACCTCGAAGCCGCCGTGCCGGAAGGTCAGCCCCTCGCGCTCGTACGGCCGCGCGGCCGCGACCCGTTCCGGTTCGATCTCGACGCCGATCACCCGCGTGCGGGGCGCTGCGGTGCGCAGCCGGCCGAGCAGTTCCACGGCGGTCCAGGGGGCGGCGCCGTAGCCGAGGTCGATGGCCAGGGGCTCTGCGGCGCGGCGCAGATCGGACCCGTGCGTGGCGGCTATCCAGCGGTCCATGCGGCGGAGCCGGTTGGGATTGGTGGTCCCGCGCGTCACCGTTCCCACGACGGGGGTCCCCCCGCTCGAACGAAGCCGAGAGTTGGGGAGGGTCGCTGCGCGGGCTGTCATGCATACGAGGGTAAGCGGGCCGGTGACGCCCAACCCCGATGGCAATGATTGAGTAAAGCCGCTGGGCGGGGAAATGGCACGGCACCCGGCGGACGTTGCACCTCCTTGGAGGGCGAGGTCGGTCCTCCGTCCGGCATGCCCGCAGCAAGGAGAGGACCGCCAGGTGAGCCAGTACGTCAGCAGGCTCGGGCGACGCTCCCCGTCGGCCGCGTCACGGCTACGACTGCACCGCAGACCCCGCCGCGTCGCCATGCTCTCCGTGCACACCTCCCCGCTCCACCAGCCCGGCACCGGCGACGCCGGCGGCATGAACGTCTACATCGTGGAGCTGGCCCAGCGGCTCGCCGCCCAGGGCATCGAGGTCGAGATCTTCACCCGGGCCACGGCGGGCGGCCTCGCGCCCACGGTCGAGCTGGCGCCCGGCGTCCTCGTCCGGCACGTCGACGCCGGCCCCTACGAGGGCCTCGCCAAGGAGGACCTCCCGGCCCAGCTGTGCGCCTTCACGCACGGCGTGATGCAGGCCTGGGCCGGTCACCGCCCCGGCCACTACGACCTCGTCCACTCCCACTACTGGCTCTCCGGCCACGTCGGCTGGCTCGCCGCCCAGCGCTGGGGCGTGCCCCTGGTGCACGCCATGCACACCATGGCCAAGGTCAAGAACGCCAACCTGGCGGACGGCGACACGCCCGAGCCCGCCGCCCGCGTGATCGGCGAGACCCAGATCGTGGCCGCCGCCGACCGGCTCATCGCCAACACGGCCGAGGAGGCCGACGAGCTGGTACGGCACTACGCCGCCGATCCCGCGAAGGTCGCCGTCGTCCACCCGGGCGTCAACCTCGACCGCTTCCGCCCCGCCGACGGTCGCGCCGCCGCCCGGGCCCGGCTCGGTCTCCCGCAGGACGCCCTGATCCCGCTCTTCGCCGGCCGCATACAGCCCCTGAAGGCCCCGGACGTCCTGCTGCGCGCGGTGGCGGTGCTGCTGGACGAGCGCCCGGAGCTCCGCTCCCGGATCCTCGTCCCGGTCGTCGGCGGCCCGAGCGGCAGCGGGCTCGCCAAGCCGGAGGGGCTGCAGAAACTCGCCGCCCGGCTCGGTATCGCCGATGTGGTGCGCTTCCGTCCGCCGGTCGGGCAGGAACAGCTCGCGGACTGGTTCCGGGCCGCGTCCGTGCTGGTCATGCCGTCCTACAGCGAGTCCTTCGGGCTGGTCGCCATCGAGGCCCAGGCGGCCGGCACACCGGTGCTCGCGGCCTCGGTCGGCGGACTGCCGGTGGCCGTGCGCGACGGCGAGACCGGCTTCCTCGTGAGCGGCCACCATCCCGCCGACTACGCGCGCGTGCTGGGCCGTTTCGTCGACGAGCCGTCCCTCCCGGCGAGCATGGGCGCGGCCGCCGCCCGGCACGCCGAGTGCTTCGGCTGGGACCGCGCGGCCGCCGAGACCGCGGACGTCTACACGGCCGCGACCCAGTCCCACCGCCGTCGCGTACGCTCCAGCCATGGGTGATGGTCAGAAGGCGGCCGGGCAGGTCCTGGAAGGCGTCCTGAAGGACGCCGAACTGGAGTGGGAGAGCCCCGAGCCCGGGAACTACGTGGTCAAGCTCCCCGGCACCCGCAAGCTCTCCACGACGGTCTCCTTCCTCGTGGGCCGCCACTCCCTCTCCCTGAACGCCTTCGTCGTCCGCCACCCGGACGAGAACGAGGCGGGCGTCCACCGCTGGCTCCTGGAGCGCAATCTCAAGCTGTACGGCGTGAGTTACGCCGTCGACCGCCTCGGCGACATCTACGTCACCGCGCGCCTGCCCCTCGCCTCCGTCACCCCCGACGAGATCGACCGCCTCCTCGGCCAGATCCTGGAAGCGGCCGACGGCGCCTTCAACACCCTGCTGGAGCTGGGCTTCGCCTCCTCCATCCGCAAGGAGTACGCCTGGCGGGTGTCCCGGGGCGAGTCCACGCGCAACCTGGACGCGTTCAGGCATCTGATCGAACGCCCGGCGGACTGACTTCCGTACGACCCCTTCATATAGGTGAATGTGAAGGGCGGGTGGACATGAGCAGCACGCACCTCACGCGACGGACCGTGCCGGCCGGTGCCACGGCCGTGGCGCTCGGCGCGACCGCAATCGGGACGCCGGCTCTCCTCCTGCAACGTCTGGTCGCGCGGCCGGATGCGGATGGGGCCACCTTCGACAGCCACCGGGGCCTGCCCTTTCGCCAACGTCCGCACGGACATCACGGTGAACAGCAACGGCCGGCACGGCGGAGACCTACTCCGCGACGGTCGGCGTCGACGAGGTCACCGAGTTCGACCAGATCGACCGGTGATCTGCACGCGCGCCTGGGGTTGTACCCCACGACGGACGCGGTCCGGCCCCGCAACCTGTACGAGGCGCAACGGGACCTGTGACTCAGGCGCGGCGCAGGGCGTCGTAGCCGACGAACGTGAACATGCGCTCGCCTCGGGGCAGTTGGCGGGGCACGCCGGTGAACCGATGGGCGCCGACGGCCTGGACGAGACGGGGTTCGGACACCCACAGCCGCTCGAACCCGCGCTCCTCCAGCCAGCCGCACACCCGCGGGACGAGGTCGGGAGCCCTGCGGTTGCGGGTCCACACCACCGTGCCGCCCGTCCGGCACAGGCGCGTGGCATGGTCGAGGGTGCGTTCCACGTCGGCGTCCGTGATGTTGCCGAGGACACCGCAGAACAGCACGAGGTCGGCGGGCGCCACGTCCAGGTAGTGGTCGGTCGACGCGGCATCGCCCACGACGACCTCGACCCCCGGGAGCCCGGCGGCCTCGGCCGCGCGCCGGGCCGCCGCGGCGTTCCGCTCGTCCAGCTCCACCAGCCGCGCCCGCACGTCGTGCCCCCGCGGGTGCCCGGTGAGCGCGCCGATCAGGTCGCGTCCCTGCCCGGCGCAGACGCTCAGCGCGGTGAGCGGGCCCGCGGGCGCGTGGTCGAGGACGTCACGGATACGGTCCTGGACGGTCGCCAGCCGCTGGACGAAGGGGGAGTCCGCCCTGTCGTACGTGTCGTGCCACGCATGCCAGTCCATACGCGGAGCGTACGGCGATCACCCCCGGGCCGTCCGGGAAAACCGTCCCGGCGTCACTCCCACCAACTTCCGGAAGTGCCACGTCAGATGGGACTGGTCGAAGAACCCGGTCGCCGAGGCCACCTCGCCCGGCGAGCGGCCGTCGAGGAGGAGGCGGCGGGCGCGGTCGATGCGGCGGGAGTTGAGGTACTGGTGCGGTGCGATGCCGTAGGCGGTGCTGAACGCCCGTACCAGGTGGGCGGGATGGGCGTGCACGAGGCGCGCCGCCTGGTCGAGGGTGAGGCCGTCCACCACGTGCTCGTCGAGGAGTTCGCGCAGGCGGCGGGCGAGCGCGGGGTCGGGGCGCGGGGGCGCCGGCGCCGCCGACGGCCGTAGATGCGCGCGCAGCCGCTCGCCGACGAAGGTCAGCCGGCTCTCGGCCTCCAGCTCGTCGCCGGGCCGGGCGAGAGCGGAGTGCAACTGGCCGACGCGCCGCCGCAGCACCGGATCCCGCAGATCGGGCGTGTCGACGGCACGCCCGATGAGATCCTCGCCGAGCCGGCTGCTGTCGAGGTAGACGACCCGCTTGCGGAAGCCGTCCGGGGTGGCCGGGGAGCCGTTGTGCGGCACGTGCGGCGGGAGCAGCGTGACGGTGTCGTGCGGGGTGCCGTGCTCGTGCCGGTCCAGGTCGTACCGTACGGCGCCGTCGTCCACGATGAGCAGCGTCCAGGCGTCGTGGACGTGCATCGGATAGGCGTACTCGGTGAAGTGGGCGTGGAAGACCTCGGTGACGCCCGGGACGCTGGGGCGCCACGCGCTGACTTCCTGGCGGGCGGCCATGCAAAGAACGTACAAGACCGCACCGCAAGGCGGTCGGCAGTCTCATTCCATGAGCACTGAACCCATCCGTTTCGACACGAAGATCGCCGTGCTGCTGCGCGAGGACCTGGAGCCCTGGCAGCGGCTCAACGTCACCGCGTTCCTGGTCAGCGGCCTGGGCGCGACGGTCCCCGAGGTGATCGGCGAGCCGTACGAGGACGCGGACGGGGTGGCGTACCTGCCCATGTTCCGTCAGCCGGTGCTGGTCTTCGAGGGCTCGAAGGAGACCCTGAAGTCGGCCCACGGCAGGGCGCTGAGCCGTGCCCTGCCCCGTGCCGTCTTCACCTCGGACCTGTTCGCCACGGGCAACGACCGCGACAACCGGGCGGCGGTCCGCGCCGTGCCGACGGCGGAGCTGGACCTGGTGGGGCTGGCGGTGTACGGCCCCCGGAGCGGCGTGGACAAGGTCCTCAAGGGAGCACGGATGCACCCGTGAGGCTCCTGGTCACGGTCGGTCGAACATGCCGGGCTGGTAGTCGCCGGCGGGCTGCTGGACGATGACGTTGACGCGGTTGTAGGCGTTGATCAGGGCGATCAGCGCGACGAGCGCGGCGAGCTGGTCCTCGTCGTAGTGCTTGGCGGCGTTCGCCCAGACCTCGTCCGGGACGCCGCCGGCCGCGTCGGCGATACGGGTGCCCTGCTCCGTCAGCTCCAGCGCGGCCCGCTCGGCCTCGCTGAACACCTTGGCCTCCCGCCAGGTCGCGACCAGGTTCAGCCGCTGCGCCGTCTCGCCGGCGGCCGTCGCGTCCTTGGTGTGCATGTCGAGGCACATCCCGCAGCCGTTGATCTGGCTGGCCCGGATCTTCACCAGTTCCTGCGTGGCGGCCGGCAGGGTGGAGTCCGTGACCACCTTCCCCGCCGAGTTGACGTACTTGAAGAGCTTGGCGGTGACAGCGTTGGTGAAGAGGTTCAGGCGAGCGTCCATGATGTCCTCCCGTGTGGTCTTTCGTCGGCTACACCTCCATGACGGATCCCTCCGGGGAGATGTGACGGGGTCGAGTGTGACCTGCGTCACCGACCGGTCCGGGGATGGGCTCGTCCGGGGCGCGCATTCATCCGTGAACGGAATCTGCACAGTGCGTACGCATCCGCGGGCCGAGTGGGTTCCGTTGGTGTGGAGTTGTCCCGCTCGGCGCGGCCGTGGCAAGAGCTGTGGCCCGCCTGTGCGGCGCGACATGTGGAGGAACTGGCCCCAACACGTGACCGCGCCCGCACGGATGCGTCATCCAGGGTGCTCAACTGACCCGGTGCGGGCGCCGGTTGACTGGCTGCCCGGCACGCTCCGTGGTTTGATCGCTCGCACCGCCGGATTGCGCCAGGTGTCCTGAAAGGGACGGCGTACGCCTGCGGTCGCGGCCCGATGCCAGTCCCCAGCGGGCCGCTTCCCCCTTGGACCATGTGGACCATCCATGCGAAGGGCAGTTTCATCATGAACGCCGCTCACCAGATCCAGACCGTCGAGATCTCCGACGCCGACCTCGACACCGTCTCCGGTGGCCTGGCCCCCGAGGCCAGCTTCACCGCCGACTCCACGACCCTGAACAGCGCCGCCGCGCTGTCCCAGCTCGGCGCCGTCCAGGGCGAGGTGCTGGGCGCCCTCTCCCAGCCCCACCAGATCGGCGTCAACCTCACCATCTGAGATCGCCGATCGCTCCCATCGCCGCACCGGGCCCCCTGCCGGAGAACTTCCCGGCAAGGGGCCCGGTCGTGCGCGGGACGTTCCGTCCCTCAGGCGGCGCTGACCTCCGGCTCGGCGTCGTCCGTCCTCGGGGCCGCCACCGCCGGGCTCTCCTTCGGCAGTCCCCGCATGAGCACCCCGTACCCCAGCCCGGCGACCGTCCCCACCGCCGCGCACATGCCCCACAGCCACTCCGCGCCCAGCCGGTCGATGACCGCGCCGGACATCAGCGGGGCGACCAGCGCGGCGACCGACCAGGACAGCGTGTACACGCCCTGGTAGCGGCCGCGCCCGTGCACCGGGGACAGCCGGACCACGAGTCCGGTCTGGGTCGGCGCGTTGACGATCTCCGCGAGGGTCCAGACGCACACGGTGACCATGAAGACGCCGACCGAGCCGGCGAACGCGGTGAGCCCGAAGCCGTAACCGGCGAGCAGCGACGAGACGATCAGCAGGGTGCGCGGATCGCGGTGCTCGATGAACCGGGTGACCGGGATCTGCAGGGCGACGATCAGGATGCCGTTGACGGCGATGGCGACGCCGTAGTCGGCGGGCGAGAACCCGGCCCGCCCCATGGCCACCGGCAGCCCCACCGACCCTTGCTGGAAGATGAGGGCGACCAGGAAGGACAGCCCTACGACGGCCATGTACCGCCCGTCCCGCAGCACGGTCCCGAGGCTGACGGCGCCGTCCTTCTCCTTCACCTGTGCCGTCGGCCGGGACTCGGGCACCTTGAGGAAGACGACGAGCGCGCAGGCCAGGGTCATCCCCGCCTCGATGAGGAAGCCCGCGAGATAGCTGAACTCGGCGATGAACCCGGCGGCCATGGAGGAGACGGCGAACCCGAGGTTGATCGCCCAGTAGTTGAGGGAGAAGGCCCGCACCCGGTCCTCGGGCCGGACGATGTCGGCCATCATCGCCTGTACGGCGGGCCGGGAGGCGTTGGAGGCCATGCCGACGAGGAAGGCGACGCCGGCGATGGCGACGGGACCCGTCATGAAGCCGAGCACCGCGACGGAGACGGCCGTGGCCGACTGGGCGATGAGCAGCGTCGGCCGCCTGCCGAGCCGGTCGGCCATGACCCCGCCCCCCAGTGAGGAGACGACCCCGCCCAGCCCGTGCAGAGAGGCGACGAGACCGGCGTAGGAGGCGGAGTAGCCGCGGTCGAGGGTGAGGTAGAGGGCCATGAAGGTGGCCACGAACGCGCCGAGCCGGTTGACGAGGGTGCTGGTCCACAGCCACCAGAACTCACGAGGGAGCCCGGAGACGGACTCCCGGGCGGCACGCCGGAAACGGGCGGCGGACATGACAAGACCCCCCACGGATCGAAGGACGCCCCGGTGGGGGCGCGGCAAGCGGTACTGGGCGCAGCGGTAAGCGGCTTAAGCGGTAGGCACAACTTACATAAGGGCTCTGTCGTGAGCCACTCGATTAACGGATGCCGTCAACAGTCCACCCACTGACCGGGCCGGGCATGTGCGCGAAGCGGTGGATTACGCTCTGTCCCATGGCCGACGCACCGTACAAGCTGATCCTCCTCCGCCACGGCGAGAGCGAGTGGAACGCGAAGAACCTGTTCACCGGCTGGGTGGACGTCAACCTGAACGAGAAGGGCGAGAAGGAGGCAGTCCGCGGTGGCGAGCTCCTGAAGGACGCCGACCTCCTGCCCGACGTGGTCCACACGTCCCTCCAGAAGCGCGCGATCCGCACGGCCCAGCTGGCCCTCGAGGCCGCGGACCGCCACTGGATCCCGGTCCACCGCAGCTGGCGCTTGAACGAGCGCCACTACGGCGCCCTGCAGGGCAAGGACAAGGCGGCCACGCTGGCCGAGTTCGGCGAGGAACAGTTCATGCTCTGGCGCCGCTCCTACGACACCCCGCCGCCGCCGCTCGCGGACGACTCGGAGTTCTCCCAGTTCGACGACCCGCGCTACGCCACGCTCCCGCCGGAGCTGCGCCCGAAGACGGAGTGCCTGAAGGACGTCGTCCACCGGATGCTTCCGTACTGGTTCGACGACATCGTCCCCGACCTCCTGACCGGCCGCACGGTCCTGGTCGCGGCCCACGGCAACTCGCTGCGCGCCCTGGTCAAGCACCTGGACGGCATCTCCGACGCCGACATCGCGGGCCTGAACATCCCGACGGGCATCCCCCTCGTCTACGAACTCGACTCCGACTTCAAGCCACTCACCCCCGGCGGCAGGTACCTCGACCCCGAGGCGGCCGCGGCGGCGATCGAGGCGGTCAAGAACCAGGGCAAGAAGAAGTAGGTTTGGTGATCATGCCCCTGACCTGCGCGGGAAGCGCAGATCAGGGGCGTTTTCACGCTTCGGAACCTCTCTGGAACCTCACCCCTTGGGATCTTGGGGCCGGAGCGCCCTGCCGAGAGCCTTCCGGGCCCGTTCCTGACTGCTCGGCATGAGGTGCGCGTACACCTTGACCGTCAGGCCTGGGTCCGAGTGCCCCGCGGTACTCCGCTAGGGCTTTGATGCTCTCCCCGGCATCCAGGAGCACGGACGCGTAGAAGTGCCTCAGGGCGTGCATGCCGTGCTCGCGGGCAGCGGCGTGCTCGCGGCTCTTGGCCTTCGGGATGACGCCCGCCTTGGCGAGCGAGGGCTTCCAGCGGTCTTCATTTAGCGACGTACGCCAGACGTGCCCGCCGTTGGCCCCGTGAAGATGAGCCGCCGGGCAACCGGCTGGCCGTTCGCTCGCATCCACGGGAGTTTGATCTCCACGGGCGGGAACCGCTTGATGTGCTCTTTGAGCGCGTCGGCCACCGGTTCGGGCAGCGGTACGTCACGGAGCTTGCCGCCCTTCGGGGGAGCGAACACGGCTTTGCTCAGGCTCAGCTTGAGTTGCTGCACCACGTGCAGGGTGCCGGTCTCGAAGTCGATGTCATCGACAGACAGCCCGAGGATTTCGCCTTGCCTTAGCCTCGATCTTGCATGAGGGTCCGTCAGCTTGCTGACGGACCCTTCGTGGTGGGTGTTGGTCGGGGTTTTCGGAGTGTGAGCAGGCTGATGGCCCGGTTGTCGCGTCGGGTGGGCGCCGGGTTCCACTGCTCCGGTCGGGGTGGTGCTGCTCGCAGGGGCGGGAAGACGCTGGTCAGCCGAGGTCCGGGAGGGCGTGGAGTCGTTCCAGCGCTTCAGTGATCACGTCTGTCCAGGGCCAGTGCTTGGCCAGGCGGAGGATGCGGCGGCGGCCGGTGGTGATGAGCTGGGCGGCGGTGGAGAACAGTCGAAGCCGCAGGCGGTGGGGCTCCCACAGGCGGGCCTTGCTGGTCAGGGCGAGCAGGGGCATCCAGGCCAGCAGGTCGAGGGCGGTCTGGACGATCTCCAGCCAGATCTGGTTCTGCGCGGCCTCGTGGAGGGGGAGGTTGCGCAGGCCGGTGGCGCGGGCGGCGCGGATGCGGTCCTCGGCGCGGGCCCGCTGGCGGTGGCGCAGTTCGAGGGTGGCGATCGTCTCGCCGGCCGTGTTGGTGGCGAAGCAGGTAAGGCGCATGCCGTCGGCGTCGGTGAAGCGCAACTGGGCACCGGCGTGCGGCCGTTCCTTGCGCACGATCAGCCGTAGTCCCTTCGGCCGGCCCGACAGGCAGTCACCGGCGAGTTCGGCGACCCAGGCGCCGTCGCGGATCTCGCCGTCGGCTTCCACGGCGGGTGTCCATGCCGCGGCCGGGACCTTCAGGACGGCCTGGTGGATGGCATCGGTGATGGTCATGCCGACCGAGTACGACAGCCACCTTCCCCGCTGGGCCAGCCAGGCGACGAACTCGTGGGTGCCACCGCCGGAGTCGGTACGGATCAGCGTCTGCCGCCCCGTCGTAGCCGTTTCGGCAGCTGGGCCAGGGCCAGCTTGGTGGCCTCGATGTGGTCGGCTGCGGTGTTGGAGCCCGCATTGCCGGGCCGCAGCAGGCCCAGGACCGGCTCGCCCGTTCCGCCCCGGCCATGGTCGACGAACCCAATCAGCGGGTGGTGTCCGAATGTCTTCTTCCAGGTCGCGGCGGCGCCCTGCTTCTCGGAGTGCGCCAGGACGAGGACCCCGTCGATATCCACGATCACCTGACCGCCCGCGTCCGGCGCCGCCTGGCCGGCCAACCGCCATACGTGTTGGCGCACTTCAGCACGGGTGGAACGCAACGCGGTCAGGACCCGCTGTCCGCCCGACGCCAGCGTGCTGATCAGCCGGGAGACCGTGGGGTCGGAGGCCACCGGACCGAACACGGCCGGCTCGGCCCGCAACATGCCCACATCGGCCAGGCAGTCCCCTCCCAGCGCCACGGCGAGCGCCACATCCAGCAGGATCTTGCCCGGATCATGCACCGCCCGCGGCTTGCGCCACGGCGCCAACGCCGCAGATATCGCCTGATCCAGGCCGGTCTTGCGAACCGTCTCAACCAGCAGCACACCGCCGGCCTGCGAGACCACCCCGCGACCACCGCCTTCGGTACGGACATGCGGGTAGGACCCGATACGCTTCTTCACCTGGAGAGTGCTTCTTTCACGCGACGACCTGGACCCTAGACAAGTCCCATCGTTGCAGGTCAGGAGCACTCTCCGCGTTTCTGATCAACTACTGGACGCCCTGCCGCGTGAAAGCGCGAGGTTAGGCCGAAAGAGCGGAGGGCGTCACTCCCCTCGCCAGCGTGACTGTATGGAGTCATCTGCATGCATAAAGTGATAGGCGCTGGGAGTCGAGTGGCGGCTTCCGCTTGAGCAGGGGAGAATGACATGCCATCCATTGCCCGGACCCTTGGGGCGGTCGGTGTCGGTGCCGTGCTTGCGCTCGGCGTCACACAGTCCGCGTCGGCAGCGCAAGGACAGCTGATCATCGGCAGCACGACGTACAACAACCCCAGCGGCTGCTACCTGGTGGGGAGCCTTCCGACTCAGGTGCAGAATCACAGCACTAGCATCGCGTACATCTTCAGCACCAACAATTGCACGGGGTTCGTGATTCAGACTCTGACGCCCGGCACGAGCGCCCCCGACTACTACGGATACAGCGTGTACGTGGGGTAGGCCCCGCCTGCTCGCCGTGAACCGCCCGACGCTGGCCTCCACCAGCAGCACGGCCCCGGCCTGGGAGACCACCGAAGTGCCGCCGCCCTCGATGCCGACACGCGGGTGGGACCCGATACGCTTCTTCATCTGGAAAGTGCTTCTCTCCTCGCAGCCAACAGGACCCTCAGTAAGTCCTATCGTTGCAGGTCAGGAGCACTTCTCGCGTCTGTGATCATGCCTCGGGCGGCCCACCTCGTGAAAGCCCGAGGCTAGCGTCCTGGTCAGAGACGGTGCAGGCCGCTAGCGAGACCTCTAGCGGTAGAGGGTCCGGCCTCTAGTGCTAGAGGCCATGAGGGACCCTGGAGTCGGGGATCTGTCTGGAACCTCCGAGGTCAGCCACCAACGACAGACAACGACCATCAACGACCGCCCGACCGCAGGTCAGTTGAGATGACCACCCCGCCGACCAGCCCCAAAACCGGGGCGGTCGAAACCCAGGGCAAGAAGAAGTAATCGCCCACGAGTAAGCCCCCTGCCCGCGGTTTCTTCCGTGAGTAGGGGGCTTGGTGCTGCGTGGCCATCGGCCTCGAGATCGGTCAACGCCTCGTCGCTGCTGGACACGACGTGATCGCGCAGGTCGATCAGTCACGAGAAGCGCTCGCCGTCGCCGGACAGCTGCACCTCGACGGCTCCGTCATCGCCGCACGCGCCGAGGAGAAGTCAGCCGTCGAAGAGCACATCGGCGAGGCTCACCGGATCGCACAGCGCATCGGGGACGCCTCCGATGTGCACTGGCTCAGCTTCGGACCGACCAATGTCGCTCTGCACAAAATGTCCGCCGCTGTCGAGATGTGCCGGTACGACGACGCTCTGAAGCAGGCCCGGAACATCAAACTGCCTTCTCAGCTGCCCACGTCCCGCCGCGCCCACTTCCTGGTCGACCAGGCCCGCACCCAGATGGAGACCGGGCACACCGACGCCGCACTGAAGTCGCTCGTCGAAGCCCGCCGCCTGGCCCCCGAGCAGACCCGCTACCACCCCGCCGCCCGGGAGACGATCACCGGCCTGGTGCACCTGTCCCGTCGCACGCCGGAGACGCTCAACCGCATGGCGGCGTGGGTGGGCCTGTAGACGCGCTCTCAGCGCTCACAGTGTGAAGGCGACGAGGCGAGGTGCGCCCCAGCGGCCGCGCGAACGACCCCGGGGCCGGCCAACGCTGCGAAGGAGCGTCGACATGACGAACGCTACATGCCCCGCATGCCCCTCCCCAGGCGATCCGACAGCCGCCAAGATGACGATCAGGGTGTACCGGGTGAACCGAGACGGCACCGTAACCCAGAAGTGCGGCACGGTGAGTGTCCTGCCCATCAAAGGGTCGCCACCGTTCACGTCTGCCTTCCCACCGTGCGAGTGCCCGAGCTGCCGGGCCGGAGAGGCGGCCGCCCGGTGACTCATGGCCCGGAGAGCAACACCCCGCCCGCCGGCATCTCGACGATGCGAAGGACCGCTTCGGCTGGACGGCCACCCATGCCGACGAAGGCAGCACGATGCGGCTACTGGTGCGAGTGCTGGACCGAGGATCTGACCGAGCAGTGGCAACCGGCACTGCTGGCATCGTTTGACGCCTACTCGGCACCCCAGGCGGACCGGTGGGTAGCAGTCATACTCCGCACGGTCTCGCCAGCTCTGGACGCGCACGCTTCGGACGAGGCGTGGGAGTGGCTGTACGAGGGTCGCATCGAGACACGACGAGCCCCGCTGCGGGCACAGCCATGCACGGTGTCGGTGACCCACGCCAGTACACGGATCACGTGGACGATCCGACCGGTGCTCTTCCTGTGCGTACCGCCAGGCCCCGCCGTGTGTATACGCCTCCAAGCCCTACCGACGGCTGACGAATCCAGTACGTGACGTCAACATGGCACTCGCCCAACGGTGAACCCCTCACCGTCCTGGAACTCGATCAACACCGCACTGTCGACGAGGTAGACCCAGCACTCAAGGCAACATGCCACTACCGCGTCGGCATGCACTGCCGCAAGACCGGCCTCCAGGGCGATCGAGGGCACACCGAGGTTGCCCCAGAACACAACTGCCAGTTCATCCGGGCCGGCCAGCTCACGCAGCAGCTTCCGCAGCTCCCCACCGTCGAACGCGGGAGAGCTCTGAAGGACTTCAGCACCACGCCAGTACAGCCGAGTTGATCCCATAGAGCCGAAGCGACTCAAACTCAGCGCAGCAAACGCCCGGTCCTCGTCGTACGACAGAGTCATGGCGGCATCGCCGAAAAGACCCAGAAGCGCCGCGATGGCGTCGGGCTGTGTCCCGTAGCTGACCTTGGCGCCCAACGCACTCTGGTTGCACCGTTCTGACATCCACGAGTGACATCAACGACAGCGGACGGCGGCGACAACCAGCACCCGTGTGCGGCCCCGGTGCACGAGGCGAGCCGCCGCCACGCCGAGTGGACTGGCGCCCGGGTCGACGAGTAGCACGTCGTTCGGTACGTCGTCGCAGATCAATGTGTAGTACTTGCCCGCCATCCCCGTGCCCCTCCCGTTTCGGACGATTATCAGCTCAGGTGGGCGCGGATCCCCGTGCAGGGCTCTGTGCGGGGCCGGTGGTGGAGGCGTGGCCCCCGTGCGCTACCGTGGCTCGCTTTTGTCGCGAACCTAGGGGGGTTTGATGCGGCGAACCGCAGCAGCGGCGAGTGTCGTCACCGTGCTCGTCCCGCTTCTCCTGGCCGGCACCTCAATGGCGTCGGCCGCAGGCAATGGGACACTCACCGTCACGACGTTGGACCGGAGCGGCAAGCCGGTTCACGCCCAGGTGGCGGTCTACAACACCAAGACGAACGACTTCCGTTACATCGACAGCAACAAGGCGACGTCGCTGCCCAACGGCAGCTACGAGCTCGCCACGTCCATCGCGGACGCCGGTGACGAGCGCGCCACCGTCGGCGGTCACAGTGTGACGGTCTCCGGGTCCACCAAGACCACGTTCGACGCCCGGCAGGGCCGCGCGGTCAACGTCTCGCTCAGCCCGAACCCGGGCAGCGGATACGACCACACGGTCAGCGCGTACGTCTGCACCTCCGACAACGGACCCGCCACCATGGGCGCGTCCGCGGACGCGGGTGACCTGTATGTGCTCCCGTCGAGCAGCAAGGCGTACGAGCTGGCCTACGGCACCACGTACCAGCCGCGGTCGGCGACCGGCGGGGACTTCTGGGTGGCGTCCGCCAGGCACGCGGGCGGCGTGCCGTCCGGGGTCTCCGCGACGCTGAAGCAGTCCGCGCTGACCGCCCTCAAGGTGTCCGCCCGTTCGGGCCCCGACAGCGGAACGGCGTTCTTCTCGTTCAACTACTCGTCGTCGAGCGGCGACTCCTGCTCGTGGGGCCCGAACTCGCTCCAGTTCCAGCGTGACCTGCCCAACTCCTTCACCGCCCACCTCCCGGCCGGCCAATGGCAGGTGGGCCAGCAGGCCAACGACCTCATCTTCGACGGGTTCCACGGCTACGCGGCCGGCAAGACGACCGCACTGACCCTCGGCCACGCCGTCTGGGGACCCAGCGGGCGGCTGCCGAACACCTGGTACCACCAGCTGTACTTCGGGTCCATCAACCTGTTCGCCGACCCGACCCTGCCCGAGGGCGGGACGCTGGCCAGCGGCTCGGTGAAGCTGACCCACGCGGGCAAGACGCTCTACTCGCACAACTTCACCCCGTCGGGCGAGATCGACGCGCACCCGAAGATCCCTGGTGCCGGCTGGTACACGCTCACCGAAACCGGCCGGCGCAACCTGCCGTCGGGTTCGCTGTCGACCACCGTCGGCCTCAGCCTGCACTTCTACGCGGACCCCAGCAAGAACCAGCAGATCCGGGACTACATCACCCGGTTCTGGCCCGATGCGCTGAACTCCAGGAACCAGGCGGCCCCCGGGTCGACCACGACCGTCGTGCTGGGCATGCAGCGCAACGGCACGGACGACAGCACGGTGCAGCAGCTGTCGGACAGCGTGCAGTCGGTCAAGGCCTGGTACACCAACGACGACGGCGCCACCTGGCACGCCACCGCCGCGAAGCTGTCCGGCGGCAAGTGGACCATCGCCGTCCACAACCCGGCCTCCGGCCGCGTCGGCCTGCGCTCGACGGTCACCGACACCCACGGCGACAGCTCGACGACGACGGTGTACAACGCGTACGCCGTGAGCTGAGGCCACCGGAGCCGCCGTTCGGACGGCCACCGGAGCCGCCGTTCGGACGGCCACCGGAGCCGCCGTTCGGACGGCCGCCGGAGCCGCCGTTCGGACGGCCGCCGGACCGCCGTGGAGACGGCCACCGCACCCGCCGTCGAGACACTGGCGGTCCGCCCGAGGGATCCCGGGCGGGCCGCCGGGGCCCGGGTGCCGTTCTCGGTCCACTCGGGCACGGCCGCCCGGACGGCGAAACGCCACGTTAGTTTCCTCAGGCTGGGAACTCGGGCGGGGAGTGGTCGGTCCGGGGGTGTCGGACGGAATACTGGTGGATCATGTCTGCTGACGGTGCGCCGCGCGACGGGGGTGATGACCATGCCGCCCGGGCAGCCTGGAGAGCCGACCGGCTGGGTGCCGCCGGAGGGACAGGCACGGCTGCGGGTCAGTGAGACGTTGGCCGCCGCAGCGAGGGGCGCCGACCACCCGCAGGCGGTACCGGGCGCGCTGTGCCAGGCGTGCGTACGGCTGCTGCCCGTCAGCGGTTCCTCGGTGTCGATCTCCGGCGGCAAGGGCGTACGCGTCACCTGGTGCGCCAGCGACCGGGTTGCCGCGCGGCTCGCCGAGCTGCAGTACACCGTGGGGGACGGGCCCTGCCAGACCGCGCTCGAACAGGGCGCCCCCGTCGTCGCCGCCGACCTTGCCGGCGGCCCCGACGCCCGCCGCTGGCCGATCTTCGCGCACGAGGCCATGGCCCTCGGTGTCCGCGCCGTCTTCTCGCTGCCACTCGGTGTCAGCGGCGCCGCGATCGGCACCCTCGACCTGTACAGCGACAGCGCCGGCGGGCTCACCGGACAGGACATGCGGACCGCGCTGTGGGTCCGCGACGCCGTCACCTACGCGCTGATGAGCCTCCAGGCGGCCGGGCACGACAGCACCGAGGAAGACACGGAGGACGAGGCAGCGTCCTGGGTGGCGGCCTCCGAGGCCGACCACACCGAGGTCTACCAGGCGGTCGGCATGGTGATGGTGCAGCTGGACCTGGACCCCGAGCAGGCCCTGGACCGGCTGCGGGCCCGCGCGTACGTCGAGGGCCGTACGGTCAGCCAGCTGGCCCGCGAGGTCCTGGCCCGCCGGCTCCGCTTCCGCAAGGAGCCGGACGACGGCGGTGACCGCAGGCACTACGCCGGCGAGGACGGGCGTGACGGCGGGGACGACGGAAGGGACGGTGAACGGTGATGGGCCGTGAACGGCAGCTCGCCGAGGCGCTCGTCGGGCTGGCCGACTCCCTGGCCGACGACATCGACCCGGTGGTGCTGGTCGAGCGCCTGGCACGCAACTGCGTCGACATCACCGGAGTCGACATCACCGGAGCGGACGCGGTCGGCATCATGGTCGTCTCCGGCCGCGGTGATCTGCGCACCCTGGCGGTCACCGAGGAAGACGCGGGCGCGCTGGAGTTCTTCCAGCTCCAGGCCGACGAGGGCCCTTGTCTGGAGAGCTTCCGCGAGGACCGCCGTATCGACGTCCCGGACCTGGAGCACAGCGACGACCGCTGGCCGCAGGTCGCCGCCTTCGCCGTACGGCGCGGGTACCACTCCCTGCACGCACTGCCCCTGCGCGTGCACCGGCAGACCGTCGGCGCCGTCAACCTCCTGCTGCGCCGGCCGGGCGGGCTGCCCGCGCTGGACCTGGAGCTGGCCCAGGCGCTCGCCGACGTCACGGCCGTCGCGCTGGTCAACTGGCGCCCGGAGCGGCTGCGGCCGACCGACGTCAGCAACCGCGTCCAGGCCGCCCTCGCCGCCAAGGCCGCCGTCGACATGGCCACCGGGATGCTCGCCGAGACCGGTGAACTCTCCCTGGCCGAGGCTCGCGCGGCCCTGCGCGGCTACGCCGACGGCCACCGCCGCCGCCTGGTGGACACCGCGCACGCCCTGGTCCGGCGGGCCCTGTCCCCGGACGCCGTCCTCGCCGCCGGGACAGGGTGATCGACGACACCACCACCGCGTGCGGGCACGCCGCGCGCAAACGCGAACGGGTCGTCGTCGAGGACGTCGCCACCGCGCCGGACTTCGACGAGACCTCCCGGGCCGTGCTGCTAGCCGCCCACAGCTGTTCGCTGCAGTGCACCCCTATCCCGGGCCTGGCCGGGCGGCCGCAGGGCATGTTCTCCACCCACCACGATCAGCCCGGGCACGCGTACACCGGGGCCGAACTCGGTGCGCTGGACCGGGTCGCCCGGGAGGCGGGGGCGTGGCTGGACTGGTACCGGACGACCACGCTCCGGGCCGCGCTGGAGGATCTGGACCGGCGGGCGCAGGGCGATGAGACTGATTAAGGCTCAGTAAGGCTCATGGGAAGGGCCGGTGCGAATCGGGCGCACACCGGCCCTACGACGTCGTACCGCCCTCAGCCGCACTGGCAGGGGCCGCCGGACTGGCACCCGCAACCGCAACCCGAGCCGCAACCGCACGCGCCGATCAGCGCAAGGTTCCTGGTCTCGGCGGGCTGGTCGGTCTCGCGCTCCTGCGTGGGGTCGGGCGTGGTGCTGGGGGATTCGGCCATGGGTCCCTCCTAGAAGCTGGGGCAGGGATGCCCTCGCCTATTCCATGCCCGCTCCTCCAGGCGCATCAACGGCGCACAGAGGCGCCCCAGCGCTCCAACCCCCTTCACCAAGCAGCACCGAACACCCTGGCCCGCACCCGGCTGGCGCCGGCAGAGTGATCCGATCCTCACCGGCCGGGTACCGGCGAGCGGTCCGGTCCCCACCCGCTGAGCGTCGGGCGAGGGACCGGGTCCCCACCCGGCGAGCGTCGGCGAGCGGTCCGGTCCCCACCCGTTGAGCGACGGCGAGCGATCCGGCCCCCACCCGGCGAGCGTCGGCGAGTGCTCGATCCCGCCCGGCGTCGGCGTCGGAGCAGCCTCGGCAGCCGTAGCCCCGCGAATCTCCCGGCCCTGGGCTGCAGTCCCGCGAAGCTCTCCGCTCCCGGTGGGCGCCGTCGAGGGACCCGGCCCCGCCCGGCAGGTGTCGCCGGAGGACCCGGTTCCACTCCACGAGCGTCGGCGAGCGCCCGGTCCCGCCCGGCGTCGGTGTTGGAGCAGCCCTCGGCAGCCGTAGCCCCGCGAATCTCCCCGCTCCAGGCCGCAGCCTCGGGCCGGAAGACCTCCGAGGCCCCGTCCGCCCGGGGCCGAAGGGCGTCGAGCGCCCCGATCCCGCTCGGCACCAGTGCCGGGGCAGCCCCGGAAGTCGAGGCTCCGTGACGCTCCCCGCCCCAGGCCGCAGCCTCGGGTCGCAAGCCCTTCCAGGCTCTGTCCGCCCGGGGCCGAAGGGCGTCGAGCGCCCCGATCCCGCCCGGCACCAGTGCCGGGGCAGCCCCGGAAGTCGAGGCTCGGCGACGCTCCCCGGCCCGGCTGCGGCCCCGCGAGCCCCCGACCCACAGAACCCCCGCGAGCCCCCGCCCCGGGCCGTAGCCCAGCAGAGCTCGCCCAACGCCGGCCGAACCCCCGGAGGGGCTACGCGCCCTCGACCCCCGTGACCGGCTGGATGTCCGGCTGGAGTTCGTCCGCGTGTTCGCCCGTGACCAGGTAGACGACGCGCTTGGCGACGGCCACGGCGTGGTCGGCGTAGCGCTCGTAGTAACGGCCGAGGAGGGTGACGTCCACCGCCGTCTCGATGCCGTGCTTCCAGCGCTCGTCGATCAGGTGCTGGAACAGGGTGCGGTGCAGCAGGTCCATCTCGTCGTCGTCATGCTCCAGTTGCAGCGCCAGGTCGACGTCCTTGGTGATGATCACCTCGGCCGCCTTCGCCATCAGGCGCTGCGCGAGCTGGCCCATCTCCAGGATCGTGGCGTGCAGGTCCTGCGGCACCGCGCGCTCGGGGAAGCGCAGCCGGGCCAGCTTCGCCACGTGCTGCGCGAGGTCGCCGGACCGCTCCAGGTCGGCGGACATGCGCAGCGAGGTGACGACGATCCGCAGGTCGGTGGCCACCGGCTGCTGCCGGGCGAGCAGGGCTATGGCCCGGGCCTCCAGGTCGTGCTGGAGCTCGTCGACCTTCTGGTCGGCCTCGATCACGCTCTCGGCCAGCTTCAGGTCGGAGTCGAGGATGGCGGTCGTGGCGCGCCCGATCGCCGACCCGACCAGCCGGGCCATCTCCACCAGACCGTCGCCGATCGAGTCAAGTTCCTCGTGGTACGCGTCCCGCATCAGGGTTCCCTCTCATAGGTGTGCTTGGTCCCCACGCTCCCACGTTCTGACCCGCACGCGTCCGTTTCCGCCACCCCAAATGAACCAATCCTGGCCCCAAGGTGAACTCTGGGCGACGAGTGTCCGAGGTCGCACCTCGACGGCTGTAGTCATGTCGTAGGGCCTGCTTAACCTGGATGCATGGACGTGAACGCGGCGGTCGCCGCAGCGGCAGCGATCGCCGGAGTGCTCACCGGCGTCATCGCCATGCTGGCGTTCCGCTGGAGCGAACGCGACCAGAAGCGACCGACCAGGACTTCTTTGCACACCGATCCCGTACTCCCGCCCGGCGTGGACACCGTGCTGTCCGTGCTCCGCTCCTCGGCCGTCGTCCTCGACGAGGCCGACGCCGTGGTCAAGGCAAGCTCCGCCGCCTACGCCCTCGGGCTGGTCCGCGGCGGCAAGCTCGCCGTGGAACCCATGCTCCAGATGACCAGGGACACGAGACGCGACGGCGAGATACGGCAGGTCGAGCTGGACCTGCCCCGGCGCGGCACCGGACGCGGCGAGGCCCTCGCCGTCTCCGCGCGCGTGGCCCCGCTCGGCTCCCGACTGGTCCTGCTGCTGGTCGAGGACCTGACCGAGGCCCGGAGGATCGAGGCCGTACGGCGCGACTTCGTGGCCAATGTGAGCCATGAGCTGAAGACGCCCGTCGGCGCCCTCTCCCTCCTGTCCGAGGCGGTCATGGACGCCTCGGACGACCCCGAGGCCGTACAGCGCTTCGCGGGCCGTATGCAGATCGAGGCGACCCGCCTGACCAACCTGGTCCAGGAGCTGATCGACCTCTCCCGGGTGCAGAACGACGACCCGCTGGAGGACGCCGAGCCCGTCCGCGTGGACGAGCTGGTCGCCGAGGCGATCGACCGCTGCCGCCACCAGGCCGGCACCAAGCAGATCACCATGGCCGCGGGAGGCACCGCCGACCTGCACGTCTGGGGCAACCGCGGCCAGCTGGCCGCCGCCCTGGGCAACCTCGTCGAGAACGCCGTGAACTACTCCCCGGCCCGCACCCGCGTCGGCATAGCCGCCCGCCGGGTCAGCGCACCCGGCGGCGACATGATCGAGCTCGCCGTGACGGACCAGGGCATCGGCATCTCGGACAAGGACAAGGAGCGCATCTTCGAGCGCTTCTACCGCGTCGACCCGGCCCGCTCGCGGGCCACCGGAGGCACCGGTCTGGGTCTCGCGATCGTCAAGCACGTGGTCGCCTCGCACGGCGGGGAGGTCACGGTGTGGAGCGCCGAAGGCCAGGGCTCCACATTCACCCTCAGGCTGCCGGAGGCGGGTGCGGCCCGCGACCGTGCACAACAGCACCCCGACCTCGACGAAGAAGACGAGGACGGCGGCGCCCCCGACTCATCCCCGTACGAACCGCTTCCCGCCCCGGAGGTCCTTCCGTGACCCGAGTGCTCGTCGTCGAGGACGAGGAGTCCTTCTCCGACGCCCTGTCGTACATGCTCCGCAAGGAGGGCTTCGAGGTCGCCATCGCGGCCACCGGCCCCGACGGACTCGACGAGTTCGAGCGCAACGGCGCCGACCTCGTCCTCCTCGACCTGATGCTGCCGGGGCTGCCCGGCACGGAGGTGTGCCGCCAGCTGCGCGGCCGCTCCAACGTCCCCGTGATCATGGTGACGGCCAAGGACAGCGAGATCGACAAGGTCGTCGGCCTGGAAATAGGAGCCGACGACTACGTCACCAAGCCCTTCTCCTCGCGCGAGCTGGTCGCCCGCATCCGTGCCGTCCTGCGCCGCCGCGGCGAGCCGGAGGAGGTCGCCCCGGCCGCGCTGGAGGCGGGCCCGGTCCGCATGGACGTCGACCGCCACGTGGTGACGGTCGCCGGCTCCAAGGTCGACCTCCCGCTGAAGGAGTTCGACCTGCTGGAGATGCTCCTGCGCAACGCAGGCCGTGTGCTCACCCGCATGCAGCTCATCGACCGCGTCTGGGGCGCCGACTACGTGGGCGACACCAAGACGCTCGACGTCCACGTCAAGCGCCTGCGCGCCAAGATCGAACCGGACCCGGGTGCGCCGCGTTACCTGGTGACGGTCCGGGGCCTGGGCTACAAGTTCGAGCCGTAAACCGCGGTACGAGCCGTGTGCCGGGTACGTCGGCCGCACCGGCTCCACGACGAAGGGCGGCACCCCGCTGTGGGGTGCCGCCCTCGTGCGTACGGCTGCTCAGTGGTTGCTCACTGGCCGGTGGCCGACTGCGAGGCGGAGTCGCTCGGGGCCGTGGTCGCGCCGCCGCTCGCGGTCGCCGACGCGGTGGCCTTGCCCTTGCCGTGCTTGCCCGGCTTCGCGCTGCCGGAGGCCGTGGCGCCCGGCGCCCCGGAGACCGTCGCCGAGGCGGACGGGATCTGGCTCGGACCCCACTTGTCGAAGTAGCCGGCGGCCGGCACCACGAAGGCGCGCAGGCTCACGGCACCGGTCGTGCTGAAGGTGAAGGTGATCGTCTGGGCGTTGCCGTCCTGGACCGCGGCGCGGCCGCTGGGCAGCTCGGCGGAGGCGTTGCCCGGGCCGCCGAGGATCAGGGAGCCGTGCGCCGGGACGGTCAGGCTGCCGCCCTTGGCCGGGGTCAGCTTCACGGTCTCGGTGCTGCCCGCGACGGCGATCGACTGCAGGGTCTCGTCCGTGCTGCCCTGGTTGAACAGGGTCGCGGAGACCACGGCCGGGCCCGTCGACTTCAGGTCGGGCTGGGTGATGACCGTCGCGTTCTGGACCTTGATGTTGCCGACCGTGGTGGCCGCGTTGTCCGGCTTGATCCCGAGGGTCTGGGAGTCGTTGCCGGCACCACACGCGGCGAGCGAGGCGATCGAGAAGGCGATGGCGGAGGCGGCGAGGGCGCCGCGTCGAAGGCTGCTGCTCACGGCGGCGGCAACTCCTTGAACGCGCGGGCGGCTCCCCTTATAAAGCCACCCTAAGTGTCTGTCAGCGGCCTTAGGTTACCGAGCCGTTCCGGAGCCGCCGCACCCGACCCTCCCCAAGCAGTGTGCTTGCCTCCGGCTGGGGGTACCGCGAACCCTCGTCACTGTGGTCACAGGCGACTCTCCCGTCACTTTGCCGGGCGCTCGTCCGCCATTCACATAACCGCTCGCAAAATTTCCGTGAAGGAATGCGTGCTCGCCCTCGGCCACCCCTTCGACGACTGTCTCGATATTGATCACGCGGCACCGCCCGGACAGCCGTTGATCAATTCCGGAATCGGCCCGGATCGGCCCACGGGCACCGAACGGAGTAGCGGAAGTCGTACGCTTGGAAGCGGACAAACCGGGACGTTCATCCACTTGGAGACGGCTCCCGAAGTGTGTAACGTACGCGTTTCACCTCGCCCGAAGAGCCCCTCCGACCTGCGAATTCCCGCTCCGCGAGGCCCCTCGCAGCACGTTCCTGTCGCAGTTGTCAAGCCCCGAGATATGCCCTGACCTGCGAAAACGCCATTCAGAAGACGCCGTATCCGTGTTACCCTGGATAGCCACGGAAGGGGTACCTGTCACATGACGTTCAAGGTTGGCGACACCGTGGTCTATCCCCATCACGGGGCCGCGCTGATCGAGGCCATCGAAACTCGCCAGATCAAAGGCGTGGACAAGACCTACTTGGTGCTGAAGGTCGCCCAGGGTGACCTGACGGTACGTGTGCCAGCGGACAATGCTGAGTTCGTGGGCGTGCGTGATGTGGTCGGTCAGGACGGGCTGGACCGGGTCTTCGAGGTGCTGCGCGCGCCGTACGCCGAGGAGCCCACGAACTGGTCGCGTCGTTACAAGGCAAACCTGGAGAAGCTCGCCTCCGGCGATGTCATCAAGGTCGCGGAAGTCGTGCGTGACCTGTGGCGTCGTGAGCGCGAGCGAGGGCTCTCCGCCGGTGAGAAGCGCATGCTCGCCAAGGCCCGCCAGATCCTGGTGAGCGAGCTGGCTCTCGCGGAGAACACGAACGAGGACAAGGCCGAGGCCCTGCTCGACGAGGTACTCGCCTCCTGACGCGCCACGGCGGCGAACCTTCGCTTCCGCCACGCTCAGCACAGTGAAATGCCGCGGTGCCCGATGACACTGACCATGTCGCCGGGCGCTGCGGCATGTTCGTCCCCGGAAAATGCCGCGAACCTTCAGCGCGGCTTCGGCAGCCGGAAACGGGGCGTCGAAACGCCCGCCGTACACCTCAGGGAATGCCCCCGATACTTGATGTGCCGGGCCCGGGCAGATGGCTCGACCAGGGTCACGGAAAGGGTCCGGTCAAGGCGTCGCGCCCGGCACTCCTCCAGGCCATACCCACCTAGGTCGAGCACACAAACCTTGACAGGAACCGATGTCTGACGAATCGCGCCCTTCGCCCGCGCAGACCCCCGTCGCCGCCGTGATTCCCGCCGCCGGCCGGGGCGTACGCCTCGGCCCGGGCGCCCCCAAGGCGCTCCGCGCGCTGAACGGCACGCCCATGCTCATCCACGCGGTCCGCGCGCTCGCCGCCTCCCGCCACGTCTCTCTGGTGATCGTCGTGGCCCCGCCGGACGGCGCCGCCGAGGTCAAGTCCCTGCTCGACGCGCACGCCCTGCCCGACCGCACCGACTTCCTGGTCGTCCCCGGCGGCGACACCCGCCAGGAATCGGTCAGGCTCGGCCTCGACGCGCTTCCCCCCGAGTACGGCATCGTCCTCGTCCACGACGCGGCCCGCCCGCTCGTCCCGGTCGACACGGTCGACGGCGTCATCGAGGCGGTACGCGCGGGCGCCCCCGCCGTCGTCCCCGCGCTCCCGCTGGCCGACACCGTCAAGGAGGTCGAGCCCGCCACCGAGGCCGGCGAGCCGGAGCCCGTCGTCGCCACGCCGGAGCGCGCCCGCCTGCGCGCCGTCCAAACGCCCCAGGGCTTCGACCGGGCGACCCTGATCCACGCCCACGAGACGGTCACCGACAACGTCACCGACGACGCGAGCATGGTCGAGCAGCTGGGCCTGACGGTCGTCGCCGTCCCCGGGCACGAGGAGGCCTTCAAGGTCACCCGGCCCCTCGATCTGGTCCTCGCCGAGGCGGTCCTGGCCCGCAGGAGGCTGAACGATGGCTTCTGAAGCACCGGATTTCCGGCTGCCGCCCGGTGGCGTCTTGCCGCAGGTCGGCATCGGCACCGACATCCACGCCTTCGAGGAGGGCCGCGAGCTGTGGTGCGCGGGCCTGAAGTGGGAGGGCGAGGGGGCGGGCCTCGCCGGGCACTCGGACGCGGACGTCGTCGCCCATGCCGCCTGCAACGCCCTCTTCTCCGCCGCCGGCCTCGGTGACCTGGGACAGCACTTCGGCACCGGCCGCCCCGAGTGGTCCGGCGCCTCGGGCGTGACCCTCCTGACGGAGGCCGCCCGGATCGTCCGCGAGGCCGGTTTCGCCGTGGGGAACATCGCCGTCCAGGTGGTCGGCCCCCGCCCGAAGATCGGCAAGCGCCGGGACGAGGCCCAGAAGATCCTCTCCGAGGCGGCCGGCGCGCCCGTCTCCGTCTCCGGAGCCACGACGGACGGCCTCGGTTTCCCGGGCCGCGAGGAGGGGCTGATGGCGATCGCCACGGCACTGGTGGTCCGTACAGGCTGAAGTTGTTGCTCGTGATGCGCGTGTGCGCAGAGCGTGCGAGGGTACCCGGAGAGTCACCGCTGACCTGGGAGGTACCCATGCCCGCCACCCTGCCCGACCGGCTCAAGTCCCTGCTCGACGGTCCCGTGTTCGTCGTCGTCGGCACGATCCAGCCGGACGGCCGCCCCCAGATGTCCCCGGTGTGGGTGAAGCGGGACGGTGACCAGATCCTGTTCTCCACCACCGTCGACCGCCGCAAGAAGAAGAACCTCGACCGCGACCCCCGGGTGAGCGTCGTCGTCCAGGACCCCGAGATGCCGTACGCCTACGGCGAGATCCGGGGCACCGCGGAGCTCACCACGCAGGGCGCCAAGGACCTGATCGACGAACTGTCCATGAAGTACACCGGCAAGAAGTACGCGGAGTTCAACCCGGCCTCCGCCGACGACGCCGACCGTGTGATCGTGAGGATCACGCCGGAGAAGGTCGTGGGCATGTTCTGAGGCATGCGGCACTGGGCACCACCCCGCGCCCACTACCCTGGAGTGGTGACTATTCGCCTGTACGACACCAGCGCCCGGCAGATCCGTGACTTCATCCCGCTCAAGCCGGGCTGTGTCTCGATCTACCTGTGTGGCGCCACTGTGCAGGCGGCACCGCACATCGGGCACATCCGGTCGGGCCTCAACTTCGACATCATGCGCCGTTGGTTCACCTACCGCGGCTATGAGGTGACCTTCGTCAGGAACGTCACGGACATCGACGACAAGATCATCGCGAAGGCTCGTGAGCAGGGCCGGCCCTGGTGGTCGATCGGGTACGAGAACGAGCGGGCCTTCGACGAGGGCTACACCGCGCTGGGCTGCCTGCCGCCGACCTACGAGCCGCGCGCCACCGGCCACATCACCGAGATGGTCGAGATGATGCAGCGCCTCATCGACCGCGGGCACGCCTATGCCGCCGACGGCAACGTGTACTTCGACGTGCGGTCCTTCCCGCAGTACCTGGAGCTGTCCCGGCAGGAGCTGGACAACTTGCTCCAGCCGTCCGGCGAGGGGGAGACCGGCAAGCGGGATGCGCGTGACTTCGCCATGTGGAAGGCGGCGAAGCCGGGTGAGCCGACCTGGCCGACCCCGTGGGGTGAGGGCCGCCCCGGCTGGCACCTGGAGTGCTCGGCCATGGCGCACAAGTACCTGGGTACCGCCTTCGACATCCACGGCGGCGGCCTCGACCTGATCTTCCCGCACCATGAGAACGAGATCGCCCAGGCCAGGGCATACGGCGACGACTTCGCGCAGTACTGGGTGCACAACGCCTGGGTCACGATGGCCGGCGACAAGATGTCCAAGTCGCTCGGCAACAGCGTGCTGGTGAGCGAGATGGTCAGGCAGTGGCGGCCCGTCGTGCTCCGCTATTACCTGGGCACCCCGCACTACCGCTCGATGATCGAGTACAGCGAGGAGTCGCTGCGCGAGGCCGAGTCGGCGTTCGCGCGGATCGAGGGTTTCGTGCAGCGTGTGACCGAGCTCGCCGGGAAGAGCGTGGAGCCGGCCGCCGAGGTCCCGCCCGCCTTCGCCGAGGCGATGGACGACGACCTGGGCGTGCCGCAGGCCCTCGCCGTCGTGCACACCACGGTCCGGCAGGGCAACAGCGCGCTGGCCGCCGATGACAAGGACGCCGCCGTCGCCCGCCTCGCCGAGGTACGGGCCATGCTCGGCGTCCTCGGCCTCGACCCGCTCGACGAGCGGTGGGCGGGGGAGTCCGACCGGGGCGAAGACCTGCACGGCGTGGTGGACAGCCTTGTCCGCCTGGTCCTCGACCAGCGCGAGTCCGCCCGTGCCCGCAAGGACTGGGCCACCGCCGACGCCATCCGCGACCAGCTGAACCAGTCGGGCCTGGTCATCGAGGACAGCCCCCAGGGCCCGCGCTGGACCCTCGGGTCCCGGTAGGCCCCGACCCTTGATCGATTGTGCCGCCCGGCCCCCCGGGCGGCACACTGCATAGACGTACGCACACTTTTCCGCAGAGAACAGGTAGGTCATGGCCGCGAACAACCGCCGCATGTCCGGCAAGAAGGGCGCGCAGGTCGGCAGCGGCGGCAAGCGGCGCCGGGGCCTGGAGGGCAAGGGTCCGACCCCGCCCGCCGAGATGCGCAAGGGCCACGCCAAGCAGCGCGCCGCCGCGACCAAGGCCCGCCGTGCCCAGGGCCGCACGCCGCAGCGCCGGGGCGGCGGCAAGTCGGCCTCCGAGCTGGTCGTGGGCCGTAACCCGGTGGTCGAGGCGCTGCGCGAGGGCGTGCCCGCCTCCACCCTCTACGTCCAGCAGTTCATCGACAACGACGAGCGCGTCCGCGAGGCCCTCCAGCTCGCCGCCGAGCGCGGCGGCATCAACCTGATGGAGGCCCCGCGCCCCGAGCTGGACCGGATGACGAACGGCCTCAACCACCAGGGCCTGGTCCTGCAGGTCCCGCCGTACGAGTACGCGCACCCCGAGGACCTCACCGAAGCCGCCTACGACGAGGGCGAGGATCCGCTGATCGTCGCCCTGGACGGCGTCACCGACCCGCGCAACCTCGGCGCGGTCGTGCGCTCCGTCTCCGCCTTCGGCGGCCACGGCGTGGTCGTGCCCGAGCGCCGCTCGGCCGGCATGACCGCCGGCGCCTGGAAGACCTCCGCCGGCACGGCCGCCCGTACCCCGGTCGCCCGCGCCACCAACCTCACCCGGGCCCTGGAGGCGTACAAGAAGGCCGGCATCACGGTCGTGGGCCTGGCGGCGGACGGCGAGGTCGAACTCGGCGATCTGGCGGCCCTGGACGGCCCGGTCGTCATCGTCGTCGGCAGTGAGGGCAAGGGCCTGTCCCGCCTGGTCGGCGAGACCTGCGACTTCCGGGTCCGCATCCCGATGCCGGGCGGCGCGGAGTCGCTGAACGCCGGTGTGGCGGCGGGCATCGTGCTGTATGAGGCGGCGCGCAGGCGCAGCTGACGGGACGGCACACCGACGGGGCTGAACACCCGTCCGGAATTTCACCCTTGCGGGGTAATTCTGGGGTCCATGTGGCCTTCGATGCTGCTTTGACGGGGTCCGGACACATCCGCCCGGTCAAAGCAGTGTCCTAACTCCACGTCACTCGGTTAGATGAGTGTGGACACCAGAACACCCCGCACTCCCACGGGGGGACGCTCGTCGGGATTCCAGTCCGGGCTCGACGACGCTCCCGCGCTGAGCATGGTGAAGGTGCCGAGCGATCCGGCGCAGGTCATCGTCAATCACGCCAGCTTCCGCGTGCAGCTGGGCGGATCGGCGAAGCGCAGCAAATCCGCGCGGATCGCCCGGCATCCGAGCGTCGCCCAGGACACCGCCTGGATGCCCGTCATGGGCACCGCGGGCCGGGCGGGCGCCGCCGCCGGCCGCCGCCGCCCCGTCGTGTGGAGCGGCAGGTCCGCCCCCGACGACACCGGCGCCCACCGGCTCCTCCAGGCCGTGCGGGGCAGCAGCGTCCGCCACACCGACGAGCCCGAGCCCGGCGCCACCCGGGTCATCCCACGCGTCGGGACCGGTTACGCCGACGCCTACGACGACCTGGGGCAGACGGTCGCGACCCCGGTCGTCGGCCATCAGCGCACGGCCCCCGACGCCGCCGACGGCACCCGCCTGCTGCCCCACATGCGCACGGTCGGCGGCGCCTACGACGAACCCCCCTACCCGGGCGCCGCCTTCGAGCCGTACGAGAGCCACGACGGCTACGAAGGCCATGGCGACTACGACGACTACGCACACCTCTCCGATCCCGACGCCCCGCGCCGCGCCCGCCGCCACGGAGAAGACCCGGCCCGGCACGCCTACTACCCCGGCCGCCGGATGAACCTGGGCGTCGTCCTCCTCCCGCTCCGCATCTTCCTGGGCTTCATCTCCATCTACGCCGGCATGGGCAAGCTGTGCGACCCCGTCTACTTCGACGGCGGAAAGCGCGGCTCGATGGTCAAGTGGCTCAACACCCTGCACCCCTGGGACGTCGCCGAGCCGCTGCGCCAGTTCGCGCTGCACCACCCGGTCGGCTCCGGACTGGTCATCGCCTTCCTCCAGGTGGTCGTCGGCGTCCTGACCGTCCTCGGCTGCTGGCAGCGCGTCGCCGCGGTCGTGGGGGCCCTGCTGTCCGCGGCCCTGATCGTCACCGTCAGCTGGAAGACGGTCCCCGCCTACGACGCCCCCGACATCATCTATCTGGCCGCCTGGTCCCCGCTGATCATCGCCGGTGCCCCCGTCTACTCCGTGGACGGCCGCCTCGCCGCCGGCGCCTGGCGCCGCCTCGGCCCCCGCGCCGACATCTGGGACCTGCGCCGCTACGTCCTGCGCCGCGGCGCCCTGATCACGGTCATCACCGTCGGCGTCACCCTGCTCGTCGGCTCCCTGCTCGGCGGCGCCGTACGCGACTCCAGCCGCGTCATCGTCCCGGGCCCGGGCGATGCCCCCCGCAACAACCTCCCGGGCTCCCCGCTGCCCCAGCAGTCCGGCCAGCGGCACAAGAAGAACCCGGCGGCCTCCACCTCGCCCTCGGGCGGCGCCACGGCCGGCGCGAGCCCCTCCGGCGCGGCCACGACCCCGGGTGCCACCCGCAGCGCCGGCGGTACGACCACGACCCCCAGCCAGACCCAGGGCACCTCGGGCCAGATTCCGCCCCGCCAGTCCTCCCCGACGGGCGGCGCCCCGAGCACGACGGCCGGCCCGACCAGCTCCGGCGGCTCGTCCAGTTCCGGCGGCTCGTCCGGCTCCGGCGGCTCCGGCGGCTCCGGCGGCTCGGGCGGCTCTTCGTCCAGCGGCCAGCCGGGCTTGGTGGGCGGTCTGCTCGGCTAGCTCGACCCAGCGAGCGGAAGGCCCCGTACCGCGAAAGGTACGGGGCCTTCTGACGTGGGGAGGGCACAACCCCGGCTACCGAGCGGCCCCCGGGCTACCGCCCCAGCGCGGCAAGCTCCTTGGCCGCCTCCGTCAGATCCTTGGCCGTGTCGATGGCCCGCCAGTACGCCCCCTGCGGAATGGGGAACCCGGCGAGTTTCCGCTCACGGGCCAGCCCGGGGAACGTGGTGCGCTCGTGATCCCCGCGCTCCGGCAGCAGCGGGGCGAACTCGGGGGAGAAGACGTACACGCCCGCGTTGATCTCGAACGTCGACGGCGGCGCCTCGATGAAGTCGGTGATGTGCCCGAACCCGTCGGTCTTCACCGCGCCCCAGGGGATCCGCGGCCGAGCGAGGGCGAGTGTCGCGACGGCGTCCCGCTCGGTGTGGAAGTCGGCCATGTCCCGCAGGGAGAAGCGGGTCCAGATGTCGCCGTTGGTGGCGTACCAGGGCCGGTCGGGGCGCGGGAGACGCGCGGCGGCGTACTTGAGGCCGCCGCCACGGCCGAGGGGCTCGGTCTCCACGACGGTGGTGACGGAGAGCGGCAGGTCGGCGGAGTCCAGCCACTTCTGCAGGACGTCGGCGAGGTGGCCGCAGGAGACCACCACGTCGGTCACGCCTTCCTCGGCGAGCCAGGTCAGCTGATGGCCGATGATCGGAGTGCCCGTGCCGGGGATCTCGACCATCGGCTTGGGCCGGTCGTCGGTGTAGGGGCGCAGCCGGGAGCCCTGGCCACCGGCCAGGATCACGGCCTGAGTGGGGCGCGACGCGGCGTTGGGATGGGTCATGACCGCACTGTACGTGGCGCGCCCCTGGGGCCGACCGACGGCGGCGCGCTCCTTGAGGAGCCGTCGCCGACGTCCCGGCGCACCCGGCGTCAGCTGTGCGCGGCGAGCACGCCCGAGGCGAACGCCGTGTCGCACACGGGGCGGGCGTAGGACTGGGCGCGCGGGGCGCCGTAGATGCGCACCGCGGCCTGGCCCAGCGCACGGGCGATGGCGGAGCAGTGCCGGGCCAGTGCGGGGTGTCCGTTGACGGCCTGCTGGAGGTGGGTGAGGACGACCCCGGGGTTCTTGTCCTGCAGTTCGCTCATCAGCTGGTCGCGGAGCACGTCCTGCGGGGCGCGGGAGACCGTCCTGGTGGAGACCTCGGCCGAGGAGATGTCCGAGGCGGCCAGCACCGAGCCGGAGGGGCTTCCCGTCCAGTTGACCCGGGTGACCGCGAGGGTCCCGGAGAGCACCAGGACGACGGGCAGGACGAGGGCGAGAGTGCGGCCGATCCGGCGGGCAGGGCCGCCCCGGTGGCCGCGTCGCGTCTGTGGGGTGGTGGAGTGCTTCACGCGTGTGAGGGTAGCGTGGCGTAATGATTTGGCGACATTGAGTCACCCCTTCGGGGGATGGAATGTCGCCATTTTCTGGGTAGGGGGTTGACGGGCCTCGCCCGAAATGATGGCTGTGCCGGGGTATATCCGGCCGCGCGAACGGCACGAAAGGGGCCCTGCGGCAGTCCGCAGGGCCTCTTTCGTCAACTTCGCGCAAACGCGCAGCTCACTCGGCGTGCACGTGCTCAGTCGGAGAGACGCTCACCCGTGGACGTCGAGAACACGTGGATCTCGCCCGGCCGCGGCACGACGTGCAGCGTGGAGCCCTTCTCCGGCACCTGGCGGCCGTTGACGCGGACGACCAGGTCCTTGACCTCGCCGCCGACCTCGGCGGTGCCGTAGACGTAGCCGTCGGCGCCGAGCTCCTCGACGACGTTCACGGAGACGGCGAGACCGGCCGGCGCGTCGGCGCTGTCCTTCGTCAGGGAGGCGGCCGCACCGCCGCCCAGCTCGACCACGTCGAAGTGCTCGGGCCGGACACCGACCGTCACCGTGCGGTCACCCTTGTCGCCGGCGGCCTTCAGCGCCTCCCGGTTGACCGGGACGACACTGTTGCCGAACTTCACGCCGCCGTCGGTGATCGGGACCTCGACCAGGTTCATGGCCGGGGAGCCGATGAAGCCGGCGACGAAGAGGTTCGCGGGCTTGTCGTACATGTTCCGCGGCGAGTCGACCTGCTGCAGGAGGCCGTCCTTGAGCACGGCCACCCGGTCGCCCATCGTCATGGCCTCGACCTGGTCGTGGGTGACGTAGACGGTGGTGATGCCGAGGCGGCGCTGCAGCGACGCGATCTGCGTACGGGTCGAGACACGGAGCTTGGCGTCCAGGTTGGACAGCGGCTCGTCCATGAGGAACACCTGCGGCTCACGCACGATGGCGCGGCCCATGGCGACACGCTGGCGCTGACCGCCGGAGAGCGCCTTCGGCTTGCGGTCCAGGTACTCGGTGAGGTCGAGGATCTTCGCGGCCTCCTCGACCTTCTGCCGGATCTCCGCCTTGTTGACGCCCGCGATCTTGAGTGCGAAGCCCATGTTGTCGGCGACCGTCATGTGCGGGTAGAGGGCGTAGTTCTGGAACACCATGGCGATGTCCCGGTCCTTGGGCGGCAGGTGGGTGACGTCGCGGTCACCGATGCGGATGGCGCCGCCGTTGACGTCCTCCAGGCCCGCGAGCATCCGCAGCGAGGTGGACTTTCCGCAACCCGACGGGCCGACCAGGACGAGGAACTCGCCGTCCTCGATCGCGATGTCGAGACCGTCGACGGCGGGCTTGGTGGAACCCGGGTAGATCCGGGTCGCCTTGTCGAACGTGACAGTGGCCATGGTGATGGGCCCCCTTCTACCGGCAGGAACGTGCCGGACGATCCGTTGTAGGAAGGTGGTTGGTGTAGTCCACACGAGTGAACTGGCTCAGGACGGTACCTGGCGTTCACGTGGTCTGTCAGTACCTCGACGACTGTGAACTTCGCGGAAATTCTCGACGGGACCCGCCGTGGACCTGGGTACACTGCACGAGCACCCAGGTGCACGCCTCCTTAGCTCAGCTGGTCAGAGCGCCGCTCTTGTAAAGCGAAGGTCGTCGGTTCGAATCCGACAGGGGGCTCCAGACAACCGGGCCGACCTGGGATTTCCCTCAGGTCGGCCCGCTCGTTCCAGCTCGCTCAGTGCCGTCCCGCCACCCGGTCCGCCATCTTCGCCAGCCGTGAGGACTCCGTCCCCGGGCGGAGGCGTTCGCGCTGGTCGGCGGTGCGGTAGGTGGCGTACATGCCGTGGACGCCGAGCCAGCGGAAGGGTTCGGGTTCCCACTTGCGGACCTTGTGATTCACCCAGGGCAGGTCCGTCAGCTCGGTGCGGCCGCCCTGGCCGGAGTCCTGCTGGACCAGGTCGCGCAGGGTGCGGGCGGCCAGGTTGCTGGTGGCGACGCCGGAGCCGACGTATCCGCCGGCCCAGCCGAGGCCCGTCGAGCGGTCGAGGGTCACCGTGGCGCACCAGTCGCGGGGCACGCCGAGGACGCCCGACCAGGCGTGGGTCACGCGGAGTCCGGTCAGGGCCGGGAAGAAGCGGGTCAGGATCTCGCGGAGGGCCTCGATGGTCGCCTGCTGCGTGCGGCCGTCGTTGTCCGTCCTCGATCCGAAGCGGTAGGGCACGCCCCGGCCGCCGAGCGCGATCCGGCCGTCGGCGGTGCGCTGGGCGTACATGTAGGCGTGGGCCATGTCGCCGAGGGTTTCGCGGCCGTCCCAGCCGATGGAGGCCCACTGGTCCTCGGTCAGCGGCTCGGTGGCGATCATCGAGGAGTTCATGGGGAGCCAGGTGCGCTTCTGGCCCTTCAGGGACGCGGTGAAGCCCTCGGTGCAGCGCAGGATGTAGGGGGTGCGGACCGTGCCGTAGGGGGTGACGGCGTGCTTGGGGCGGATCTCGGTGACCGGGGTCGACTCGTGGATCGTGACGCCGAGGGCCTCGACGGCCGCCGCGAGGCCCTTGGCCAGCTTCACGGGGTGCAGTCGGGCGCCGTGCGGGGTCCAGGTGGAGCCGACGGCGTCGGCGATGCGGATGCGTTCGGCGGTCTGGCGGGCGCCGTAGAATTCCCGGTCCTTCTCGCCGTACGACAGCTCGTGCTCGTGGAAGGCCTTGAGGCGGCCCAGTTGGGCGGGTGTGGTGGCCACTTCGAGGACGCCGCCCTGGTGGATGTCGGCGTCGATGCCCTCCGTCTCGGCCGCCGCGATCACCTCGGCGACGGTGTCGTTCATGGCCTTCTGCAGGCGTACGGCGGCTTCGCGGCCGTGCAGCCGGGCGTACCGGTCGCGGCCGGCGACGCCGTTGTAGAGCCAGCCGCCGTTGCGGCCGGAGGCGCCGTAGCCGCAGAACTTCTGTTCCAGGACGGTGATGCGGAGGTAGGGGGCGGCCTTCTTCAGGTAGTACGCGGTCCACAGGCCGGTGTAGCCGCCGCCGATGATCGCGACGTCGGCGGTGGCGTCCCCGGGCAGGGGCTCGCGTACCGCGGGGAGGCCGTCGTCCGCGTACCAGAAGGAGATCCCGCCGTTGACGACACTGCTTGCCGTACTGCTCATGGCCGGGACGTTAACCCCTCGGGGCGGTCAGTGTCTCCTTCGGATTCCACGCTTTTCCGCGGCCTCTGGTCAGCGGGTAGCAGGCCAGTCCGATCAGTAGGGAGACGAGGTGGCCGAGTTCGGTGAAGGTGCGTCCCGCGGCCAGGGGCAGGGTGAAGACGGTCAGGATGACCAGGAGATACGCGTACCGCCAGGGGAACGCGAAGCGGTAGGTGAGGACGCCGATGACGCCGGCCAGGGCGTAACTGACGCCGATGTCGAGGGTGTTGACGGCCGAGTGCGGGGCCATGCCGTCCCGGATGGCCTTGAGCAGGGCACCCTCGCTGATGAGGGTGGCCAGGACGTGCGCCAGGGCGCACACCGCGAACCAGCGGGCCGTGCCGAGCCAGCGTTCGGCGGGCGCCTGGAACACCGTGTACAGCAGGACGTAGGGAAGCCAGCGGCCGCTGTCGATCCACATCGCGCTGGCCACCAGGACCCGCACGGGATTGTGCGACAGTTCGTGGATGTTGGTCGACCGCTGCCGCAGGAAGTGCTGCTCGAACTCCGGCGACATCTGGTGCAGTGCGACGGTCGTGACGAACAGGACCGCCAGCCACACATACGTGCCGGGAGCGCTGCGGATGTACGCCCGTACGTAGCCGAGGCCCCGGTTGATTCGCATGAGCCGATTCACGCACGCCAGTATCGTCCGGCCCGTGATTGACATTCCCGGCGATCTTGCGGTGTCCAGGAGATGGAGTCCAGGAATGCAGGGCTCTGCCGGTCGTCGGGCCCGACGGCGGCCGTGGGGCCGTCACGCGTGCGGCCGTCGTGGTCATCTCGCGGCTGCCGGCCCGTCTGGGATCCGCACTTCGAGAACGTGTCGGCCGCCGACCGCGCGGGGGCGGCACGCCCCGTCATGAAGGGGGCGGCTGCTGGAGATCGCGCGCCGGCTCACCGGTTAGCCTCGCGGCATGATTCGTACCGCGACACCCGCCGACCTCCCCGTCATCCACGCTCTGATCCGTGAGCTGGCCGAGTACGAGAAGGCTCCGCACGAGGCTAGGGCGACGAGGGAGCAGCTGCGGGAGGCGCTGTTCGGGGAGCGGCCGGCGGCGTTCGTCCACATGGCTGTGGACGACGCCACCGGCGAGGCCGTGGGGTTCGCGCTGTGGTTCCTGAACTTCTCGACCTGGCGAGGGGCGCACGGGATCCATCTGGAGGACCTGTACGTCCGGCCGGGTGCCCGTGGCGGCGGGCACGGCCGGGCGCTGCTGACGGAGCTGGCGCGGATCTGTGTGGAGCGCGGGTACGAGCGGCTGGAGTGGTCGGTGCTGGACTGGAACCGGCCCGCGATCGGCTTCTACGAGGCGCTGGGTGCCCGTCCGCAGGACGAGTGGACGGTGTACCGGCTGACGGACGGGCCGCTCGCGCAGTTGGCGTCAGATCACTGACTCCGCTACCGGGGCGTCGGCCGGCAGCCCCTTCTTCGGCGCCCTGGCCGTGACCATCAGGCCGGCGGTCAGGCCCGCCAGGAGCATCACGCCGGACGCCCACCAGATGGCGACGGTGTAGCCGTGGACGACTCCGGCCGGGACCACGAGGGCCTTGGGTGCGCCGATGCGCAGGTGGGCGGTGATGTAGGCGGTGCTGCTGGTGGTGGCGATGGTGTTGAGCAGCGCCGTACCGATCGAGCCGCCGACCTGCTGCGAGGTGTTGACGGTCGCGGAGGTGACGCCGGAGTCGCGGGGGGCGACACCGGAGGTCGCGGTGGCGAACACGGGCATGAAGGTCAGGCCCATGCCGAGGCCCATGAGGATGAGGGCGGGCAGGATCTCGGTGGGGTAGGAGGAGTGGACCGTGATGCGGGTGAGGAGGGCCATGCCGCCGGCGGCGATGATCATGCCGGGAGTCATCAGCATGCGCGGGGCCACGTGTTGCAGCAGCCGGGCGGAGATCTGCGTGGCGCCGATGATGATCGCGGCGGTGAGCGGCAGATAGGCGAGGCCCGTCCTGACCGGCGAGTAGCCGAGGATGATCTGCAGGTAGTAGGTCATGAACAGGAACAGCCCGAACATGCCGATCGTCGCGAGCATCATGGTCAGGAAGCAGCCGGCGCGGTTGCGGTCCTTGATGATGTGCAGCGGGAGCAGGGGGCTCGGGGCGCGGTTCTGCCACCAGACGAACGCGGTGAGCAGGAGCAGTCCGCTCGCGAACAGGGCGAGCACCAGGGAGTCGCTCCAGCCGCGGGGCTGCGCCTCGCTGAAGCCGTAGACGATCGCGACGAGTCCGCCGCAGCCGAGCAGGGCGCCGGGGACGTCGAGGCGGGACTCGCGGTGGCCGGGGCGGTCGTGCAGGAGGGCGAAGGCGCCGATCACGGCGAGCACGGCGATGGGCACGTTGACGTACAGGCACCAGCGCCAGTTGAGGTACTCGGTCAGCAGGCCGCCGACGATGAACCCGATCGCCGAGCCGCTGCCGGCGAGGGCGCTGTACACGCCGAAGGCCTTGCCGCGTTCGCGGGGGTCGGTGAAGGTCGTGGTCAGCAGGGAGAGCGCCGAGGGCGCGAGGACGGCGGCGAAGGCGCCCTGGAGCGCGCGGGCGCCGAAGAGCATGCCGGAGCCGGTGGCGGCGCCGCCGAGCGCGGAGGCGACGGCGAAGCCGACGAGTCCGAGGACGAAGGTGCGTTTGCGTCCGACGAGGTCGGCGATGCGGCCGCCGAGCAGTAGGAGGCCGCCGAAGGCGAGGGTGTAGGCGGTGATCACCCACTGCCGGTTGCCGTCGGACATGTGCAGGGCGTGCTGGGCGGAGGGGAGCGCGATGTTCACGATCGTCGCGTCCAGGACGACCATCAGCTGGGCGAGGGCGATGACGACGAGCGCCCACCAGCGGTGCGGGTCGGTCGCCTCCGGGGCCTGTCGGGGGGTTCCGGTCGCACCCGTTCGGCCGTTGGTCATCTGGCCAGAAGACCATGAATCGGGGCGTATCGCATCCGTGTGTGCGTTCCGGCTGTTCGGGGCCTTCGGCGTGGTTTTCGGCGGGCGTTTCATGGTTCCAGTACCACCTTTCCGATAGTGCCGCGGTTCTCGAGTGCGCGGTGCGCCGCGGGTGCGTCCGCGAGGGGGAAGCGGGTGACGGCGGGGCGCAGCCGGCCGTGCGCGGCTTCGGCGAGCGCGCGCAGTTCGAGCGCGCGCAGTCCGTCGGCCCTGCGGAGCATCTCGGGGCCGAGCACGGACCGGGAGACGCCCTCGACGAAGTGCCCCCGCGCCCTCTGCGATGCCCTCCGCCGACCAGCCGAAGACGTGCCGCCCGCCGGGTCCGAGGAGGGCGACGGCCTGCCGGGCCGCCTCGCCGCCGACTCCGTCGTAGACCATCGAGGCCTGCCTCGCCCCGAGGTCGGCCCGGACCTTCGCGGGCCAGGCGGTGTCGGTGTAGTCGACGGCGAGGTCGGCGCCGTTCGCCCGGACCCGGACCGTCTTCTCCGGGCCGCCCGCGAGTCCGATCACGGTGGCGCCGGCGTTCTCGGCGCCCGCCTCGGCGGCGGTGATCGCGGCGGTGAGTCCGGCGAAGCCACCGCCGACGACGGTGATGCGGTGCATGGGGCGGTGCATGAGGTGGGCCCTCCCTCGGATCGGTACACCTGGTCCGTGCGTACGGCTCTGTCGGTCCGTAGGTAGGACTGTTTGGCGGGGCCGGAATGTGACATCGCCTGGGTTTGCGCAGGTCAGACGGATTGTCAGTGGTGGGGTGCAGCATGGGAGCATGGCGAGGAGAGCAACGGGCGGCCGTGCGGTGGGCCGGGCAGCGGTGAAGGGCGCGCGGCGGCCGGAGCTGCGGCTGCCGCCCCTGGAGCCGTGGTCCGGTGGTGAGTTGGCGCCGGACGGGGACTATGACGGGCTGGAGTTCCGGGACGCCGATCTGACCGGGCAGGACGGTGTGGGCGCCCGGTTCATGGACTGCGCGCTGACCGGCTGCGTGGTGGAGGGCACTTCGCTGGGCCGGGCCAGAGTCCTGGACTCGGTCCTGACCGGGCTGCGCGGGGTGGGCACGCATCTCGCCGAGTCCACGTTCCGGGACGTCGAGCTGATCGACGCCCGGCTGGGCGGCACGCAGTTGCATGGCGCCGTCCTGGAGCGGGTCGTGGTCCGCGGCGGCAAGATCGATTATTTGAATCTGCGTGAGGCGCGCCTCAAGGACGTGGTCTTCGAGTCCTGCGTGCTGGTCGAGCCGGACTTCGCGGGCGCGACGCTGGAGCGGGTGGAGTTCGTCGACTGCGCGCTGAGAGAGGCCGACTTCGGCAGCGCGACACTGAAGGACGTGGACCTGCGCGGCGCCGCGCCACTGGAGATCGTGCGGGGGCTGGACCGGCTGTCGGGGGCGGTGATCAGCACGGGTCAACTGCTGGATCTGGCGCCGGTGCTGGCGGCGGAGCTGGGGATCCGGGTGGAGTAGGCCTCACGGCAGTCGCGGAAAGCGGGCCTGGAGGGTCCAGATCGCCGGGTTCTCGGCCAGGTCCTCATGGAGGTCGGTCAGGTCGTAGATCAGGTCGTGCAGGAAGTCGCGGGCCTCGCGGCGCAGTTCGGCGTGGGAGAAGGACAGGGGGGACTCCTCGTCCGGCACCCAGTCGGCGGTGATGTCCACCCAGCCGAAGCGGCGCTCGAACAGCATCCGGTCGGTGGACTCGGTGAAGTCCAGCTCCGCCCGCTGCGGCCGGGCCGCGCGGGAGCCCATCGGGTCCCGGTCCAGCCGCTCCACGATGTCGCACAGCGCCCACGCGAAGTCCAGCACCGGCACCCATCCCCAGGCTGTGGACAGCTCCCGGTCCGTCTTCGTGTCCGCGAGATACACATCACCGCAGAACAGGTCGTGCCGCAGCGCGTGCACGTCCGCGCGGCGGTAGTCGGTCTGCGGGGGGTCCGGGAACCGGTTGGAGAGGGCGTAGCCGATGTCGAGCACGGGAGAGATGGTGTCACGCCCCGGCAGCAGCCCCGGACACTCGGATCACTCGTGCCCCGGCACTTAAGATCGCTGACATGTCCAGATCCGTACGCCTGGTGCCGGCCGCCGCGGTCCTGCTCGCCCTCGCCCTCACCGGCACCGCGTGCGACCGCGGTGTGCACGGCACCCCCGGCGGCTCCGGCGTACGCGACCCCTACTTCCCGAAGGCCGGCAACGGCGGCTACGACGTCGGGCACTACGGCCTCACCCTCGACTACACCCCCGCCACCCGCCACCTCACCGGCACGGCGGTCATCACCGCCCGCGCCACCCAGGACCTGTCCGCCTTCGACCTCGACCTCGCCGGGCTGCACGTCGACTCGGTCACCGTCGAGGGCAGGAAGGCCCGCTTCAACCGGGCCGGCCAGGAGCTCACCGTCCGCCCGCACGACGACCTGCGCAGGGGCGAGACCTTCCGCACCACCGTCCGCTACTCGGGGACCCCGCACACCCTCACCGATCCCGACGGCTCCAAGGAGGGCTGGCTGCCCACCGCCGACGGCGCCCTCGGCCTGGGCGAACCCGTCGGCTCCATGGCCTGGTTCCCCGGCAACAACCACCCCTCCGACAAGGCCACCTACGACCTCACCGTCACCGTCCCCCAGGGCCTCCAGGCCGTCTCCAACGGCGAGCTGACCGACCGGACCACCAAGGGCGGCCGCACGACCTACCACTGGCACACCGCCCAGCCCATGGCGAGCTACCTCGCCACCGTCGCCGTCGGCCACTTCGACCTCACTCGCGGCACCGGCCCGCACGGACTGCCGATCCTCACCGCCGTCGACCCCACCCAGGCGAAGGCGAGCGAGCAGGCGCTGGCGCAGCTCCCCGACATCATCAAGTGGGAGGAGATCAACTTCGGGCCCTACCCCTTCTCCTCCACCGGCGCGATCGTCGCCCGCCCCGACGACGCCGGGTACGCCCTGGAGACCCAGAACCGGCCCGTCTTCCCCGGCGCCCCGGACACCGGCACCCTCGTGCACGAACTCGCCCACCAGTGGTACGGCGACTCGGTCACCCCGAAGTCCTGGCGGGACATGTGGCTCAACGAGGGATTCGCGACGTACGCGGAGTGGCTGTACTGGGAGGACCACGGCGGCGAGAGCGCCCAGCAGACCTTCATGGACTACTACAACGGCGACGACAAGGCCATCTGGGCCTACCCGCCCGCGAAACCGTCGAGCGCCGCGCACATCTCCGACAGCCCGGTCTACCAGCGTGGCGCGATGGTCCTGGAGAAGATCCGGCAGAAGGTCGGCGACGACACCTTCTACGACATCATCCAGGGCTGGGCCGCCGCCCACCGGCACGGCAGCGCGAGCACCGCTGACTTCACCGCGTACGTGGAGAAGAAGGCCCCGCAGAAGGACTTCACCGAGATCTGGCAGGACTGGCTGTACGGCGACGGCAAACCGGCCCACCCGTGACATCCGTGACCGGCAGGCCCGGCCGTCCGTGACGGGCGCGGCTACCGGGCTCCCCGCTCCAGTGCCGCCCGCATCGCCGCCCGTGCCGCCCACATGGCCTGCGCGTGCTTGAGCCGGTGCTCCTGGAACCCAAGGGTGTCCAGCGCCGGATCGCCCGCCGCGAACACCTCCAGCAGCTTCCGCAGGGAGGCGTAGACGTCCTCGACGACGGCCGTCATCTCCTCCGTGGCGCAGATCAGCAGGTTTTCCCGGACCTCGTCGCAGCCCGAGGCGCGGAACGCCTCCCGCACGGCCGTCTCCCGCCGGTCGGCGGGCCCGTCCCGGTGGGCGCCGGCGGCCGTGTGCATGGCCTCGTACGCCAGCCGGTACTTGGTCAGGCAGGCGACGTACAGCTCCCGCCGTTCGCGCCGGTCTAATCGGGGAAGTCGCCGCTGAGCCGGTGGAACTCACGGTTGGACGCGTAGAGCGCGGTGAGCTCGGCCAGCAGCGGCGGTGGCCACAAGTCCCGGCCGGGGGACAGGGGTTCGAGAATCACAGCGGCAGGCTATCCCTCCGGGGGGCGGTGGCCGAGTGCCCCGCGCCCCTTCAGGCGGGCGGGGTGGGAGCCAGGAGGCGGGCGGGAGCCTTTCGCCGTGGTCGGCCGCACGAGAGGCCTCCGCCCGCCGCCTTCGCGCAGGTCGCTTCAGCAGCGGCCCCTGCTCAGCGCAGCGCCCGGCGTCCGTCAGACGTTGACGCCGAAGTCCTGGGCGATGCCGACCAGGCCCGAGGCGTAACCCTGGCCCACCGCGCGGAACTTCCACTCCGCGCCGTTGCGGTACAGCTCGCCGAAGATCATGGCCGTCTCGGTGGCGGCGTCCTCGGAGAGGTCGTAGCGGGCGATCTCGGTGCCGCCGGCCTGGTTGACGATGCGGATGTAGGCGTTGCGGACCTGGCCGAAGTTCTGGCCGCGGTTCTCGGCGTCGTAGATGGAGACCGGGAAGACGACCTTGTCGATGTCGGCCGGGAGCGCGGCCAGGTTGACGTTGATCGCCTCGTCGTCGCCCTCGCCCTCGCCGGTGCGGTTGTCGCCGGTGTGGACGATGGTGTTGTCCGGGGTCTGCTTGTTGTTGAAGAAGACGAAGTGCGCGTCCGAGTAGACCTTGCCCTGGCCGTTGACCGCGATGGCGGAGGCGTCCAGGTCGAAGTCCGTGCCGGTGGTGGTGCGGACGTCCCAGCCGAGGCCCACGGTGACGGCGGTCAGGCCCGGAGCCTCCTTGGTGAGCGAGACGTTGCCACCCTTGGACAGGCTTACAGCCATGTTGGGAGTCCCTTCCTTGGACATGTGGTGCAGTGCCGTTGAAGCTACCGTCACCGTGAAGAACGTCGAGGGGGGTGCCGGTGGTTCCGGGTCCCTTTACCTTTTTTACCGAGCGGGGGATCCGGAAATCCAGGTGACGCGGACCGGGCCGGCCGGGAACATGGAGGGCATGTCCGGTCCTTACGTCATTCGCGGCTCCGTCTCCCTTCCCGAGGCCGAGCTGATGTGGCGTTTCTCCAGGTCGTCCGGGCCCGGCGGACAGCACGTCAACACCAGCGATTCGCAGGTGGAGCTGCGCTTCGACCTCGCCCGCACCGAGGCGCTGCCCGCGGTCTGGAAGGAGCGGGCGCTGCAGCGGCTCGCGGGCCGGCTCGCCGACGGCGTGGTGACCGTACGGGCCTCCGAGCACCGCTCCCAGTGGCGCAACCGCGAGGCCGCCGCCGTGCGCCTCGCCGCCCTTCTCGCGGAGGCCAGCGCGCCCCCGCCCAGACCGCGCAGGCCGACCCGGATCCCGCGCGGCATCAACGAACGCCGGCTGCGGGAGAAGAAGCAGCGCTCGGAGACGAAGCGGGGCCGCTCGGGCCGGGACTGGTCGTGAGCCCGGCGGGCGCGGGCGGCCGCCGGTCACCCGCGCGGCTGCCGTCGCGCCGGTGAGCCGTCACATTCGCGGCCTGCCGTTCGTCAGTGAGTCAGCGAGTCCGTGAGGCAGCGGACCACCTGGGCGACGGAAGGGCCGCACCCCCATGGGCGACGACGAGTGGCAGCACCGCGACGACGAGTTCCTCGCCGAGCGGTTCGAGGCGTACCGGAGGCATCTGCGGGCCGTCGCCCACCGGATGCTGGGCTCGGCCGCGGAGGCCGAGGACGCGGTGCAGGAGGCGTGGTTCCGGCTCAGCCGGACCGACACGCGTGCGGTGGACAACCTCGGGGGCTGGCTGACGACCGTCGTCGGGCGGGTCTGCCTCGACATGCTCCGCTCCCGCCGCTCGCGGGGCGAGGAGCCCCTGGAGACCTGGCATCCCGGAGCCTGCGCCGAGCCGGACCCCGCGCAGGACGCGGTGCTCGCGGACTCGGTCGGGGCGGCGCTGCTGGTCGTCCTGGAGACGCTCTCGCCGGCCGAGCGGCTGGCGTTCGTGCTGCACGATCTGTTCGGGGTGCCGTTCGAGGAGGTCGGCGGGATCCTCGGACGCAACCCGGCCGCCGCGCGGCAGCTGGCCAGCCGCGCGCGGCGCCGGGTGCGGGGCGCGGACGCGCCGCAGGCCGACCTGGCGCGGCAGCGGGAGGTGGTCGACGCGTTCCTGGCGGCCGCGCGGGAGGGGGACTTCGACGGCTTGCTGGAGGTGCTCGACCCGGACGTGGTGGCGCGCGGCGAGGCGGGTGTGACCACCGGTGCGGCGGGGGTCGCCTCCGGTGCGAAGAGCTTCGCCCATCTGGCCCGCGTGGCGCGTCCCGCGCTGGTCGACGGGGCGACGGGGCTGGTCGTGTACGCCGACGGCCGCGTGGAGCGCGTCCTGACGTTCACCTTCGTCGCCGACCGCATCACGGCCATCGACATCGTGACGAACCCGGAGGACCTGTCCGAGCTGACCATCGAGCCGGTGTAGCCGGGCATTGGCCGGGGCCGGGCGCCGGCGGGGTGGATGTACGTCTCCGGAATATCCAGTCACCCCAACTGCCGGTACCGGCCTCGGAAGTACAGCAGGGGGCCGCCCTCCGTGCTCGGGACGCGGGCGGTCAGGACGCGGCCGATGACGAGGGTGTGGTCGCCGGCCGTCACCCGCTGCTCGGTGCGGCACTCCAGCGTGGCCAGCGCGCCGCCCACCAGCGGGGCGCCGGTGGCCTCGCCGCGGATGTAGGGGATGTCCTCGAAGAGCAGCCGGTCGCTGATGCGGCCCTTCATGGCGAAGCGGCCCGCGATGTGCCGCTGGCTCTCGGTGAGGACCGACACCGCCCACAGGGGCTGTTCGTCGAGCAGGTCGTCCATGCGGGCGCCCGTCCGCAGGCTGACCAGGACCAGCGGCGGGTCGAGGGAGACGGACATGAAGGCGGTGGCGGTCATGCCGACGTCCTCCATGCCCGGCGCGCCCGGGTCGTCGGCGTCCAGCGGCGGCTCCTGCGCGGTCACCAGGACCACTCCGGCGGCCAGCCGGGACATCGCGGCCCGGAACTCGTCGTTGCTCACCCCCTCAGCATGCCCGGAAGCGGCGGGGGCGGTGGATGAGGGAGTCTTCAGCACACCCGGAACGCTAGTCTCCGCCCCGCACGGGCAGCATCGGGCCTTCGCCCGAGCCGGGTCCTAGGACCAACGGACGACCGCTGTGTGCATCATGTGAACAGTTACCAAAAGCTTGCGTTCGGTAAACGCACGTGGAAAACGCAGAAACTCCACTCAATTGTTCACGTTCACCTGTGACTTGAGTCACAAGGGCCAGTAATTGTTGACCCTGTGTACCGAGTGGGCAGCGCGCTGTGATTCAGTGGCGGGGAAAGCTGAAACGCACCGTAAGAGGCACCCTTAAGAAGCGCCGAAGACAACCCTTGATTCGCTGCGAGGTCTCGGGGGGAGGGCGAGCATGGAGACCGAGTCGGAGCCGTATGTCCGTCTTGCGTCCCTGCGGCAGTTGCACCAGGTCATGGCCGACATGAACACGGCACGCAGCCTGGCGGACACACTGCAGACCGTCGCCGACGGCGCCGTACAGGCCCTCGGGTACGAGATGGCGTGCGTGAACCTCGTACGCCCCGACGGCGATCTCGTCGTCGCCGCGTTCGCCGGGAACTCCGCCGCCGAGGCCCTGATCACCGGCCGGGTCGGCTCCCGCGAGTCCTGGGACCGCCGGCTGACCATGGGCGAGCGCTGGGGCGACCTGGTCTTCATACCGCACACCGAGGGCTGGGTGCTGGACGACGACGACGTCCCCCAGTGGTTCACGGACGGGCCCGCGCCGCGCTTCGAGGACGAGTGGCACCCCTCCGACCGCCTCTTCGCCCCCATGTACACGCCGGGCGTCCCGGGCGGCTCATGCGGCGAGCTGCTCGGGGTCATCTCGGTCGACCGGCCGCGCAACGGCCGCCACCCCGGCGCCTGGGGCCGCGAGGCCCTGCAGATGTACGCCTTCCAGGCCGCCATCGCGATCAGCAACGCCCGGCTGCGCGCCAACATGCAGCGCGCCCTGGTCCGCCTGGAGCGCGAGCAGCAGGCGCTGCGGGCGAGTGAGGAAAGCTTCAGGCAGGCCTTCGAGTACGCCCCCTCCGGCATGGCCATCGCCGAGATGGGCGGCGACCAGCACGGCCGCATCCTGCGCACCAACGACGCCCTGTGCCGTCTCCTCGGCCGCCCGGCCTCCGCGATGCGCCGCTACTCCTTCTCCGACCTCGTCCACCCCGAGGACATCGGCACGCTGCTGCGGACCTCGGCGGAGGGCGGCCGCGCGGAACTCCGCCTGGGGCGCCGCGACGGCACGTACGTCTGGGTGAGCCTGCGCAACAGCGTCGTCGCGGACGCCGCCGACGGTCCCCGCTTCCTCCTCACCCACGTCGAGGACATAGAGGAACGCAAGCGCCGCGAGCTGCAGCTGGCCCACCGCGCCTCCCACGACTCGCTCACCGGCCTGCCGAACTCCGCCGAGCTGCGCTCCCGCCTGTCCGCCCGGCTGTGCCGGCGCCCGGCCCACGCCGACGAGCTGGAATCCCTGGACGCGGCCTACGGGCACCCCGCCTTCGACGCCCCCGTCGGCCACGGCTTCGACTTCCGGCCGGGCGCGGACGCGTACGACACCTTCGACCACCACGTCCACACCGTCGCCCCCGAGGACGGCCGCGACGACGGCACCAAGGGCCTCGCGGTGCTCTTCTGCGACCTCGACGGCTTCAAGTCGATCAACGACCGCTTCGGGCACAACGCGGGCGACGCGGTCCTCATCGAGGTGGCGCGCAGGCTGTCGCGCGGGGTCCGGGACGGGGACACGGTCGCCCGGCTCGGCGGCGACGAGTTCGTGATCCTCGCCGACGGCCTCGGCCGGGCCGACGCCCAGGACCTCGCCGTACGGCTGCGCAACGAGATCATCCAGCCGATCCGGGCGGAGGGCCGGGCCGTCCGGGTGGGCGCGAGCTTCGGCATCGGATGGGCACACTGCGGCATGACGGCGGACGAAGTGTTGAAGTCAGCCGACGAACGGATGTACGTAGAGAAACGATCTCGTCCCAAACAACATCGGCGCGCCGGATGATCCGCAGGTCAGGGACTTGATGCGATTCGAGTCACCCGTTTGGCACAGTCGGAGCGGGTAGGCTCCCCCTTCAGACCTGTACCGCATCCACTCGCACCCGCTGAGGAGACCTAGGGATGACGCCCGGCGAAAACGGCCCGAGCACGCCCGAGGACGACGACCCGTTCGGCTATCTGTACGCCGACGGCCAGGCCAGAGGGGCCCAGCCGCCGTCCGGCGGTTACGGCTACCCGAACTCGGTCAGCAGGGTGCGGGCGGTCGGCGAGCGGCAGTACGGCCAGCCGCAGGCCGCCTACGGCCAGGGAGTGCCGCAGCAGCAGGGTGCCCACGGCCAGCCGAACGCCTACTACCAGGCCCCCGAGACCCTGCCCGGCGGCGCCCCGACCAGCCGACAGCCGGTACCGCCGGCTCCCGGCCGCCGCGGCCCGAACACCAAGGGCCTGTTGATCGGCGCGATCGCGGTGGTCGCCGCGGTCGTCATCGGCATCGGCATCACGATGCTCAACGGCAACGCGGACGACGGCAAGCACAACAACCAGGCGGGCGGCACCCCGACCCAGTCCCAGAGCCAGAGCCCGAGCCCGTCGAACAGCAAACCGGCGGCAGCCGGTGAGCTGCCGAAGAGCGACGCGAAGGCCCTTGGCCTGGAGGGCGGAGCCACCACGGCGTCCGACTTCAAGGGTGCCAAGGCCGCCGGCGGCGTCTATGTGACGGGCTTCAACCAGGTTGGGGCGAAGGTCACTTGGACCGTCAACGGCATCCAGAACGCCGGCACCTACCGACTGTACGTGCGCTACGGTGTCCCAGGCGCGGACGCCAATGCGACCCTGCTGGTCAACGGCGAGGCGAACACCCAGCCGCTGAACATGAAGAACTTCGGCAACACTCCCGCAGGTGACTGGGAGAAGGGCTGGAAGACCACGTGGGCCAACGTCAACCTGCACGAGGGCACCAACACGATCGTGCTCGCCTGCAATGCGGGCAACCAGTGCAACGCTGTCCTGGACCAGCTCTACATCACCAAGTAGAGGTTGATGCGGTCCGTCAAGCGGGACAGCCGCCGGAGGTGTTGATTTCCGGCGGCTGTCGGGCATTGTGAACTTCAGGTTGAGCGCTCTTGGCGCACCTCAGCCGTAAATCTCAACCGAGTTGGCGCTGCCGGGGTTGTCCGAGTAGGTGCCCGGCTTCAGGGTGACCAGCTTGGTGCCGGTGGCGCAGCCGAGGGTGGCCTTCCAGAAAACCAGAGTGTAAGAAGTCTGGTTCGAGACGGACCGGGCGATGTGGTCGAGAGGGATGCAGCCGGGCGTTTCGGAGTAGACCGTCCTGGTCCCGGTCCTGTTCGGCCCCGACCATCCGCAGAACTTGCCCTTCGGGCAGGTGTTGGGATCGGCCGCCGCGGCCGGTGTGGCAAAGGCGCCGCCCAGCAATGCGCCGGCTACGGCGATCGTTGTCAGGCTCTTCTTGAGTACGCTCACAGGTCCCCGATTCTGAATCGTTCGCTTTCGGTCGATGCAGCGAACAGATGATCACAGGATCAATCGGCTGTCATGAAAGGAAATCGCTTTCGGCCAAACTGCCAGGTGGGCAAATCCGGCAAGGGATGCACAGCCTTCACGCCGCCGCGACCGACACTCGCGCCAGGAGTTTCTCGTAAGCCGCGCAGTCGAAATCGCCCGCTGTCGGGGACCGTACGGTGGCTGTCGACAGGGCGACCGCGCGGGTCAGGCGGTCCGGCCAGGACAGCTGCTCCACCAGCCCTGACAGCAGCCCCGCGACGGCGGAGTCTCCTGCGCCTGTGGGGTTGCCGGGGACGTGAGAGGGTGGCGCCACGCGCCAGTGGCCCTCCGGGGTCGCGGCCAGCAGGCCCTGCGGGCCGAGGGAGGCCACCACCGCGTGCGCCCCGCGCCGTCGCGCATCCTGGGTGGCGCGCAACGGCTCGTGGGAGCCGGTCAGTTCGGCCAGTTCGTCGGCGTTCGGCTTGATGAGGTCCGGGCGGGCCGCCACTCCGCGGCGCAGGGGTTCGCCGCTGGTGTCCAGCAACACAAAAACGCCGTGGGAGCGGGCGGCGCGGACCAGGTTCGCGTACGCCCCCACCGGCACGCCCGGCGGCAGGCTGCCGCACAGGGCCACCGCCGAGGCGCCGGGCAGCAGCTCCTCGTAGCGGTCCAGGAACGCGCCCCACTCCGCCGCGGCGATCAGCGGGCCCGGCTCGTTCAACTGGGTCGTGTCACCCGAGAGTTCGTCCACGACCGCGATCGTGCGCCGGGTCGCGCCCGCGACCGGGACCAGCGCGTCCGTCACCCCGGGTACATCGGCGAGCCGGTCGCGTATCTCCCGGCCGGTCCCGCCGCCCGCGAACCCCGTGACAGTCACCTCGTGCCCGAGCGCCGCCAGCACCCGGGCCACGTTCACGCCCTTGCCGCCGGGCCGTTCGATGACCTCCGAGACCCGGTGCGAGGCATGCGGCCGTAGCGACCGCACGCGATAGGTGAGGTCGAGAGCGGTGTTCAGCGTGACCGTGAGGATCACCCGGGCCGACCTCCCTCGAAGTCCCTGTGCCTGTCATCGGTTCCGGGGGCACGATCATGCCAAACAGACGGCGGCCGGCCCAGTCATGAGCCGGCCGTCGTCCAGGGAAAAGACGGGCAGATCAGGCCAGTTGGGGCGGGATCACCAGCCACTCGCCCCGCCGCATCACGCCCTTGAGGTCGAAGCCCGCGTCCAGCACCAGCAGGTCGGCGTCCTTGCCCGGCTCCAGCGAGCCGATGCGGTCGGAAAGACCCAGGAGGCGGGCGGGGTTGACCGACAGGGCCTGTACGGCGTCCTCGACCGACAGCCGATCGACGGTCACCGCCCGCCTGAACGCACGGTCCAGGGTCAGCGTGGAGCCCGCGATCGAGCCGCCCTCCACCAGCCGGGCCACACCCTCGCTGACCTCGACCTCCAGCGGGCCGAGCATGTAACGGCCGTCGCCGATCCCGGCCGCGTCCATCGCGTCCGTGATGAACGCGACCCGGTCCGCGCCCGCGCGGTGGAAGGCCAGCTCCAGCGCGGCCGGGTGGAGATGCGTGCCGTCGTTGATCAGCTCGACCGTGACCCGCTCGTCCTCCAGCAGGGCGGCGATGGGGCCGGGGGCGCGGTGGCCGAGGGCGGGCATGGCGTTGAACAGGTGGGTGGCCACCGTGGCGCCCGCGTCGATGGCCTCGACCGTCTGCTCGTACGTGGCGTCCGTGTGCCCGATCGCCGCGATGACCCCGTGCTCGGCGAGCAGCCGTACGGAGTCGATGCCGCCCGGCAGCTCGGTCGCGAGCGTGACCATCTTCGCCTTGCCGCGCGCGGCGTCGATCAGCTTGCGGACCTCGGCCGGGTCAGGGTCGCGCAGCAGCGCCTCGGAGTGCGCGCCCTTGCGGCACGGCGAGATGAACGGCCCCTCGAAGTGGATGCCCGCGATCTCCCCCTGCTCGGCCAGCTCGCTCAGCAGCCCGGCCTGCGTCGCCAGCAGGTCCGTCTCGTCGGTGACGGTGGAGGCGACGAGGGTGGTGGTGCCGTGCAGGCGGTGGGTGCGGACGGCCTTCATGACGTCGTCCGGGGTACCGGAGAAGGAGGCTCCGCCGCCGCCGTGGTTGTGGATGTCGACGAAGCCCGGTACCAGCCAGTGGCCGGTGAGGTCGAGCGTCTCGGCGCTCTCGGCCGTCGCGGCCACGATCTTCGTGCCCTCGACGCAAACGCGTCCGTCGTCCACCACTCCGCCGGGCAGCACCACCCGAGCACCTGTGAGAACCAAGCTGGGAGCCATCAGGCGCTTACCTCCGGAGTCGTAGAAGTGGTTGTCGTGGCCAGCAGGTCGCGGGCCAGCAGGCCGGCGCCCAGGCAGCCGGCGGTGTCGCCGAGGGCGGCGGGGACGATGGCCGGGAGCTTCTGGAAGGTGACCCGGCGCCGGACGGCGTCGCGCAGCGGTGGGAACAACACTTCCCCCGCCTCGGCGAGACCGCCACCGATGATCAGGGTGCGCGGGTCCAGCAGGGTGAGCGCGGTGACCAGGCCGTCGGCGAGCGCGTCGACCGCCTGCTGCCAGACCCGGACGGCGTTCGGGTCGCCGGACGCGACGGCCTTGGCACAGTCGGCGGCGTCCGCGTCCGGGTCCCCGCAGGCCGCAGCCCAGGCCTCGCTGACGGCGGACGCGGAGGCGTACCGCTCCAGGCAGCCGTGCTGCCCGCAGGGGCACGCGATCCCGCCGGGCCGTACGACCACATGGCCGATCTCGCCCGCGAAGCCGTGCGCGCCCGCCTCCACCCGGCCGTCGATGCCGATGGCGCCCGCGATCCCGGTGCCGAGCGGCACGAACAGGAACCGGTCGGCGCCCCTGCCCGCGCCGATCCGGCCCTCGGCGAGACCGCCGGTGCGCACGTCGTGGCCGAGGGCGACGGGGATGCCGAGCCGCTCGGTGAGCAGGGCGCGCAGCGGTACGTCCCGCCAGCCGAGGTTGGCGGCGTAGGAGGCGATGCCCCGCTCCTCGTCGACGATGCCGGGGACCGCGATGCCGGCAGCGGCGGCGGCCACGCCGTAGTGCTCGACGCCGTACGCGCGCAGCTCGGCGGCGAAGTCGAGGATCGTCCCGACCACCGCGTCCGGTCCGCGCTCGCGTCCGGTGGCGCGGCGGGCGCGGTGGAGCAGTACGCCGCCGTCGCCGACGAGGGCGGCCTTCATCCCGGTACCGCCCACGTCCAGGGCGATGACATGTCTCACCACGGGCCCTAGTGTGGCCCCCCACCCGCGAGAGGTCTAGTCCACTCACGTGGTGTAGACCTTATGTGTCCATATATTGAACGGTCAGACAGCAGGGTTGGGGTTTTGAGGGTGCTGCGTCGGCGTACGGCAGGAACGATCGCGGTGGTGTCCGCACTGGGCATGACGGCGGTCCTCGGCGGCTGCGGGAGTACGGCCTCCGAAGTGACACTGAGACTCGTCGCCGCCGACTACGGCGACTCCCCCGCCAACAGCTCGAAGAAGTACTGGGACGCCCTGGCCAAGGAGTACGAGTCCAAGCACCCCGGTGTGAAGATCGACGTCAGCGTGTACTCCTGGAACGACGTCGACGCCAAGGTCAAGGACATGGTCGCCGCCGGCCACGCCCCGGACCTGGCCCAGATCGGCGCCTACGCCGACTACGCGGCAGCCGGCAAGCTCTACCCGGCCTCCGACCTGCTCTCCATCCCCACCCAGGCCGACCTCCTCGCCCAGCTCTCCGAGGCCGGCCAGTGGAACCACACGCAGTACGGCATACCCTTCGCCGCCTCCACGCGCGTGCTCTTCTACAACAAGACCCTGTTCGCCAAGGCCGGCATCACCCCGCCCACCACCTGGGACGAGCTGGCCGCCGACGCCAGGGCGCTCAAGGACAAGGGCGTGAAGTACCCCTTCGCGCTGCCGCTCGGCCCCGAGGAGGCCCAAGCTGAGACCATGCAGTGGCTGCTCAGCGGCAGCAGCGGCAGCAGCGGCACCAACGGCAGCAGCGGCACCAACGGCGGCAACGGCTACACCGACGACATCGGCACCTACACCATCGACTCCGCGCCGAACGTCCAGACCTTCACCTGGCTCAAGGACGAGCTGGTCGACAAGGGCCTGACCGGGCCGGTGGCGCCCGGCAGGCTCAACCGCGCGGACGCGTTCGCCGCCTTCGCCGACGGCCAGGTCGGCATGCTCAACGGGCACCCCACACTGATCCAGCAGGCCGAGAAGAAGGGCGTGCAGTTCGGCATGGTGCCGATGCCGGGGCGCACCGGTACATCCAGGGCGTCCATGGGCGTCACCGACTGGATGATGGCCTTCAAGCAGAACGGTCACCGCGACCGGATCGGCGACTTCCTCAACTTCGTCTACAGCGAGAAGAACGTCCTGGCGTTCTCCCGCGAGTACGGCCTGCTGCCGGTCACCGGCTCCGCGTCCAACACCATGAGCGCGTCGGACGCCCCGACCGACAGCCCTCTGCACCCCTTCCTCGACCAGCTGCCGACCTCCGAGCTGTACCCCGCCGGCAAGACCTCCTGGGCGACGGTCAGCGCGGCCGTGAAGCAGAACATCGGCCAGGCCGTCGCCCCCGGCGGCGACCCGGCCGGCGTCCTGACCCGCCTCCAGACGACGGCGACGGCGGCGGACAGCAGCGCCAGGAACTGAGCGCGGCTGTCAGTGCCCACCGCTACGGTGACTCCATGGAACTGCCCCTCCGCGAACAAGCCATCCTCGCCCTGGAGCGCCGCGGCTTCCCCGGCCCCGGCGCGAAGGAGCGAGCGATACGCGAGGAACTGGGCCTGTCCCCGGTCCGCTACTACCAGCTCCTGAACGCGCTCCTGGACGACGAGCGGGCCCTGGCGGCGGACCCGGTGACGGTGAACCGCCTGCGGAGGGTGCGGGAGACCCGGCGCACGGAACGCTGAACCGGCTGCGCGGGCGCTCGTTCGGCCGACCGAGAAGGCCCCAGGAGTGAGGCCGGGCGAGCCTGGATAGTGTCGCTGTATGGACCCTCTGCCGACCCCGCAGACCCAGCCCGGCCGGGACGGACTCGCCGCGCTCCTGGCGAAGCCGTCCGCCGCGATCGTCGGTCTGGACTTCGACGGCACACTGGCCCCCATCGTCGCCGACCCCGAGCAGGCCCGCGCCCACCCCGAGGCCGTACCGGCCCTCGCCGCACTCGCCCCGAAGGTCGCCTCCGTCGCCGTGATCACCGGCCGCCCCGCCGGCGTCGCGGTCCGCTACGGCGGCTTCGCCGGCGTCCCCGGCCTGGAGCGCCTGACCGTCCTCGGCCACTACGGCGCCGAACGCTGGGACGCGGTCACCGCCACCGTCACCGCCCCGCCCCCGCACCCCGGCGTCGCGGCGGCCCGCGCCGAGCTGCCGGGCGTGCTGGACCGCGCCGGCGCCTGGCACGGCACCTGGATCGAGGAGAAGGGCCGGGCGGTCGCGGTGCACACCCGCCGCGCCGACGACCCGCAGGCCGCGTTCGAGGCCCTGCGCGGCCCCCTCACCGACCTCGCCGCCCGCCACGGCCTGATCGTCGAACCCGGCCGGCTGGTCCTGGAACTGCGCCCGCCGGGCATGGACAAGGGCGTGGCCCTCGCCGACCACGTCCGCAGGACCGGCGCCGAGTCCGTCCTCTACGCCGGAGACGACCTCGGCGACCTCCCCGCCTTCGCCGCCGTCGACGAACTCCGCGCCGACGGCGTCCCCGGCCTCCTGGTCTGCAGCGGCAGCACGGAGGTCACGGAGCTGGCGGAACGCGCGGACGTGGTGGTGGACGGCCCGCCCGGCGTCGTACACCTGCTGCGGACCCTCGCGGCTCAGCTGGACTGAAGCTCCTCCAGCGCCCGCAGCTGATCCAGGAACCACTGAGCGGGCGGCAACGCGGTGGCGGCAGCGGCCAGCCGCTTCGACCGCTCCGCCCGCTCGTCCGCCGGCATGCTCAGCGCGGAGTGCAACGCGTCGGCCGTACCCCCGATGTCGTACGGGTTCACCACGAGCGCGTCGGCGCCCAGCTCCTCGTACGCCCCTGCCTCCCGCGACAGCACCAGCGCACAGCCCTCGTCGGAGACGACCGGCACCTCCTTGGCGACCAGGTTCATGCCGTCCCGGATGGGGTTGACCAGCGCCACGTCGGCGAGCCGGTACGCGGCCAGGGAACGGGCGAAGTCGTCCTTGACGTGCAGCACGATCGGCGTCCAACCGGGGGTGCCATAGGCCGAGTTGATCTCCTCGGCCACCCGCTGGACCTCGGCGGTGTAGTCCCGGTACACGGCGAGGTCCTGCCGCGACGGATACGCGAACGCCAGATGCACCACCCGCTCCCGCCACTCGGGACGGTCCTCCAGCAACTGCCGGTACGCCAGCAGACCGCGCACGATGTTCTTGGACAGCTCGGTGCGGTCGACGCGCACGACGGTCCTGCGGCCTTCGCCGATCTCCGCGCGCAGCGCGGCCATCCGCTCGTCCACATCGGGCTCATGGGCCCGCTTGCGCAGGAAGTCGGCGTCCGCGCCGAGCCCGTGCACACCGACCCGCAGGGCCGGGGTACCGGGTCCCAGGACCGCGTGACAGCACTCCGTGAAGGCGTCCGCCCAGCGCCTGGTCAGGAACGCCGCCCGGTCCGCGCCCAGGATGCCGCGCAGCAGCTCGGCGGCGATGTCGTCGGGCAGCAGCCGGAAGTACTCCGGTGGCGCCCACGGGGTGTGCGAGAAATGGCCGATCCGCAGGTCGGGGCGCAGCTCGCGGAGCATCCCCGGCACCAGGCACAGGTGGTAGTCCTGCACCAGCACCGCCGCACCCTCGGCCGCCTCCTCGGCCAGCGCCTCGGCGAACGCCCGGTTGTAGGCCTCGTACGACGCCCACTGGCGCCGGAACTCCGTGTCGAAGACCGGCTCCAGCGGGGTCTGGTACAGCATGTGGTGCACGAACCACAGCACCGAGTTGGCGATGCCGTTGTAGGCGTCCGAGTGGACCTTCGCGTCGATGTCCAGCATCCGCACCCGCTGCCCGCCGGTGTCCTCGTCCGGCAGCGGCCCGCCGCCCGCGCGCCGTACGGCCTCCCGGTCCCCGTCGTCGAGCGCCGCGCACACCCACAGCGAGTCCGCGTCCGGTCCGATGGCCGACAGCCCCGAGACCAGCCCGCCGCCGCCCCGCTTGGCGGACAGCGAGCCGTTCTCGTCCACCGTGTACGAAACCGGGCCGCGGTTGGACGCGACCAGCACCTGAGCCTTCTCGGCAGCACCCTGCGTGGAAGCCATGGTCCTCAACCTAGCCCGGCCCGGAAACGCTCAAACGTACGGCCACGCCGGGTGTCGCGGCCGTATACGAACTCAGGCCACGCGGCGCTCGGCGTACTCGGCGATCTCCGCCATCGGCGGCCGTTCCTCGGTGTCCACCGAGTAGGTGCGCGGCTCGAAGCCGTCCTCGCCCCGCTCGAACTGGGTGAGGGAGGGGCGGATCAGATGGCCCCGGGCCAGCCTCAGCTGGGCCGTGCGGTAGATCGCCGCGGCCATCCGGCCCAGCGCCTGCCCGTCCTGGTGGCGGTGCTTGCGCACGCCCACGTCCACCTGCGCCAGCGCGTCGAGACCCACCAGGTGCAGGGCGTCCACCAGCATGCCCAGCTCCACGCCGTACCCGACCGGGAACGGCAGCTGTTCCAGCAGCGAGCGCCGGGCCGCGTACTCGCCGCCCAGCGGCTGCACGAATCCGGCCAGCTGCGGCCAGTGCATGTTCAGCAGCGGGCGGGCCATCAGCTCGGTGACCCGGCCGCCCTGGCCGGCCGCCCCGGCGAGCGGACGGTCGTACATCGCCTTGACCAGGTCCACGTCCGGCTCGGTGAGCAGCGGGCCGACGATCCCGGTGACGAAGTCGGGGGAGAACTCCTTCAGGTCCGCGTCGACGAAGCAGACGATGTCCCCGCTGGTCACCAGCAGCGAGCGCCACAGCACCTCGCCCTTTCCGGGGACGGCGGGGATGCGGGGCAGGATCTCGTCCCGGTGAACGACCCGGGCGCCCGCGGCGGCGGCGACCTCGGCGGTGCGGTCGGTGGAGCCGGAGTCGACCACCACGATCTCGTCGACGAGCGGGACCCGCTCCACGAGGTCGTGGCGGATGATCGCGACGATGTCGCCGACCGTCTCCTCCTCGTTGAGCGCGGGCAGCACGACGGACACCGACTGGCCCGTACGCTGCTTGGCGGCCAAGATCTTGTGCAGTGGGCGATCGGTCACGGACCAGGAGCGGGTGCTCAGCCAGCGCTCGACTTCTTCCAGCACGGTCGGCGGCTCCTCACTGTTGTCTCGCGGTTCGGACGACTCTCTCAACTGTCTTGGCCTTCGGTTACAGTCTTGAACAACGCTGATGACCATCGCATGTCGGGGGTCAGCCAGGCGCTCACAACCGCATACCGCTCATCCAGAGGGGCAGAGGGACACGGCCCGATGAAGCCCCGGCAACCCCCCTGAGCCGCACTCGTTCACGCGAGGCTCCCGGCCAGGGAAGGTGCCAAATCCGTCTCACGGCGAGGTGCGTCGTGAGGAAGATGAGGAGAAAGGGCCTCGCCTCCATGGCTGTGCAGACAGTTGCAAGCTCGACCGATTCCACCGTCGACCTCGGCCCCGCCGCGGCCCTGAGCTGTCGCGAGTGCGGTCACCGCGTCTCGCTCGGCCCGGTGTTCGCCTGCGAGGAGTGTTTCGGCCCGCTGGAGATCGCCTACGACTTCTCCGCCTACGAGACCGAAGAGCTGCGCCGCCGTATCGAGTCCGGCCCCGCGAACATCTGGCGGTACGCGCCGCTGCTGCCGGTCCCGGCCGACGTCGCCGACAAGCCGAACCTGAACCCGGGCTGGACCAAGCTGGTCAAGGCCGACAACCTCGCGGCCGAACTCGGCGTCACCGGCGGCCTGTTCGTCAAGGACGACTCCGGCAACCCGACCCACTCCTTCAAGGACCGCGTGGTGGCCCAGGCCCTGGAGGCCGCGCGCGCCTTCGGCTTCACCACCCTGTCCTGCTCCTCCACCGGCAACCTCGCCGGTGCCGTCGGCGCCGCCGCCGCCCGGGCCGGCTTCCGCTCCTGTGTGTTCATCCCGCACGACCTGGAGCAGGGCAAGGTCGTCATGGCCGCGGTCTACGGCGGCGAGCTGGTCGGCATCGAGGGCAACTACGACGACGTGAACCGCTTCTGCTCCGAGCTGATCGGCGACCCGGCGGGCGAGGGCTGGGGCTTCGTCAACGTCAACCTGCGGCCGTACTACGCGGAGGGATCCAAGACCCTCGCGTACGAGATCTGCGAGCAGCTCGGCTGGCGGCTGCCCGACCAGATCGTGGTCCCGATCGCCTCCGGCTCCCAGCTCACCAAGATCGACAAGGGTCTGCAGGAGCTGATCAAGCTGGGTCTGGTCGAGGACAAGCCGTACAAGATCTTCGGTGCGCAGGCCGAGGGCTGCTCGCCGGTGTCGAGCGCCTTCAAGGCCGGCCACGACGTCGTACGGCCCCAGAAGCCGAACACCATCGCCAAGTCCCTCGCCATCGGCAACCCGGCCGACGGGCCGTACGTCCTGGACATCGCGCGCCGCACCGGCGGTGCGGTGGAGGACGTGACGGACGCGGAAGTCGTCGACGCCATCAAGCTGCTGGCCCGCACGGAGGGCATCTTCGCGGAGACGGCGGGCGGTGTGACCGTCGGCGTCACCCGCAAGCTGCTCAAGGACGGCGTCCTGGACCCGACGAAGACCACGGTGGTCCTCAACACCGGCGACGGCCTGAAGACCCTTGACGCGGTGGCCGGTACCGGCCTCACCGCCACCATCCGACCGACCCTGGACTCCTTCCGAGAGGCTGGCCTCGCATGAGCGTGACCGTTCGCATCCCCACCATCCTGCGCACCTACACGGGCGGGCAGGCCGAAGTGGCAGCCGAGGGCGCCACCCTCGCCGAGGTCATCGCCGACCTGGAGAAGAACCACACCGGCATCGCCGCGCGCGTGCTGGACGACCAGGGCAAGCTGCGCCGGTTCGTGAACGTCTACGTCAACGACGACGACGTGCGCTTCGAGCAGGGCCTGGAGACCGCGACCCCGGACGGCGCCGGCGTCTCCATCATTCCGGCCGTCGCCGGCGGCTGATCGTTACCTTAGGTAACTTCAGTTACGCATTGTTCATCGAATTGCCCCCTCCGTGAGAGAAGCGGAGGGGGCAATTCTGCGTGATTGAGCGCGGTAGAGTTGGGGAACGCGCTCTCGACATGACCGGTCGGGAGCCCTGTATTCATGCCGGACGCCCGACAAGAAGTAGCCAAAGTGTGCGGGCTTTATGCGGCTTTTGTGGCGGTCTGTAGGGCCCGACTTGCCCTGAAGTCGGGTGAATTCACACCACATTCCGGACCGTTCCCGTCCAGAATTCTCGTCCGATTGACCTGTTGCAGACGGCAGTTGGACAGATACATTCAGCCGCGGTCGACGCGTTCCGGCGCACGCCCCCGACCGATGGGGGGTGAGGTCTGACCCGGGTCCGCGAAGTGTGGATCTGTGCAAGGGCCAGTAATAGGGGAGTTAGGCATGGCTCAGGGCACCGTCAAGTGGTTCAACGCGGAGAAGGGGTACGGCTTCATCGCGGTCGACGGTGGTGCGGATGTTTTCGTCCACTACAGCGCGATCCAGATGGACGGTTACCGCACCCTGGAAGAGGGGCAGCGGGTCGACTTCGAGATCTCGCAGGGCCAGAAGGGCCCGCAGGCGGACATGGTCCGGCTGGCGACCAGCTGAAGCACGCGTCGACTGTCAGCGACGTTCTTCGTTCATCTTCGCAGGGCCCGCACCTCGCTCGGGGTGTGGGCCCTGCGTCATGCCCGGGGTCCGGTGTTCGCGGGCGGCTGACGGGGGTGCCGTACCCCGGAGGGCGCTTGCGCCCACCCGTCGCCCGACCACCACCCCTCAACGAACCCGCTTCGCGGGTGCGCCTTGCACTCGTGCATGCCGAGTGCTAATCATTGGCGTTAGCACTCTGAAGGTGAGAGTGACAGTGAAGGACCGGGTCGGTGAGGCCCGCAGGCCAAGTGGGGCAAGGAACCACGCGGCCGGCGAGCCGTCCGTCGCGGGCGCGGGCGCGGTCCGAAGGAATCACCCCCAGTCCTGGAGGGACCACTTCACATGGCCAAGATCATCGCGTTCGACGAGGAGGCGCGGCGCGGCCTCGAGCGCGGCATGAACCAGCTCGCGGACGCCGTCAAGGTGACGCTCGGCCCCAAGGGCCGCAACGTCGTCCTCGAGAAGAAGTGGGGCGCCCCCACGATCACCAACGATGGCGTCTCCATCGCCAAGGAGATCGAGCTCGAGGACCCGTACGAGAAGATCGGCGCCGAGCTGGTCAAGGAAGTCGCCAAGAAGACGGACGACGTCGCCGGTGACGGTACGACCACCGCGACCGTGCTCGCCCAGGCCCTGGTCAAGGAGGGCCTGCGCAACGTCGCCGCCGGTGCCAACCCGATGGCGCTGAAGCGCGGTATCGAGAAGGCCGTCGAGGCCGTCTCCGCCGCCCTGCTGGAGCAGGCGAAGGACGTCGAGACCAAGGAGCAGATCGCCTCCACCGCGTCCATCTCCGCCGCCGACACCCAGATCGGCGAGCTGATCGCCGAGGCCATGGACAAGGTCGGCAAGGAAGGCGTCATCACCGTCGAGGAGAGCAACACCTTCGGTCTGGAGCTCGAGCTCACCGAGGGCATGCGCTTCGACAAGGGCTACATCTCCGCCTACTTCGCGACCGACATGGAGCGCATGGAGGCGTCGCTCGAGGACCCGTACATCCTCATCGCCAACTCCAAGATCGGCTCCGTCAAGGACCTGCTCCCGCTCCTGGAGAAGGTCATGCAGTCGGGCAAGCCGCTGCTGATCATCGCCGAGGACGTCGAGGGCGAGGCCCTGTCGACCCTGGTCGTCAACAAGATCCGCGGCACCTTCAAGTCCGTCGCCGTCAAGGCCCCGGGCTTCGGTGACCGCCGCAAGGCCATGCTCGGCGACATCGCCATCCTCACGGGCGGCGAGGTCATCTCCGAGGAGGTCGGCCTCAAGCTGGAGAACGCGACCCTGGACCTCCTGGGCCGCGCCCGCAAGGTCGTCATCACCAAGGACGAGACCACCATCGTCGACGGCGCCGGCTCCTCGGAGCAGGTCAACGGCCGCGTCAACCAGATCCGCGCCGAGATCGAGAACAGCGACTCGGACTACGACCGCGAGAAGCTCCAGGAGCGCCTGGCCAAGCTCGCGGGCGGCGTCGCGGTCATCAAGGCCGGTGCCGCCACCGAGGTGGAGCTCAAGGAGCGCAAGCACCGCATCGAGGACGCCGTCCGCAACGCGAAGGCGGCCGTCGAGGAGGGCATCGTCGCCGGTGGCGGCGTGGCCCTGCTGCAGGCCTCCCAGGTCTTCGAGAAGCTGGAGCTCGAGGGTGACGAGGCGACCGGCGCCAACGCCGTGCGCATCGCCCTGGAGGCCCCGCTGAAGCAGATCGCCGTCAACGCCGGCCTCGAGGGCGGTGTCGTGGTGGAGAAGGTGCGCAACCTGACCCCGGGCCACGGCCTGAACGCCGCGACCGGCGAGTACGTCGACCTGGTCGCCGAGGGCATCATCGACCCGGCGAAGGTGACCCGCTCTGCTCTGCAGAACGCCGCCTCCATCGCCGCGCTGTTCCTCACCACCGAGGCCGTCATCGCCGACAAGCCGGAGAAGGCCGCCGCGCCGGCCGGCGGCGGCATGCCGGGCGGTGACATGGACTTCTGATCCTTCCCGGATCACCTGTCCTTTGCGAGGGCGGCATCCCCAGCTTCCGGCTGGGGATGCCGCCCTCGGGCGTTTGCTGAGGTCGGTCGGCGTAGTCCTTCAGCTTCTCGGTGTCGAGGGTGATGCCGACAGCTGGGCAACGGTCGCCGGATCGTCTTCCAGCCGTCCGGGGGTCAGGCCCTTCGGAGTAGGCCAGGCGGCGGCTGAACCGGGGCAGTGTGAGCGGTGTCACGTAAAGGCTTCTGCAGGGGCGGAATGTGGGGCAGCGCATAGGCGATTACTTAAGGAGCTGCAACAATGCGTGCTCACATACCGCTCGGTTAACCCCGTCTCTCACGAGGAGCCCCCACGTGACCGTCACGACGCCCGCCTCCCGCGCGGCCCAGGTCCTGTCCCGCCCGATCGCGCTCAACGGTCTCACCGTCCCCAACCGGATCGTGATGGCGCCGATGACCCGCATGTTCTCCCCGGGCGGCATCCCGGGTGAGGACGTGCGCTCGTACTACTCCCGCCGGGCCGCCGCCGGAGTCGGCCTGATCGTCACCGAGGGCACGTACGTCGGCCATGAGTCGGCCGGCAACAGCGCGCGCGTGCCCCGGTTCCACGGGGAGGAGCAGCTCGCGGGCTGGGCGAAGGTCGCCGAGGACGTGCACGCGGCGGGCGGCACGATCGTCCCGCAGCTGTGGCACATCGGCATGGTCCGCAAGGACGGCGAGGCCCCCTTCCCGGACGCCCCCGCGATGGGCCCGTCCGGCCTGGTCGCGGCGGACGCCGAGCCGGCCGGCAAGGCGATGACGCAGGCGGACCTGGACGACGTCATCGCCGCGTTCGCCAAGGCCGCCGCGGATGCCGAGCGCATCGGCTTCGACGGCGTGGAGCTCCACGGCGCCCACGGCTACCTCCTCGACCAGTTCCTGTGGGAGGGCACCAACCGCCGTACCGACGCCTACGGCGGCGACGCGGTGGCCCGCACCAAGTTCTCCGCGGAGATCGTGGCCGCGGTCCGCGCCGCGGTCTCCCCCGAGTTCCCGGTCATCTTCCGCTACTCGCAGTGGAAGCAGCAGGACTACACCGCCCGCCTCGCCGAGACCCCCGAGGAGCTGGAGGCGATCCTCACCCCGCTCGCCGCGGCCGGCGTCGACGTCTTCCACGCCTCCACCCGCCGCTACTGGCTGCCGGAGTTCGACGGCTCGGACCTGAACCTGGCCGGCTGGACGAAGAAGCTCACCGGCAAGCAGGTCATCACCGTCGGCTCGGTGGGCCTCGACGGCGAGTTCCTGGGCGCCTTCCAGGGCCAGGGCTCCGAGGTCAAGGGAATCGACAACCTCCTCGACCGCATGGAGGCCGACGAGTTCGACATGGTCGCCGTGGGCCGCGCGCTGCTCCAGGACCCGGAGTGGGCGGCCAAGGTGCTCTCCGACCGCCTCGACGAGCTGAAGCCGTACGACGCGGCGTCGCTGAAGACGCTCAGCTGAGACGCCTGAGGCCTACAGGTTGCCCATGGGCTCGATGTCGACGTGCACGGGGGTGCCCCACACCCGCAGCACCTCGTAGTCGGTGAACTCGTGCACGAGCCGGTAGGCCATGGCGGGCCGCGATCCGCGCCGCTGAGCGGCGAGGTACGCCTCGGCCTCGTGCCGGTCCCGCCTCGGTGTCCCGCACAACTGCCACTCGTGCCCGTTCCACGCCTCCGGCAACCAGCGTTGCTGCGGCTGGGGCCGGTCGGCCCGGACCCCGTAGCGGGAGGGTGCGGTGGCGGTGGGCGCGGGTCCGGTCCGCCCACCCTGGAACTCCGACCGCCGGGCGGCCCGGCGCCGGGTCTCACAGAGCAGACACAGATCGGGCGCGCTCTCGTCGACGGGGCCCTGCGGATGCTCGGGGCAGCGGGTGCTGGGCGCGCCGCCCCCGACGCTCTCCTCCACCAGATCGAGCGCCCGGCGCAGGTCGGCCTTGATCTCGTGCAGCCGGGCGTCCGGGGTGTCGGCGGTCAGCGCCTCCCCGTGCTCCCCGAGAAGCCGCAGGGCCCTTCCCAGGGCGGCGAGCTGGACGTGGTTCATGTCAGCCAAGGGTACGAGAGCGGCTGCTTGGGCCGGTGCCGTGCTTCCGCGCGGTGCGTGTGGAAGGTGACCCACGTCCTAGGGTGTGATCATGTTGCCGAACCGGCTGGTTGACGCCCTCCAGCGTTTCAACGCCGCCCACCCCTGGGACCACAACGCCCACCATCACCCCTGGCTGCTACGGCAGTTGCCCAGGCGGTTCCGCACCGCCCTGGACGTGGGGTGCGGGAGCGGGGACCTCGTTCGGCTGCTGGCTCGGCGGGCGGAGTCGGTCGTCGGGGTGGATGCCGAGCCGGAGATCCTCGGGAAGGCGCGGCAGCTCACGGCCCCCGACGCTCCCGTCACCTACACCCTCGCCTCCGCCCCGCACGGTCTTCCGCCCGGCCCCTTCGACGTCATCACCTGTGTGGCCGCGCTCCATCACCTGCCCTTCGCCGAGACCCTCGACCGGCTCAAGGAAGGGCTGGCTCCGGGCGGAACCCTTGTCGTCGTCGGCTGTGCGCAGGCCGCCACGCCCCTCGATCACGCCGTCGGGCTGGTCGCCGTACCGCTCAACGCGCTGACCGGATGGGTGAAGAACCGCGGGCGGGCGGTCACCCACCGGCCCGTGTCCATGACCGCGCCCACCCGGGAGCCCGGGATGACCTACGACGAGGTCGAGCGGGAGGCCCGCCGGCTGCTTCCCGGGGCCCGGTTCCGGCGGCGGCTGTTCTGGCGTTACACGCTGGTCTGGCGGTCGCCCTGACTGCCGTACCTCAGCGGCCCTGATGGATCAGGCAGCCGTGGCCAGGAGCTTCGTCTTCTTCGGCTCGGGGCCGTCTACGGCCTGTCGTCCGGCCGTGACCCGCGCCTCCACCTCTGCCGTGATCTCGTCGACCACCCCGGGGCCGATCACGATCTGGCAGGTCGGGCCGTCGGACACCAGCCCGAGCACGCCGGGCAGGGCCCGCAATCCCTCCTCGTCCACCGCCGCCGGGTCGGCGAGGGTCAGCCGGAGGCGGGTCATGCAGTGGGCCACGGCGGTGATGTCGGCCGGGCCGCCGACCCGGGTGAGGAGGGCGGTCGCGGTGGAGGCGGGGTCGTTGCGCCCCGAGCGTGCGGGTCAGCGGGCCGCGTGCGCCAGCGCGGCACGCAGATGGCCGCCGGACTCCTCCAGGAGGCGGGCGGCCGTCGGGCCGTCGACACCGGCGAGGAGGGCGAGGATCGCGTGCTTCACCTCGCCGCCGGACTCGGTGAGGGACTTCTCGATCTCCTCGTCCGAGGCGCCCGTGGCCAGGGAGACGATCCGGCGGGAGCGGGCGCGGAGTTTGTCGTTGGAGGCGCGGACGTCGACCATCAGGTTCCCGTAGGTCTTGCCGAGCCGGATCATCGTGATCGTCGACAGCATGTTCAGGACCAGCTTCTGGGCCGTGCCCGCCTTCAGGCGCGTGGAGCCGGTGATCAGTTCGGGGCCGACCACGACCTCGATGCCGTGCTCGGCGGCGGCCGCGAGCGCGCTGCGCTCGTTGCAGGCCAGGCCGACGGTCAGCGCGCCCAGGGCCCGGGCGTGCTCGACGGCGCCGATCGCGTAGGGGGTACGGCCGGAGGCGGAGATGCCGACCACGGTGTCGGCGGGGGTGAGCGCCAGCGCGTCCAGGTCGCGGCGGGCCAGTTCCCCGGAGTCCTCCGCGCCCTCGACGGAGGTCACCATTGCCTCCCGGCCGCCCGCGAGCACGCCGACGACCTGCGCGGGGTCGGTGTTGAAGGTGGGCGGGCACTCGGCGGCGTCCAGCACGCCGAGCCGGCCGGCGGTGCCGGCGCCGGCGTAGATCAGCCGTCCGCCGCGGGCCATGCGTTCGGCGACGGCGTCGATGGCGGCGGCGATCCGGGGCAACTGGGCGGCGACGGCGGCGGGCACTCCGGCGTCCTCGCCGTTCATGAGGCGGGCGATGTCGAGGGTGGGAAGGCGGTCGATCTCGGCGAGCTCGGGCCGGAAGGCTTCGGTGGTCAGGGAAGCCAACTGCTGACGCAGGTCATGGGAGGTCATGGGGGGTGGCTCTCTCAGGTCTGGGTGCCGTTGTGCGTGCTGTTGCCCACCCGGGGTCGGTCACCTGGGGCCGGTCACCTCGGTCGGTCACCTGCGGCCGGTGCGATGCCGGTGAGCGAGCGCCTCGTACGACGCCGCCAACGCGGGCGCCGCCGACTCGTACGTGCGCTGGGCCACTCCCACGAACAGACAGTCCACCACGAGCAGTTGACTCGTCCGCGAGGACATCGCGGCGGGTCGCAGCTCGCTCTCCCGTGAGGTGGACGTGGTCAGTACGTGGTCGGCGTACTGGGTGACCGGCGAGTCCGGCCGGCCGGTGACGGCCACGGTCGTGGCCCCGTGCTCGAAGGCGACCCGCAGCGGCTCGATGACGTCCTCCGTCGAGCCCGAGTGGGTGATCGCGATCGCCACGTCATCCGAGCGGAGCTGCACCGCGTTGGTCACGGCGAGGTGCGGATCGCTGTGGGCGTGGGCTATGAGGCCTATACGGAGCAGCTTCTGGGTGAGGTCCTGGGCGACGAGCCCCGAGGCCCCTATGCCGTACACATCGGTGCGCCGGGCCCCGGCCAGCGCGCTCACAGCGGCCCCGAGCTGGACGGTGTCGAGCCCGGCGGCCGTGTCGACGAGGGTCTGCTGCTCCTCGTAGGCGAGTTTGGTGACGACGTCGGCGATGGGGTCGTCCACCGCGATGTCGGTCGTGATCGCGGGCGCCCGGCCCGACTGCTGTTGCGCGGCGAGCCCGGCGAGGGCGAGCCGCAGGTCGCGGTAGCCGGGGTAGCCGAGGAGCCGGGCGGTGCGGACGACCGTGGCCTCGCTGGTGCCGGTGAGCTCGGCGAGGCCGGTGACCGTGAGGGCGGCGCAGCCGGCCGGGTCGCTCGCGACGGCCTCCGCGACGCGCTGCATGGAGCGGGTCATGGACGGGGCGAGGGTGCGCACCTTGGCGGCGAGGGAGCCGCCCGGGCTGCCGAAAGTTTCCTTCACGTCCTGGGTCACATGTGAAAGGTATTTTCGGTTCGGCCTCGGGGTCAAGAGTGCGCACAATGGGTTCCATGGAGCCCATCACACCCCTTGAGCAGGCCCTGCATGCCGCCCGAGCCCTCGTGCTCGCCGATCTGATCGCCGGCGAGGTCGCGGAGGCGGACGTGGTCTCGCTCGTCGAGGACTCCGTCGCGGAGCGCCGCTGGTGGGTCGAGCAGTGGCCGGACGGCGCGACCTATGTCGCCGGGCTGGTCGCACAGGACGTACAGGACGCCCTGCTGGACCGGTACGGCCGCTGGCCGCTGTGCCCGGTGTGCGGCTCCGGCGACCCGCACGCGCTGGACGTGGAGCCCGAACTGGGCCCCGATCCGCACTGGGTGTGCCACAAGGCGGGCGTGAAGGTTGCCGCGGTGGGCTCGCTGGGCTCGGCCACGGGCGGAATGGCCTCTTCGTGACCCTCTACATCGACCCGCCGACCTGGCCGGGACACGGCCGCATGTGGTCGCACCTGGTCAGCGACGTGTCCTACGCCGAACTCCACGCGTTCGCCGAGCGGCTGGGCGTGCCGAGGCGCGCCTTCGAGCGCGACCACTACGACCTTCCGTCGCACCGGTACGCGGAGGCGGTGGCGGCCGGCGCGGTGGAGGTGGGCAGCCGCGAGGTGGTGCGGCTGCTGCACGCCTCGGGCCTGCGCCGGCGCAAGGGGCTTGTTCAGCGGCGCAGTTCGTAGGCGAACTCGGCACCCTCGTCGCTGACCTGAGTGAACCCGGCCCGGGTGACCACCGCCTGCGAGGCGGTGTTGTCCCGCTCGACGGTCGCGAACAGGGAGCCGACGTCGTCGCGGGCCAGCGCCCAGTCCGCGAGCGCGCGCAGGGCCTCGGTGGCGTACCCCTGACCGCGGGCGCCCTCGACCAGGTCGTAGCCGATCTCCACCCGGCCGTCCTCGTCCGGGACGCCGTGGAAGCCGATGCCGCCGATCGCACGGCCGTCCTCCTGCCGGACGAGGGCGAAGACCCCGAACTCCGGCCGGTGCACACCGGCTTCGTACGCCTTCAGCAGGAAGGAGGCGGCCTCCCGGGTGCCCTCGTACGGGCCGCCGTCGAGCCAGGTGAAGCCGCCGTCGCCGCCCAGGCGCAGACCGTGGGCGGCGGCCGGGCGGACGCCGACCAGGGTGAGGCGCTCGGCCGGGATGACCAGGTTGTTGTTCCAGCGCCACTCGGTGACCGGGGCGCGACCGGGCAGCTCGCCGCGGCCGGTGGCCCACAGCAGGGTCGGCCAGGGGGCGGGGCCGGGCTGGACGTGCGGGAAGAGGCAGGCGAGGAGGGACTCGACGAGCTCGGCCGGCGGCTCGTAGGCGATCCCGAGCCCCTCGGCCATGTCGTGGGTGTGCAGCAGCACCTCGGCGATGCCCATCGCGGCGAAGCCCTGGGCGTCGGCGCTGCGGAAGGGGTAGGGGTGGAAGGCGCGGACGCCGGGCAGGGCGGTGCGGACGGCGGCGGCGAGGAGCGCGCCGGTCGTCTCGATGACGTGCAGCAGACCCGCGTTGTCGGTGCCCTCGTCGAGGGTGAGCTCGAAGGGGAGGTAGCCGTCCTGCGCGCGTCCGGCCAGGTTGGCGGCGTAGGCGATGAGGTCGTCGGCGACATGGACGGCGGTGGTGTGGCAGTCCCACTCCAGCCGCCCGGCCGGTACGGCCCGCCAGTCCCGGTCCACCGCCGCGCGCAGTGCCGCCGTGCAGCCTGCCACGGCCTCGGTCACATCGTCCCCGTTTATCGGTCGCATGGAGCGAACCCTAGGGGGCCGTACCCCTCAGGTCGACAGCATTTCCAGCTCGGAGGCGAGGTTGTAGCGGGCGGTGGCCTCCCAGTGCTCCTGGCCGTAGGGGGTGCGGAACAGCCGGGGGAGGGCGAGGAGTTGGCGCAGGACCGCCGAACGGCCCTCCTTGAAGGCGTCGTTCGGCACGAAGTGGTACTCCTCGCGCACCTCGGCGGTGTAGACGGCGTACGCCGACGGGGGCGCGGCCAGGATCGCGAGGTCGGCGTCGCACAGCACCTCGCCGTTGCGGTCGTCGTCGGCCGGGTCGTGCGTGAAGGTGAGCCGGACCAGCCGGGCCACCTCGGCGGTCGTCTCCGCACGGACCCCGGCCTCGGGGAGCGCGCGCTCGGCGAGGCGGGCCGAGCGCTCCTCGTTCTCCGACCGTTCCGGGAGGTAGACGGCGTCGTGGAACCAGGCGGCCAGGCGCACGACGTCCGGGTCGGCGGCGTACTTCTCCAGTACGTCGATGTGGTCGAGCACCGCGGTGAGGTGGGCCGGCGTGTGGTACCGGCGCTGCGGCTCCTGCCAGCGGGCGAGCAGGTTGTCGGCGTACGGCGCGGGATCGGGCCCGCCGCCGGGGGCACGGGCGGCTTCCAGCGCACGGGCGAAACGGAGACGCAGGGCATCGAGGTCGGCCATGGGCCCATTCTTCCGCGCCGCGCGCCGTCGTTCCGCCGTGACGCCTGCCCGTCGGCGCCCTGACGCGGACCCCACCTGCTCGCGCACAGGCGTAGTCTTGGAATTGGACTAGACCTGTAGTGGCCGACGATGAATGGGGTGCCATGAGCAAGCGTGCAGTCCTGGAGGTGATCGCGCTCGACGTCGAGGACGCGGTCGCCGCCCAGGCCGGAGGCGCGGACCGCCTGGAGCTGGTCACCGACATGGCGGCCGACGGGCTCAGCCCGGCGCCCGCCACCGTCGCCCGGATCCGGGCCGCCGTCGACATCGACCTGCGCGTGATGCTCCGCCTCGCGGACGGGTTCGCGGCCGGAGACGTGGACGGTCTGGTTCGGGTGGCCGGCGGCCTGCGCGAGGCCGGCGCCGACCAGTTCGTCCTCGGCTTCCTCGACGCGGACGGCGTGGTTCACCTGGCGGCGGTGGAGCGGGTGGTCCAGGCGCTGGACGGCTGCGCGTGGACCTTCCACCGGGCGATCGACCGGGCCGCCGACCGCGACGCCCTGCGCAAACAGCTCGCCGACCTGCCCGGCCTCGACACCTACCTCACCGCGGGCGCCGCCGGCGGGGTGGACGAGGGCCTGCCGACGCTGGTCGCGGAGGCGGGCCGGCGGGGGGAGCCGGGGTACGGCCAGACCCTCCTGGTCGGCGGCGGCCTGCGCCTGGAGCATGTGCCGCGGCTTCGGGCCGCCGGTATCGACGCCTTCCACATCGGCGGCGCGGCCCGGCCCTCCGGGTGGGAGGGGCCGGTTTTCGAGGGGGCCGTGCGGGAGTGGCGGAGGGCGTTGGACGCGGGGTAGCGCCCCGGGCCCGCGGGTCGTTGGCCGGGCGCGGCACAGCCCCCGTGCCTCTTACGGAGCCGTGGTGCTGTCGGCCGTCACCCGGCCGCCATCCCGACGAGCACGAGGAGCAGCACCAGGGCGAAGCCGGTGAGCGGGAAGAGGCCCAGGATTCCGGCCGGGCGCCGCAGCACCGGGCGGCCCGGGTCCAGCCCGGGGCCCTGGGCGCCGGCCGGTGCGGGGAGCTTACGGATCTTGGCCAGGGCGAAGAGGTTGATCAGCAGCGTGACGGGCGTGATGAGCATCGACGCCGGACCCCACCACCCCTGCGCCATGGTGTCCGACTGCATCTTCCGGAAGACGGCGAGCGCGCAGGTCTGGCAGAAGGTGCCCTTCCGCCACAGGTTCCGCATCACGATCAGCATGCCCTGGTGGCCGCGGATCGTCACCCGCTCGGCGGGCGCCGCTCCGCACACCTCGCACCCGACGCCGGGAGCGGCCGGGTACGCGCCGGGGGCCTGCTGATACCCGGCCTGGCCGAAGTCGGCGGGCGCCTGCGGGTAGGGAGCCTGCCCGTAGCCGCCCGGTGCCTGCCCGTACGGCCCGGCGGGCTGCGGCTGCTGTCCCACCGGCGCCTGTGGATAACCCGCGGGGGCCTGCTGATACGGCCCCGGCGCCTGCGGGTGGCCCGCCGGTGCCTGCTGGTAGGGACCGGGGTACTGCTGGTACGCGGGGTGCGAAGGCGGTGGAGTGCTCAACGGAGGCCTTTCCATGGGGACATGCCGGAACGGCACGACACCCTAGCGGTGCGCCGTCAGGCCAACTGCGCCGGCAGCGGTGCCGAGTGCGTCACGATCAGGCCCGAGACCGCACGCGTCAGCGCCACGTACAGGCGTCGCAGGCCGGTGCGTTCGTCCGGCTCGCCGTCCATCACCGCCTGGGGCTCGTCCAGGACCACGTAGTCGTACTCCAGGCCCTTGGCGAGGGAGGCCGGGACGAGGGTGAGGCGGGTCTCCCGGGTGGTCTCCTCGCCGGGGGCGAGGTGGGGGAGCCCAGCCGCCGTCAGGGCCTCGGCGAGGACCGGGATCCGGGCGTCGGCGGCGATCAGGCCCGTCGAACCCTCGTTGCGCAGCAACTCCTTGCAGGCGGCGACGACTTCGGACGTCTCCGTCGTCGTACGGACCTCGAAGAAGCCCGGGTTCTCGCGGACCGACTCGACCGGGGTGAGGCCCGGTGCGATGTGCGGGAGCAGGCGGGAGGCGTAGGTGATGACGTCCGTGGGGACGCGGAAGCCCGCCGTCAGCTCCTCGATGACGCCTTCCGTCTTGCCGAGGTGGGCGAGGGCTTCGTCCCAGCTGCGGGTCGCCCAGGGAGTCGTGCCCTGCGCCAGGTCGCCCAGCACCGTCGCGCTGCCCGTCGTGCAGCGGCGGCCGACGGCCCGGTACTGCATGGGGGACAGGTCCTGCGCCTCGTCCAGGACGACATGGCCCAGCGAGTGGGTGCGCTGGATCAGATCGGCCGCCTCGTCGATCAGCACCGCGTCCGCCGCCGACCACTTGGCCGACTTCACGCTGCGCACCGGCCTGGCCCACAGGATCGTCTTCTGCTCGTCCTCGTCCAGGATCCCGGCGGCGTGCTCGGCGAGGAAGTCCGCGTCCGTCAGCAGGCGCAGCACGAGCTTCGCCGGGTCCACGGCCGGCCAGATCTCCTTCACGGCCGCCTTCACCGCGCTGTTGCGGGCCACCGCGTCCTGCACCCGGTCGTCCGGCGCCTCGCCCGAGCGCTCCATCTGCACCAGCACCGCGTGCGCGATCCGCTGCGGCAGGGCCTCGCGGGCCGCGCCGTACCGGATGTCCCGCTGCAGCAACTCCCGGACGATGTCCTCCAGTTCGTGCGTCGGCACCCGCCAGCGCCGGGAGCCGCGCACCACCACGACCGCCTCCGTCGGCAGGGTCACATGGGAGTACAGGGCCCGGCGCAGCACCTCGGCCATCCGGGCGTCGCCCTTGATCATGGCGGCGGCCGCCTCGTCCGTGCCGCGCACCTCGACATGGGCGACCAGGTCGTCGACGGTCGCCTGCTGGACGGTCAACTCGCCCAGTGCGGGCAGGACCTGCTCGATGTAGTGCAGGAAGGACCTGTTCGGGCCGATCACCAGGGTGCCGGTGCGGGCGAGCCGCTCCCGGTGGGCGTACAGGAGGTAGGCGACCCGGTGCAGGCCGACGGCGGTCTTTCCGGTGCCGGGGCCGCCCTGGACGCAGACCGTGCCGGACAGGCCGGAGCGGACGATCTCGTCCTGCTCGGGCTGGATGGTGGCGACGATGTCCCGCATGGGGCCGACACGCGGCCGCTCGATCTCCTGCTGGAGCAGCTTGCTGGTGGCCGCCGCCTCGGCCGGGTCGGAGAGGTGCTCGTCCTCGTACGCGGTCAGGTCGCCGCCGGTGTAGCCGAAGCGGCGGCGCAGGCCGACGTCCATCGGGTCCTTCTTGGACGCCCGGTAGAACGGCTGCGAGACCGGGGCGCGCCAGTCGATGACCATGGGGTCGCCGTCGGCGTCGTGCACATGCCGCCGCCCGATGTAGAACTGCTCGCCCTCCGCGCCCTCTGCCTCGTCCGCGCGAGGCGCGTGCAGATAGTCCAGCCGGCCGAAGAACAGCGGGGTGTCGCTCAGGTCGGCCAGCGCCTTGATCCGCTCGTCGATCTGGCGGGACAGTACTTCGGCGTTGACCCAGTTGGCGGTGACGTCCCGGATGTCCAGCGACTCCACGTCCTCGCGCATGGCGCGCAGAGCGGCGCGGGAGTCGGCGAGGTGGGATCGCTCTCGGGCGAGTGGGTCGTCGGCGGGAGTGGACGTGGACAAGGGGGTGCCTCCGGTGGACCTGCTGGGTGACTACGACGAAGCCGCCCGGTTTCCGACCGGGCGACGGCACTCCGCGGAGGGGAGGCGGGCAAGAGCGGAGATTCTAGGCGAGCGCGCGCGGCGGGGGCCAATGGTTTTTCCGCCCCCTGTCCGGTCCCTGTCACGGCCCTGTCCGGCCCGCTCCGACCCCTAGGGGACGGGCAGCCCCCGAAGTAGGGGCCGGGGTCCACCCGTAGATCTACGCGGGGCCGTCCGGGATTGGCTCTGCAGACCGATGCGGGTGGCGCGTCCGGCGATCCACCATGGAGACATGAGCGCAGCAACCATCTCCCCAGGCCCTGTCCGACCGCCGACCGGCGCCACAGCCGTGGACGGCCCGCATCACCACCTGCTCGGCAACGCCCTGCGCGCCATCAAGGTGTTCGCGGAGGCCGCGTTCGGCGTGATCATCCTCGGCGAGTACGGCGAGGAAGCGGGCATACGCCGCAAGTAGCCGTCGCAGGCAACGCGCTCCTGCTCGCGATCGCGGCTCAGCCGGTGCTGTCCTCCGCCAGGATCTCGTCCGCGTCCACGATCCGGTAGGCGTAGCCCTGTTCGGCCAGGAAGCGCTGGCGGTGGGCGGCGAAGTCCTGGTCGATGGTGTCGCGGGCGACGACCGAGTAGAAGTGCGCCTGGTGGCCGTCGGCCTTCGGGCGCAGGACCCGGCCGAGGCGCTGGGCCTCCTCCTGGCGGGAGCCGAAGGTGCCGGACACCTGGATGGCGACCGTTGCCTCCGGCAGGTCGATGGAGAAGTTCGCGACCTTCGACACCACCAGCACGCTGATCTCGCCTTCGCGGAAGGCGTCGAAGAGCTTCTCGCGCTGGGCGTTGGAAGTCTCGCCCTTGATGACGGGCGCGTTCAAGTGCTCGCCCAGCTCGTCGAGTTGGTCGATGTACTGGCCGATGACGAGGATCTGCTGGCCGGCGAAACGGCGGACGATCGCCTCCGTCACCTTCCGCTTGGTGTCCGTCGTCGCACAGAAGCGGTACTTCTCCTCCGTCTCGGCCGTCGCGTACGACAGCCGCTCGGCGTCCGTCAGATTCACCCGGACCTCGACGCAGTCGGCCGGAGCGATGTACCCCTGCGCCTCGATCTCCTTCCAGGGCGCGTCGAACCGCTTCGGACCGATGAGGGAGAACACGTCCGACTCGCGGCCGTCCTCGCGGACGAGGGTCGCGGTGAGGCCCAGCCGGCGGCGCGCCTGCAGATCGGCGGTGAACTTGAAGACAGGAGCGGGCAGCAGATGCACCTCGTCGTAGACGATCAGACCCCAGTCCCGGGAGTCGAACAGCTCCAGGTGCGGATAGACACCCTTCCGCTTGGTCGTCAGCACCTGGTAGGTGGCGATGGTGACCGGGCGGATCTCCTTCCTGGTACCGCTGTACTCGCCGATCTCGTCCTCGGTCAGCGAGGTCCGCTTCACCAGCTCGTGCTTCCACTGCCGCGCCGAGACGGTGTTGGTGACGAGGATCAGGGTCGTGGACTTGGCCTGGGCCATGGACCCGGCGCCGACCAGCGTCTTCCCGGCGCCACAGGGCAGCACCACGACACCGCTGCCGCCGTGCCAGAAGTTCTCCACGGCCTGCTTCTGGTACGGCCGAAGCGCCCAGCCGTCCTCCAGCAGCTCGATCGGATGCGCCTCGCCGTCGACGTACCCGGCGAGGTCCTCGGCCGGCCAGCCCAGCTTCAGCAGCACCTGCTTGATCTGCCCGCGCTCGGACGGGTGCACGACGACCGAGTCCGCATCGATCCGCGCCCCCACCAGCGGGGCGATCCGCTTGGACTTCAGCACCTCCTCCAGCACCGGCCGGTCGGTGGTGGTCAGCACGAGCCCGTGTGCCGGGTGCTTGCTGAGCGTGAGCCGCCCGTACCGGTCCATCGTCTCGGCGATGTCCACGAGCAGCGCGTGCGGGACCGGATACCGGCTGTACTGCACGAGCGCGTCCACGACCTGCTCGGCGTCATGCCCCGCGGCCCGCGCGTTCCACAGCCCGAGCGGGGTGACCCGATAGGTGTGGATGTGCTCGGGCGCACGCTCCAGCTCGGCGAACGGCGCGATGGCACGCCGGCAGTCGTCGGCCCGCTCGTGGTCGACCTCCAGGAGCAGGGTCTTGTCGGACTGGACGATCAGCGGTCCGTTCACGTGCGGCCACACCCTTTCCACAACAACCAAACGTCCAGTCTGCCCTAAACGCCGACGATCACCGTCAGTCTTCCGCGAGCTCCGCCACGCCGGTGATCCGGTGCAGCGGATAGGTGCGTACCTCGTCCGCGGTGTGGTCGTACGCCGTGACGAAACCGCCCTCCACCTTGACCGGGGCGATGACGCGCTGGCTGGCGGTGCCCTCGGGGTTGACATAGCCGATCCAGAGGGACGCGCCGGTCAGGACGGCGGCCTGCACGGTGGCCAGGGTCTCGGCGGAGGAGGTGCGGGGCAGTTCGCCGCCCGGCAGCGGAGCCCCGGCCCCGGGGGTCTTGCGCGGGGCGGTGGCGGCCAGGTCGCCGGCCCGGATCGCCCGGATCGCCGCCGTGAGCAGCGTGGCGTCGGGCGGCGGCGGGCCGTCCGGGACCGGCTCGGGGGCGGTGCGCGGCGGGGTGCGGTGGGCGTGGGCGCGGGTGATCAGGACGTCACCCTCGGCGGACTCGGCGGCCGGCGCGTAGCCCATCGCGCGCAGGCCCTCCAGCAGCGTGGCCGGGTCGCACTGGGCGGCCAGCACGGTCGGGGCGAGCCGACGCAGCCGCAGGGCGGCGGCGCGCCGGTCGGCGAGGATCTCGTTCAGCAGGGCGTCGTCGTCGCAGCGCACATACGCCGAGGCCGCGCCGACCCGGAGATGCCCGTGCTTGCGGGCCACGTCGTCGATCAGATACGCGAGCGGCTGCGGCACCGGGGTGCGGGAGTGCTCGGCGAGGAAGGCGTGCAGATCGGCGGCGGTACGGCCGGCGTCCAGGGCCCGCCGTACGGAGGCCGGGGTGAAGCGGTACACCGTCGCGCCGCCCTTGGACTCGACGTCCGCCAGCACGTCCAGCAGATCGGCGAGGGGGCGTTGCAGCGGTCCGGGTGCCACCGCCGTCAGATCGGCCTGGAGCAGCACGTGGTCCAGCGGCTCGGGCAGGAGCGGCGCGAGGAGCCGGGCGGCGGCGGCCGTCGCCACGGCCTGCTCGGCGGGGGAGAGCGGGGGGAGGGCGGGGCCGGGACGGTGGTGATGGTGGACGGGCAGCTTGTCGCCGGGGCCGGTGGGCTCGGTGAGGGCGGTGGTGACGGTGTCGAGCGAGCCGACGGAGGCGGCCGCCGAGCCGGAGGCGCCCGGCGTGCGAGGGGCGCCCGACGCGGTGCGCGAGCCCGTTCCCGTCCCCGGTGCCGGTGCGCCCAGCAGCGCCCGGCCGTGTGCCGACAGCGCGCCCCGTCCGGTGACGCCCAGCAGCTCCGCCTCGGACAGGGTCCAGCGGGCGAGCCGGGAGCGCAGGTCCTCGTCGCCGTCCCGCTGCTGGGGTCCGCGCAGGGGCCGTTCCCAGTGCAACCGGGCCAGCACTGACTCGGTGTCCGGTGCGGCTCCCGCTGGCAGCCCGGCCAGCAGGGTCAGCACCCGGTGCCGTACCTCGGGCGCGGCCGAGCGGTCCAGGCCGGGGCCGAGCGCGGCGAGCGTACGGTCCTTGGCGTCCCGCCCGCCGACCAGCCCCGGCGTCCGGGTGGCCGCCAGCCAGGCCGCCGCCAGCTGGGACCAGCGCTCGGCGGCGGGCCGCTCCAGCCACTCGTCGTAGGCGGGCGTGGCCGCGTACCGCTCGTCGGCCTCGCCGTCGGAGGCGATCAGCCCGGCCGCGTACGCCAGTTCCACCCAGAACGCGGCGACCGGCTCGGACACGTCCAGGGCGACGGCGGTCCGCTTCAGATCGCGGACGCTGAGACCGCCGGCCCGCAGCACGGCCGGGCCGCCCTCGTCCCAGTCCTTCAGCAGCTCCTCGACCGTGGCGAGCGCGGTGTACGCCTGCCCGGCCGCCGTCGCGTCCACCACCTGCGGACCGTATGCCGCGGCCGCCTCCACGGCGGGCGGCAGCGGCTCGGGTGCGCGGTGCGCCCGGCCCTCGCGCAGATGCAGGGCTACCTCGCGCGGCAGGACGACCGTGCCGGGCGCGGTCGGCAGCAGCAGACCGCGGTCGAGCAGCCAGCGCAGATGCGCCGCCGGTTCCGGGGTGACCTGCCCGTACGGCGGCCCCCACACCAGCCGCGCCAGCACCTCGCGGGCGGGTTCCGGGGCGCCGGCCAGTAGCTTGCCCATCTTCTTGCGGTCGTCGAACAGCGCGGTGAGCGCGGTCACGGCGGACACCGAGTCGTGCGTCGAGGGCAGCCCGGCCGCCGTGACGATCTCCTGGATCCGGCCCGGAGACATGCCCGAGGTGGCCTCCTGCACGCTGGGGCCGAGCCCGGTCGGGGAGGGGTGCTGCGGGGACGGCGCGAGGAGTTCGCGGGCCGTGCGCACCAGCCGCAGCCGCTCGTCGTCGCCCCACACCAGCGCCTGTTCGCGCAGGGTGCCGAGGGCGTGCGGCAGCGCGGCGGCGACCTTCTCGTCCCCGGCGTCCCCGGCCATCAGCGCGAGCAGCGTGTCGTAGGACGCCGGGTCCGGGGCCACGGCCAGCGCCTCCGCCGTCTGCAGCGCGAACCGGTCCAGCCGCTCCAGCGCGCGCAGCACCGAGGCACGGGTGCCGGCGCGGGTGGCCAGCTGGGTGAGGTCGGTCGGGACAGGCGTGATGAGGTCGGGGCGGCTGCGCAGCAGCGCGGCCAGCAAGGCGTCGTCCCGCGCGCGGAGCGCTTCCGCGAGGGAACGGGGAGCGGGGTGGGCCGCTTGGCTCATCTGACCCACGGTAGCGGGTGCCGTCGCCGAGGGGGCGTCCCCGGAGGTCCCCACCCGGGGTGCGGGTTCGGCGCCAGGTCTCTGCGCTACCGTCCTCACGGGGTTTCATCACCGTCGCCCCGGAGGGGTTCCGTTGGGGATCGAGAGCGACCAGGTCGTCTACGAGTACCTGAGCCGTGTCGGGGACATCGCTCAGCAACGGCAGCTGCCGTCGGCCACGCGGATGCGGCTCGTGTCGGAGCTGCGCAACGAGATCGACCGGCACCGGGCCAGGGCGACGGTCGACAGTCCCGCCGCGGTCCGCCGCATCCTGGACCGGCTGGGCACCCCGGACGAGGTCGTCGCGGCCGCGGGCGGCACGTCCGGCACCGGCGGGGTCGCACAGCGGCCCGCCGTCGTGCCGGTGCAGCCCGCGCCGCGCGAACGGAACCCGAAGGCGCCGGATCCGGCGGACGGGGAACGCCAGAACGGTCCGAGGGGCCTGAAGGCGCTGCGCCGGGCCGTCCCCCGCCCCCGCCCCGACGAGACCCGGTCCGAGCCCTCCGTCCCGCGCGACGCCCCGTCCCCGCCGCACCTGGCCGCCGCGCACGAACTCGGGGACAGCGCCGTACAGCCCGACTGGTGGCGAGCCGGCGGCGGTTCCTTCGGTGTGGGCGCCGAGACGGACTCGGTGCCGGGGTTCGTGGGCGGGGTGGAGATCCCGGAGCTGCTCAGGCGGCCGCCGAAGGAGCGGGAGCCGGCGGACCGGGCCCCGGCGCCGGCCGAGCCGGAACCGGAGGCGACCGAGGCCGAGCCCGCGCCCTCGGCCGCGCGCCGGCGTCTGCTCCCCCGCCCCGCGGCCGGCTGGACCAACCCCCTCCTGCTGCTGGCCGCCGCCGCGCTGGTCGCCGGTGCGGTGCTCGGGAACTGGTTCGCGCTGCTCCTCGGCTGGGTGATCGCCTACGGCTCCCGGCGGCTGACGCCCGCTGAGACCAAGACGGCCGTGATGGTCCTGCCGGGTACGGCGGTCGCGGCGGGGACCGTGTGGCTGTGGGGAAGGGTCAACGGCCGCTGGGGCCAGCCGATCGCCCAGGGCCACATGAACGACGCGGTCGCCGGGACATGGCCGTGGGTGGTCCGGGGGGCGGCGGTGGCTTCGGCGCTGTTCCTGGTGTGGCGGTCGCAGAGGACCAGGTGAGGCGCGCCCCGAAGGAGCGCGGGGAACTGCGCGACCAGCCCACAGCGGACCGCACCCGGCAGACGACGGTGACCCTGTGGCGCACGCCCGTTCGGCCGAACCGCCGGAGGCAGCGGTCCTGACACAATGCCGCATATGACATTCACCGTCGGATTCGACCTCGACATGACCCTGATCGATTCCCGGCCCGGTATCCACGCCTGCTACCTGGCGCTGTCCGAGCGGACCGGGACCCACATCGACGCCGATCTGGCGGTGACCCGGCTCGGACCGCCGCTCGCCGAGGAGCTGATCAACTGGTTCCCGGAGGAGCAGGTGCCCGCGATGGCCGACCTGTACCGGGAGATGTATCCGGCGATCGCCATCGCCGCGACCCCCGCCATGGACGGCGCCCGGGAGGCGATAGCCGCGGTGCGGGCGGCCGGCGGGCGGACGATGGTGGTCACGGCGAAGTACGAGCCCAACGCCAAGCTGCACCTGAGCCACCTCGGCATCGAGCCGGACGTGGTCGTGGGCGACCTGTGGGCCGAGCAGAAGGCGCAGGCGCTGCGCGAGTACCGCGCCGGCGTGTACGTCGGCGATCACGTCGGGGACGTGCGCGGGGCCCGTACGGCGGGGGCGCTGTCGGTCGCCGTGGCGACCGGACCCTGCCCCGCCGACGAGCTGCGCGCCGCCGGTGCGGACGTGGTCCTGGCGGACCTGTCCGTCTTCCCGGCGTGGCTGGACGCCTACCGCGAGGCGCCCCGCGCCTGACGCCGGCCGGCGGCGATCGACCGCAGGACGCCCGCGCCGGCGACGAGGAAACCGACCGCCATGAGCATGCTCAGACCGAACATGTACGTCGGAAAGGGTTTTGCGCCAAGGAACAGGGGGGCCACCGTGACCAGAGTGGCCACGGCCCCGATGAAGAAGACGATCGCACCGGCGCGGATCAGCCGGTCGCCGGGCGCGGCGGAATTCGTTTGGGTTTTGTCACGCACCGGACCAGGGTAGTTCCCAGCGCGAGGGAACAACCGGGGGACGTCTTGTCACCCGCCCCGAGACCATTAGCCTTGATAGCGGCGGGTCACGGTGGACCCGCTCTAGTGCTATCAAGAGCACTTTTCCCGACTAGTACGAGGACGAGGACAGACGGTGCCGACCGGGCGTGTCAAATGGTTCAACAGCGAGAAGGGCTTCGGCTTTCTCTCCCGCGACGACGGCGGTGACGTCTTCGTCCATTCCTCTGTTCTCCCCGCCGGAGTCGACGCACTCAAGCCGGGACAGCGTGTGGAGTTCGGCGTCGTCGCCGGTCAGCGCGGTGACCAGGCGCTGTCGGTGACCGTGCTGGACCCGACGCCGTCGGTCGCCGCGGCCCAGCGCAAGAAGCCGGACGAGCTGGCCTCCATCGTGCAGGACCTGACGACCCTTCTGGAGAACATCACGCCGATGCTGGAGAAGGGCCGGTACCCGGAGAAGGCCTCCGGCAAGAAGATCGCCGGTCTGCTGCGGGCGGTCGCCGACCAGCTGGACGTATAGGCACCCGTCAGGGAAACGCGAGCGCATCCGGGCCGAGGGGCGGCACCAGCCCCTCGGCCGCCGCGCGTGTGAGCAGGCCGCGGATCGCGGCGTAGCCGTCCTCGCCGAGGTCGGCGGTGAACTCGTTCACGTACAGGCCGATGTGCTGGTCCGCCACGGCCGGGTCCATCTCCTGGGCGTGTGCCATGACGTACGGCCGGGACGCCTCGGGGTCGTCCCAGGCGGCGCGCACCGAGGCGCGGATGGAGTCGGCGAGCCGCGTCAGCGTGCCGGCGCCGAGCGAGCGCTTGGCCACGATCGCGCCGAGCGGGATCGGCAGTCCGGTGGTCCGCTCCCAGTGCTCGCCCATGTCGGCGAGCTTGTGCAGCCCGTAGTTCCGGTAGGTGAACCGGGCCTCGTGGATGACCAGACCGGCGTCCACCTTGCCGTCCCGCACGGCCGGCATGATCTCGTGGAACGGCAGGACGACGATCTCGCCGACCCCCTCCGGAAGGGTGTCCGCCGCCCACAGCCGGAACAGCAGATACGCCGTCGACTTCTCGCTGGGCACCGCGACCGTACGGCCCGTCAGGTCGTCCCCCGGCTCGCGCGTGAGCACCAGCGGCCCGCAGCCCCGCCCCAGCGCACCGCCGCACGGCAGCAGCGTGTACGCGCCGAGGATGTACGGCAGGACGGCGTACGACACCTTCAGCACGTCGAACTCGCCGCGCTCGGCCATGCCGTTGGTGATGTCGATGTCGGCGAAGGTCACGTCCAGCGCGGGGGCGCCGGGGACCCGGCCGTGGGCGAGGGCGTCGAAGACGAAGGTGTCGTTGGGGCAGGGGGAGTAGGCGATCTGCAAGGGCTCACTGGTCATGTGGGTTCCAACTCTCCAGTACCGGGAGGAGCTTCCCGAACGCCTCGGTGAGGGCGGTGAGGGCGTCGCCGATGCGCCAGGCGGCGCGGTCGCGCGGGCCGACCGGGTTGGAGACCGCGCGGATCTCCAGCACCGGCGTGCCGTGCGCGGCGGCCGCCTCCGCCACCCCGAAGCCCTCCATGCCCTCGGCGAGCGCCCGCGGATGCCGGGCCCGCAGCTCGGCGGCGCGGGCGGCGGTGCCGGTGACGGTGGAGGCGGTCAGGATGGTGCCGGTGCGGGCGCCGGTCGCCTCGGCCGCGGCGTGTACGACCGGCAGCGGCGGCCGGTGGGTGACGGTCCCGAAGCCGAGTTCGGTGACCGGGAGGAAGCCGTCGCCGGTCTCGGCGCCCAGGTCGGCCACGGTGATCGCGTCGGCGACGACGAGCGAGCCGACGGGCGCCTCGGGCTGGAAGCCACCGCCGATCCCGGCCGAGACGACCAGGTCGTACGGGGTGCCTTCGAGGGCGGCGGCGGTCAGCGCGGCGGCGGTGGAGGCGGCGGCGAGGGCCGGGCCGACGCCGGCGGCGAGCAGATCACAGCCGGTCGCGGTACGGCACAGGAGTGCGCCGGGGAGCCGTGTCCCGCTCCCGGCTCCGGGAAACGCCAGTGCCACCGCGTCCCGCTCGACGGGGACCGCGGTGGCCACAAGGACGCGCACGGAAGCCGTGATCAGGCCTTCGTCAGCTTGAACGACCACATGCCCTGGTTGGACTTCTCGCCCATCCGGATCGTGACCGTGTTGATGTCGCCCTGGGTGCCGTACTGCTGGTTGAAGAACGCGCTGCCCGGGATGGTGCGGTAGGTCTTCTTGCTGACGTCGGTGAACTGCTGGCCGTTCACCAGCAGGACCCAGCCGGCGTCCGCGATCTTCGGGTCGACGCCGATGCGGACCGTCTCGTCCTGGTCGACCTTGATCGACTTGGCCTTGCCGACGTTCTTGACGCACGTCGCCAGCGACTTGGCGTCCAGCGCGTTGCCGTCGTTGTAGCACATGGCCTCGGAGTTGACCGAGCTGTCGCCGACGGTGACCGTCGCGACAGGCGTCGGCTTCTCGCAGGCGGAGAGCAGGAGCAGTCCGGCGGAAACGGCGCCGGCGGCGGCGACGGCGCGGCGGCGTCGCACAACGGATTGCAGCGTGGTCATGACCGAAGGCTATCTGGCGGCCGGAGCCGTCCGCCCATGCGGGGTGCGGCGTGCCCGGTTCGTTACGCCAGCCGTGCCTGCGGTTCGGGAAACCGTGTCCGCTTCGTTATGCCGAGGTCAGAATTGCGCCGGGCGCGATGCCGAGGTGGGGCTGGGTCGGGGCGTCGGCCGGCGTGGGGTCGGGGTGGGCGGGTCAGGCGACGCGGGGGTGGGCGCGGCCGCCGTGGCGGGCCGAGGCGAGGAGGCCCTTGAGGGTGGTCAGCCAGCCGACCGCCACGAACACCGCGCCGACCAGCAGGCCGACGGTGCCGTTGAGCGGCAGCACGATGCCGACGGCGCCGCCGAACACCCACGCCATCTGCAGCAGCGTCTCCGAGCGGGCGAACGCCGAGGTGCGCACCAGCTCCGGCACGTCCCGCTGGATCAGCGCGTCCAGGGCCAGCTTGGCCAGCGCCTGCCCGAACCCGGCGACCGCCGCGAGACAGGCCACCAGCAGCGCCCCGAAGAACAGGGCGGCCACGAGCGCCGTACCGAGCACCACCGCGACGACGGTGACGATGATGATCTCCGGGGCGCGTGATCTCAGCCAGGCCCCGACGGCCGTACCCAGCGCGTTGCCCACGCCGGCGGCGACACCGACGATGCCGAGCGAGACCGCCGCGCTCTCGCCGGTCAGCGGGTGCTCGCGCAGCAGGAAGGCGAGGAAGAAGATCAGGAAGCCGGAGAGGCAGCGCAGGGCGGCGTTGGCGCCGAGCGCGTGGGTGACGGCGGGGCCCACGGTCCGCAGCCCCGGCCGCTTCGCCTGCTCCTTCCTGCGCTGCGGCCCGTGCAGATGTCGCTCGTCGGCCGCGAGCAGAGCCACGTCCTCGCCCTTGGCCGAGTCCACCTTGGGCGGCAGGGAGAAGGACAGGAACGTTCCCGCGACGAAGATCACGAAGGCGCCGTACAGCGGCCAGGGATCGCCGACCTGGTGCAGCCCCGCCGCGACCGGCGCGGCGACACCGGTGGCCAGCAGTCCCGCCAGGGTGACCCGCGAGTTGGCCTTCACCAGCGAGAACCGGGGCGGCAGCAGCCTGGGCACGACCGCACTGCGGACCACCCCGTACGCCTTCGACGCCACCAGCACGCCCAGCGCGGCGGGATACAGCTCCAGGCTGCCGCTCGCCACGGCCCCCGAGATCACCAGCGCGAGCAGAGCACGGGCCAGCATGGCCCCGGCCATCGCGGCGCGCCGGCCGTGCGGCAGCCGGTCGAGGAGGGGGCCGATGACCGGGGCGAGGACGGTGAAGGGCGCCATGGTGATGGCGAGGTAGAGCGCGACCCGCCCGCGGGCCTCGTCGGTCGGCACGGAGAAGAACACCGTGGAGGCCAGCGCCACGGTGATCATGACATCGCCGGCGCCGTTCACCGCGTGCAGCTCGATCAGCTTGCCGAGCCCCGACTCGCCCGCCCCGTGCGCATGCGTGGCCTTCCGGATCCCGCGCGCGGCCCCGGTGACCGGGAAGTGCAGGGCACGCCCGACGGAACGGACGGCGCCACCGGCCCGGCTCGCACCGCCACCCCGAACACCACGCCTGTCCGCGGTCGCCACGTGCTTCATAGTGCCCCGAGAAGCGGCCGGATAGTGCGCATACGACGCGCATGGCGCCGAACCGAACCACGAGGCGGTGTGCAGGGCCGGGTGTGCGGGCAGGAAAAATTGCCGTGTGGCGGCGATGAATCTCGTTCGGTGTAGCGTGCCTATCTCAGCCATAACGCAGAATGGATGGCAGAGGTGCGCCCAGCGCGCGGATGCAGACGTCGATGCGGTCCTCCGGTCCGCTCCGTCGGCAGAGCCGCCGTCAGGCAGCCGCACTCGACGAGACGGCGTAGGAGAGAAGCGATACCTGTGAGCGCAGCGACAACGCGAAGCCGCACCCCCGACCGCCTGTGCGCCGAGGCGGTCGATCTCGCCCGTGCCGCCGCCGAGGAGGCCGCGGCCCCCGGTGTGGTCGGGGAGCACGCCGGCCTCGTCTCCGAGGGCGACCGCGTTGTCACGCACTTCTTCGAGTGCAAGGAACTGGGCTACCGCGGCTGGCGCTGGGCGGTGACCGTGGCCCGCGCCTCCCGCGCCAAGATCGTCACGCTCGACGAGGTGGTCCTCCTCCCCGGCCCCGACGCCCTGCTCGCCCCGGAGTGGGTCCCGTGGAGCGAGCGGCTGCGCCCCGGTGACCTCGGCCCCGGCGACCTGCTCCCCACCGACCAGGACGACCTGCGCCTGGAGCCCGGCTACACGGGCGAGGAGGAGCCGCCGCCGAACTCGGTGGTCTCGCACGAGATGGCGGAACTGGCGGAGGCCGAGGACGCCGACGTCACGCCCGGCGCCCCCGCCACCCAGCCCACGGTCCCCACCCGGGGCACGATCGCCGCAGTGGCGGAGGAACTGGGCATGCGCAGGGCCCGCGTCCTGTCCCGCTACGGCCTGCATGTCGCCGCGGACCGCTGGGAGGAGTCGTACGGCCCGAAGACCGCGATGGCCCAGGCGGCCCCGGCCACCTGTATGACCTGCGGTTTCCTCGCCCCGATCGGTGGCTCCCTCGGCCAGGCCTTCGGCGTGTGCGCCAACGAGTTCTCCCCGGCCGACGGCCGTGTGGTCTCCCTGTCCTACGGCTGCGGCGGCCACTCGGAGGCCGCGGTCATGCCCAAGCCCCCGCAGCCGGCCCCGCCGGTCATCGACGAGACCCGGGTGGACCCCTTCCCCCTGCGCCCCGCCCGCGACTCGGGCTCGGTCCCGGAGGCGGGCGACGAGGAGACGGCGGAACTGGGCCACTCCTGACCGAGGGCGGCCCGGGTACGCCCGCGCGCCCATGTCCGACGTGTCCGACGCGCACCGTTCGTGACCGCCGCCCCGCCCAGGTCCAACGGCATCCCCCGGCAACACACTTGCCCTGAAGGATTTGGCCGGGTTGCGGCTGCCCGCAGCGGGCGGCGGCCGACGCCCGGTGTCGCTGCCACGGGATACGATCCGCAGGCGCGAGGCGCTCCACCCCGGCGCGATGCCAGGGGCTCCTCGCAGGAAGCCGGGAGGATGGGTAAGCGTGAGCAGCAAGTACGTGCGGCCTGCGGCCGAAGGCGCCGATCCCTTCGGGACGGCCCGGCTGCGCCGTGGTGTCCTCGACGCCTGGGCCACCAGCCCCGCCCGGTTCCGTGAGGACGCCAACGCCGAGGAGGACCTGGTCCTCGGCGGCTACCGGGACCGGCTCGTGGTCGAGCTGGCCCAGAACGCCGCCGACGCCGCCGCCCGGGCGCGGTTGCCGGGGCGGCTGCGGCTCACCCTGCGCGACGGGGTCCTCGTCGCCGCCAACACCGGTGCCCCGCTGGACGCGGCCGGAGTCGAGTCACTGTCCACGCTGCGCGCCTCGGCCAAGCGGGACAGCGATGCCACCCAGGGCGCCGTCGGACGGTTCGGCGTCGGCTTCGCCGCCGTACTCGCGGTGACCGACGAACCCGCGATCGTCGGGCGGCACGGGGGTGTGCGGTGGTCGCTCGGCGAGGCACGGGAGCGGGCCGCCGAGACCGCCCGGCACAGCCCGGGGCTGGGGGACGAGATCCGGCGCCGGGACGGGCATGTGCCGCTGCTCCGGCTGCCGTTCGCCGCCGAGGGCACCGCCCCGGACCCGTACGACACCGCCGTCATCCTGCCCCTGCGGGACGCGGCCGCCGCCGATCTCGCCGAGCGGCTGCTGAACTCCGTCGACGACGCGCTGCTCCTCGCCCTGCCGGGCCTGGAGGAGGTCGTCATCGAGGTCGGGGGCGAGGCGCAGCGGGTGCTGCGGCGCCGTGCCGAGGGCGCCGCCGTCGTCGTGGAGGACTCGCGCGCGGGGGCCACCCGGTGGCGTACCGCGTCCGCCCATGGGGCGCTCACGCCCGATCTGCTCGCCGACCGGCCGGTGGAGGAGCGGCTGCGGCCCCACTGGTCGGTGACCTGGGCCGTGCCCGAGGACGAGGGCGGGCGCCCGGTGCGGCCTCGTACGACGCCCGTGGTGCACGCACCCACGCCCAGTGACGAACCCCTCGGCGTTCCCGCCCTGCTCATCGCCTCCTTCCCCCTCGACACCACCCGCCGGCACACGGCTCCCGGTCCGCTCACCGACTTCCTGGTGCAGCGCGCCGCCGACGTCTACACCGAACTGCTCGCCGACTGGCGGCCGGTGACGGACGGGATCATCGACCTCGTGCCGGGACCGCTCGGCAAGGGCGAGCTGGACGGGGCGCTGCGGCAGGCCGTGCTGGAGCGGCTGCCGCGCACGACCTTCCTGCCCCCGGCGGTGGCGGCGAAGGCGGACGACGACCACGAGCTTCCTCAGGCGCTGCGCCCCAGGGACGCGGAGATCGTGGAGGGCGCCGGGGCCGCCACCGTCCGGGTGCTCGCCGAGGTGCTGCCCACGCTGCTGCCGGCCGGTCTCGAACGGCGCGTGGAGCTGCGCACCCTCGGGGTCGCCCGGCTGCGGCTCGCCGACGCCGTCGACCGGCTCGCCGGCCTGGAGAAGGACCCCGACTGGTGGTGGCGGCTCTACGACAGCCTCGCCGGGGTCGACCCCGACCGGCTGTCCGGGCTGCCGGTGCCGCTGGCGGACGGACGGACCACCATCGGCCCCCGGCAGGTGCTGCTGCCCACCTCGGACGCCGCCCGGATCGACGCGGACGTCCTCGGCCGACTCGGGTTGAAGGTGGCCCACGAGGACGCCGCGCATCCGCTGCTGGAGAAGCTCGGCGCGCTGCCCGCGACCCCGCGCGCGGTGCTCACCACCCCGCAGGTGCGGGCCGCCGTCGCCGCCTCGCTGGACGAGGAGGGCGCGCTCGGGGGCTGGGAGGAGGACGCTCCGGACGCGGAGGAACTGGCCGAGACCGTGCTCGGGCTGGTGCGGGACGCGGACCTGGAGCCCGGGGACGAACCCTGGCTCGGCGCCCTCGCCCTGCCCGACGAGGACGGGGAACTGGCCCCCGCCGGGGAACTCGTCTTCCCCGGCAGTCCGTTCGCCCGGGTGATCCGCGAGGGCGAACTGGCCGCCGTGGACCACGAGCTGGCCGACAAGTGGGGCGAGCAGCCGCTGGCCGCCTGTGGCGTACTCGCGAACTTCGCGCTGGTCCGCGCCACCGACGTGGTCCTCGACCCGGACGAACTGGAGCCCCGGGAGAGCGACTTCGCCGAGCCCGACGACGCCGGGCTGCTGGACGCGGTCGACGTGTGGTGCGAGGACATCCTCGACCGCTTCCCGGACAGCCCGGTGCCTCCGGTCGCCACCGAGCTGGTCGCCGTACGCGATCTGGACCTGGTGGACGACGAGCACTGGCCGCAGGCGCTCGCGCTGCTCGCGCAGCCGCCGCTGCGGGACGCCCTCACCCAGCCGGTGCGCATCCTGCTGCACGACGGCACGCACGACGTCGTGCGGCCGTACACGGCGTGGTGGCTGCGCGGTCATCCCGTGCTCGACGGGCGCCGGCCCGCCGGTCTGCTCGCGGCGGGCGGTGATCCGCTGCTGCGCGGCCTGTACGACGAGGCCGACGCGACCGGGTTCGAGGACGAGCAGGTGCTGCGGGCCCTGGGGGTGCGCACCTCCGTCGCGGCCCTGCTGGACGAGCCCGGCGGTGCCGCGGAGCTGCTGGACCGGCTGGCTGACCCCGACCGGCCGGTCACCCCGGGCCAACTACACGCACTGTACGGGGCGTTGGCGGAGCTGGACCCGGAGCAGGTGACGCTGCCGGACGAGCTGCGGGCCGTGGTCGACGGCCGGGTGGAGGTCGTGGACGCGGGGGAGGCGGTCGTGGTCGACTCGCCCGATCTGCTGCCGTTCACCGGCGGGGTCGCGCTGCTGCCGGTACGGCCGTCCCGCGCGGCCGAGCTGGCGGAGCTGTTCCAGGTGCGGCGGCTGAGCGAGTCCGTCACCGGCGAGGTGCACTCCGAGGGGACCGAGCACGACGTGCCGGAGTCGGTGCGGGTGCTGCTCGGGCCGGGTACGCCCGGGACCTATGTCGAGCACGAGGAACTGGTCGTGGACGGCGTGGAGATCGACTGGCGGCTCACCGACGACGGTGTGCTGCACGCGGCCACCCTGGAGGGGGTCGCGGCCGGGCTCGCGTGGGCGGCCGGTCAGTGGCCCCGGCGGTTCGAGGTGGCGGCCCTGCTGGAGGACCCCTCGCGGACGGAGGAGCTGGCCAGGGACCGCTGGTTCGACTGACGGCACCCCGGAACGTCCGCTTCCGCCGCGCCTGTGTCGCCGTCGTCGGCGGCGCTCTGGCCCTGTCCGCCCTCGCCGTCCCGTCCGCGCAGGCCGACGGCTACCACCGCTTCTCCTTCGCGGGCAACTCGACCATTTCCGCGGTCAGCGCCGCCGGTGACTTCGTCGACGTGCAGTAGCCGTCCGGTGAATCCGTCGGAAACTCACGGCATCACTCGTACAACCACTTCATTCCTTCACGGGTCTGATCACGCGAGTCGTCTGACTCCTTGATCACTGGACCTCGTGTCCACTTTCTCCACACAGGGGAACGCATGCGCATACGTGCCACCGTGGCCGCCGTCTCCGGCGCCCTGGCCCTCTCCGCCTTCGTCGTGCCGGCCGCCCAGGCCGCCGGCTCCGCCCCGTCGTACCAGACGGAGGCCGCGAAGGCGCTCCATGCCTCCGGCAAGTCCGCGTTCAGCACCGCCGAGGGCGCGGACCTCGGCGTGACCTTCTCGAACCTCAAGATCGCCTCGGCGGTCAAGGTCGGTACGACCAACCACGTCTCCACCACGGTCACCTACACGCTGACCCACGGAGCCAACTACGACATCGCGTCGGACGACTTCGCCACCGGCCCCTTCATCTACAAGGGTTCCTCGCCGGACACTGCGAGCAACATCCTGCTCGGCGACGCCCCGGCCAGCTGCACCGCCACCTCGTCGACGACCGCCAACTGCAAGGGCCTCATCGACATCTACCCCGCCGACGACGAGCTGCTCAACTCCGACGCGGGCACCTGGAACGCCGGCGCGCTGGCGCTGCAGTACAGCACCGGGGACGGTTCCGTGCAGGGCGGCCTGGGCACCACCAAGGTCCAGCGCTACTCCAAGCTGACGGTCAACGCCGGCCCCGAGCCGATCGCCAAGGGCAAGACGCTCACGATCACCGGCAAGCTCTCCCGGGCCAACTGGGAGGACCACCAGTACCACGGCTACACCAATCAGTCCGTGCAGCTCCAGTTCCGCAAGTACGGCTCCAGCACCTACACCACGCTGAAGACCATCAAGTCGGACTCCACGGGCAACCTGAAGACCACGGCCACCGCGTCGGTCGACGGCTACTGGCGCTTCTCCTTCGCGGGCACCACGACCACCCCGGCGGTCAGCGCCACGGGCGACTTCGTCGACGTGCGGTAACGGATCAGTAAGCGCGGCACAAAATCTGGTCCGCGGGGGCAACCGCCGTACAACCAGCGGCACCCTCCGCGGATCTGATCGCGTGAGTCAACCGACTCCACGATCACTTCTCCCTCCAGGGGAAACGCACATGCGCATACGTGCCACCGTGGCCGCCGTCTCCGGCGCCCTGGCCCTCTCCGCCCTCGCAGTCCCGGCCGCGCAGGCCGTCACCGACTCGGGCGCGCCGTACACGCTGAACGCAAGCTTCTCCAACGTCTCGATCGCCAAGTCGATCAAGGTGGGCACCACCAGCGAGGTGACCGTCGCGTACTCGTACACGCTGACGCACGGCTCCACCGTCAACATCGCCGCGAAGGACTTCTACACGGACGCCTTCCTCTACCACGGCACCTACAGCGACACCGCCCCCGAGCTGTACGGCGACAACCCGGCGACCTGCACCGCCACCTCGTCGACGACGGCCACCTGCAAGGGCTCCATCAACATCCGCCCGGCCGACGGCGACCTGAAGAACGCCTGGGCCGGCAGCTGGAGCGTGGCCGCCGAGGCCGTCGCCTTCAACGGCCAGGACCAGCAGAACCCCGACATGAGCAAGGTCGGCTTCAAGGACCAGAGCGGCCTCGGCACCAGCCTGGTGCAGCGCAACTCCAAGCTGACGACCACCGTGAGCTCGACGTCCGTCTACAAGGGCAAGAGCGTCACGGTGTCGGGCAAGCTGACCCGGGCCGACTGGGAGCACCACACGTACAACAACTTCGGCGGCCAGCCCGTCAAGCTCCAGTTCCGCAAGGCCGGCACGAGCACGTACACCACGATCAAGACGGTGACCACCGACTCGTACGGCAACGTGAAGACCTCGGCCACCGTGAACTCCAGCGGCTACTGGCGTTACTCCTTCGCCGGCGTCTCGACGACCCCGGCGGTCAGCGCCACGGGTGTGTACGTGGGCGCGAAGTAGTCATCCCCTAATCGGGAAAGCGGCGGTCGACCCACTTCCACAGCCACTCCAGGGCGGCCGCCGCCACCACCGCGATGCCGACGGCGGTCCACGGCATCGTGGCCCCCACCAGCTTCAGCGCGAAGAAGCCCTGGAGCGCCGGGACGGCCAGGACCAGCAGGAACGCCACGCCCATCGCCGCCACCAGGGTCACCCGCCACCAGGTGTAGGGGCGGGCGACGATCGCCAGGATCCACATGGAGACCAGGAAGAGCGTGAGGGTGGCCGCGCTGGTCTGCGCGTCCAGCCGGCCGGCTCCCGTGTAGTGGTCACGGGCGACCAGGTACGTCACGAAGGTCGCCACCCCCGCCACCACACCGCCCGGGATCGAGTACCGCATGACCCTGCGCACGAAGTGCGGTTTCGCCCGCTCCTTGTTGGGTGCCAGGGCCAGGAAGAACGCCGGGACGCCGATGGTGAGGGTGGACAGCAGGGTCAGATGCCGGGGCAGGAACGGATACTCCACCTGCCAGCACACCACCAGGACGGCCAGCAGCACCGAATAGACCGTCTTCACCAGGAAGAGCGTCGCGACGCGCGTGATGTTGCCGATCACCCGGCGGCCCTCGCCGACCACCGACGGCAGGCTGGCGAAGCTGTTGTTCAGCAGCACGATCTGCGCCACCGCCCGCGTCGCCTCCGAACCGGAGCCCATGGCGACCCCGATGTCGGCGTCCTTCAGCGCGAGCACGTCGTTCACGCCGTCGCCGGTCATCGCGACCGTGTGCCCGTGCGACTGCAGCGCCCCGACCATGTCCCGCTTCTGCTGCGGGCTGACCCGCCCGAAGATCGTCCCCTGGTCCAGCGCGTCCGCCATGCCCGGCCGGTCGGCGGGCAGGTGCCGCGCGTCCACCGTCCTGCCCTCCAGGCCCAGCTTGGCGGCGACCGCGCCGACCGACACCGCGTTGTCGCCGGAGATGACCTTGGCGCGGACGTCCTGGTCCGCGAAGTAGCGCAGGGTGTCGGCGGCATCCGCCCGCAGCCGCTGTTCCAGGACGACGAGGGCGGTGGGGCGGGCGCCATGGGCCGGCTCGGGGTCGTCCAGGTCGCGGCTCGTCCGGGTCAGCAGCAGCACCCGCAGGCCCTGCTTGTTGAGGCGCTCGGTCTCGGCCAGGGCCGGGTCGCCGTCGGTGAGGAGGACGTCGGGGGCGCCGAGCAGCCATGTGCTGGTCTCGCCGTCGGCCTCGCTGAACGCCGCCCCGCTGTACTTGCGGGCCGAGGAGAAGGGCAGCGACTCCACGCAGCGCCAGTCCTCGCTGTCCGGGTAGGCGTCGATGATGGCCTGGAGGGAGGCGTTGGGGCGCGGATCCGACTCGCCGAGGGCGCCGAGCACTCTGCGGACGTAACCCTCGTCGGCCCCGTCGAGCGCCCGTAGCTCGGTGACGTCCATGCCGCCTTCGGTGAGCGTGCCGGTCTTGTCCAGGCAGACGGTGTCGACGCGGGCCAGCCCCTCGATCGCCGGCAGCTCCTGCACCAGACACTGTTTCCGGCCGAGCCGGATGACCCCGATGGCGAAGGCGACCGAGGTGAGCAGGACGAGCCCCTCCGGGACCATCGGGACGATGCCGCCGACCGTGCGGGCGATGGAGTCCTTGAAGCCGTTGCTCTTGACGACGAGCTGGGTGATGACGAGCCCGACCGCCGCCGGGACCATCATCCAGGTGACGTACTTGAGGATCGTGGAGATGCCGGTGCGCAGCTCGGAGTGGACCAGGGTGAAGCGGGAGGCCTCCTCGGCGAGCTGGGCGGCGTAGGCCTCGCGGCCGACCTTGGTCGCCTGGTAGGCGCCGCCGCCCGCGACGACGAAGCTGCCGGACATGACCGGATCGCCGGGGCGTTTGACGACGGGGTCGGCCTCACCGGTGAGCAGCGACTCGTCGATCTCCAGCCCGTCGGCCTCGACGCAGACCCCGTCCACCACGGCCTTGTCGCCGGGACCGATCTGTATGAGGTCGTCGAGCACGATCTCATGGACGGCGACCTCGATGGCCGTGCGGTCTCTTCGTACCGTGGGCCGGGCCTCGCCGATCACCGCGAGCGAGTCGAGGGTCTGCTTGGCCCGCCACTCCTGGATGATGCCGATGCCGGTGTTGGCGAGGATCACAAAGCCGAAGAGGCTGTCCTGGATCGGCGCGACGCACAGCATGACCAGCCAGAGCACACCGATGATCGCGTTGAACCGGGTGAGGACGTTGGCCCGGACGATCTCGCCCAGTGACCGGCTGCTGCGCACCGGTACGTCGTTGACCTGGCCGCGGGTGACGCGTTCCGCGACCTCGGCGCGGGTCAGCCCTGCCGACCTGGTCATCGGCAGGGCCACCGGATGCACGGGGTCGAGTTCCGCGCCCGCGTCTATGTCGGTCATGCATCCGACGGTACGTGCGGTTTTGCCCCCTCGCCCGCTTTACGGATTACTCGGCCGACGTCGACCGCAGGGCCACCGCCCGCTTGATCGCCGCGTCCCGCTTCCTGACGTACCAGATGCCGATCAGCCCCAGTCCGCCCCCGGCCAGGCAGGTCCACAGCCACCACAGATGTCCGTGCTCGTGGAACCAGCCGTAGAAGGGAAGCTGGACGAGGAAGAGGACGAACCAGACGATCGTGCCGCCGGTGATGGTGGCGACCACGGGGCCCTCCAGGGGCTCGGGCGCCTCGTGCTTGGGGGTCCACTTGGCCATGTGCACAGCTTAAGCGGATGGTCGTTCTACGCGCGGAGATGGCGATCTCGTACTCATACGTTCATACTGAAACCGTTTGTCTGTGTCCGCTTCTGTTCGTATGAAACTCCAACGAGGCTCGGGGGAACCCCGTTGGTGATGGAGACCCGCATGTCCACCTCGGCACCCGCCAAGGTCCCCACCCCCGAGATTCCGGGCGGTGTGCCCGCTCAGGGCGCCCTTGACCGCTACTTCAGGATCTCCGAGCGCGGCAGCTCCGTCGCTCGCGAGATCCGTGGCGGTTTCGCCACCTTCTTCGCGATGGCCTACATCATCGTGCTGAATCCGATCATCCTCGGCAGCGCGAAGGACATGTACGGCCACCACCTGGACAACGGCCAGCTGGTGACGGCGACCGCGCTGACGGCCGCGTTCACCACCCTCCTCATGGGGGTCATCGGCAACGTCCCGATCGCCCTCGCCGCGGGCCTCGGCGTGAACTCGGTCGTCGCCCTCCAGCTGGCGCCCCGGATGTCCTGGCCGGACGCGATGGGCATGGTCGTCCTCGCGGGCTTCGTGGTCATGCTGCTGGTCGCCACGGGGCTGCGCGAGCGCGTGATGAACGCCGTGCCGTTCGGGCTGCGCAAGGCGATCTCGATCGGTATCGGCCTGTTCATCATGCTGATCGGCCTGGTCGACTCGGGCTTCGTCACCCGGATGCCGGACGCCGCCCAGACCACCGTCCCGGTCCAGCTCGGCACCGGCGGTCATCTGCACGGCTGGCCGGTGCTGGTCTTCATCCTGGGCGCGCTGCTGACCTTCGCGCTGATCGTCCGCAAGGTGCCGGGCGCGATCCTGATCTCGATCGTCGGCATGACCGTCCTCGCCCTCGTCCTCAACGCGGTCACCACGATCCCGTCCTGGGGTCTGACGGTCCCGAAGTGGCCGGGCAACCCGGTCGCCACCCCCGACTTCGGGCTGGTCGGCCACGTCAGCCTGTTCGGCGGCTTCTCCAAGGTCGGCGTGCTGACCGGCGTCCTCTTCGTCTTCACGGTCCTGCTGTCGTGCTTCTTCGACGCGATGGGCACGATCATGGGCGTCAGCGACGAGGCCAAGCTGACCGACGCCGAGGGCTACATGCCCGGCATCAACAAGGTCCTGTTCATCGACGGCCTCGCGGTCGCGGCGGGCGGCGCCAGCTCCTCCTCGGCCACCACGGCGTTCGTGGAGTCCACGGCCGGCGTCGGCGAGGGCGCCCGCACGGGCCTCGCGAACGTCGTCACGGGCGGCCTCTTCGCCGCCGCGCTGTTCCTCACCCCGGTCGCCACGATGGTCCCGTCCCAGGCGGCGACCCCGGCGCTGGTCGCGGTCGGCTTCCTGATCCTGTCGAACTCGATCAAGGAGATCGACTGGGCCGACTACACCATCGCGATCCCGGCGTTCGTGACGATGCTGATGATGCCGTTCACCTACTCGATCACCAACGGCATCGGCATGGGCTTCATCACCTTCACGGTGCTGCGCCTGGCCGCCGGCCGGTTCCGGGAGATCCCGGCCGCCATGTACGTCGTCTCGGCGGTCTTCGCCTTCTACTACCTGATGCCGGCCCTGGGCCTGACCTGAGCCCGCTGCGGTTCTACGGCGTCACGGTTCCACGGCGTCACGTGACGTCGTAGAACCGCTCCGTCTCCTCGACGGCGGCCTGGAACCGCTCGTCGAAGTCGTCCCGGATGAGCGTGCGGACCACATAGTCCTGCACGCTCATTCCTCTTTTCGCCGCGTGCTGCCGGAGTCTTTCGAGCAGCTCTCCGTCTATGCGCAGGCTGAGCACACTGGTCGCCATGCGTACGAGGGTCGCCACATAGGGCCGTCCCATGCGTCACTTTCGGGAACCGACTCACTCGTTTGGGTGATCGATTGGTTCAGTGGCGGGTATCACGGGCCTTCGGGCGTGTCGCAGTGTTCTTTAGAGAGGGTAATGAGTTACTCTAAAGAACATGCCGGACCTCACCCATGGCGACGACGCTGCCGCCGTGAACGCCCTCCGCTCCGCCGTGATGCGACTGTCCCGTCGGCTCAAGCACCAGCGGGTCGACGAGTCGCTGAGCCCCACCGAGATGTCGGTGCTCGGCACCCTGGCCCGCTGTGGCTCGGCCACCCCGGGCGAGCTCGCACGCAAGGAGCACGTCCAGCCGCCGTCGATGACCCGCATCGTCGCGCTGCTGGAGGCCAAGGGGCTGGTCCGGCTGGAGCCGCACCCCGAGGACCGGCGCCAGAAGGTCGTCACCCAGACCGAGCGGGCCGAGGCGATGCTCGAGGAGAGCCGCCGCAAGCGCAACGCGTTCCTGGCCGGCCTGGTCGAGGGCCTCGACGAGGACGAGTGGGCCAAACTGCGCGCCGCCGCCCCCGTGCTGGAGAAGCTCGCACACCTATAACCGCTGTCGAGGAGGCGAACCCTTTTGAGTACGGGATCCGGAACACCTTCCGCCCCCGCACCGACCGTCACTACTACCCCAGCCGCCCGCAAGGGCTCGATGTTCAGCTCGCTGAGGATCAGGAACTACCGCCTCTTCTTCATCGGCCAGGTCGTCTCCAACACCGGCACCTGGATGCAGCGCATCGCCCAGGACTGGCTGGTCCTCAGCCTCACCGGCTCCTCCGCCGCCGTGGGCATCACAACGGCCCTGCAGTTCCTGCCGATGCTCGTCTTCGGCCTCTACGGCGGAGTCCTGGTCGACCGCCTCCCCAAGCGCCCCACGCTGCTGGTCACGCAGGCCGCCATGGCCGTGACGGGCCTGGCGCTCGCCTTCCTCACGCTCAGCGGCCATGTCCAGGTCTGGCACGTCTACGTCGCCGCCTTCACCGTCGGCCTCGCCACGGTGCTCGACAACCCGGCCCGCCAGTCCTTCGTCTCCGAGATGGTCGGCCCCGAGCAGCTGCAGAACGCGGTCAGCCTGAACTCGGCGAACTTCCAGTCCGCCCGCCTGGTCGGCCCCGCGGTCGCCGGTGTGATGATCACCGGCGTGGGCACCGGCTGGGCGTTCCTCGCCAACGGCCTGTCCTTCGTCGCGCCCATCACCGGCCTGCTGCTGATGCGCGCCCGTGAACTGCACGCGGTCCGGCGCGCGCCCCGCGGCAAGGGCCAGCTGCGCGAGGGCCTGCGGTACGTGGCGGGGCGCCCCGAGCTGATCTGGCCGATCGTCCTCGTCGGCTTCATCGGCACCTTTGGCTTCAACTTCCCGGTGTGGCTGTCGGCGTACGCGAACGGCGTCTTCCACTCCGGCGCCGGCTCCTACAGCCTCTTCAACACCCTGATGGCCGTCGGCTCACTGGGCGGCGCCCTGCTGGCCGCCCGGCGCGGCACGGCCCGGCTGCGCATCCTGATCGCCGCCGCGCTCGCCTTCGGCACACTTGAGGTGGTGGCCGCACTGGCCCCGTCGTACTGGCTGTTCGCGCTGCTCATGATCCCGATCGGGGTCTTCGGCCTGACGGTCAACGTCACCGCGAACACCGCCGTGCAGATGGCCACCGACCCGGCCATGCGCGGCCGGGTGATGTCCCTGTTCATGATGGTGTTCATGGGCGGTACGCCGCTGGGCGCGCCGGTCGTCGGCTGGATCACCGACACCTACGGCGCCCGGGTCGGCTTCGCCCTCGGCGGCCTGATCTCGGCCGCGGCCGCCGCCGGTATCGGCCTGGTCCTGGCCCGTATCGGCGGTCTGCGGCTGGCGGTTGGCTGGCACCACGGCCATCCGCGGGTCCGCTTCGTCCCGCGCGAGCGGGAGCGGCTGGCGACGGCGGCGTAGGAACCGCCACCGCCTGTGCTCGTACGGATGTGCGTCTGCGTGTCGATCGCGGGCGCGATTGCCCCTATATGAGATTACTTCTGCCGGTAAGTCCTATTGGGCACCCGTAGGGGAACAGGAGCACCCGCATGGCATCACCGGCATTGACCCCGAGATCCCGCTCCCGCGTGCGGCGGCTGGCGGCGGTCGCGCTGACCCTCGGCACGGTCGGCGCGCTCGCCGCCGCCGTGCCGTCCGGGGCGGTGGACGCGCCGCGCCGCGCCGACCACGGCTTCCGCGAGCGCGATCTCGTCTCCGACCAGGCGAACAGGGCGGAGCTGCAGGACCCCGACCTGGTCAACCCCTGGGGCCTCGTCCGCACACCGAGCGGTGCGATCAGGGTTTCCAACAACGGAACCAACACCTCCACGGTGTACACGGGCGCCCGGGACAACCGGCCGGTCATCGCCCTGTCTCCCGTCATCCAGCTCCCCCAGGACGCCGACCCGACCGGAATCGTGCGCAACGACACCGGCGACTTCCGCTTCACCGTCTCCCAGAGGTCGGCTCCCGCGCGGTACATCTTCGCGGGGGAGGGCGGCGGCCTCTTCGCGTTCAACGCGAACGTGGATCCGACGCACGCCTTCCGCGTCGCGCAGGAGGACGACGCCGTGTTCAAGGGCCTGACGCTGGTGGACTGCCAGAAGAAGGACGCGAGGGGCACGGAATGCCGCAAGGGCGGCGAGCGGCAGTCGCGCATCCTCGTGGCGAACTTCCGTGACGCGCGCATCGACGCCTTCGACACCGGCTTCAACCAGGTGGACCTGCCCGCCGACGCGTTCCGGGACCCGAGGATCCCGGGCGGCTTCGCGCCCTTCGACGTCAAGAACATCGGCGGCCGGATCTTCGTCACCTACGCCAAGCAGGACGCGGACAAGCACGACGACGTCCCGGGTCCGGGCAACGGCTTCATCGACGTGTTCACCACCGGGGGCCGGCTCATCGAGCGCTTCGCGAGCCGGGGCGTGCTCAACTCGCCCTGGGGCCTGGAGACGGCACCCAAGGGGTTCGGGAAGTTCGCGGGTGACCTTCTCGTGGGCAACTTCGGCGACGGCCGCATCCACGCCTTCGACCTGAGGACCGGCCGGTTCGAGGGAACCCTGAGGGACCGCAACGGCCGGGCGATCGTGATCGACGGCCTGTGGGGACTGCAGCGGGGCACCGCAGAGTCCGGCGGCAGGGACAGCGTCTGGTTCGCCGCGGGAATCGGGGACGAGCAGCACGGCCTGCTCGGCACGCTGCGCGCCGAGCGCTGATCCGCCGACCGGACGTGAGGTGCTCGCCGGGCGGTCACACCCGCCGGGCGAGCACCTGCCCCGGCCAGTCGTTCTCGCCGGAGGTGTACGCCTGTGTCGGCGTGAAACCGTTCGCCTCGTAGAAGGCGACGAGCTTGCGGTCGCCACCCGCGTAGCAGTCCACCCGCAACAGGGAGACCCCGGCCCGCCGGGTCTCCTCGGCCGCGTGCGCGAGCAGCGCGGCACCGGCGCCCCGTCCCTCGAACCGGCGGTCGGAGGCGAGCCAGTGGATGTACCGCTCGGGCTCGCCCGGCGCCGGCAGATGCGACAGGTAGGCGCCGGGCGCGTCCGTGAGGGTGAGGGTGGCGGCCGGTACGCCGTCGATCTCGGCGAGGTAGGTGGTGCCCTGCGCCATGTACCCGGCGACCGATTCCGCCACCCTCGGGTTCTCCGACAGCGGCTCGCTTCCCCACTGCTCGGTGCGCCCCTGTGAGACCAGCCACCGCACACTGCTGTCGAGCATGCCGAGTATCGTCGGCAGGTCGTCGGGGCCGGCTTCGCGGATGGTGATCGTCATGGGACCATCCTGCCCGCACGGGTCTGCGAAGGTGAAGGCATGAGACTCTTCGCCGCGGTGCTCCCTCCGGAGTCTGTCGTCCATGAACTCGCCGTCGAGGTGGCCAGGTTGAAACGGCTGCCCGGCGCCGAGCGGCTGCGCTGGACCAACCGGCCGGGCTGGCACTTCACCCTCGCCTTCTACGGCGAGGTCGCCGAGGACCTCGTACCGGACCTGTCGGACCGCCTGGCCCGCGCGGCCGGCCGTACGGCGCCCTTCGACCTCGCCCTCTCCGGCGGCGGCCAGTTCGGGCACGGCAAGGCCCTGTGGACCGGCGCCTACGGCGAGGTGGAGGCGATGCGGCTGCTGGCCGACCGGGCGGAGTCGGCGGCGCGGAAGGCGGGCGTGTCGATGGGGGAGCACCGGCGGTACAAGGCCCACCTGACGGTGGCGCGCGGCCGGGACTCGGTGGACGTACGGCCGTATGTCGATCTGCTCCGCGAGTTCACCAGCCGGACCTGGACGGTGAACGAGCTGGTGCTGGTGCGGAGCAATCTGCCGCGGTCGGGGATGGTGGGGGAGCAGCCGCGCTATGAGGCGGTCGCCCGCTGGGCACTGGGCGCCGGCCGTTAGGCTCGACGGTGTGGACCCTAAGACTCGGAACCGGATCATGGCCGGCGTGCTTGTGCTGATGTTTGTGGTGGTGGCTGTTTCGGCGGCCGTCAGGTAGCGGTGTGACGGAGGAGCGGCGGCGGGGGAACTGCGGCCGGTTGCCGGGTGTAGGCCCGTCGGGGCAGGTCGCGCCCGCGCGGCGGGGCCGCGTGTCAAACGCGGCCCCGCCCCCCTTACGGGGCGTCGGCACCTCCCGGAACTACCAGGCGAAGGCCTCCGGGGACGGGCCCGGGCCCGGGAAGATCTCGTCCAGGCCGGCCAGCAACTCCTCGGTCAGCTCCAGCTCCGAAGCCCTGATCGCGGACTCCAGCTGTTCGGCCGTACGCGGACCGACGATGGGACCCGTCACACCCGGGCGGGTGAGCAGCCAGGCCAGGGCCACCTCGCCGGGCTCCAGGCCGTGCTTGTCGACCAGGTCCTCGTACGCCTGGATCCGGGCGCGGGCGGCCGGATCCTTGAGGGTGTCGGCGGCCCGGCCGGTGGCGCGGCGGCCGCCCTGGACCTCCTTCTTGATGATCCCGCCGAGCAGACCGCCGTGCAGCGGCGACCACGGGATGACCCCGAGGCCGTAGTCCTGCGCGGCCGGGATGACCTCCATCTCGGCGCGGCGCTCGGCGAGGTTGTACAGGCACTGCTCGCTGACCAGGCCGATGGTGCCGCCGCGGCGGGCGGCGATCTCGTTGGCCTGGGCGATCTTGTAGCCGGGGAAGTTGGAGGAGCCGGCGTACAGGATCTTCCCCTGCCGGACCAGGGTGTCGATGGCCTGCCAGATCTCCTCGAACGGGGTGCTGCGGTCGATGTGGTGGAACTGGTAGAGGTCGATGTAGTCGGTCTGCAGCCGCTGCAGGCTGGCGTCCACGGCGCGGCGGATGTTCAGCGCGGAGAGCTTGTCGTGGTTGGGCCAGGCGGTCTCGCCGTCGGGGGCCATGTTGCCGTAGACCTTGGTGGCGATGACGACCTTGTCACGGCGCTCGCCGCCCCGGGCGAACCAGTTGCCGATGATCGTCTCGGTGCGGCCCTTGTTCTCGCCCCACCCGTACACATTGGCCGTGTCGAAGAAGTTGATGCCCGCGTCCAGCGCCGCGTCCATGATGGTGTGGCTGTCGGCCTCGTCGGTCTGCGGCCCGAAGTTCATCGTCCCGAGGACGAGTCGGCTGACCTTGAGTCCCGTGCGTCCAAGCTGCGTGTACTTCATGGTTCTCCAGCCAACGGCTTGAAGTGCGCTCTATGCAAGGGCTTTCGGCCGGGGACGTCAGTCGCGGGGGAACTCGTCGGTCTTGAGAGTGAGGCCCAGGGCGGTGGTGGTCATGTCGACGTCCGCTCCGAAGGTGACGGTCAGTTCGCTGACGTACTCACCGTCCTTCGGCTGGCTGTAGAGGTGGCACTTGCCCTGGTAGGGATCCGCGATGAGGTAGACGGGGACCTCGGCGGTGGCGTAGGCCGTCTTCTTTGGGCCGTAGTCGTTGTGCGCCGTGCCCTTCGAGATGACCTCTGCGACGAACTCGACGTCGTCGCAGCGCCAGAGGCCCTTGGGTGTCTTCTCGGCGCCTTCGGCCACGAGGGTGACGTCGGATGCGAAGCCGTTGAGGTGACCGGGGTAGTCGACGCGGACGTCCGACTTGACGCGCTTGCGCGGGTACTTGGTGCGCAGTTGCTCAACGATGTCGAGAATGATCTCCCAATGGGTGTCCCGCTGCGGCGACATGAAGATGGCCCCCTCGACGATCTCGACCTTGTATCCCTCGGGGGTGGTCCGCTCGAGCGACTCGAACAGGTCGTCCAGAGTCAGCTCGCCGCTCTCCTCGGCCATCTCGATCCTGTCTTCAAGGACGGTCATCGTGGCGCTCCTACCCGGCTGCCCCACGCACCGGTGCAGCCGCGCGGTTCAACGATACGCACGGTGACGAGGAGACGCCGGAAATCGGTCAATCCGTTCCGGCCACGTACGCCTGTCCGACCCCCCACGCCTCCCACATCGCCCCCGCGAACGCCGCCGCGATCCGGTGCTCCCCGCTCACGTTGGGATGGGTGCCGTCGTAGGTGTCGACGTGGATGTCGTACGACTCCGGCGGCGAGGCCAGCAGGATCGGCGACCGGGGTTCGTCCAGGTCGGCGACCGCCTTGGCGAGCAGGACGTTGAAGCGGTCGACCTGCTCGGCGAAGGATGTGTCCGCCGCGGCCCGGATGTTCGGGATCACCGGCAGCAGCACCATGCGGATGCGCGGCTCGGCCGCCCGCGCCCCGGCGACGAAGGCGCGCACGTTCTGAGCCGTCTGCTCGGCGTTGGTGTAGAAGCCCAGGTCGATCAGTCCGAGGGAGACCAGCAGCACGTCGGCCGGGTGCTCCCGTATCGCCTCGCCGATCAGCGGAGCCATGTGCAGCCAGCCCTCGCCCCAGCCGGCCAGGTGGCGGCGGGGGAAGCCGGGCTCGGCGTAGGCGTGGGAGGTCGGCGCCTCGGTCGCCTTGTCGTACAGCTCCTCGCGCGGTCCGACGAAGGTGAACGGGCCGCCGTACGTGTCGCACAGATGCCGCCACAGCCGGTAACGCCATGTGTGCTCGCCCGCGCTCCCGATCGTCATGGAGTCACCTACGGGCATGAACCTAAGCATCCGCTCATGATGGATGATCACGCGCGCCGATGGGATGTGAGGCCCACCACGTCCACGGGACCCGTCGGCAGCACGCCCGGTCACCCCTGGGAGGGAATGGCAGTCTTGGCCCATGCGTCCATCGTCCGCCCTCCTCGCCGGGTTGCTGCTCGCCGCCGCCTGTACGCTGCCCGCCTCCGCCGCCGAGAGCGCCGACGGGGCCGGCGACCAGGGGTTCACCCTCAAGGACCCGCGGATCACCGAGTCCAGCGGGCTCGCCGCCTCCCACCTCCACCCTGGCATCTACTGGACGCACAACGACAGCGGCGACGGGCCGTACATCTACGCTGTGGACAGCCGGACCGGGAAGACCGTCGCCCGGATCACCCTGCGCGGCATCGGCACCCCGCGTGACGACGAGGCCATCTCCATCGGGCCGCACAACGAGATCTACCTGGGCGACATCGGCGACAACTACGGCGGCAGATGGCCGTACGTGTGGATCTACCGGCTGCCCGAGCCCGAGGAGCTGAAGGACCAGACGGTCACCGCCACGCAGTACGTCGTGAAGTACGCGAACGGGCCGCGCGACGCGGAGTCGCTGATCGTCCACCCGAAGACCGGGCGGGTCTACATCATCGACAAGAAGGAGGACGGCGGGCACCTGTACGAGGGCCCGGCGACCCTCTCCACCTCCGGCGCGAACATCTTCGAGCCGATCGCCCCCGTCGACCTCTGGGCCACGGACGCGGCCTTCTCACCGGACGGGCGGCAGCTCGCCGTGCGCGGGTACCTGGGCGGGATCTACTACGACTGGAACGGCGGCCGGATCAAGCGGGAGGGCCAGCTCGACGTGCCCCTTCAGGGACAGGGCGAGGGCGTCTCGTACTCCCCCGACGGGACCGAGCTGCTCTATAGCAGCGAGGGCGCGGGCAGCGAGGTCGTGGCGAAGCAGGCGCCGAGCCGGCCGGACGCCAAGTCCCCGTCGGCGAGCGCGAGTTCGGGTTCGGCGGGGAGTGCGGCCGGGACCGGGGACGGTCTGAAGGCGGGTGCCGCCGTCGTCGTCGCCGTCGGGCTGGCGGCCCTGTTCGGGCTGCGGCGGCTGCGGCGGCGCCGATGAGGCCGCGTCGCACGGCGACATGACCGAAGGGCGCCCGGTGTTCGCAGGGCGCCCTTCATCGTCGTACCTGGGATCGTGCCCGAGATCGGCGTACCCGAGAGGTCAGAGCTTCTCGATCACGTAGTCGATGCAGTGCGTCAGCGCCTCGACGTCCGCCGGGTCGATCGCCGGGAACATCGCGACGCGCAGCTGGTTGCGGCCGAGCTTGCGGTAGGGCTCGGTGTCGACGATGCCGTTGGCGCGCAGGGCCTTGGCGACGGCGGCCGCGTCGATCTCGTCGGAGAAGTCGATCGTGCCGATGACCTGCGAGCGCTTGGCCGGGTCGGTGACGAACGGGGTGGCGTACTTCGACTCCTCCGCCCAGGAGTACAGGCGGGTCGAGGAGTCCTTGGTGCGGGCCGTGGACCAGGCGAGACCGCCCTGGCCGTTCAGCCACTCCAGCTGCTGGTTCAGCAGGAACAGGGTGGCGAGGGCCGGGGTGTTGTACGTCTGGTTCTTGCGGGAGTTGTCGATCGCCGTGGGCAGCGAGAAGAACTCCGGGACGTGGCGGCCGGAGGCGTGGACGCGCTCGGCGCGCTCGATCGCGGCCGGGGAGAAGACGCCGATCCACAGGCCGCCGTCGGAGGCGAAGGACTTCTGCGGGGCGAAGTAGTAGACGTCCGTCTCGGACACGTCGACCGGGAGGCCGCCGGCGCCGGAGGTGGCGTCCACGAGGACCAGGGAACCGGAGTCCGCGCCTTCGACACGCTTGATGGGCATCGCGACGCCCGTCGAGGTCTCGTTGTGGGTGAAGGCGTACACGTCGACGCCGGCCTCGGCCCGCGCCTCGGGGTGGGTGCCGGGGTCGGTGGAGATGACGGTGGGCTCGGCCAGCCACGGGGCGAGCCTCGCGGCCTTGGCGAACTTGGAGGAGAACTCGCCGAAGCTCAGGTGCTGGGACTTGTTCTCGATCAGGCCATGGGTGGCGATGTCCCAGAAGGCGGTCGAGCCGCCGTTGCCGAGGACCACCTCGTAGCCCTCGGGCAGGGAGAACAGCTCGGAGATGCCCTCACGGACCTTGCCGACCAGGTTCTTGACGGGCGCCTGGCGGTGGGAGGTGCCGAGCAGGGAGCTTCCGGTCGCGGCGAGGGCGTCGAGCGCCTCGGTGCGCACCTTGGAGGGGCCCGCGCCGAAACGTCCGTCGGCGGGCTTGATGTCAGCGGGAATCTGGATGTCGGCCACGAGTCGGAGGGTATCCGGTGGGCGAAACCGGGCGGAACCGTGTCCGTCCGATGAGACGAGATCGCCGGGCCCTGGACTCGTGAATTCGTACGACGATCTGCGGGAGGCTGTGGAAAACTTCCGGTGACTGTCCGTGAGCGGATGCATCCTGGACGCATGACGGATCACTCGGGTCTCGAAGCGGAGCTGCGCGGCGCCGTCCGGGGCGAGGTCGGTTTCGACACCGCCTCCCGGGCGCTGGTCACCATGGACGCGTCCAACTACCGGCGCGTTCCGGCGGGTGTCGTCGCCCCGAGAGACGCCGACGACGTGGCCGCCGTGCTGGAGGTCTGCCGGGCGCGCGGGGTGCCGGTGGTGGCGCGCGGCGGGGGCACGTCGATCGCCGGGCAGGCGACCGGCACCGGCGTGGTGCTGGACTTCACCCGGCATATGAACGGCCTGCTGGAGCTGGACCCCGGCACCCGAACGGCCGTCGTCCAACCGGGCCTCGTCCTCGACCGGCTCCAGGAGGCCGCGGCCCCGCACGGCCTGCGCTTCGGCCCGGACCCGTCCACCCACAGCCGGTGCACGCTCGGCGGGATGATCGGCAACAACTCCTGCGGCTCGCACTCGGTCGCCTGGGGCACGACCGCGGACAGCGTGCGGGAGCTGTCCGTCGTCACCGCGCGCGGCCGTCGGCTGCGGCTCGGGCAGGGCTGGGCGGGCGCGCCGGACGGGCTGCGCGAGCTGGCCGAGGGGGAATTGGCGCGGCTGCGCACCGGCTTCCCCGAGCTGCCCCGCCGCATCTCCGGGTACGCGCTGGACGCGCTGCTGCCCGAGAAGGGCGCCGATGTCGCCCGGTCCTTCTGCGGTTCCGAGGGCACCTTCGGCATCCTCACCGAGGCCGTCGTCCAGCTCGTCCAGGCCCCCCACGCGCGTGCCCTGGCCGTGCTGGCGTACGGCGACGAGAGCGCCGCCGCCGAGGCCGCCGCCGGTCTGCTGCCCTACGGCCCGCTGACGGTGGAGGGCATGGCGGCCGACCTGGTGCGCGCGCCGGCCGGTCTGCCGAAGGGGGGTGCCTGGCTGTTCGTGGAGACCGGCGGGGACTCGGCGGCCGCGGCACGCGCACAAGCGGAGGCGATCGCCCGCGCGGCCGGCGTGACCGACTCCCTGGTGGTGACCGACCCGGCGGCCCAGCGCACCCTGTGGCGCATCCGCGAGGACGCGAGCGGTACGGCGACGCGTATGCCGGACGGCAGCGAGGCCTGGCCCGGCTGGGAGGACTGCGCGGTGCCGCCCGCCCGGCTCGGCGCCTATCTGCGCGACTTCCGCGCCCTGCTGTCGGCGTACGGCCTGCGCGGCACGCCGTACGGCCACTTCGGCGACGGCTGCATCCACGTCCGCATCGACTTCGACCTGCTCACCGGGGCCGGTATCGGCCGTTTCCGCCGCTTCTCCGAGGAACTGGCCGACCTGGTGGTGGAGCACGGCGGCTCCCTGTCCGGGGAGCACGGCGACGGACAGGCCCGCGCCGAGCTGCTGCCACGCATGTACGGCGCGCAGACCGTCCGGCTCTTCGAGCGGGCCAAGGCGGTCTGGGACCCGGACGACCTGCTGAACCCGGGGATGCTGGTCCGCCCGGCCCGGCTGGACGAGAACCTCCGCTTCTCGGTCCTGCCCCGCGACCCGGTCGACGTGGCCTTCGGCTACCCGGCCGACGAAGGCGACTTCCGCGCCGCCGTCCGCCGCTGCGTCGGCGTCGCCAAGTGCCGTACGACGACCGTGTCCGGCCCGGCCGTGATGTGCCCGTCCTTCCGGGCGACCGGCGAGGAGGAGCACTCCACGCGCGGCCGGGCCCGGCTGCTGCACGAGATGCTGGCCGGCGAACTGGTCACCGACGGCTGGCGTTCGACCGAGGTGCGGGACGCCCTCGACCTGTGCCTGTCCTGCAAGGGCTGCCGCTCCGACTGCCCGGTCGGCGTCGACATGGCCACCTACAAGGCGGAGTTCCTGCACCACCACTACGCCGGCCGGCGCCGTCCCGCCGCGCACATCGGCATGGGCCGGCTGCCGCAGTGGCTGCGCTGGGTCGCCGCCACCCGCACGGCACCGCTGCTCAACACCCTCGCCTCGGTGCGGCCGCTGGCCGGTGTCGGCAAACGCCTGGGCGGGATCGCGCCCGAGCGGGAGATTCCCCGGCTGGCGACACGGACGTTCACCGGCTGGTGGCGCGGCAGGAAGCCTGCCCACAGCGGCACCGGGGGGCCGGTGCCGGGCGGCTCGGGCCCGGGGGATCTGGTCGTGCTCTGGCCGGACACCTTCACCGAGCATCTGTCACCGTCCGTCGGCCGGGCCGCTGTCCGGGTGCTGGAGGCCGCCGGGCTGCGGGTGGCCCTGCCGCCGACGCTGCTGCTGCGCGGGGGAAGGATCGGCGGCACCGATGACGGCCGGAGCAGGCCGGCCACCGCGCTGCTCACCGCCCGCCGGGCCCGGGTCTGCTGCGGCCTCACCTACGTCTCCACCGGCCAGCTCGACCGCGCCCGTGCCGTGCTGCGGCGCACGCTGGACCTGATGGAGCCGGTGCTGCGGGCCGGGGTCCCGGTCGTCGTCCTGGAACCGAGCTGCGCCGCGGCCCTCCGCACCGACCTGCCGGAACTCCTGCACGACGACCCGCGCGCCGCCCGCCTCTCCGCGGCCGTCGTCACCTTCGCCGAGGCCCTTCAGCGGCACGCCCCGCACTGGACCCCACCCGCCGTGGACCGCCCGGTCGCCGGTCAGACCCACTGCCACCAGCACGCGGTGCTCGGCGACGCCCCCGACCGCCGGCTGCGCGTGGCCGCGGGCCTCACCGGCGAGCTGAGCGGCGGCTGCTGCGGCCTCGCCGGCAACTTCGGCTTCGAGAAAGGCCACTTCGAGGTGTCCAGGGCCTGCGCGGAGGAACAGCTCCTGCCCGCGGTCCGTGAGGCATCCGAGCAGACCGTGATCCTGGCCGACGGCTTCTCCTGCCGCACCCAGCTGGCACAGCTGGCCGGGGTGCGGGGGCGGCACCTGGCGGAGGTGCTGGCGGAGGCGCTGGACCAGCCGGCGGGAGAGGCGAAGTGACCGAGGGGAAGCGTAGTGACGAGGGACTTGAAGTGACCGAGGAATACAGCAGGGTGGCCGTGCTGTCCGACATCCACGGTGTGTTGCCCGCCCTGGCGGCGGTGCTGGCGGAGCCCGAAGTGGCGGCGGCCGACCGTATCGTCCTGACCGGCGACATCACGGCGGGCCCGCAGCCGGCCGAGGTGCTGGACCTGCTGCGGGAGCAGGGCGAGCGGGTGCTGTGGCTCGCGGGAAACGCCGACCGGGAGCTGGTGGAGTACCGGCGCGGCGAGCGCACCGACATCCCCGACCCCATCGGCCCGCACGCGGCCCGGGCCCTTCGCGAGGAGCAGATCGACTTCCTCGCCGGCCTGCCTCGCACGCTCACCCTGCGCGTCCGCGGCCTCGGCACGGTCCTGTTCTGCCATGCCACCCCACGCGACGACGAGGAGCTGGTGCTGGTGGACTCCCGCCCCGACCGCTGGGCGGAGGTCTTCACCGGCCTCGACCCCGGCATCGGCACGGTCGTCTGCGGCCACACCCACATGCCGTACGCCCGTCTGGCGCACGGCCGCCTGGTGGTCAATCCCGGCAGCGTCGGCATGCCCTACGGCCGCCCCGGCGCCCACTGGTGCCTCCTGGGCCCCGGCACCGACCTGCGCGTGACGCCGTACGACATCCCGGCGGCCGTCGCCCGGCTCACCGCGGAGTGCGCCTACCCGGAGATCGCCGAGTGGGCCGACCACTACCTGTACGCCCGGGCGACGGACACTCAGGTGCTGGCGGCATGGGGACCGAAGGACGGGAGGGATGGTTCATAGGACGACCTGACCGGCGATCTCCAAGGAGCGCGCATGACCCTCACCCTCCGGGCCATCACCCGTGCCGAGCACCTCGCCTTCGTGGCGGGCCGACCCTCCGTCAGTCATATGCAGGTGCCGTCGTGGGGGGATGTGAAGGCGGACTGGAAGGCGGAGAGCCTCGGCTGGTTCCAGCCGGACGGGCGGCTCGCCGGGGCCGGGCTGGTGCTGCTCAGGCCGCTGCCGAAGATCAGACGGTATCTGGCCTATCTGCCCGAGGGCCCGGTCATCGACTGGGACTCGCCCGACCTCGAGCGCTGGCTGGAGCCGATGCTCGCCCATCTCAAGGCGCTGGGCGCGTTCTCGGTGAAGATGGGCCCGCCCGTGGTGGCCCGGCGCTGGAGTACCGAGGCGGTCAAGGCCGCGATCGCCGACCCGGACGCGCACCGGTTGCGGGACGTGCCGCCGACCTCGTCCGAACAGGGCGCCGCGGACCTGGCCGGCCGGCTGCGCCGGATGGGCTGGCGGCAGGCCGAGCCCGGCGGCGAGGAGGGATTCGCCGCCGGTCAGCCGCGGTATGTGTGCCAGGTGCCGTTCGCCGGACGGTCGCTGGACGACATCCACCGGGGCCTCAACCAGCAGTGGCGGCGCAACATCAAGAAGGCCGAGAAGGCGGGCGTGAAGGTCGTCCGGGGCGGCTACGAGGACCTGCCGGTTTTCTACGGTCTGTACGCCGAGACGGCCCGGCGCGACCGGTTCATCCCGCGCCCGCTGCCGTACTTCCAGCGCATGTGGACCGCGCTCACCGCCGAGGACCCCGACCGGATGCGGCTGTATCTCGCGCACCACGACGGCGACGTGCTCGCCGCGGCCACGATGCTGATCGTCGGCGGGCACGTCTGGTACTCCTACGGCGCCTCCACCGCCCGCAGACGCGAGGTGCAGCCCAGCAACGCGATGCAGTGGCGCATGATGTGCGACGCCCACGAACTCGGGGCGCACGTCTACGACTTCCGGGGCATCACCGACACCCTGGAGGAGTCCGACCCCCTCCTCGGCCTGCTCCGCTTCAAGGTGGGCGCGGGCGGCGAGGCCGTGGAGTACCTGGGCGAGTGGGGCTTCCCCCTGAACCGCCTGCTGCACAAGGCACTTGACGTCTACCTGACCCTGCGCTGAGGCCGTTCTCAGCAGCAGTACGGTTACGCGCCCTACGCCTTCCGTGACGAGGAGGCGTGGCCGGGTATCTGATTCCAGCATCCGGGACAGCTGCTTAAAGGGTTCACGCACCTGTCAAAGTCCATTACCCTGGACCTGGTAGTACATCGAGATGAACGAACCCGATCAAGCACAGGACCGCCCGTGACCGCCACCTCCAGCACCGCCACGCCGACCCCGGTCACCCCTGCCCGAGGACCGCGCCGCTTCGGCTCGCTCGGCCCGGTCGGCCTGGTCCTGGCCGGCGGCATCTCGGTCCAGTTCGGCGGCGCCCTCGCGGTGACCCTGATGCCGAGCGCGGGCGCACCGGGCGTCGTCACCCTGCGCCTCCTCGCGGCCGCGGTGGTCCTCCTCCTGGTCTGCCGCCCCCGTCTGCGCGGCCACTCGCGTGCCGACTGGGGCACGGTGATCGCGTTCGGTATCGCCATGGGCGCGATGAACGGCCTTTTCTACGAGGCGGTGGCTCGCATCCCGCTCGGCCCGGCGGTCACCCTGGAGGTCCTCGGCCCGCTGTCCCTGTCCGTCCTGACCTCCCGCCGCGCGATCAACGCGCTGTGGGCGGGCCTCGCCCTGCTCGGCGTCTTCCTGCTGAGCGGCGGAGGCTTCAGCAGTCTGGACCCCACAGGTGTCGGATTCGCTCTGGGCGCCGGTGCCATGTGGGCGATCTACATCCTCTTCAGCGCCCGTACGGGCCGCCGCTTCCCTCAGGCGGACGGCCTGGCGTTGGCCATGGCGGTCGCAGCCCTCCTCTTCCTCCCCATCGGCATCACCGCGGCGGGCACCCGCCTCCTGAACCCCACCACCGTCGCCATCGGCTCGGCGGTGGCCCTGCTCTCCTCCGTCCTGCCCTACACCCTCGAACTCCTGGCCCTGCGCCGCCTTCCCGCATCCACGTTCGCAATCCTGATGAGCCTGGAGCCGGCGATAGCGGCCACGGCCGGCTTCCTGATCCTCGGCCAGTCCCTGTCCGCCGCGGAGGCCGCCGCCATCACCCTGGTCATCACGGCGAGCATCGGCGCGGTCCGCACCCAGGTGGGCCGGGGCAAGGCCAGGGTGGAACCGGCCCCGGAGGCCTGACGTCCTCGAACTCACCGACGCGCTTGGCCAGACGTCTCGCTTCGGCTGGGATGCCGAAGGACGGCTACTCACACGCGTCGGCCCCGACGGGAGCAGCGAGCAGTGGCAGTGGGACGGCGAAGACACTCGCCACGAACTCTACGTGCACCTACGGTGGCGGCACTCCCAGGACGTCGGAACACCGCTGGCGCAGCAGCCGGTGCCCGAAGTCGTCGGTCGCGAAGAACTCGTCCCGTCCCCTTGCGTGCTGGATCCCGAGGAAATCATCGAGCATCCCTACTTCATGACGCTCGACCCTGCCATGCAGGAACGCATCGCCGCATGGGAAGGGCCTGAGGACGCGGGCGACCGGTACATCTCGGATCTGTCCACGGTTCCTGGCTGGAAGGTCGGCGGGTATGTGGCGTGGCCTCCTACGGGGCCACGGCCGTTGCTCTGCTCCGTCTGCGGCGCGGAACTCGCCCCGCTGCTGACGGCGGACGAACGCGAATGGGATCCCAGCACGAACAGTTGGATCCCCTACGAAGACCAGAAAGCCGCGGACACCTTGTGGGCCAACGACCCTACCGGAGTCTCGCCGGGCCGCGGTCGCCTGACCGTCGCCGTATGCCCTTGGGACCCGCATCACCCCATCGACCTCGTCGTGCAGTGAGCCAACCGGACGTCCTCGCAGCGGCGGAGGAGGTGCTGCCGGACGACCTCCGCTTCGTCGGGTACCGCCCCGGCTTCCTGGACAAGCAGGTGGCGGGCGGTCGGCGCGGAGTGAATTCGCCGACGGGGCCGATCGTCCACGCAGCGCATCCCAGCCCCCGGCCGCTTCCGGCCGGGGGCTGATCAGTCGCTTCAGCCCTTGACCGACTGCACGAAGGCCGACCAGGCGCGGGTGGGGAAGAGGAGGGAAAATTCATGCAAGCGTGCTTGATTGTTTCTGCCTACACTGCCATGCTCCCCCCATGGCCGACCCGACGCCCGTCATCGACGACCTGCGTGCCGAGAGCGAGGAACTCGACCTGCTCGTGGCCCAGTTGAGCCGCGAGCAGTGGGCACTGCCCACCCCCGCCCCTGGCTGGACCCTCGCCCATCAGATCGCCCACCTCGCCTGGACAGACCGCTCGGCCCTGCTCGCCATCACCGACGCCGACGCCTTCCAAGCGCTGGTCGAGAAGGCGCTCGCCGCCCCCGACTCCTTCGTGGACGAGGGCGCGGCGGAAGGCGCCCGGCTCGCGCCCGTCGAGCTGCTGTCGGCCTGGCGCGAGGGGCGCACCGCCCTCGACCGGGCCCTGCGCACCGCACCGCCCGGCGCCCGTTTCCCCTGGTACGGCCCACCCATGTCGGCCGCTTCCATGGCCACCGCCCGCCTCATGGAGACCTGGGCCCACGGCCTGGACATCGCCGACGCCCTGGGTGTGGTCCGCCCACCCACCGACCGGCTCAGGCATGTGGCCCGACTCGGGGTGCGCACACGCGACTTCGCCTACACCGTCCACGACCTCACCCCGCCGGCCGAGGAGTTCCGCGTGGAACTGACCACATGGAACGGCGAGTTGTGGGCTTACGGCCCCGAGAACGCCCCGCAACGCGTCACCGGCCCCGCTCTCGACTTCTGCCTCCTCGTCACCCAGCGCGCCCACCGGGCCGACCTCGCCCTGACGGCCGTCGGCCCGGACGCCGACCGCTGGCTGGACATCGCCCAGGCCTTCGCGGGCCCGCCCGGCGGCGGCCGCCCGCCGAAGGAGGACCCGGCGTGACCGGCCTCCGCATCGGCAACTTCTCCGGCTTCTACGGCGACCGCACGGGCGCTCTGCGCGAGATGCTGACCGGCGGCGAGGTCGACGTCCTCACCGGCGACTACCTCGCCGAACTCACCATGCTGATCCTCGCCCGCGACCGGCTGAAGGACCCCGGCGCCGGTTACGCCCGCACCTTCCCGCGCCAGCTGGAGGACTGCCTCGGCCTCGCCCATGAGCGCGGGGTGAAGATCGTCACCAACGCGGGCGGGCTCAATCCGGCCGGACTCGCCGATGCCGTACGGGAGTTGGCCGGCCGCCTCGGCATCCCGGTCCGCGTCGCGCACGTCGAGGGCGACGACCTCACCGCCTCCCACCCCGGCGCCCTCGCCGCCCACGCCTACCTCGGCGGCTTCGGCATCGCCGAGTGTCTGCGGGCCGGTGCGGACATCGTCGTCACGGGGCGCGTGACGGACGCGGCCCTGGTCACCGGGCCCGCCGCCACCCACTTCGGGTGGGCGCGGACGGACCACGACCGGCTCGCGGGGGCTGTCGTCGCCGGGCATGTGCTGGAGTGCGGGACGCAGGCCACCGGCGGGAACTACGCGTTCTTCCGGGAGGGGGACGTATGCCGGCCCGGCTTCCCGCTCGCCGAGATCCACGCCGACGGCAGCAGTGTCATCACCAAGCACCCCGGCACCGGCGGCCTGGTCGACGTCGGCACGGTCACCGCGCAGCTGCTGTACGAGACCGGTGGCGGCCGGTACGCCGGCCCCGATGTCACCGCCCGGCTGGACACCGTACGGCTGAGCCAGGACGGGCCGGACCGGGTGCGGATCGAGGGCGTGCGCGGCGAGGCACCGCCGCCGGCCCTGAAAGTCGGCCTCAACCGGCTCGCCGGCTTCCGCAACGAGGTCGTCTTCGTCCTCACCGGACTCGACATCGAGGCGAAGGCCGAGCTGGTGCGGGCGCAGCTCTCCGACGTGCTCGCCAAGTCGCCGCCCGCCGAGGTCCGCTGGGAACTCGTGCGCACCGACCGGGCCGACGCCGACACCGAGGAGACCGCGAGCGCACTGCTGCGGCTCGTCGTACGGGACGCGGACGAGCGGGTCGTCGGGCGGGCGCTGAGCGGCGCTGCCGTGGAGCTGGCGCTGGCCAGCTACCCGGGCTTCCATGTGCTCTCCCCACCGGGGAAGGGCTCGCCTTATGGGGTTTTCGAGGATGTGTACGTCCCCCATGGCGCCGTCGACCATATGGCCGTCCTCCACGACGGACGGCGTGTCCCCGTGGCGCCGCCCCAGGAGACCCGGCCCCTGGACGCCGTACCGGAACCCGCCCTGCCCGATCCCCTTCCGCCCGGGCCGACCCGCCGCGCACCGCTCGGCCTGGTCGCCGGGACCCGCAGCGGGGACAAGGGCGGCAATGCCAATGTCGGCGTCTGGGCGCGCAGTGACGAGGCCTGGCGGTGGCTCGCGCACGAGCTGACCGCCGAAAGCTTCCGGCAGTTGATCCCCGAGAGCCGGGACCTGCCCGTCACCCGGCATCTGCTGCCGAACCTCCGCGCGGTCAACTTCGTCGTCGAGGGCATCCTCGGCGCGGGCGTCGCCGCGCAGGCCCGCTTCGACCCACAGGCCAAGGCCCTCGGCGAATGGCTGCGCTCCCGCCACCTGGACATCCCGGAGGCCCTGCTGTGACCACCCTGACCTCGGCCCTGGACCCGGCCGGACCCGACCACCGGGCCAACCGCGAGGCCATGCTCGCCAAGCTCGCCGAACTGGAGGCCGAGCACGCCAAGGCGCTCGCGGGCGGCGGCGAGAAGTACGTGCAACGGCACCGGAAACGCGGCAAGTTGCTCGCGCGGGAGCGGATCGAGCTGCTCCTCGACCCGGACACGCCCTTCCTGGAGCTGTCCCCGCTGGCCGCCTGGGGGAGTGACTACACGGTCGGCGCCTCGATCGTCACCGGCATCGGCGTGGTCGAGGGCGTGGAGTGCCTGATCACCGCGAACGACCCGACCGTGCGCGGCGGCGCGAGCAACCCGTGGAGCCTGAAGAAGGCCCTGCGGGCGAACGACATCGCGCGCGCCAACCGGCTGCCCTGCATCAGCCTGGTGGAGTCGGGAGGGGCCGATCTGCCGTCCCAGAAGGAGATCTTCATCCCGGGCGGCGCCATCTTCCGCGATCTGACCCGCCTCTCCGCCGCAGGCATCCCGACCGTCGCCGTCGTCTTCGGCAACTCGACCGCCGGTGGCGCCTACATCCCCGGCATGTCCGACCACGTGATCATGGTCAAGGAGCGGGCGAAGGTCTTCCTCGGCGGGCCCCCGCTGGTGAAGATGGCCACCGGCGAGGAGAGCGACGACGAGTCCCTGGGCGGCGCCGAGATGCACGCGCGCGTGTCGGGCCTCGCCGACTACTTCGCCGTCGACGAGCCGGATGCCCTGCGCCAGGCCCGCCGGGTGGTGGCCCGGCTGAACCACCGCAAGGCGTACCCGGATCCCGGCCCCGCCGAGCCGCCCAAGTACGACCCGGAGGAACTGCTGGGCATCGTCCCCGGCGATCTGAAGATCCCCTTCGACCCGCGCGAGGTCATCGCCCGGATCGTCGACGCCTCCGACTTCGACGAGTTCAAGCCGCTGTACGGGACCAGTCTGGTCACCGGCTGGGCCGCCCTGCACGGATATCCGGTCGGCATCCTGGCCAACGCGCAGGGCGTGCTCTTCAGCGCGGAGTCGCAGAAGGCCGCCCAGTTCATCCAGCTCGCCAACCAGCGCGACATCCCGCTGCTCTTCCTGCACAACACCACCGGCTACATGGTGGGCAAGGAGTACGAGCAGGGCGGGATCATCAAGCACGGCTCGATGATGATCAACGCGGTCAGCAACAGCAGGGTCCCGCACCTGTCCGTGCTCATGGGGGCGTCGTACGGCGCCGGGCACTACGGCATGTGCGGGCGCGCGTACGACCCCCGGTTCCTGTTCGCCTGGCCGAGCGCCAAGTCCGCCGTGATGGGGCCGCAGCAGCTCGCGGGCGTGCTCTCGATCGTCGCCCGCCAGTCGGCGGCGGCGAAGGGGCAGCCGTACGACGAGGACGCGGACGCCGCCCTGCGCGCCATGGTGGAGCAGCAGATCGAGTCCGAGTCGCTGCCGATGTTCCTGTCCGGGCGGCTGTACGACGACGGGGTCATCGACCCGCGCGACACCCGCACCGTCCTCGGCCTGTGCCTGTCGGCCCTCCACACCGCGCCCTACGAGGGCGCGCGCGGCGGCTTCGGCGTCTTCCGGATGTGAGGGATCACGTGATTTCGACTCTGCTCGTCGCCAACCGGGGCGAGATCGCCTGCCGGATCTTCCGCACCTGCCGTGAGTTGGGAATCCGGACGGTCGCCGTGCACTCGGACGCGGACGAGAACGCGCTCCACGCGCGCGTGGCCGACACGGCGGTACGGCTGCCGGGCGCGGCGCCCGCCGAGACGTATCTGCGCGGTGATCTGATCGTGAAGGCGGCCCTCGCCGCCGGCGTGGACGCCGTGCACCCCGGCTACGGCTTCCTCTCCGAGAACCCCGACTTCGCCCGCGCCGTGCTCGATGCCGGCCTGACCTGGATCGGCCCGCCGCCGGAGGCCATCGAGGCGATGGCGTCCAAGACCCGCGCGAAGGAGCTGATGGGTCTCGCGCCCCTCGACCCGGCGCAGGTCACGGAGGCCGATCTGCCGGTGCTGGTGAAGGCGGCCGCCGGCGGTGGGGGGCGGGGAATGCGGATCGTGCGCCGTCTGGAGGGGTTGAGCGCCGCACTGGAGAGCGCAGGCGCCGAGGCCGCGAGCGCCTTCGGTGACGGCGAGGTGTTCATCGAGCCCTACCTGGAGCACGGCCGCCATGTCGAGGTGCAGATCCTCGCCGACACCCACGGCACGATCTGGCCCCTCGGCACCCGCGACTGCTCCCTCCAGCGCCGCCACCAGAAGGTCATCGAGGAGGCCCCGGCGCCCGGCCTCTCCGAGGGGCTCACGCAGGACCTGTACGCGCTGGCCGTGCAGGCCGCGTGCGCCGTCGCCTACGTCGGCGCCGGCACCGTCGAGTTCCTGGTCGCCGACGGCCGCGCGCACTTCCTGGAGATGAACACCCGCCTCCAGGTCGAGCACCCCGTGACCGAGGAGGCGTTCGGCATCGACCTGGTCGCCGAACAGATCCGGATCGCGGAGGGCGGGACCCTCGAAAAGGACCCGCCACGCGCGCGTGGCCACGCGATCGAGGCCCGCCTGTACGCCGAGGACCCCGCCCACGACTGGGCCCCGCAGACCGGCACCCTGCACCACCTCGCCGTACCGGCCGGGGTCCGCCTGGACACCGGCTACACCGACGGCGACACCATCGGCGTCCACTACGACCCGATGCTCGCCAAGGTCGTCGCCCACGCAGCCACCCGCGCGGAGGCGATCCGCAGGCTCGCCGGAGCGCTGGAGCGCGCGGAGATCCACGGCCCGGCCGCCAACCGCGACCTGCTGGTCCGCTCCCTGCGCCACGAGGAGTTCACCAGCGGCCGCATGGACACCGGCTTCTACGACCGCCACCTCACCGCACTGACCGAGCCCGCCCCCGGCTCGTACGCCCCCCTCGCCGCCGCCCTCGCCGACGCCCACGGCCGCTCCCGCTTCGGCGGCTGGCGCAACCTGCCCTCACAGCCGCAGGTGAAGCGGTACGCGGTGGCGGGGGAGGAGCAGGAGGTCCGCTACTGGCACACGAGGGAGGGCCTGGCTGCGGACGGGGTACGGGTCGTGCACGCCGACGAGCGTGCGGTTGTACTCGAAGTGGACGGTGTGGAACGGAAGTTCAGGACCACACGCTACGGCGACGAGGTGTACGTGGGCACCACCCGCCTCACCGCCCTGCCCCGATTCCCCGATCCCACCGCCCAGCTCGCCCCCGGTTCCCTGCTCGCGCCGATGCCGGGCACGGTCGTCCGCATCGCCGATGGCCTGGCGGAGGGGGCAACGGTTCAGGCCGGTCAGGGCCTCATCTGGCTGGAGGCGATGAAGATGCAGCACCAGATCTCGGCGCCGGTCACCGGAACCCTGACCGCGCTGCACGCCAGGACCGGCCGGCAGGTGGAACCCGGAACGCTGCTCGCCGTAGTGCAGGAAACCTCTTCTTAGGAGCCTCATGTCTCCCGTCATCGAAACCGAAGAGCACAAAGCCCTCCGCTCAGCGGTAGCCGCCCTCGGCAAGCGCTACGGACGCGACTACCTCGTCCAGACGGTCGCCGCCGGAAAGCCCCCCACCGAACTCTGGTCCGAGGCCGGAAAGCTCGGCTACCTCGGCGTCAACCTGCCGGAGGCCTACGGCGGCGGAGGCGGCGGCATCGCCGAACTCTCCATAGTCCTCGAAGAGCTGGGTGCCGCGGGCGCACCCCTGCTCATGCTCGTCGTGTCCCCGGCCATCTGCGGAACGGTCATCTCCCGCTTCGGCACAGAGGCCCAGAAGCAGACCTGGCTCCCCGGAATCGCCGACGGCACCCGTCTCATGGCCTTCGGCATCACCGAACCCGACGCCGGCTCCAACAGCCACCGCATCACCACCACCGCCCGCCGCGACGGCGCCGACTGGCTGCTCACCGGCCGCAAGGTCTTCATCTCCGGTGTCGACATGGCCGACGCCGTCCTGATCGTCGGCCGTACCGAGGACGCCCGCACCGGACGCCTCAAGCCCTGTCTGTTCATCGTCCCGACCGACGCCGAGGGCTTCCAGAAACGGCCGATCGACATGGAACTGGCCGCCGCCGAGAAGCAGTTCGAGCTGGTCCTGGACGACGTACGGCTGCCCGCCGACGCGCTCGTCGGCGACGAGGACGCCGGTCTGCTGCAACTGTTCGCCGGACTCAACCCCGAGCGGATCATGACCGCCGCGTTCGCCGTCGGGATGGGCCGGTACGCGCTCGCCAAGGCGATCGAGTACGCCCGTGACCGTACCGTCTGGAAGTCCCCGATCGGCGCCCACCAGGCCATCGCCCACCCCCTGGCGCAGGCGCACATCGACCTGGAGCTGGCCCGGCTGATGATGCAGAAGGCGGCCCACCTCTACGACTCCGGTGACGACATCGGCGCGGGCGAGGCCGCCAACATGGCCAAGTACGCGGCCGGGGAGGCCTGCGTGAAGGCCGTCGACCAGGCCGTGCACACCCTCGGCGGCAACGGGCTCACGCGCGAGTTCGGGCTCGCCTCGCTGATAACGGCCGCACGCGTGGCTCGTATTGCCCCGGTGAGCCGCGAGATGATTCTCAACTACGTCTCCCATCAGACGCTGGGCCTGCCCAAGTCGTACTAGGCGGCCGCGCCGACCGTCCTGGAGGAACCGTGTTCCGCAGCGAGTACGCAGACGTCCCGCCCGTAGCACTCCCCATCCACGAGGCCGTCCTGGGCCGCGCCGCCGAGTTCGGCGAGCGCCCCGCCCTCATCGACGGCACGGACGGCACCACGCTCACGTACGAGCAGCTGGACCGGTTCCACCGGCGCGTCGCCGCCGGTCTCGCCGACGCGCATGTCCGCAAGGGCGACGTCCTCGCCCTGCACAGCCCCAACACCATCGCCTTCCCGACCGCCTTCTACGCGGCCACACGCGCGGGCGCCTCCGTCACCACGGTGCACCCGCTCGCCACGCCCGAGGAGTTCGCCAAACAGCTCGGCGACAGCGGCGCCCACTGGATCGTCACCGTCTCACCCCTGCTGGAGACGGCCCGCCGCGCCGCCGAACTCTCCGGCGGCATACGGGAGATCTTCGTCTGCGACAGCGCGCCCGGGCACCGGTCGCTCATCGACATGCTCGCCACGACCACACCCGAGCCGCAGCACGCCTTCGACCCGGCCGAGGACATCGCCGCGCTGCCGTACTCCTCCGGCACCACCGGCATCCCCAAGGGCGTGATGCTCACCCACCGGCAGATCGCCACCAACCTCGCCCAGCTGGAACCCGCCGTCCCGGCCACCCCCGACGACCGCATCCTCGCCGTCCTGCCCTTCTTCCACATCTACGGCCTCACCGCCCTCATGAACGCCCCCCTGCGCAAGGGCGCCACGGTCGTCGTCCTGCCCCGCTTCGACCTGGAGACCTTCCTCGCGGCCATCGAGACCCACCGCATCACCGGCCTGTACGTCGCCCCGCCGATCGTCCTCGCCCTCGCCAAGCACCCGGCGGTCGCCCGCTACGACCTCTCCTCCCTGAAGTACGTCCTCAGCGCCGCCGCCCCGCTGGACGCCCACCTCGCCCGCGCCTGCGCACAGCGGCTCGGCCTGCCCCCGATAGGCCAGGCCTACGGCATGACCGAACTGTCCCCCGGCACCCATGTCGTCCCCCTCGACCGGCTGCACGACGCCCCCGCCGGCACCGTCGGCAGGCTCATCGCCGGCACCGAGATGCGGATCGTCTCCCTGGACGACCCCGACAAGGACCTCGGCACCGGCGAGCGCGGCGAGATCCTCATCCGCGGCCCCCAGGTGATGAAGGGCTACCTCGGCCGACCCGACGCCACCGCCGCGCTGATCGACGTCGACGGCTGGCTGCACACCGGGGACGTGGGGCACGTCGACGAGGACGGCTGGCTCTTCGTCGTGGACCGGGTCAAGGAACTCATCAAGTACAAGGGCTTCCAGGTGGCCCCCGCCGAACTGGAGGCCCTGCTGCTCACCCACCCCGGCATCGCCGACGCCGCCGTCATCGGCAGCTACAACGACGACGGCAACGAGGTCCCGCACGCCTTCGTCGTCCGCCGGGCGGACGACGCCGAGGAACTCACGGAGAGCGAGATCATGCTGTACGTCGCCGAACGGGTGGCACCCTACAAACGGGTCCGCCAGGTCACCTTCATCGACACCGTCCCCCGCGCCGCCTCCGGCAAGATCCTGCGCCGGGAACTGAGGGAGCTGCCGTGACGCCGATCAGCCGTACACGCGCGCGTGCCGTCGAAACCCTCAGCCTCGACTCCACCGACACCCGCAACGCCCTCTCCGCGGCCCTGGTCTCCGGCCTCGCCGAGGCCCTCACCGAATGCGGCAAGGACCCCGACGTACGCGCCGTCGTCCTCACCCACACCGGCAACACCTTCTGCGCCGGCGCCGACCTGCGCGACCCGCCCGGGCCCGAGGCCCTCGTGGCCCTGCTCCGGCAGATCGTCGAACTGCCCAAACCGGTCGTCGCCCGCATCACCGGACACGTCCGCGCGGGCGGCCTCGGCCTGCTCGCCGCCTGCGACATCGCCGCCGCCTCCAGCACGGCCACCTTCGCCTTCACCGAAGTCCGCATCGGCGTCGCACCCGCGGTGATCTCCCTGCCGGTGATCCCCCGCGCCGACCAGCGCGCCCTGGCCCGCTACTACCTCACCGGGGAACGCTTCGACCCGCGCGAGGCCGTACGCACCGGGCTCCTCACCGTCACCGGCGACGACGTCGACGACGCCCTCGCCCCGATCCTCGACGGACTGCGCCAGGCCGCACCCCAGGCCCTGGCCGAGACGAAACGGCTGCTCACGGCTAGGGTGCTGGAAACATTCGACCGGGACGCGGCGGACCTGACCGCCCTCTCGGCCCGGCTGTTCGCCTCCGACCAGGCCAGGGAGGGGATGACGGCCTTCCTGGAAAGACGGGACGCGGCATGGGCGGTGTGACCACATGAGCACGACGGCGGAACACGACCGGGTGTCCAGGGAACGCGACCGGGCGCCCAAGCAGGACCGCAGCCGGGCCACCCGGCAGCGGCTCCTGGAGGCCGCCGTGGCCTGCCTGGCCGAACACGGCTGGGCAGGCTCCACCGTCGCCGTCGTCGCCGAACGCGCCGGAGTCTCCCGCGGCGCCGCCCAGCACCACTTCCCGACCCGCGAGGACCTGTTCACGGCCGCCGTCGAATACGTCGCCGAAGAACGCTCCACCGCCCTCCGGGAACTCTTCCCGTCCGGCCCCGCCAACCGCCATGCCGTCGTCGCCGCCCTCGTCGACCTCTACACCGGACCCCTCTTCCGCGCCGCCCTGCACCTGTGGGTCGCCGCCTCCAACGAGGACCAGCTGCGCACTCGCGTGACCGAACTGGAGGCCCGCGTCGGCCGCGAGACCCACCGCATCGCCGTCGACCTCCTCGGCGCCGACGAGACCCGCCCCGGCGTCCGCGAAACCGTCCAGGGCCTCCTCGACATGGCCCGCGGCCTCGGCCTCGCCAACCTCCTCACCGACGACACCGCCCGCCGCGCCCGAGTCGTCGCCCAATGGGCCGAGCTGCTGGAACAGGCCCTGGGCTGAGCCGCTGTCAGTGGCGGCGGCCACGGTAGCGGGCATGGGGGACCACTTTCAGACGATCGTCGACCTGGACGCCACCGCCGCCGAGGCGCCGCGGCTCGTCGAGCGCACCGACCGCTCCTTCGGCCACCACCTGCCCGGCCCGCACTGGGACCGGGCCGTCGACCCGGCAGACGTCGACCGGGAACCGTCCGACGGCCTGACCGTCCACACCGGGCGCACGAGCTTCCACGGCGGCCACGGCGAGCCCGAGTGGGTCCGCTGCCCCCGCTGCACGACCACTACCCGCCGCTACGCCGACGAGTACGACCGGATCGACACGGCCTGGGAGCCGTACGGCACGGCCATGGACCGCTGGCACACGAGCGGAGCGGCCGACGTCACCTGCCCCGCCTGGGCCACCTCGGTCCCGCTCCCGGACCGGACCTGGGCCCACGACCACTTCGCTTTCGCCCACCTGGGCTTGGGCAAGCTCTGACCCCGTGAAGCAGGCCACACCGGTATCCGGCACCGGGCAGTACCCTTGCCGCATGCTTCCGATGCTCGTTCGCCGCCGCCACGTGGACTACGTGCGCGTCACGAGCATGGGCTGTCGGCCTTCGGCCTGATTCAGCCTCTTTTCTCCCGCCTTCTTACGGCATCTTCTTACGGCACCCGGGGCGACGCCGCCCACACCCTCGGTGGCTTGCCCGTGGCCCACACACCCCGTGGACGCACCCATGACGACGCACACCGCATCGACGCACCCCACGACGACCCCGTCGTACGACCAGCTCCCCATCATCGACCTGTCGGCCGCCGACCGCGGCCCCCAGGCCCGCGCCCTGCTCCACGCCCAGCTGCACAGCGCCGCCCACGACGTCGGCTTCTTCCAGCTCGTCGGACACGGCGTGACCCAGGCCGAGACCGACGCGCTGCTCACCGCCATGCGCGCCTTCTTCGCCCTCCCCGAGGCCGACCGGCTCGCCCTCGACAACGTGAACTCCCCGCACTTCCGCGGCTACACCCGCACCGGCGACGAACGCACCGCCGGCGCCCGCGACTGGCGCGACCAGCTCGACATAGGCGCCGAACGCCCCGCCCGCGTCCCGGCCCCCGGCGAACCCCCGTACTGGTGGCTCCAGGGCCCCAACCAGTGGCCCGTCGCCCTCCCCGAACTGCGCACCGCCGCCCTCGCCTGGATCGACAGGCTCAGCACAGTCGCCGACCGCCTCCTGCACGAGCTCCTCGCCGCCATCGGCGCCCCCGCCGACTTCTACGACCCGGTCTTCGGCGCCCACGCCCACCCGCACCTCAAGCTCGTCCGCTACCCCGGCAGCGCCGGCGACGGCACCGACCAGGGCGTCGGCGCCCACAAGGACTACGGCTTCCTGACCCTGCTCCTCCAGGACACCGTCGGCGGCCTCCAGGTCCAGCGCGAGGACGGCCTCTTCCACGACGTCCCGCCCATCGAGGGCGCCTTCGTCGTCAACCTCGGCGAACTCCTGGAAGTGGCCACCAACGGCTACCTCATCGCCACCAACCACCGCGTGGTCAGCCCGCCCGGCGCCACGGAACGCTTCTCCGTCCCGTTCTTCTACAACCCGCGCCTGGACGCCAGGGTGGAGCCCCTGCCCTTCCCGCACGCCTCCCAGGCCCCCGGCATCACCACCGACCCGGCGAACCCCCTGTACGCCGAGTACGGCTACAACGAACTCAAGGGCAAGCTGAGGGCGCATCCGCTGGTCGCGGAGAGGCACCATGCGGGTCTGCTTGCGACAGCATGAAAATCGGGCCCGAAGGGCCCGATTTTCAGGGGCGCGGGGGGCTGGGTCCCGCTCAGCGGGCGATCTCCCCGTACCCCTCGATGTCCTCCGGCCGGCGCGGCCCGGGCCCCACATACCGGGCGGAGGGCCGCACCAGCCGTCCCGTCCGCTTCTGCTCGAGAATGTGCGCCGACCACCCGGCAGTCCGCGCGCACGTGAACATCGACGTGAACATGTGCGCCGGCACCTCGGCGAAGTCCAGCACGATCGCGGCCCAGAACTCCACGTTGGTGGCGAGCACCCGATCCGGCCGGCGGTTGTGCAACTCCTCCAGCGCGGCCTTCTCCAGCGCCTCGGCGACCTCGAACCGCGGCGCGCCCAGCTCCCGCGCCGTCCGCCGCAGCACCCGCGCCCGCGGATCCTCCGCCCGGTACACCCGGTGCCCGAACCCCATCAGCCGCTCACCCCGGTCCAGGGCCTGCCTGACGTACGCCTCCGCATCCCCCGTCCGCTCGATCTCCTCGATCATCCCGAGCACCCGCGAGGGCGCACCCCCGTGCAGCGGCCCGGACATCGCCCCGACCGCCCCCGACAGCGCGGCCGCGACATCCGCCCCGGTGGAGGCGATGACCCGCGCGGTGAAGGTCGAGGCGTTCATCCCGTGCTCGGCCGCGGACGTCCAGTAGGCATCCACAGCGGCGACATGCTTGGGATCCGGCTCACCCCGCCACCGGATCATGAACCGCTCCACCACCGACCTGGCCTTGTCGATCTCCCGCTGCGGCACCATCGGCAGCGTCTGCCCGCGCGCCGACTGGGCGACGTACGACAGCGCCATCACGGCGGCCCGCGCCAGATCCTCCCGCGCCTGTCCCTCGTCGATGTCGAGCAGCGGCTTCAGCCCCCACACCGGCGCCAGCATGGCGAGCGCCGACTGCACGTCCACCCGGATGTCACCGGAGTGCACCGGGATCGGAAACGGCTCGGCGGGCGGCAGACCGGGGTTGAACGCCCCGTCGACCAGCAGCCCCCACACATTCCCGAACGAGACATGACCGACCAGATCCTCGATGTCGACGCCCCGGTACCGCAGGGCGCCACCCTCCTTGTCCGGCTCGGCGATCTCCGTCTCGAACGCGACGACTCCCTCGAGCCCGGGTACGAAATCGGACATCAGGCGGCTCCTTGAGATGGTTCGGCGGCGGTCACCCCGGTGATGCCCCGTTCGACCGGTGGTCACCCAAAACCGCAAGGGAACCAGCACCATAACCCCCGGTGCCAGACTTGGGGAGTCCGTACGACACTGAGTGCCAGTGGCGTTCGATACGGCAAGATGACCGCGTGACCGACCGCGACCCGCTCCTGGACCCCGCCCTCGACCCCGCCGCCATGCGCAAGCAGTACCGGGCGGAAGGCCTCGCCGAACAGGACCTCGCCGCGCACCCCATGGACCAGTTCGCCCGCTGGTTCGAGGACGCCGCCCGGGCAGCGCTGCACGGCACCGTCTACGAGCCCAACGCGATGGTCGTCTCCACGGTGGACGCGGCCGGCCGCCCCAGCTCGCGCACGGTCCTGATGAAGCAGTTCGACACCGAGGGCTTCGTCTTCTACACCAACTACGACTCCCGCAAGGCCCACGACCTCGCGGAGAACCCGCACATCGCGCTGCTCTTCCCCTGGCACCCGCTGGCCCGCCAGGTCATCGTCACCGGCACCGCCCACCGCACCGGCCGCGACGAGACCGCCGCCTACTTCCGCACCCGCCCGCACGGTTCCCAGCTCGGCGCCTGGGCCAGCGCCCAGTCCACGGTGATCGCCTCCCGCACCGAACTGGACACCGCCTACGCCGACCTTCGGGCCCGCTACCCCGAGGACGAACAGGTCCCGGTCCCACCGCACTGGGGCGGCTTCCGCATCACCCCGGAGACCGTCGAGTTCTGGCAGGGCCGCGTGAACCGCCTCCACGACCGCCTGCGCTACGTCGCCCAGCCGGGCGGCACCTGGAAGGTCGAGCGCCTCGCCCCCTGACGGCACGGGGCCGGGAAACGCAGACGACCCGCGGGCTGGGTTCCTCAAGGAGGAGCCGGCCGGACGTACCGGCAGCCCGCGGGTCGGGTGACTGCGTTGGATTAGGCCGGCTGCGTGTTTCGCACACACGCTGGTCCGGCACCGCACTGGGTGTGGTGGCGAGCCGCTAGCCCGCAGCCACCTCGCGCGTCCGGGTTTCACTCATTTACCCGATCACCTCCCTTCGACGTGAGGCACAGCCTAAGAAGCGATTGGGGAGGGCTCAACTGTTTTTTGGAGATCCTGCGGCAGGGGCTTCCGGCCGGACGTCGTAGCCGCAGTCGTCGCCCCGCCGGAGCGGCCGTGAGCGGCCGTATTGACACCGCACTGGTCCAGACCGCACGGTGATCCGCGACACAGACGCTGCGAAGGGGCACCGCATGAGCGACGGCACGCCTGCCGACCTGTTCTTCGACGCCGCGATCGGCCTGCTGCAACGGGTCCGTGCGGAGGAGGCCGAGTCGATCGCCGCGGCCGGCACCCTGCTCGCGGACACCGTCGCCGCCGGCGGCCGACTGTTCGCCTTCGGCGCCGGGCACTCCTCGCTGGCCGCCCAGGACGTCGTCTACCGGGCCGGCGGACTCGCGCTGATGAACCTGCTCGCCGTGCCCGGTGTCGTCGGTGTCGACGTCACCCCGGCCACCCTCGGCTCCGCCCTCGAACGCGTCGACGGCCTCGCGAGCGCCGTCCTCGACACCTCACCGGTCCGCGCCGGCGACGCGCTGGTGATCATCTCCCTGTCCGGCCGCAACGCCCTGCCCGTGGAGATGGCCCTGAACGCCCGCGCCCTCGGCGTGAAGGTCATCGGCGTCACCTCGGTCGCGTACGCAGCGCAGACCAGGTCCCGGCACTCCTCCGGCACCTTCCTGAAGGACCACTGCGACATCGTCCTGGACTCGAAGATCGCCGTCGGCGACGCGGAGCTCACCCTGGACACCATCCCGGCGCCCTTCGCCCCCGCCTCCACGGTCGTCACCACCGCCCTGATGCAGGCCGTCATGGCGACCACCGCCGCCGCCCTCGCCGACCGGGGCATCGAGCCCCCGCTCCTGCGCTCCGGCAATGTCGACGGCGGCCACGAGTGGAACGGCCGGGTGATGCGGGAGTACGGCGACCGGATCTTCTACCGGCGCTGACCCCGCCGGCGAGCTACCGGGGGGCCTGCTTCTCCCGTACCGCGTCCGCCAGGTCCAGCGCCGCCGCGATGCGGACCGCCACGTCCTCGGCGTAGGCCGTGTCGGACCGTTCGAAGCGGCTGCGGCCGGAGCCGCGCAGGAAGGTCACCACGCCCAGCGTCCGCCCTCGGCTGCGCAGCACCGCGCACAGGGCGTGCACCGCGTCGCCGGGCCACTGCCGGGCCAGCGCCCACTCCCGCGCCCGCTGTTCCGGGACCGACCCGGCGTCCGCGCGCACGACCCCGGCCCGCTCGACGCACTGCAGCGCCGGATGGCCCGGCTCGTAGCGCACGGGCAGCCCGGCCGCCCCGGTGAGCAGGCTCGGTCCCGGCGCTCCGGCGGGCGTCGCGGCGAGCCGCACCAGTCGTACGGCCGCCGCCTCCTCGCCCTCCGAACCCCGCGAAGCCTCCGAGCGCGGTGCAGGCACCGCCCGGTCGATCAGCGCGTGGTCGGCGAAGCCGGCGAGGGCGAAGTCCAGGTGGACGGTGGCCGCCTCGGCCGGGTCCTCGCACTCGGCGGCGGCGCGCGCGGCCCGGTGCAGCTGGTTGGTGCGGAACCGCAGCAGGGCCGCCTCCTGTTCGCCCTGCTTGGCCTCGGTGACGTCCTGGAACAGCCAGCCGACGCCGAGCGGTACGGGTTCCTCCGCGAGCGGCGAGGCCAGCCGGACGAAGCCGCTGCGCCAGCAGCGCCGCTTCTCGCTCTCCCGGGTGCGCACGGTCACCCACATCTCGGCGGGCGCGGGCGGGGCGCCCTCGGCCAGTACGTGGGTGAGCGCGGCCTCCAGTTCCTCCACACCCTGTGCGAGCAGCTCGCCGAGCGGCCGGCCGAGCGCGGAGGTGCGCCCGATGCCGAGCGCGCGGGCCGCGTGCGCGTTGACGACGGCGGGCCGCAGATCGGCGTCGATGAGGACGACTCCCCAGGCCGCGTCCTCGAACAGCGCCTCGCTCAGCGCGATCGACCGCTCCAGGTCGATCTGGGCGTGGACCTCGCTGAACGCGCAGTACAGTCCGGCGGGTTCTCCGTCGGGTCCGCGTACGGCGGCGGACTGGGTCCGTACGAGCACCCGCCCGCCGTCCTTGGTGACCAGCGCGAACTCGTGCACCTGCCGCCCGGGGGCGTGCATCGCCGACATCAGCCGGGCCTGCACCTCCTCGGCGTCGGCGCTGCGCACCGCCCATCCGGCGAACCCGTGCCGTCCCACCGCCTCGGCGGCCGTCCAGCCGAGGATGCGCTCGGCCTCCCGGTTCCAGTGCGTGACGACCCCGTCTGAGTCGAAGGCGCACAGTGCCGCGTCCATGCCGTCGAGCAGTGCGGCGAGCAGATCGGATCCCCCTGACTCACCGGGCTCGTCGGGCCCCAGTTCATCGGTGGTCCCACTCGGCCGGGAAGCACTCACCTGGACCCCCTGGAGACTGCGTCGGCGCACGTGCGGCGCACGGTTCGCTCAGTGCCCATCATTCAACTGGAACGTGACCCAGCCCACATCCTGTTCCCTCAAGATTGGCCCCGCAAGATTGAGACACGGGTCACCGCGGCGGTCACCCGTACCGGCCCGTTACGCCGGAGGCCCCCGCTTGTCAGTCGGATCCGGCAGAATTGGTGCTAGGGCCAGCGCACGCGCCGGGCTGCCGGCAGAGGTAATCGAGGGGCACGTATGTCCGGACTGATCGACACCACGGAGATGTATCTCCGCACCATCCTCGAACTCGAAGAGGAAGGCGTCGTCCCCATGCGCGCCCGCATCGCGGAGCGGCTCGACCAGAGCGGGCCGACGGTGAGCCAGACGGTGGCGCGCATGGAGCGTGACGGGCTCGTGTCCGTCGCCAGCGACCGTCACCTGGAGCTGACCGAAGAGGGCCGCAGGCTGGCCACGCGCGTGATGCGCAAGCACCGGCTGGCCGAGTGTCTCCTCGTCGATGTGATCGGCCTGGAGTGGGAGCAGGTGCACGCGGAGGCCTGCCGCTGGGAGCACGTGATGAGCGAGGCCGTCGAGCGGCGCGTGCTGGAGCTGCTGCGGCATCCGACCGAGTCGCCGTACGGCAATCCGATCCCGGGGCTGGAGGAGCTGGGCGAGAAGGACGGCGCCGACCCGTTCCTGGACGAGGGCATGGTCTCGCTGGCGGACCTGGACGCGGGCACGGACGGCAAGACGGTCGTCGTCCGCCGTATCGGCGAGCCGATCCAGACGGACGCGCAGCTGATGTACACGCTGCGGCGCGCGGGTGTGCAGCCCGGTTCCGTGGTGAGCGTGACGGAGTCGGCCGGCGGTGTCCTGGTGGGCAGTGGCGGCGAGGCGGCCGAGCTGGAGGCGGATGTCGCCTCCCACGTGTTCGTCGCCAAACGCTGAGCGGGAGAGGGCCCCGGCGCCTGGTGGCGCCGGGGCCTGTCCTCCCCTGTGCTGACCCGGAGCCCCGAGCTCTCAGGGTCATCCCCCCACGGACCGTTTTTCCCCGAGCGGTCCGCCTCTCGCCAGAAAAGATCCCCTCGGTGGCGGCGATCATGCCTTCAGGGGTGTCACTCGAAGGAGGGGTGTTGTCCCGCAGAAGCGCATTTTTCGAATAGGTATTCGATAGTCTGCGGCGGCAGGACGAGCGCGACGACAGCACGACAAGCACGACAGCGACAGCAGCGAGTACGAGCGAGTACGGCAGTACACCGGTACGAGGCAGGCGGAGCTGGGGGGTGCCAGGCCGATGGCACGGCGTATCGACGTGACGGGAGCGGGTGGGGTGCGCCTCGCCGCCTGGGAGTTCGCCGAACCTCCCAAGCCGGGACCCGATCCGGTGGACGACCAGGGGGAGCGCCGGGCGGATGCGCCGCCCGGCACGCCGGGCGTGCTGTTACTTCACGGCCTGATGGGCCGCGCCTCCCACTGGGCCTCCACCGCCCGCTGGCTCGCCGCACGCCACCGCGCCGTCGCCCTCGACCAGCGCGGACACGGCCAGAGCGAGAAGCCCCCACAGGCCGCCTACACCCGCGAGGCGTACGTCGCGGACGCCGAGGCCGCCCTCGAACAGCTCGGCCTCGGCCCCGCGCTCCTCATCGGCCACGCCATGGGGGCGCTGACCGCCTGGCAGCTCGCCGCGAAGCGCCCCGAACTGGTCCGGGGCCTGATCATCTGCGACATGCGGGCCTCCGCGCTGGGCGCCGCCTCGCAGCGGGAGTGGGCCGACTGGTTCAGGGCCTGGCCCGTTCCCTTCGCCACGCTGGCCGACGTACGCAAGTGGTTCGGTGAGGACGATCCCTGGGTGGAGCGGCCGAATGCCTCGCGCGGAGAGTTCTACGCCGAGGTGATGCACGAGGCCGCCGACGGCTGGCGGCCGGTGTTCGAGCCGGAGCAGATGCTCCGCTCCCGGGAGACCTGGGTGTACGACGCGCACTGGGAGGAGCTGGCCCAGGTGCGGTGCCCCACGCTGGTGGTGCGTGGGGTGGACGGGGAGCTGGGGCGGGCGGAGGCACAGGAGATGGTGCGGGTGCTGCCGGCCGGGGAGTACGCGGAGGTTTCCGATGCCGGGCATCTTGCGCACTATGAGCTGCCGTCGGCTTGGCGGGGCGCTGTCTCGCCGTTTCTCGACCGGGTGCTCGGGGATTGAACCGACCTACCCCTTGCTGACAGCCGTCAGGATCTCCGGCAACCGTGCCGCCGTCCGCGGTGCCGCCAGGCGCAGGCCGCCCAGGGTCAGCCCCGCGCCGTACGCCGCCCCCACGGGCAGCAGCAGCCACCGCCAGTCCGCCCCGCCCTCGCTCACATGCAGCCAGACGGTGAGGGCGATGACCGGGGAGCAGAGCAGGGCCGCCGAGATCATGCCGCCGAAGATGGAGATCCAGGCGAGGCCCGCCTGGCCGGGGACGACGTTCTTGTGGCCCTCCTGGGGGATGGAGTAGGGGAAGCGGGCCGAGGTCCAGGCGCCGGTCGCGAGCATCGCCCCGAGCAGGGCGAAGGACAGCCCCAGTACCTCCGGCAGCCGGGTCCAGGCGCCCAGCAGGGCCGTCGTCACCACCGTCACGAGTGCCGCGTACGGCAGGGTGATCAGCAGCAGCGCCAGGGCGCGGCCGCGCAGCTCGGCGTAGGCGTCCCGGGGTGAGGAGATGGTCATGGCCACCATCCAGAAGGCGGAGGTGTCCTGCCCGAACTGGTTGTACATCTGGATGCCGAGCATCCCGGCGGCGAAGCACGCGAAGTAGACCGATCCGGTGCCCTGCATCGCGTTGAACACCGGCACGATCAGCCCGATCGCCAGGGAGGTCACCCAGGCGGCCTTGGTCTTCGGGTCCCGCCAGATGTAGCGCAGGCTGCGTTCCATGACCGTACCGGTGCGGTCCTGCGGCAGCAGTCGGCCGAGTCCGGTGGCCGAGCGGCTGCGGACCGCGGTGTCGACCGGCTGCAGCGTGGAGGCGTCGGGCGCGGTCATCAGCCGGGTCAGGCTCCGCGCCCAGAGCGCGATCAGCGCCGCCAACCCGGCGGCCGTCACGGCGAGTTGGCTGACCGCGATGCCGTACGACCCCTGGCTCGCCGCGTGCACCGCCGCCACCGCCGACGCCGGCGGCACCCAGGACAGTACGTCCGCGACCGGCTGCAACTGGCCGATCCCGGCCGAACCCAGCTGCCGCGCCCCGAAGTTGACCAGCTGGGCCCCGATGGCGATCACCAGTCCGCTCAGTACGGCCAGATCGCGGCCCTTCCTGCTGGTCAGCAGCCGTACGTTGGCCGTGGCGACGGCCCGCGCCAGCGCCACGCAGACCAGCAGCGCGAGGGCCACGGCGACGGCGGAGACGACGTACGCGGCCGCGCCCTGAGCCAGCGACAGCGCGCAGCCCACCAGCACCAGCAGGGTGAACAGCGGGCCGATGCCGACCAGGGAGGCCGTGAGCAGCGCCCGGACCAGCGGGCGGGGGCGCAGCGGGAGCATGACGAGCCGGGTCGGGTCCAGCGTCTCGTCGCCGGTCGGGAAGAACAGCGGCAGCACCGCCCAGCCCAGCGCCAGCACGGCCGTACCCGGCACGGCGACGGCGTCGGCGTGCGCGTGCCCGTGCAGCGCGAGCAGCCCCAGCAGTTGCAGCAGGGCGAACAGGACCGCGATCACCGCCGAGACGACGAACGCGGCCCGCCGGCCCCCGGACTGCCGCAGCCCGTTCCGCAGCAGTGACAGTTTCAGGCGCACGACGGTGGAGGTGAGGTTCGTCATCGGGCCGCCCCTCCGCCCAGCCAGTCCAGATCGGACCCGGTGTCCCGGCCGCTCGCCCCGACCAGTTCCAGGAACGCCCCCTGGAGCGTGGGATGCGTGCCGCGCACCTCCGCCAGCGGCCCGGTCGCGCGGATCCGGCCCGCCGCCATCACCGCGACCCAGTCGCACAGCGACTCGACCAACTCCATGACGTGCGAGGAGAAGACGACCGTGGCGCCGGAGGCGGTGTACCGCTCCAGGACGCCTCGGATGATCTGCGCGGACACCGGGTCGACGCCCTCGAACGGCTCGTCCAGGAAGAGCACCTCGGGATTGTGCAGGAGCGCGGCCGCGAGCCCGATCTTCTTGCGCATGCCGGTCGAGTAGTCGACGACGAGCTTGTGCTGGGCGCCGGCCAGGTCGAGGACGTCCAGCAGCTGGGTGGCCCGTTTGTCGACCTCGGCCCCCGGCAGTCCGCGCAGCCGCCCCGAGTAGCCGAGCAGCTCCCGCCCCGACAGCCGCTCGAACAACCGCAGCCCTTCGGGAAGGACGCCGATGCTCGCCTTGACGGCCACGGGATCCCGCCACACGTCATGACCGACGACCTCGACGGACCCGCCGTCCGGCCGCAGCAGCCCGGTCACCATGGACAGGGTGGTGGTCTTCCCGGCCCCATTGGGCCCGACCAGCCCGATGAACTTCCCGGCGGGCAGATCCAGATCGATCCCCCCGACGGCAACCTGCTGCCCGAACTGCTTCCAGAGCCCTCGCACCCGCACTGCCACATCGGTCATGGATGAAGGCTACGGCGCGGACGCCGGCCTGAGGGGTGCGGGGCGGCCACGGGGACGAGACGGCTACCGATCCCGCCCGCACGCGTAGGCGAGCGGCGAGATCAGCTCCTCCGCATCCGGCAGCCACCGGTTCGCCGGCGTGGGCCGACGAGCCCACTGCACGGCCCCCCGGGACCCGAACCGCGTGGGAGGGGCGGCCACATACGCCCCCTCGCCCAGCGCCACCAGGTCCAGCGACGAAAGCGTCCAGCCCAGCTTCCGCACCAGTTCCGGCACCTTCACCGACCCGCCCGGCAGCACGAAGAAGTGCATCCGCCGGTCCGGAGCCAGAGTGACCGGCCCGAGCGTCAACTCCATCCGCTCCATGCGGGCGAGCGTCAGAAACCCCGCACTCTCGGGGACGGACAACGCGTCGAACGTCCGCCCCGTCGGCAGCAGAATCGAAGCCGTCGGCTGCTTCTGCCACATCCGGCGGGCGACGGTCGCGCTGCCGGTCGCCTGCGTCGCCCAGTCGGGGCGCGCGGGGTGCGCACCCGGCGCAGGGCAGGAGGCGTCGCCGCACGAGCAGCGCTGGATTCCGTCGACCGCTTCCAGCCAGGTGCCCGGGAACACCTCCCAGTGGCGTTCCTCGGCGTAGCGTACGGCGGTCTCCAGCAGCGATTCCCCGCGCTGCTGCGGAATCTGACCGGCAATCTGAATGTTTTCGGCGCCCGCGATCGTCTCTTCCACGCCCCTCTCAACTCCCGCACCCACCTGGAGTTACGGCCGTAGCGCGCGCGGAGGTGGAGCATCGATTCGGCAGCCGGGGCGCATGGGTGCACGGGTGGGGGCGCGCAGGAGGAAGCGGGGCGTGACCTGGGTAGCCAGGGGTGGGGTGGCAAGCACCTTTACCCCGGCAAACCGCACATGTCGCGCATTGACGGTATGTCAACTGGGCAGTGATCTTCCCGTACGGATCGTCACCGATCACTCGGCCGGAACTTCACGCTCCGGGGGCTCGCAACGCAGGGGGTAGTCCATGGCCGCAAGGCCTCTCGTGGCGAGGCAGCCGAACGAACGGCTGCAGGCACTCATCCAGGAAGCGGGGTGCTCGAACGCCGGGCTGGCCCGGCGGGTCAACATGTGCGGCGCCGAGCACGGCCTCGACCTGCGCTACGACAAGACGTCCGTGGCCCGCTGGCTGCGCGGACAGCAGCCCCGGGGCCGCGCCCCGGCGATCATCGCGGAGGCGCTCGGCCGCAAGCTCGGCCGTACGGTCACGATCGACGAGATCGGCATGGCCAACGGCAAGAACCTCGCCTCGGGGGTCGGTCTCCAGTTCTCGCCGACGGTACTGGGGGCCATCGAGCAGGTCTGCGAGCTGTGGCGCAGCGACGTGGGACGCCGGGACTTCCTGTCCGGCTCCTCCGTCGCCGCCTCCGCGCTGGTCGAGCCCAGCCGGGACTGGCTGATCTCGGCGCCGGACGCCCAGGTGGCCCGGCAGGCGGGCCCGCGGGTGGGGCAGGCCGACGTGGCGGCCGTACGGTCCATGACGCAGGCGCTGACCGACCTGGACCACCAGTTCGGCAGCGGGCATGTGCGGCCGGTCGTCGTGCACTACCTCAACAGCGTCGTCTCCGGGCTGCTCGCCGGCTCGTACCGGGAGACGGTCGGGCGGGATCTGTTCGCGGCGGTCGCCCGGTTGACCGAGCTCGCCGGGTACATGGCCGTCGACACCGGGCAACCGGGGCTGGCCCAGCGGTACTACATCCAGTCGCTGCGGCTCGCGCAGGCCGCCGGGGACCGCGGGTACGGCGGTTACGTCCTCGCCGCGTCCATGAGCCACCTCGCCGCACAGCTCGGAAACCCGCGGGAGATCGCCCAGTTGGCGCGGGCGGCGCAGGAGGGCGCGCGCGGCCATGTGACCCCGCGCGTGGAGGGGATGTTCCACGCGGCCGAGGCGCGCGGGCACGCCCTGCTCGGCGACACGCGCGCGGCGCAGGCGTCCATCGGGCGCGCGGTGACCGCGATGGAGCGGGCGGACGGCTCCTCCGGTGACGACCCGGTGTGGATCCGCCACTTCGACGAGGCGTATCTCGCCGACGAACTGGCGCACTGCCACCGCGATCTCGGCCAGAGCGAGCAGGCGGCCCGGTACGCCGAGCAGTCACTGGCCGGGCACCCGGAGTCCCGGGCCCGGCGGCGCGCCATCGGCTATGTGCTGCTCGCCACGGCCCAGGTGCAGCAGCGGGAGGTCGAACAGGCCTGCAGCACCGGCCTGAAGGCGGTGGAACTGCTGGAGACGCTCCGCTCCAACCGGGGCGCCGAGTACCTGGAAGATCTCCAGCAGCGCCTGGAACCCTTCCGGGAGGAGGCGGTGGTACGGGAGTTCGGGGCGCGCCTCGATCTCCAGCAGGCCGCGTGAACACCGGCCCCGCGGCTGCGTGAACGCACGGCCAACGGCACCCGGACGGGCGAGGTGCCGCGGACGGCGCACCGCGGGGCGGTCCTGTTACCGCCGTCACAGGTAAGAAGATCGCGCCCTGAGCTGCATGGCACCCGGCTCGGGGGACCCGGTAGCGTGAGCCCGATTCACAAGGTCCCCCATTAGTAGGAGTCCCGGTGACGCAGAGTGGACAGGGCGAGGAGCCCTCGGCGCGGCCCGCGCACGAAGGCATCGTGCTGCCCTCCGACGGAGGCGAGCCCTTGCTGCCGGGCATGGCGGGCGCGCCCGCCCCCGCCGCCCCGACGGGCGGGCAGGCCTGGGGTGGCTCCTGGGGGCCCGAGCAGCAGCCGCCCCAGCCGGGCCAGGGCTGGCCCCCCGCGCCGGCCCAGCAGTGGCACACCCCGGACGCCCCCGGGCAGCCGCCCGCCGCGAACCCCGGCCCGCTGCCCCCGGAGGGCGCCCCGGCGCCGTCGTACGGCCCGCCGTCGTACGACCACCCCGGCGCGCAGGGCGGTGGCTACGGCGCCGGTCAGCAGCCCGGGTACGGCGCGGCACCCGGTCCGTACCAGCAGCAGCCGCAGCACCAGACGCATCAGCAGTCTCTGCCGCAGCCCTACCGGCAGCCGCCGGCCGGTGCCGCGCCGCTGCCGCCGGCGGACGCCTACCCGCCCGCCGGTGCCCCGCTGCCCGCCGCGGACGAGGGCGCGACGCAGTACATACCGCCGGTGCAGGCGGCGGCCGCCGAGGGCGCCACGCAGTACCTGCCCCCGGTGCCGGCCGCAACCGCCGACGAGGGCGCGACCCAGTACATCCCGCCGGTCGCGCCCGGCGCGCTGCGGCCCGAGGCGGGCGGCGAGGAGACGCGCTACCTCGGCCGCGTCCAGCCGCAGGCGCCCGCGTCGGCGTCGCCCGACGCGGAGGCCACGCAGTACATCCCGCCGTACGCCGCGCAGGCACAGGCGCAGAACCAGGCGCAGGGCGTGGACCGGCAGCCGTCGGACGGGTTCGACCACCTCTTCCGCGGCGGCCCCGCGGGCGATGACGGCCCGGCCGGGGCCACCCAGCAGATGCCGCGCGCCCAGCAGCCGGGCGGCTACCCCGGCGGCCCGGCGCCGTACGGCGCACAGCAGCCCTCGTACGGCGCGCAGCAGCCGTCGTACGCCCCCGCGCACGACGACGACCGGCAGCGCGGCCGGTCGCGGGTGCCGCTGATCGCCGCGATCGGTGTCGGCATCGTCGTCATCGGTGTGGGCGCCGGCGCCCTGCTCAGCGGTGGGGGCGGCAAGGACCAGGGCGCCGACGGCAAGACGGTCGCGGCCACCTCCGCGGCCCCCGGCCAGGGTTCCTCGGGGGCCGCCGATCCGGCCCGGCAGCAGGCGGTCGCGCTGGACAAGCTGCTCGCCGACAGCGGCAGCAGCCGCGCCACGGTGATCAAGTCGGTGGCCGACGTCAAGAACTGCGACAACCTCGACACGGCCGGTTCCGATCTGCGCGCCGCCGCCAAGCAGCGGGGCGACCTGGTCACCCGGCTCGGCACGCTGTCCGTGGACAAGCTGCCGAACAACGGCGAGCTCACCGCCGCGCTGACCCAGGCCTGGCAGGCGTCCGCCGCGGCCGACAACCACTACGCGGCCTGGGCCGACCAGGCCAAGGACCGCAAGGTCTGCCGCAAGGGCCACGCCCGCGTCACGGGCGAGACCCAGGCCGGCAACCGGGCGAGCGGCACCGCCAGCGCGCAGAAGGTGAAGGCGGCGGCGCTGTGGAACACGATCGCGCAGAAGTACGGCCTGACCCAGCGCGGGCCCACCCAGCTGTGAGGCAGGCCTGAGGGGCGCGCCGGCGGGCGTCACTGCACGTCGGCGGCCTCCAGCGTCCGCGTCATGTCGGTGGTGCCGTCGAATCCGCCGACGCCCTTGCGGGCGGCCACCAGCTTGCCGTCCTGGACCACCTGCAGGGTGACGTCGGCGTTGACCATCCGCGGGAAGCCGACCGCGGCGAGCTCGCTGGAGTAGGTCCAGTGCAGGGTCGGGGTGAGACCGCCGGTGGGGACCCGCAGGCCGTCGTCGAGGGTGCGCCGCACCGAGTCGGCGGTGACCTCGCCGTCACCGATCTTGTCGAGCACGGCCTTCAGCACGGTGTAGGCGATCCAGGTGGTCTGCACTCCGGCGTCCGCGGGGTCGATGCGGGTGTCGCCGAAGGCCTCCTCGTTGATCACCTTCTTCATCGGGTCCCAGCGCGAGTCCGAGGCCGGCGGGTACCAGCCGGTGATGTACGCCCCCTCGTACGGCCCGGACGCGCCGCCGGTGGCGTTGATCACGGTCTGGTCGACGCTGCCGAGCACGGTCGCGAGCCGTACCGAGGGGAAGCCCCCGCGGTCCCGCCGGAACGAGTCCATGAAGGTGTCGGTGCGGTCCCCGAGCGCCGGCACCACGCAGCCCTTCCTCGCGGGGTCGCTGCCGGCGTACCGCAGCGCCTGGTCGGCCTGGTCGCCGTACTCGGTGGCGTCCTCCGCGGCGAGTTGGTCGCCCGCCTTCGCGTGCCCGCCCGCCTTCAGCCCGGAGTCGAGCAGCACCGGCAGCTCGTCACCGGCGATGCTGTCCGGGCGGACCAAGGAGACATTGCCGCAGGAGGCACCGAGGGCCCTGCCGAGACCGGCGAGCAGGGCGGGCTGTCCGCCGTTGACCGGGTAGGACATCTGGCCGGTGAACTCGTCGTTGGTGACGCCGTAGCCGCCTATGTAGGGGATGCCGGCGCCTTCCAGCGGGGCGGAGTAGGAGTCCGTGAACTGGCTGTAGGAGCCGACGACCGCGACCACGTTCTCGTCGGCCGCGTACCGGGCGCACTTGGCGGCGCCCACGCTGTCGTTGTGGTCGTTGCAGGTCAGGACCTTCAGCATGCGGCCGTTGATGCCGCCGTTGGTGTTGATCCACTTGGCGTAGGCGACGGCCATCGCGGGCATGCCGGGCTTGTTGGTGCCGCTGGTGTCCTGCGGCGCCCAGGTCATCACCTTGATCGGGTCGTCCCCGGAGCCCCCCGTGGCACCGGGGACGACCCCGCATCCGGCGGTGAGCGACGCACAGAGGGCCACGGCGCCCGCGGTCAGGGCGGAGGCTCTGCCGGGGCGGAGGGTCGAATGGAGGAATGTACTAATAGCGCGTCGCCTGCCGGTCATGTGCACGCACGATTCCCTCACACGACTAACCGTCGAGTGACCCTGAGTCAACGAAGAGTGACATCGAGGTGAATTAGAGGGGCCGGTGAGGCAGGTGTGACGAGGAACGTACGATCGATGACCGTGCAAGGTTCGGAGAACTCTTCCCGTCGTGGCCGTCGCTCCTCCACCATGGGCGGCATGCCCCTAAGCGACATGCCGTGGTGGCGCTGGCGCAGCAATGTGCGCTCGGCGCTGCACATGCTCTCCGACCCGGTGTTCCAGCGGGACGTCTGGCTGGCCGGCGTGGACGGGTACGGCGACGTCACGGACGCCGTCTACCGGCTGGTGGAGGACACCTGGCTGGACAACTGGTCCGCGGAGAAATACGTCGGCACGATATTCCGGGACTCGCAGGAGGCGGCGCTCGTGGACACCGCCGTGCTGCGGGTGCTGCGGATCATGCACCAGGTCGGCCCGGACGCGCCGGTCGCCGCGTATCTCGACCACCAGGGGTGGCCGGAGGCGGTGCGGGCGGCGCGGGACGCGCACGTACGCCTCGCGGTGAGCGACGGCGACGATCCCGACACGCCCCCGCGGACCCTGGAAGTGCTGCGCATCATGACGAGGACCGCGTAGCCCGTCCGCCCTGCGGGACGATCACCCACGGCGGGCGGTCGTCGTGAGAACCTGTAGTGCATGAACGAGCAGCCCGCGCCCTCCGCCGCACCGGCCGACCAGTACGTCCTCACCCTCTCCTGCCCGGACAAGCAGGGGATCGTGCACGCCGTGTCGAGCTACCTCTTCATGACCGGCTGCAACATCGAGGACAGCCAGCAGTTCGGCGACCACGACACGGGTCTGTTCTTCATGCGCGTCCACTTCTCGGCCGAGGCGCCGGTGACGGTGGACAAGCTGCGGGCGAGCTTCGCGGCGATCGGTGACTCCTTCCACATGGACTGGATGATCAACCGGGCCGACGAGAAGATGCGGATCCTGCTCATGGTCAGCAAGTTCGGGCACTGCCTGAACGACCTGCTGTTCCGGGCCCGGATCGGTGCGCTGCCGGTGGAGATCGTGGGCGTGGTCTCGAACCACACCGAGTTCGAGGAGCTGGTGGGCTCCTACAACATTCCGTTCCACCACATCCAGGTCACCAAGGACACGAAGTCGCAGGCCGAGGCGAAGTTGCTGGACATCGTGCGCGAGCAGGACGTCGAGCTGGTCGTCCTCGCCCGCTATATGCAGGTCCTCTCGGACGACCTGTGCAAGCAGCTCAGCGGCCGGATCATCAACATCCACCACTCCTTCCTGCCGAGCTTCAAGGGCGCGAAGCCGTATCACCAGGCCCACGCCAGGGGGGTCAAGCTCATCGGGGCGACCGCGCACTATGTGACCGCCGACCTTGACGAGGGGCCGATCATCGAGCAGGAGGTCGAGCGGGTGGGGCATGACGTGACCCCGGATCAGCTGGTCGCGATCGGCCGGGACGTGGAGTGCCAGGCACTTGCGCGGGCGGTGAAGTGGCATGCGGAGCGGAGGATTCTGCTCAACGGCCGCCGTACGGTGGTGTTCGCCTAGCAGCCCGGGGCGTTCGGCCGCCCGCGAAACCGCGACCCACCCCTACAGCCGGCTCAGCCCCGCCGTCGCGAACAGCACATCCCTGATCGCCTCCCGGTCGCCGACCTGCCCCACCGCGGCCTCCTCCGGCGACACCCGGCCGGCGGCCAGGCGGCAGAACTCCACGCCGTCCAGCGCCACATGGGCCACCTCCAGGTCCGCGGAGGCCAGCGCCGCCGGTGAATCCAGCGGGATCAGCCACTCGCCGCCCGCCGCGCCCTCGATCTCCAGCCGCAGGCTGCGGCCGGGCTCGCCGGCGAGGCCGAGGTGGCGGCCGCGGGCCGGGGAAGCCAGCCCGGACTGCCGGCGCCGGGCCAGCGCGGCGGGCAGCATCCGGGCCGCGAGGTCGATCATCCTGTTCAGGTGGCGCGGCGCGGGCGGCTGGTACGGGTAGTCCACCGCCTCCGCGATGTCCTCGGCGTGCACCCAGGACTCGAAGGCCCGGTCCAGCATCGCGTCGTGCAGCGGCAGCTCGAAGTCGCCGTACGACACCGCCAGTCCGCCCGCGTTCCCACCGGTGAAGGACACCGTCCGCACCAGGCCGTGGCTCTGCTCCCGCCAGGGCCCCCGCACCGAGCGGGTCGGCGGGAAGTGGGAGGTCCGCCAGAACGCCTCGGTGCGCTCGGCCGGGCCCACCGCGTCCTGCGCGGCCGCGCCGACGACGTCGGCCAGCGGGTCCTCCAGACCGAGCGCGAGCGCGACCAGCCCGTCCACGGACAGCAGGTGCGCGATCACCCCCGCCACGGTCGTACGACGGCTCTTCGCCGAGTCGGCCTCGAACCACCGCAGCCGCACCGGCGCATGCCACTCCGCGTCCCCGAAGTCCTGCAGCAGGGCGTCCAGGCGCGCGGTCTCGGCGTCGTAGGGCGCGGCCCACCCGGGGACCGGGATGCGGGGCGGCCGGCCTTCCAGGCAGCTCTGCAGGACGCGGGTGCGCAGTCCCGGGTCCAGGTCGAGGCTCTCCGGCTGGTGCAGCAGGCCGACCGCCTCGCGCAGCCGGCGGGCCTCGTCGGCGCAGCCTCCGCAGAAGCCCAGGTGGTCCTCGACGGCGGCCGTCTCCGCCGCCGAGCAGGCGGCCAGCGCCCAGGCGCCGAGGAGCGACTTCAGGACGTCGTGCGGCAGGTCGAGCGGCACGGGTGCGAGGTCTCCCGGATCGGCGGGGTCGGGCAGCGGGCGCTCGCCGTCCTCGACGGAGGCGCGGGGCGGCGGTATGCGGGTCGGCCGGTCCGCCTCGGGCTCACCGGTGTCACGGGGGTCCTGCGCCGAGCCGCCGCCCGCGCCTTGACAGGTGTGGCCGTTCTCACCCCGGCCGCCGTCCCGCTCGCACGACTGCCTCTTCTCGTACGACTGCCCCTCGCGCTGTCCCTCGCGCCGCTCCTCGTCTCCCGGCCCCTCGTGCTCGTCGTATGCCCCGAACCCTTCCGCTCCGTTCACACCGCACCCCCGTGTTCCGGTGGTGTCCCGGCGTCATGGGCGGTGGACAGCAGCTGCAGGCCGAGGCGGAGCCGGCGGCGGGCCTCGTCCTCGGTGACGCCGAGGTCGACGGCGGTCTGGCGGTAGTCGCGGCGCTGGAAGTAGGCCAGGTCGAGGGCGGCGCGCAGCGGGGCGGGCATGGAGTGGACGATGTAGTCGGCGCGGGCGGCGACCGAGGCGCGGCGCACCCTGCGCTCCAGTTCCGCCAGGGAGCCGCCGCCGTCCCGCGGCAGCGCGGCGGCCTCGCTGTCGCGCAGCCGCTGCACGGCGAGCCGGTGGGTGACCCCGGCGACCCAGGTGCGCAACGGGCTCTTCTTGGGGTCGTAGGTCTCGGGGTGCTGCCAGAGGTGGGCGAAGACCTCGCGGGTGAGGGTGTCGGCGGCCTTCTCGTCGCCGAGGACGCGGTGGGCGAGGCCGTGCACCAGCGAGGCGAAGCGGTCGTACAGCTCGCCCAGGGCGGCCGCCTCACCGCGGGCGAGCCGCTGCTGCATCTTGCGGTCCCAGCGGGGCGGTACGTCCTTGCTGGCCATGCGGTCCCCTCCCCTCGCCGTGTCCGGCCCGTCCAGCCTGTCTGCACCCTCGTCTCGAATGTAGTCGGCACGCCTGACAGCGCACGCCCCTTTGTGTCAATGCGCGCCCCTGGAAGGGCTGCAGGTGATAGTGCCCCCTTCACACAAACTTCACACGAGTGGCGCGCATATCTGACCGAACAGGATCGATAGTGACTGAAAAAAGCCCCTTGTCGATCACGTCTGGTTTGTGGCCCGACGTTTCAGGGAACGGCCGCTGGGCAGCCGCGCGGAAGCAAGCGTAGGAACTGCTTCCGTTTCCGGGCGGTTCCGGGAGTTCCGGCGAGCGGAGGGGCAGGGGCGTGGCATTCAAGGTGACCAGCGTCGAACAGGGTGAGTGGGCCGTGCTCCGGGTGTCCGGGGAACTGGACCTGATCACCTCACCGGTTCTACGCCAACGTGTGCACGACGTCGTCGCAGAGGGTCACCACAGCCTTGTCGTGGACCTCTCGGACGTCTTCTTCTGCGACTCCAGCGGGGTCGGCGTCCTCGTCGCCGCCCGCAGGCTGATCCGCTCCTGCCAGGGCCGGCTCCGGCTCATCCTGCCCGACCGGGGCGCCGACGACGGCTCGCACGTCAACCGGGTCCTCGGCGCGCTCGGCGTGCGCCGGCTCTTCGACGTCCGGCCCGACATCGAGTCCGCGACGACGGACGAGGCGGGGCCGCTCTCGGCCTGACGCGCCGCCCGCGCGGCCCGGCTCCGTCGCGACTCGGCCACACTGTCGTCGCAGAATTCCCCCGGTCTTGGCACAAGCGGCGGATTTCCGCCATCCGACGGCCACCCGCGTCATACGCTCGCTGCCAGGTCACCCACGCACCCGTGGGACGACCCGGACGACGCACACGTAAGGCGGACGGAAAGACATGGTCAGCACCGAGTACGAGCGCAGGATCGCAGCCCGGTTCGCCACCTTCGACCAGGACGGCAACGGCTGGATCGACCGCGAGGACTTCAGCGCGGCGGCCAAGGCGCTCCTCGCCGAGTTCGACGTGACCGCACGCTCCGACAAGGGTCAGGCAATGTACGCCGGCGCGGAGGCGTTCTGGCAGGGCATGGCCGGGATCGCCGACCGGGACGGCGACCAGCGCATCACCCGTGAGGAGTTCGTCACCGGCGCGGTCAAGCGCCTGCGCGACAACCCCGAACGCTTCGCCGAGATCGCCCGCCCCTTCCTGCACGCGGCGCTCGCGGTGGCCGACCCGGACGCCGACGGCCGCCTCACCGTCGCCGACACCGCCCGCGTCCTGCGCGTCCTCCATGTCCCGGCCGACCTCGCCGACACCGTCGCCCGTGCCCTGGACACCGACTCCGACGGCACCATCACCGAGCCGGACATCGTCCCGGCGTTCGCGCGGTATTTCACGGTCGCGGAGTAACGCGCGTACCGGGCGGTGCCCGGCCATTACCGTCACAGCCATGATCAGTCAGATAGTGACGCTGGTCGGCGTCCTCGTGGGAGCCCTGACCTCGTATCTGTCCGTCACCCTGGCGGAACGCGCCAAGCACCGGCGCACCATGGCAACGCGCTGGGACCAGCGAAAGCTCGACACGTACATCGAGTACGCCGTGTGTGTGAAGGAGGTGGCCGACGTCGCGAAACGCTCCTGGCTGGCGGAGGAGGGCTCAGAACTGCACAGGGAGTTCATGGCCACGATGGAAGAAGGCGAGCGCAGACGCTCGGCCCTCTTCGAATCGCTGGTGCTGCTGGCGGATCCGAAAGCTGTCGAGGCGGCCCATGACGTCAACGTGGCCCTGTGGGAGATCCTGGCAAAGGCGCGCGCGCATGAAGCGTCGGCGACAGTGCGCCGGCTCTCCGACCTCCTGAACAGGTACCACGAGCGGGCCCGAGAGGACCTGGGCATCGGCAAGGACGCCTGGCAGGCGGTCGGCTGAGGCTGCCCGGGGTGTCACGGTCGGCCGGCGAACCGCTCCCGCAGCCTGTACTTCAGCACCTTCCGCAGGGTGTCGTTGCGCGGAAGCGCGTCCACGACCTCCAGCCGCTCCGGCAGCTTGTGCACGGACAGACCGGCTTCGCGCAGGTACGAGACGACCTCCGGCAAGGTCAACTCGGCGGCACCCGGCGGCTGTTCGACGACCGCGCAGACCAGTTCCCCCCGTTCCGCGTCCGGCAGGCCGATCACCGCCGCGTCCGCGACCGACGGGTGCGCGGCGAGGAGGTCCTCGATCTCCTTGGCCGAGATGTTCTCACCCTTGCGGATGATCACGTCCTTCAGCCGGCCGGTGAGGACGAGGTGGCCGGAGTCCGTGACACGGCCCAGGTCGCCGGTGCGCAGGAAGCCGTCGGGGTCGAAGGCGGCGGCGGTCTGGGCGGGGTCCAGATAGCCCTGGCAGACGGCCTCGCCGCGCAGCCGTATCTCGCCGTCGACGATGCGGACCTCCATGCCGGCCGGCGGGCGGCCCTCGGTCGTCGCCAGGTTCTCCGGGGTGTCCCGGGGGTCGCCCATGGTGATCATCGGGACCTCGGTCATGCCGTAGCCGTGGGCGAGCTGGACGCCCAGCTCGCGGACCACGCAGTGGTGGACCTCGGGGGGTTTCGGCGCCCCGCCGCCCGCCAGCAGGCGCAGGGTCGGGATCAGCTTCTCACCCGGCTGTTTGCGTTGTTCGGCCAGGAACATCGAGTAGAAGGCCGTGGAGCCGCCGGCCACCGTCACCCCGTGCCGCCGGTACTCCGCCAGCGCGGCCGGCAGTGCGAAGTGCTCGAACAGCACCGCCGGGAAGCCGTAGAGCAGCAGCATCACCAGGTAGTCCGGGCCGCCTATGTGGGCGTACGGGAAGGCGATCGAGCCCACGTCGTCGGCCCCCAATCTCAGCGCATGCGCCAGGCAGGAGCCGCCGGCGAGCAGGGAGCGGTCGGTGTGCAGCACGCCCTTGGGGTCGGAGGTGGTGCCGGAGGTCCAGTAGATCCAGCGGACCGAGGTGCCCTCGGCGGGCGGGGCGGGGAGCGCGGACGGATCGCCGTCGGGGAGGGTGTCGTATGCCTCGAAGACGCCCTTCGCGCCGAGGCGGCGGGCCATCTCCAGGTGGTCGTGACCCCGCCACACCCCGGGGACCGCGAAGAACTCCGCCTTCGACTCGCGCAGGGCGAAGCCGACCTCCCGGTCCCGGTAGAAGGGGATCACCGGGGACTGTACGGCGCCCAGGCGGGCCAGTGCGAAGGACAGCACGACGGTCTCGATACGGGTGGGCAGCTGCCAGGCCACCACCGTGCCGGGTCGCACGCCCATGCCGTACAGGCCCGCCGCCACCCGCTCGGCACGCGCCCGCAGTGCGCCGAAGGTGAGCGCGCGGTCCTGCTGAAGGAGGACCGGGCGGTCGGGGGTGAGGGCCGCGCGGCGGACGACCAGGTCCCACAGCGTGCGGGCGGAACTCAGGGAGTGCGGGGTGTCGTTCACGTGTGCCCCCTCCTTGGCTGACGGCTCGTCAGGTAGCATGTTATCTGACGGACCATCAGATAAGTACCGTGCGGCGGAGGAGGGGACCCATGACCGAACTGCCCCGCATCATCAGCGTCGACGACCATGTGATCGAGCCCGCCCATCTCTTCGAGACCTGGCTGCCGGCCAGGTATCGGGACCGTGGGCCCAAGCCGCTGACCGCCGGGATCGGAGAACTGGCCTATGTCGGCGGCAAGTACCAGATCACCATGGACCCGGCCGGCCAGCCGACCGACTGGTGGATCTACGAGGACCTGAAGTTCCCGTACAAGCGCAACATCGCCGCCGTCGGCTTCGACCGGGACGAGATGACCCTGGAGGGGATCACCCGGGAGCAGATGCGGCGCGGGTGCTGGGACCCCAAGGCGCGCCTTGCGGACATGGACCTCAACCATGTCGAGGCCAGCCTCTGCTTCCCGACCTTCCCCCGCTTCTGCGGGCAGACCTTCGCCGAGGCGCACGACAAGGAGGTCGCGCTCGCCTGCGTGCGCGCCTACAACGACTGGATGGTGGAGGAGTGGTGCGGCGACAGCGGGGGCCGCCTCATCCCGCTGTGCCTGATCCCGCTGTGGGACGTCGAACTGGCCGTCGCCGAGATCCGGCGCAACGCCGGGCGCGGGGTGCGGGCGGTGACCTTCTCCGAGATCCCCACCCACCTTGGGCTGCCGTCCATCCACTCCGGCTACTGGGACCCGTTCTTCGCCGTCTGCCAGGAGACGGGGACGGTCGTCAACATGCACATCGGCAGCAGCTCCCAGATGCCGGCCGCGTCGCCCGACGCCCCGCCCGCCGTCCAGGCCTCGCTCAGCTTCAACAACGCGATGGCCTCGATGATGGACTACCTCTTCAGCGGGGTCCTGGTGAGGTTCCCCCGGCTCAAGCTCGCCTACTCCGAAGGGCAGATGGGCTGGATCCCGTACGCCCTGGAGCGCGCCGACGACGTCTGGGAGGAGCACCGGGCCTGGGGCGGGGTCCGCGACCTGATCCCCGAGCCGCCGTCGACGTACTACTACCGGCAGATCTTCTGCTGCTTCTTCCGCGACAGGCACGGGGTCGCCTCGCTGGACGTGGTGGGGCGGGACAACGCCACCTTCGAGACCGACTACCCCCACGTCGACTCGACCTTCCCGCACACCAAGGAGGTCGCCCTCGACCATGTGAAGGGCCTCGACGAGGAGACGGTCCACAAGCTGATGCGGGGCAACGCCATCCGCATGCTCGGCCTGGACCTGGACCGCTAGTGGATCTGTCGTACACGCCCGAGGAGGAGGAGTTCCGGGCCCGGCTGAGGGAGTGGCTCGCCAAGGTGCTCCCCACCCTCCCGGCCAAGCCGTCCGTCGACGACTGGCCCGCGCGCAGGGCGTACGACCTGGGCTGGCAGCGGATGCTGTACGAGGCCGGGTACGCCGACGTCCACTGGGACGCCTCGCCGACGACCCGGCTGATCTTCCTGGAGGAGACGGAGAAAGCGGGCGCGCCCTATGTGGGGGCGGGTTTCGTCGGGCTGCTGCACGCCGGCCCGACGATCGCCGCCGAGGGCACGCCCGGGCAGCGGGCGCGCTGGCTGCCGCCGATCCTGCGCGGCGAGGAGGTGTGGTGCCAGGGCTTCAGCGAACCGGACGCGGGATCGGACCTGGCGTCGCTGCGCACGCGCGCGTGGCGTGACGGCGACGACTACGTGGTCACCGGGTCCAAGATCTGGACCTCCCACGCCGAGGTAGCCGACTGGTGCGAACTGCTGGTCCGCACCGACCCGGACGCCCCCAGGCACCGGGGCATCACCTGGCTCGCGATGCCCATGGACGCCGCCGGCATCACCGTACGGCCACTGCGCACGCTCGCCGGGTCGGCCGAGTTCGCGGAGGTGTTCCTGGACGAGGTGCGGGTGCCGGTGGCGAACCGGGTCGGCGCGGAGAACGACGGCTGGCGCGTGACCATGGTGACCCTGTCCTTCGAGCGCGGCACGGCGTTCGTCGGCGAGGTGGTGGCCTGCCGCCGCGTCCTGGCCGAACTCGCGGGCGAGGCACGGGAGAACGGCCGCTGGGGCGATCCCGTGCTGCGGCGCCGGCTCGGCCGACTGGAGGCGGAGTTCCGGGCGCTGTGGCGGCTGACCCAGTGGAACGTGAGCGAGGCGGAGGCGAACGGCGGGGTGCCGGGGGTCGGGGGTTCGGTCTTCAAACTCCGCTACTCCCACGCGCGTCAGGAGCTGTACGACACCGCCGCCGAGGTCCTGGGCCCCGACGGCCTCGACCTGAACCGGCCCTGGGGCCTGGACCGCCTGTCCTCCCTCTCGTACACCATCGCCGCCGGCACCTCACAGATCCAGCGCAACATCGTGGCCGAGCGGATCCTGGGGCTGCCGAAAGGACGATGAGCGTGCGTTTCCAACTCACCGATGACCAGCGAGCGTTGAAGGCGGGCGTACGGCAGCTGCTGGGCCGGCGGTTCGGGCGGGAGGCGCTGCGGGCGGCCGTCGACGCGCCGGGACGGCTCGACCGGGAGCTGTGGCGGGCGCTCGGGGACGCGGGGTTCTTCGCCCTGCGGCTGCCCGAGGCGGACGGCGGGGTCGGGCTGGGGCTGCCGGAGGCCGTGCTGGCTTTCGAGGAGGCGGGCCGGGCACTGCTTCCCGGACCGCTCGTGGCGACCCACCTCGCCGCCGGGCGCGTACCGGGCGCGGCCACCGGGGAGACGGTGGTGGCGGCGCTGGACGGGGAACTGGTGGAGTGGCTGGAGGCGGCGGATGCGGTGCGTGGGGAGGTGGCGGGGGCCGTACCGCTGCGTTCCGTCGACCCGCTGACCCCGCTGCACCGTACGCGGACGCCCCGACCACCGGCCGGCACCGGCGCCGCGGACGCCGACGGCACCGGCACCCCCGACGCCGACGGCACCGGCGCGCGCACCTCCGACCCCGTCTCCACCCTCCTCACCGCCGCCGAGCAGCTCGGCACCGCCGTACGGGTGCAGGAGCTGGCCGTGCAACACGCCCGTGCGCGTGAGCAGTTCGGGCGGCCGATCGGGGCCTTCCAGGCCGTGCAGCATCTGTGCGCGGACCTGCTGGTGCGGGCCGAGACCGCGCGCGCCGCCGTGTACGCGGCCGCCGTCACCGGTGACCCGGCCGACATCGCCGCCGCCCGGCTGCTCGCCGACGAGGCCGCCGTACGCGGGGCCCGGGACTGCCTTCAGGTGCACGGCGGCATGGGGTTCACCTGGGAGGCGGATGTGCATCTGCATCTGAAGCGGGCCTGGGTGCGGTCATGGCGGGGCGGCGGGAGCACGGAGAGTGAGGAACTGCTCGCCGCGTGGCTGGTCGCCTGAAGCGGTGACCCGCCCTGGACTGCACCGGCGGGAAATCCTTGGCCCATGATGTCGCGGATTGTGGCACGCCGGTATCACGGAGCGTCGAGACCGGGTTGTGTCCTTCGTCAGGCTCGTCACGGCCCGGAGTCAGGGGTCCCCTCCGGTACCTTGTGTGGGATGCGAGTGGCTGCGAGCACGAGCCGGGCCGGCGGTGCCCCTGGGGCGGCACCGGGTCGCGCGGTGCGCGCCGCTGCTCGCGGGGCGGTGAAGGCGTCGGCCGGCGCCTGTTCGACTCCCCCGCACGAGCGTCGCACAGTATGCCGCACGCGTACTCCTTCGCGCTGGAATATGCCCGAAGCGCTTGTTGGGGTGACTGTACGTCAACCATGCTGTCTCCAAAGGGAATCACGTTCCGTGACCCTTGCTCTGGCCGTTGTTCTGGCCATGCAGAAAATGGCTACGATCGTGGCCCTCGTGATCGTCGTCGCGGCTGCAGCGGTCGTGGCGGCCGGGTGGCGTGGGGTCATGTGTCCGCCGGTTCGGATGGTGTGAGCGGTGCAGGTGCTTCAAGTGCAGCTGGAGATCCGGCCCGATCCCACGGAGGTGGGTCGGGCGAGGAGATGGGCCCGCTCGCGGCTCGCCGGACTCGGGATAGCGGCCGACGAGCCGCTGGCCGAGACCCTGATCCTGCTCGTCTCCGAACTGGTGACCAACGCCGTGGTGCACACCGGTCACGCGGCCGTGCTCCGGCTCTCCCTGCCGGGCACGGCGGCCGAGCCGGCCGAGCGACCGGATACGGCGGCCGAGCCGGCCGGAAGCGCCGAGCCTGCCGGGACCGCCGGGGCGCCGACGACACCCCTGGTGGCCACCGTGCGCGTCGAGGTGGCCGACAGCAGCTCCCGCGCCCCCGTGCCGCGTTGCGCGGGCGGTGACGCCACCGGCGGTCGTGGCCTGGCCCTGGTGGACTGCCTGGCCGATCGCTGGGGCTGGAGCCCGGAGGGTGCCGGCAAGAGCATCTGGTGCGAACTGGACCGCTGTTCCCAGCCCGGTGAGAGCGCAGCGATGGCGTACGGGGGCGGACTGTCCGCGTACGAGGGTCTCGCCTTCGAGGCGGTGTAGCACCCGGCGCGGCGGTGCGCCGGGGGTGCATCCGTGCGCGGGGTGCCGCGAACAGGGCGTACGTAACAAATCCCCGTACCGGCGTTGACGACCCGTGACTGGCTGATCACGCTGGTGGGCGACGATTCGCCGCGAGGGGACGGCGAGGGCCTGGGTGACGGCGGCCCTCGCCGAGTGTGGGTCGCACCCGGTGGGCGGCGCGTGCGCGCGACGGTGGGGGAGACGCGCCGCCGGCCGGTCAACGCCTCCGCCCGGGGGCTCTCAGAGGACGGCCACGGGTGCCACCGGCGTTCCCGTCGCGCCGGTGAACGGCTCGGGCATCGCCGACAGCAGGAACGCGTACCGCCCCTCTTCTCCACAGGCTGTGGACAACTTTTCGAGATTCCAGTTCTGCCCCTGGAGCATCCCCATCTCCACCAGGTCCAGGGCGTGCACGGGCAGCCACAGATTCTCCGACTCGGGCGGAAATATCTCAAAAGTGAGCGTGTCGTTCGCGACCGCCGCCACATCACGCGCGTGGAACCACTCCGGGGTGCGCAGGGACAGTCCCGGCGACGGATAGCCGTACCCGTGCCTGTCCCCGGCCAGATACACCTGCACCTGCCCGGTGCGGACCAGCACGATGTCGCCGGCCCGGACCCGGACCCCGCCGAACTCCTCGGCCCGCGCCAGATCCTCCGGCGTCACCGCGTGGCCCCCCGGCAGCCGGTCCACGCCACGCGCGCGTGCCACGTCCAGCAGCACCCCGCGCGAGACGATGTGCCGCGCCTTGTCGATCCCGCTGTACTCCGCACCGCCGTGCGCGGTGACCGTGTGCGCAGGGCGGCCGTTGTAGATCCGGCCCGAGTGCGAGACGTGCGGGAGGGCGTCCCAGTGGGTGCCGGCCTGCAGGCCCATGGTCACCGCGTCGTCGGTGCACGCCACCGTGCCCGGCCCGAAGAGTTCCTGGTTGATCTGGACCATCACGTGCAGCGGGTTGACCCGCCCGGGCATCACACCGGTCTGCACACCGTCCTGCCGGAGCGGAAGCGCGAGGGGGACGCGGCGCCCGGTGCGGACGCAGGCGGCGGCCTCGCGGACGACCTCGTCGGTGATCAGGTTCAGCGTGCCGATCTCGTCGTCCGCCCCCCAGCGCCCCCAGTTGTTCACGCGCCCCGCGATCTCGTGGAACTCCTCAGGCAGTGCCATCCGGTGCCTCCCCGGGGCTTGTGTCCGCGCATCCGACGCGCCATAGAATCTAACGGACCGTCAGAAACCGCGGGAAGGGGCCGGTCGTGGGGAACTTCTTGGCAGGAAAGGTCGTCGCCGTGACGGGCGCCGGGCGGGGCATCGGCCGGGCGGTCGCGCGGGCGGCCGCCGCCGAGGGGGCGAAGGTCGTCGTCAACGACTACGGCGTCTCCGTCGACGGCGCCTCGCCCACCAGTGAGGTCGCCGAGGGCGTCGTCAAGGAGATCGAGGCGGCGGGCGGGGAGGCGGTCGCGGTAGCCGACGACATCTCGACGATGGCGGGCGGGCAGCGGGTCGTCGACGTGGCGCTGGCCGCGTACGGCCGTCTCGACGGGGTCGTGTGCGTGGCCGGGATCCTGCGCGAACGCATGCTGTTCAACATGACCGAGGAGGAGTGGGACCCCGTGCTCGCCACCCATCTCAAGGGCACGTTCACCGTCTTCCGGGCGGCGTCCGCGGTGATGCGCAGGCAGCGCTCCGGCACGCTGATCGGGTTCACCAGCGGCAACCATCAGGGGTCGGTGTCCCAGGCCAACTACAGCGCGGCGAAGGGCGGGATCATTTCGCTCGTCCGCAGCGCGGCGCTCGGTCTGCACAAGTACGGGGTCACCGCCAACGCAGTGGCGCCGGTGGCGCGTACGCGGATGTCGGCGAACGTCCCCATGGAGCTGACGGAGATCGGCGAGCCGGAGGACGTGGCCGCGCTGGTGGTGTACCTGCTGTCCGACGGGGCCGCTGCGCTGGGCATCACCGGGCAGGTGTACACCGTCGCGGGACCGAAGTTGGCGGTGTGGGCCCAGCCGCGTGAACTGCGTTCCGCGTTTGCCTCCGGCGGTTGGACCCCGGAGAAGATAGCGGAGCTTTTGCCTGGGTCGGTGGGGGTGGATCCGATGCCGATGCTGTCCCAGCTTTTGGCGATGGAAGAGGCGGCGCGGGGTTCTTCGCGACCGAACGCCTGATGGCTCGGGGGCGTTGTGATTCGGCGGCTGCGGGTGCGTTGTGGCTTGGCGCGCAGTTCCCCGCGCCCCTTACGGGGCGCCCCCGTGGCCCCCAATTCGAAGGTGGTCCACATATGGATTTCGGGTTCGGTCAAGGGGACGAGGACTTTCGTGCCGAGGCCCGCGCATGGCTGACGGCGAACGCCGACCCAGGCACAGACAGCCGTACCTGGGAACGCACCCTCGGCAAAGCCGGCTGGATAGGTCTCGGCTGGCCCGAGCCGGGATACGGCAACCGCAGCGTCACCCTCACCCAGCAGGTCGTCTGGGCCGAGGAGTACGCGCGGTCGGTCGCGCCCCCGCGCTCCGGGCACATCGGGGAGAACCTGCTGGCCCCCACCCTCATCGCGCACGGCACCGACGAGCAGAAGGCCCGCTTCCTGCCGCCCGTCGCGGCCGGTGAGGAGCTGTGGTGCCAGGGGTACAGCGAGCCCGGGGCCGGGTCGGACCTGGCCGGGGTGCGGACGGTGGCGGTCCGGGAAGGGGACCGCTACCGGATCAGCGGGCAGAAGATCTGGACCTCGCTCGCGCACGAGGCCGACTGGTGTTTCGTGCTGGCCCGTACCGATCCGGAGTCCAGGCGGCACCACGGGCTCGGCTTCCTGCTCGTTCCCATGGACCAGCCCGGTCGCATCGAGGTGCGCCCGATCCGGCAGATGACCGGCACCAGCGACTTCAACGAGGTCCTCTTCGACGGGGCGCACGCGCGCGTGGAGCACGTCGTGGGAGGGGAGGGGCGGGGGTGGTCGGTGGCCATGAGTCTGCTCGGGTTCGAGCGCGGGGTGTCCACCCTCGCCCAGCAGATCGGGTTCGCCGAGGAGTTGGCCCAGGTCGTACGGGTGGCCGTGGAGACGGGGGCGGCGGCGGATCCGGTCCTGCGATCGCGGCTCGTGCGGCAGTGGGCCGAGCTGCGGACCATGCGCCGGCACGCCCTGCGCACCCTCGGCGGCTCGGCCGACCCCGGCGCGCCCAGCGTGGCCAAGCTGCTCTGGGCCGGCTGGCACCAGCGGCTCGGCGAGCTGGCGATGCAGGTGAGGGGCGCGGCGGCCACCGTCGGTCCCACGGACTGGTCGCCCTCGGCACCGTACGAACTCGGCGCGGATCAGCATCTGTTCCTCTTCTCCCGGGCCGACACCATCTACGGCGGCTCGGACCAGGTCCAGCGCACGATCATCGCTGAGCGTGTGCTCGGCCTGCCCAGAGAGCCCAAGGGGGCCGCGTGATGCGTGGAGTGGTGTTCGACGGCAAGCAGGTGCAGGTGGTCGACGATCTCGCGGTGCGGGAGCCGGGGCCCGGCGAGGTGCTGGTGGCGATCGCGGCGGCCGGGCTGTGCCACAGCGATCTGTCCGTGGTGGACGGCACCATTCCGTTCCCGGTGCCGGTGGTGCTGGGGCACGAGGGGGCGGGGGTGGTGGAGGCGGTCGGCGCGGGCGTCACCCATGTCGCGCCCGGCGACCATGTGGCGCTGTCCACGCTCGCCAACTGCGGCACGTGCGCGGAGTGCGACCGGGGCCGGCCGACGATGTGCCGACAGGCCATCGGACGCCCGGGGAAGCCGTTCACGCGGGGCGCGGCCGACCTGGTTCACCAGTTCGCCGCCAACTCCGCCTTCGCCGAACGCACGGTCGTCAAGGCCGTGCAGGCGGTGCGGATCCCCAAGGACATCCCCCTGGAGTCGGCCGCACTGATCGGGTGCGGGGTGCTCACGGGCGTGGGTGCCGTGCTGAACCGGGCCCGGGTGGACCGGGGGGACAGTGTCGTCGTCATCGGCACCGGTGGGATCGGGCTGAACGTGCTGCAGGGGGCGCGGCTCGCGGGGGCGCTGAGGATCGTCGCCGTGGACGCCAACCCGGCCAAGGAGGAGATGGCCCGGCAGTTCGGCGCGACCGACTTCCTGACCTCGACGGAGGGCGTCAAGGACATCCTGCCCACGGGCGCCGACCACGTCTTCGAGTGCGTGGGCCGGGTGGAGCTGATCCGGCAGGCGATCGACCTCCTCGACCGGCACGGGCAGGCCGTCCTGCTGGGCGTGCCGCCGGCCGCCGCCGAGGCGTCCTTCCTGGTCTCCTCCCTCTACCTGGACAAGTCCGTCCTGGGCTGCCGCTACGGTTCCTCGCGCCCCCAGCGGGACATCGCCCTGTACGCCGAGCTGTACCGCCAAGGCCGTCTGCTGTTCGACGAGTTGGTGACGGCGGTGTACCCCGTGGAGGACTTCGCCAAGGCCCGCGCGGACGCCGAGGCGGGGCGGGTGGCCCGGGCGGTGCTCACGTTCTGACGCCGGTCCGGAAGGTCCGCCGGTACGCCGTCGGGGTCACCCCGAGCGCCTGCTGGAGGTGCTGGCGCATCGACTGGGCCGTGCCGAAGCCCGCCTCGCGGGCCACCTGGTCGATGGAGAGGTCGGTGGTCTCCAGCAGTTGGCGGGCGCGTTCCACGCGCTGCTGGGTGAGCCACTGCCCGGGGCTGATCCCGACCTCCTCACGGAAGCGGCGGGTGAAGGTGCGGACCGACATGGCCTCCTGCCCGGCCATGTCCCGCAGCTGGATCGGCTCGTGCAGGCGGCCGAGCGCCCAGGCGCGGGCGGCGGTCGTGGTCGACAACTGCGGGTCGGGGAGCGGGCGTTCGATGTACTGGGCCTGGCCGCCGTCGCGGTGCGGGGGTACGACCGTGCGCCGGGCCACCTCGTTGGCCACCGCCGTACCGAAGTCACGGCGCACCATGTGCAGGCACAGGTCGATCCCGGCGGCCACCCCGGCCGAGGTGAGCACGTCGCCGTCGTCGATGAACAGCACGTCCGCGTCCACCTTGACCCGCGGGAACATGCGCTGGAAACGCTCGGCGTCGGCCCAGTGCGTGGTCGCCGGGCGGCCGTCGAGGTATCCGGCGGCCGCGAGGACGTAGACGCCGGTGCAGATGGAGGCGAGCCGGGTGCCGGGGCGGATACCGGCGAGGGCGGCGGCCAGCTCCTCGGTCAGCCGGCCCTCCTCGAAGACCGGACCGAGCTCGTACGACGCCGGGACGATCACCGTGTCGGCGCCGGCCAGCGCCTCCGGGCCGTTCGGGACGTGCACGGCGAAGTCGGCGTCGGTCTCGACCGGGCCGGGCGGCCGTACCGAGCAGGTCAGCACCTCGTACAGGCGCCGGCCGTGCCCGTCCTTGGGGCGGCCGAAGATGCGGTGCGGAATGCCCAGCTCGAAGGGGAGCAGGCCGTCGAGGGCGAGGACGGCGATCCGGTGCGGACGGAAGCCCGCGGCTTCCTCGGGCTCCTCACTGACAGCAGTCATGGCCCGATCCTAACGAATGCTGTCCTTTGGGCCACTCGTTGTGTGCTCATGAAAAAAGCACGCTGTATGACGTGACTCAGACAAGCCCAGCCGCAGCCCCCGTCCAGGCCGCCCCGCCCGTCCGGCGCCGCCGTGTGCACCGGGCGTGGTTCGTCGCCGCCGTCACCTTCGTCACGATCATCGGCGCGGCCGCCTTCCGCTCCCTGCCCGGCCTGCTCATCGACCCGCTGCACCAGGAGTTCGGCTGGTCGCGCGGCACGATCGGCGCGGCCGTCTCCATCAACCTCGCCCTCTACGGCCTCACCGCGCCCTTCGCCGCCGCGCTGATGGACCGCTTCGGCATCCGCCGGGTGGTCGCCGCCGCGCTGACCGTGATCGCGGCCGGCTCGGGCCTGACCGTGTGGATGACGGCGGCCTGGCAGCTGTGGCTGTGCTGGGGCCTGCTGGTCGGCCTCGGCTCCGGCTCGATGGCCCTCGCGTTCGCGGCGACGGTCACCAACCGCTGGTTCACCGAGCGGCGCGGCCTGGTCAGCGGCATCCTGACCGCGGCGTCCGCCTCCGGGCAGCTGATCTTCCTGCCGGTGCTGTCCTGGCTGACCGAGCACCACGGCTGGCGCCCGGCCGCCGTGACGGTGTCCCTGGCCGCTCTGGCCGTGGTCCCCTTCGTCTGGATCCTGCTGCGCGACCACCCGGCCGACGTCGGGCAGAAGCCGTACGGCGCACGCGAGTTCGTGCCCAAGCCCGCGCCGGTGACCGGTGCCGCCCGCCGCACGCTGAAGGTCCTCTCGACCTCCGTGCGCACCGGCACCTTCTGGCTGCTCGCCGGCACCTTCGCGATCTGCGGCGCCTCCACCAACGGCCTGATCCAGACCCACTTCGTGCCCGCCGAGCACGACCACGGCATGCCCGTCACGACGGCCGCCTCGCTGCTCGCGGTCATCGGCGTGTTCGACGTGGTCGGCACGATCGCCTCCGGCTGGTTCACCGACCGCTTCGAACCGCGCCGTCTGCTGGCCGTGTACTACGCCCTGCGTGGCATCTCCCTCGTCTTCCTCCCCATGCTCCTGGGCCCCGCGGTCCATCCCCCGATGCTGTTCTTCATCGTCTTCTACGGCCTGGACTGGGTGGCCACCGTCCCGCCGACCCTCGCCCTGTGCCGGGAGCAGTTCGGCGAGGACAGCGCCATCGTCTTCGGCTGGGTGCTCGCCTCCCACCAGGTCGGCGCGGCCCTCGTCGCCTACCTCGGCGGCCTCGCCCGGGACGTCTTCGGCACCTACGACCTCGTCTGGTACGCCTCCGGCACGCTGTGCGCGGCGGCGGCCCTGATGTCCCTGGTGATCCGCCGGACGGCTCCGTCGGCTCCGGTGGCCGCCGTGTCCTGAGGCGCCTGACAGGGGGAGAAAGCCGCGCGAACCCGAACTCAGTCCCGCTCGCCGCCGTCCCGCACCAGCCACCTCTGGAACTCGATGTGCCGGAACTGGTACGAGTTGCCTGCGACGCGGAGGAGTCCGGCGTGATGAGCCCAGCCCAGGAAGCGGGCCAGTCGGAGCGGCAGGCGCCCTCGGGCCGCGGCGACGGCCAGTCCGCGGGCCCGACCCGGTGTTCACCGCACCATGGCCCACGCCGCGCAAGGCGCTCGGGGCGCGGACCGGCAGCCGTGTCGGAAGCGCCCGCTCCCGGTGAACCGCGGGACGGGGCCTAGGGGTGGCCGATCCGGGCGAACCGCCCGCGATGGAAGAGCAGCGGCTCGGCCGGATCCTCCGCTCCGAGCGCGTCCACCCGGCCCACGACGATCAGGTGGTCGCCCCCGGTGTGCACGGCGTGGACGGTGCAGTCGATCCAGGCGGCGGAGCCGGCCAGGCGCGGGGAGCCGGAGGCGGGCGCCGCGTCGTACGCCACGCCCGCGAACTTGTCCGCGCCTCTCACCGCGAAGGCCCGGCACAGTTCGCCCTGGCCGGCGCTGAGCACGTTGACGCAGAAGACGCCCGCGCGGGCGATCCGGGGCCAGGTGGTGGACGTACGGCCCACCATGAAGCAGACCAGGGGCGGTTCGAGGGAGAGGGAGGCGAAGCTCTGGCAGGCGAAACCCGCGGGGCCGACCTCTCCGTCGGCGGCCGGTGTCGTGATCACGGTCACCCCGCTCGCGAAGCTCCCCAGCACCTGCCGGAACTCACCCGGCTCCACCGGCGCCCGCTCGTCCTCCCGCACGCACCGCAGATCCGGCCGCGGCAACGGCTCCACGGGCCTGCGCCCCAGATACCGGACGGCGGCGGCCGCCGCCCCTGCGTGTCCCATCACGCCTCCATTAAAGCTGACGGAGCGTCAGATAGGAAGCCTGCGAGGACACCCGCTGGTCCGTCAGCGGCACCGAGTCCGCCCCCCAGCTGTACGTCCTCTTCGGCGACCCGGACGCGGGCACCCTCCGCACCCTGGACCGCGCCGAGGACTGACCCTCACCGCCCCCGGAACCGCGCCGCCCGGCGTTCCGCGAACGCCCGCAGTCCCTCCTGGGCGTCCTCGGTCGCCATGTTGAGCTCCTGGGCCCAGGCCTCCGCGGCGAAGGCGGTGGCCCGGTCCGACTCCAGGGAAGAGTTCACCAGGTGCTTGGTCAGGGCCAGGGCGCGGGAGGGGCCGGACGCCAGGCGGGCGGCCCACTCGCGGGCCGTCTTCTCCAGCTCCCCGTCCGGTACGACCCGGTTGACCAGCCCCAGCCGCCGTGCGTCAGCCGCCGGCACCGCGTCGCCGAAGAACATCAGCTCCTTCGCCCGGTGGGGGCCCAGCAGGCGGGGGAGCAGGTACGCGCCGCCGGCGTCCGGTACCAGGCCCCGCCGTACGAACACCTCGATGAAGCGGGCCGACTCGGCGGCCAGGACCAGGTCGCAGGCGAACGCCAGGTGCGCGCCGAGGCCCGCCGCAGTGCCGTTCACGGCGGCGATCACCGGCTTCTCGCAGTCCAGGACCGCCGCGATCAGGCGTTGGGCGCCCCGGCGCAGCATCCGGGCCACGTCGCCGGGCAGCCGGTGGCCACCGGTGCCGCCGCCTCTCAGGTCCGCGCCCGCGCAGAACCCGCGCCCCCTGCCGGTCAGGACCACCACCCGGATGTCCGGGGCAGCGGATGCCTCGGCAAGGCGGTCGATCAGCTCGTCCCTCATCGCGGGCGTGAGGGCGTTGAGGGAGTCGGGACGGTTCAGGGTGAGGTGGGCGACCTGCTCGCTCCGCTCGGTCTCCAGCTCGCTCATCGGCACACCACCAGCGCGTCCAGCGCCACCGCGCCCTGCCCCCGGGGCAGCACCATCAGCGGGTTGATGTCCAACTCGGCGATGTGCTCGCCCAGTTCGAGCGCCATCCGCTGGACCCGCAGGATCACCTCCACCAGCGCGTCCCGGTCGGCCGGCGGTCGGCCCCGGACGCCGTCCAGCAGGGCCCGGCCGCGGAGCTCGGCGAGCATGGCCCGGGCCTGGTCCTCGCCGAACGGCGGCACCCGGACCGCCGCGTCGTGCAGGACCTCCACCAGGACCCCGCCGAGGCCCACCGTCACCGTCGGGCCGAACAGGTCGTCGTGGGTCATCCCGAGAACCATCTCCACGCCCTGTTCGACCATCTGGCACACCAGGATCCCGTCCAGCGAGACACCTTCGTAGCGCGCGATGTCGGTCAGCTCGCGGTAGGCGTCCCTGACCTGGCTGGCCGATGTCAGACCGATCTTCACCAGGCCCAGTTCGGTCTTGTGGGCGATCTGGGCGCCGGAGGCCTTCATCACCACCGGGTAGCCGACCTGCGCCGCCGCACGTACGGCCGCCGCCGCGCTGGTCACCAGCTGTTCGCGCGGCACCCGGATGCCGTAGGCGCGCAGCAGTTGCTTGGCCCCGTGCTCGCTGAGCTGCTGACCGGGGCGCATCAGGGCCTCGGCCTTGCGGAAGGAGGGGGAGGGGGTGCGGGGGGCCTCGTCGAAGGGGGAGCGGTAGTCGCTCACGAAGCGGTGGTGGTCCAGCCAGGCGCGCACCGCCTTGAGGCAGTTGCCCACCGTGCGGAAGGTGGCCACACGGGAGGAGCCCAGCAGGACCTCGCGGTAGGCCGCCTCCGTGCCCACCGGCGAGCCCCACACCACGCACACCAGCTTGTCCGTCTCCTCGGCCGCCTCGGCCAGGTCCGTCACGAGCTTGTCGCTCAGCGGCGGGAACGGGCCGGTGACCGGGCAGATCAGGACGCCGATGGACGGGTCGGCGAGGATCGCGTCGACGATCTTCCGGCCGCGCCAGTCGCCCACCGGATGCCCGCCGTTGTCCACCGGGTTCGCCACGCTCAGGTACTCCGGTATCCACTGGTGCAGCTCCGCCTGCCTGGCCTCGGACAGGCGGGGGAGGTGGAGTCCGGCGGCGGTGGCGAGGTCGGCGGCATGCGCGCCGGTGCCGCCGGAGATCGAGTACACCGCGACCCCCTCCGCCAGCGGAGCCCGCGCCCGCGCCAACAGGGCTGCGGTGTCCTGGAGTTCGTCGAGACCGTCGACCCGTACGACCCCGAACTGGCGCATCGCCGCGTCCACCACGTCGTCGGCGCCGGTGAGCTTGCCGGTGTGCGAGGCGGCCGTGCGCGCGCCGGTCTCGGTGCGGCCCACCTTCACCGCGACCACCGGCACCCCGCGACGGGCGGCCCGGTCGGCGGCCAGCAGGAAGGCGCGGCCGTCCTTCAGGCCCTCCACATAGCAGGCGACGGCACCGACCTCGGGCTGCTCGGCGAACCAGGACAGGAAGTCGGCGGTCTCCAGGTCGGCCTCGTTGCCGGTGGGCGCCCAGTGGGAGAGGCGGATGCCCAGCTCCTGGAGCGAGAACACCGGGCGGCCCTGGTGGCCCGACTGAGTGATCAGCGCGATCGCCGGGCCGGTCAGGTCCTCCCGGATGTCCTCGAAGGCGTTGAGATTGGTGTTCGGGCCGAGGAGCCGGATCCCCGAGCGGCGTACGGCGTCCGTGAGCCGCTGCTGTGCCTCGGCGCCCGCCTCGCCCGTCTCGGCGAACCCGGAGGCGAAGGCGACCGCGAACCTGACCTTCGCGTCGGCCAGTTCCTCGATCACCGGCAGCGGGTCGGCCACCAGCAGCACGGCCAGGTCGACCTGGCCGGGCAGCAGTTCGGCGACCGAGGCGGCGCACGGGATGCCGAAGACCGAGGGGCGGGACGGATGCACCGGATACACCCGCGCCCCCACCCGCTCGGCCCAGGCCAGCAGCTGCCGGGTGATCCCGGTGTTCGGGCGTCCCTCCGCGTCCGAGGCGCCGATCACGGCGACCGACTCGGGCCGGAAGAAGCGGGTCAGGTCGGGGACGTCCGCGTACAGCGGCCGCCCGCTGACGTCCAGGTCGTCGACCCGGTCGTGGACGACGGGGCCGGGCCGCTGCTCGCCGCACGCGATGACGCGGGCCCGGCGGGAGTCGGTGGTGAGGGTGCCGTGGGTTGATCCAAGCATCGGTCCGCCCGCTCCTGTGAGACAGCACAAGTAAACTGACGTTCTGTCAGATTACTGGAACTGACGTAGTGTCAGGAACTGGTCGGACCGAGCAAAGTTACCGGCGGGTGCGGGCGGTGGGGGTCACCGGCGGGTGCGGAGCGGCGGAATCACCGGCGGGTGCGCAGATGTCTGGCCGCCGCCTTCGCGATCCGCCCGGCGTCGAGCGCCATCTCCCGCAACATCCCGCTGATCGGGTTGGTGAACCCGGTGAAGTACAGACCGGGCGCCTGCGCCGGCGCACGGCCACCCTGCACCACCGGCCTGCCACGCCCGTCCAGCACCCCGAGATGCCCGACCAGGCCCTCCAGCGCCCGCGTGTACCCGGTCGCCGCGATCACCGCGTCCGGCTCGATCCTGTCGCCGTCGGCGAGGACGACCTTCCCCGGGTTCCCGTCCTCGAAGGACTTGACGGCGGCCACGATCTCCACCTTCCCCTTGCGCACGGCGTCGATCAGACCGACGTCCTGCACGGGGATGGCACCCTCCTTCACCCTGCTGTACAGCCCGGTGTCCGGGCGGGGCAGGCCGTGCGCGGACAGGTCCGGTACGCCCGCCTTCGCCTGCAGCCGGCACAGCCGGTCGACGAGTCCCACCGGCAGCCGCCGTACCAGGACACCCGAGTACTGCGCGGGCCAGCCGAGCGTCGTACGGCGCACGAGGTGCGGGACCGTGCGCACCGCCAGCCGCACCCGCGCCGCCCCGCCCTCCATCAGGTCCACGGCGATCTCGGCGCCGGTGTTGCCGACGCCGACGACCAGGACGTCCCGGCCCGTGTACGGCTCGGCGTTGCGGTAGGCGCCGGCGTGCAGGAACTCCCCGCCGTACTCCGCCAGGCCCGGCCAGTCAGGGATGTGCGGGGTGTGGTTGTAGCCGGTGGCGACGACCACCGCGCTGCCGGTCAGCTCGCGACCGCCGGAGGCGTGCAGCAGCCAGCCGGTGCCGTCGGCGGTCCGCTCGACGCGGAAGACCTCCACGCCGGTGACGATCTCCAGCTCGTGGTGCTCGGCGTACTTCTCCAGATAGCGCACCACGTTGTCGCGGGACACCCAGCGCCCGAACTTCCGGGGGATCTTCAGGCCCGGCAGCGCGGACAGCCGCCGGGTGGTGTGCAGACGCAGCCGGTCGTAGTGGCCGCGCCAGGAGGTGCCCACGTGGTCGGCCTTCTCCAGCACCACGGCCCGTATGCCCCGCGCCCGCAGTGCGTACGCGGCGGCCAGGCCGCCCGGACCGGCGCCGATGACGTAGACCGGGCGGTCGGCGGGCGTGGCGGAGAGCTGCACGGAAGCGGAACGGGAGTCGGCCATGCTCGGGAGCGTAATCACGCACCCGGTTGATGGGTCTCGGTCAAGACCGGAATTGGTTGCGGATTGATCACGGATGTAGGAGGAGTGGGTGGGGCCGGTGGCGTAGGGCGCCTGGTTGTGGCGGTACGGCGTGGGCTCACAGGTGGGCATCGCCGCCGATCTGACGTACCGTCAGTTTTATGGACTCCATATGGCTGGACGGCGCTCAGTGGCTGGCGGTGCTGCGGATCGGGCTCGGTCTGTGGTGGCTGGAGAGCTGGCGGCACAAGGACAAGAAGGCCTGGTTCGAGCGGGGCAGCGGCATCGCGTGGGCGGCGGAGATCGCGGGGAAGCACCGCTGGACGCCGGTGCGGAAGGGGTTCGGGACGGTGGTCGAGCCGTACCCGAAGCTGATGGCGTACGTCGTCGCCTACGCCGAACTCTCCCTCGGCCTCGGCCTGATCCTCGGCCTTCTGACCCCGATCGCGTTGCTGGGCGGGCTGCTGCTGAACGCGATCTACTTCGTCCTGATGATCCACGACTGGGCCGAGCAGGGGCAGAACTCGATGATGGCGCTCATCTCGTTCGTCGGGTTCTTCGGGATGGCGTGGCAGACCTGGTCGATCGACGCGTGGCTGGGGTGGTTCTGATGGCCGCGGTGCGCTACGACCTTCCGGAGCCCGACGCCTTCACCCGCCCCTACTGGGAGGCGGCGGCGCGGGGCCGGCTGCTGATCCGCCGCTGCGGGGCCTGCGGCCTCGCCCACCACTACCCACGCGAGTTCTGCCCGCACTGCTGGAGCGAGGAGGTGAACTGGGAGGAGGCGAGTGGCCGGGCCGTGCTCTACACCTGGTCCACCGTCCACCGCAACGACCTGCCGCCCTTCCGCGAGCGCACGCCGTACGTGGCCGCGGTGGTCGATCTGGCGGAGGGCCCGCGGATGATGACACAGGTGGTGGAGTGCGCGGCCGCGGACCTACGAGCCGGTCTGCCGCTGCGGGCGACGTTCGTGGAGGGGGTGGCGGTGTTTCGTCCGGGGGGAGCTGGGGTGGGTGGGGGGCCGGGGTTCGGTCTGGGGATGAGCTGGGGAGGGGGCCGGGGGTTCGGCCCAGGGGGTTGAGCTGCCGGTCCGGGGGTTGGGGTTGAGCTGCGGAGGGGGAGCTGGGGTTCGGTCTGGGGGGCTGAGTTGCGGAGGGGGAGCCGGGATTCGGTCCGGGAGGGGAGCTGAGGAGGGGAGCTGGGGTTCGGTCTGGGGGTGAGCTGGGGAGGGGAGCCGGGGTTCGGTCCACGCGGTTGAGCTGCGGAGGGGAGCCGGGGTTCGGTCCGGAGGCTGAGCTGCGGCAGGGGGCCGATGTGGCGCCCGTGAGGGCTGGGCTGCCGTAGGAAAACCGGTGTGCCTTCCCAGCGTTGGCGCCGATCATGGCCGTATGCGCCCTGAGAACTGGTATCTCACCGAAGACCTGGACGAGTTCCTCGCCCGCGCGGGCGGCTTCCTGCGCTCCCGCCCCGCACTGCACACGGTGCCGCTGACGGTGACGGACGCGCTGCGGCGGCGCGGGCTGCATCTCTACGGCAAGGAAGCGCCCCTCTTCGGCCTGCTGGAAGCGGACGACGGCACGGTACGGGCCGCCCTGCTCCACACCCCGCCCTTCCAGATCAACGTCACCGCGCTCACCCCGCAGGAGGCCGACGCCCTGGCGGTCCGGTTCGCCGAGCTGGGCCGCTCACTCCCCGGGGTCTCCGGGCCGAAGGACGCGACGGAGTCCTTCGCGGCGGCCTGGGAGCGGCGCACCGGTGCGGCGGTCGCCGTCGACAAGCGGCAACGGCTCTACCGGCTGGGCGAGTTGACCGTACCGGAGCCCCGTCCGCAGGGGCGGGCGCGGATCGCCGGACCGGCGGACCGGCATCTGCTGATCCGCTGGTTCGAGGAGTTCGGGGAGATCACCGGCGGCGTCGGCCAGGACCCCGGCAACTGGGCCGACGCCCGTATCTCCTACGGTGGCGTCACCCTCTGGGAAACCGGCGACGGCACCCCGCTCGCCATGGCCGGAGCCACCCCCGAAACGGCCGGCCAGGTCCGTGTCGCCCCCGTCTACACCCTGGCCGACCTGCGCGGACGCGGATACGCCGGCGCGGTCACGGCGGAGGTGAGCCGGACCGCGCGGGCGGCGGGCGTCCAGGAGATCCTCCTCTTCACCGACCTCGACAACCCGACGAGCAACGGGCTGTACCAGCGGATCGGCTACCGGCCGGTGGCGGACTTCAGCGTGTGGCGGTTCGGCGGCTGACGCCGGCGGGTGGGGGTGTCCCGGCTCAAGGCCAGAGCAACGTCCGGCTCCACCCGAACCCCGTGCTCCGGTACTCCAGTCGGACATGCCGTCGCTCCGCGTCCCCCTGGAAGAACTCCACCGTCTCCGGTCGCAGCCGGTACAGCGTCCAGGTGGGCGACGGCTCGTCGGGGTGTTCGCGCGCCCGCTCGCACGCCGCCTCGGACGCCCGCCGCAGCTCGGCCAGTGAGGACAGCTCCTCGCTCTGCCGCCCGGTGAGCGCCGCGGCCAGCGCCCCCGTCGAGCGGGCCTGCAGGTCCGCCTGGCTGTCCCGGGACGGCGCCGCGGTCACCGGCCCGCGCACCCGCACCTGGCGGCCCAGCACCGGCCAGTAGAAGGCCAGGGCGGCCTGGGGGTGTGCGCTCAGGGCCCGGCCCTTGCGGCTCGTGGCGTGGGTGCCGAAGGCCCAGCCGTCCGCGTCGGCGCCGTGCAGCATCACGATCCGTACGTCCGGCCGGCCCTCCTCGTCCACCGTGGCCAGCGACATCGTGTGCGGCTCCGGCTGCCCGGCCGCCACCGCGTCCGCGAACCAGCTCGTGAACAGGGGCAGCGGGGTCGGCGGGGCGGTGTCCGGGTCGAAGGGGCGCAGGTCCGTGACGTCCGGGTCCCATACCCGCAGCGACCTCAGAGTTGCGTGGAGATCCGTTTCCATGTGCCGAGTATCGCCACCGGGCCGCGGTCGGTGCGGGCGGGTGCGACCGGGCCGCCATCCGTTCGGCAGTCCTCCCGCGACGCACACGAGTGATTCCGGGTGCGGGCGCGGCGGAGCGCGGGGACGCTCGGAGCCACGGGCTCGTGACGGTGAGGGGCGATGATCGTAACGGTGGTGACGATGCCCGAGATGACCATCACCCTTACGGATGTCTCGGAGGCGCGTGAGCGGCTGGCCGTCGACTCCTTCCTGCTCGTCGACGTGGAGCTGCCGCAGAACGCCCCGGCGCAGGTCCCGTCGATCGCCGAGCAGCTCGGCCTGGACGGCGAGGAGCTGGACTGGTTCGGCAGGGAGGGCGAGCCCGCGCGGGCCGAGTTCCTGGGGGACCGGGCCGCTTTCGTCGTGCCGGTGGTGTACGAGGACGAGATCGCCCACCTCCATGTGGTGGTGACCGAGCGGTTCCTGGCCACCGTGCACTGGGGGCAGGCCGGACTGGCGAAGAGCATCACCGCGGCACTGCGGCACGAGCGCCCCGACGACACCGTGGCCGTGCTGTTCCTGCTGCTCCAGGAAGCCCTGGACACGTTCCGCCGGGCGGCCGTACAGGCTCTGCTGGAGTCCGAGGAACTGGAGGACGACATGTTCGAGGGCCGGCGCCCCGAGCACGTCTACCGGCTGGCGCAGCTACGGCGGCGCGTCGCCCTCCTGCACCACGCCCTGCGGCCCTACCTCCAGGCGGTCGACGAGATCCTCACCCGCCGGATGATGAGCCCAAGCTTCCCCGAGGAGCGGCAACGGCGTGCCCAGGGGTTCCAGACCGCCGGAAGGCTGGTGCTCGCCGACGTCGAGTCCCTCCAGGACGCCACCCGCCGGGCCTTCGCCAGCTACTCCTCGCTCGTCGCGGGTGAGCAGAACGGTGTGATCAACCGGCTGGCCATCGTGTCGGTGATCTTCCTGCCGCTGTCGTTCATCACCGGGTTCTTCGGCATGAACTTCACGTTCCTGACGAACAGGCTGGAGACCAGGGACGAGTTCTGGCTGCTCGCCGTGGGGCTGCAAGGCGGTCGTCCTGTTGGGCTCCATCTACGTCCTGCACCGCACCCGCATCTGGCGCCGGCTGCTGGACGAGGACTGAGGAGGGACCCTCACCGGCCCAGCACCACCGTCCCCGAGGAGCAGAACCAGCCCCCCGTCCCGGACGCCACCCCCAGCCTCGGCAGCTGCCCGTCCCGCGTGCGCACCTGCCGTTCCCCGGCCTCCCCGCGCAGTTGCCGTACCGCCTCCACGAGCAGGAACAGCCCGCGCATACCGGGGTGTTGGGCCGACAGGCCGCCCCCGTCCGTGTTCACCGGCAGCTCCCCGCCCCGCACCAGCAGCCGGCCCTTCTGCACGAACGCCCCGCCCTCGCCCTTCCCGCAGAAGCCCAGGTCCTCCAGGGTCACCAGGGTCATGTAGGTGAAGGCGTCGTAGATCTGCGCGAAGTCCATCTCCTGAGGTCGCACGCCCGCCCGCTCGAAGGCCAGTCGCCCGCTGACCGCCGCCGGGGACACCGTGAAGTCCGGCCACTCGGACATCGCCGCGTGCGAGACGTGCTCCCCGGCGCCGAGGATCCAGACGGGGGCCGTACGGCAGTCCCGTACGTACTCCTCGGCCGCCAGCAGGACCGCCGCGCCGCCGTCCGAGCGCAGACAGCAGTGCAGCTTGGTGAAGGGGTCGGCGATCACCGGGCCGGCCAGGACCTCGTCGACCGTGATCGGGTCGCGGAACATCGCCTCCGGGTTCAGCGCCGCGTTGGCCCGGGCCTGGACCGCGACCTCGGCCAACTGCTCGACGGTCGTGCCGTGTTCGATCATGTGACGGCGGGCGGCCATCGCGTACTTGGCGATCAGGGTGTGGCCGTAGGGGACCTCGAACTGGAGGGGGCCACGGGCGCCGAAGGAGAGGTCGCCCGTCCGGCGGCCGGCCTTGATGTCCGCGCGGGCCGTCGAGCCGTAGACGAGGAGGACGGCGTTGGCGTGGCCCGCGGCTATCGCGTCCGCCGCGTGCGCCGCCATGACCTCCCAGGTCGAGCCGCCGACCGAGGTGGAGTCCACCCAGGTGGGGCGCAGACCCAGATACTCGGCCACCTCCACCGGGGCCAGCGTGCCGAGGCCCGCGGAGGCGAGGCCGTCGACCCGGGCGCGGTCGAGCCCCGCGTCCGCGAGGGCGCGGCGGGCCGCCTGCGCGTGCAGGGTGTAGGGGGTGGCGTCGGCCACGCGTCCGCAGTCGGAGAGGGCCACTCCGACCACGGCGACCTTCCGGGTGCCACGACTCATGCGAGGGCTCCTGCCTCTGTGCATCTCATTCCGGCCCCCCTAATATGACGCCCCGTCAGATATGGAGGGAAGGCCATGGACACCCGCCTCACCGCCGAGCAGGACGAGATCCGCCGCACCCTGCGCGAGCTGCTGCACAAGCGGTGCGGCTCGCCCGAGCTGCGGACCGCCGTCGACAGCCCGGCCGGACACGACCCCCTCCTGTGGTCGGCCCTCGCCGACCAGCTCGGCCTGCCCGGGCTCGCCCTGCCCGAGCGGTACGGCGGGGTCGGCTGCTCTCTCACCGAACTGGCCCTCGCCTGCGAGGAGACCGGCCGGGCGCTCGCTCCCTCCCCGCTGCTCGCCACCTCCGTCCTCACCGCCCCGCTGGTCCTCGCCCTCGGCACCGACGCCCAGCGCGCCGAACTGCTGCCCCGCCTGGCCGCCGGCACCCTCACCGCCGCCCTCGCCGTCCCCGGCCCGGCCCTGACCACGGCCCTCGCGCTGACCTGCGACAACGGCACCTTCGCCGCCGGTGGCGGCCGGGCCGGCGGTGTCCAGGCGCGGCGGGCCGACGGTGACTGGCGGCTGTACGGGCAGGTCGACCAGGTGCTGGACGGGCACAGCGCGGGGCTGCTGCTCGTCGCCGCGCACACCGGGGGCTTCGCGCGGTCGCGGACCCTGCTGTTCCTGGTGGCCGGGGACGCGCCCGGTGTCGTACGCGCCCGGCAGACCGCGCTCGACGCGACCCGGCCGCAGGGGCGCGTCCAACTGCGCGATGTGCGCGCCGACTTGCTCGGCGAGGAGGAGGTGGACGTGTTGCCCGCGTTCGCCGCCCTGGGGGACGGGGTCGCCGCCGTGCTCGCCTGTGAGGCCGTCGGGGCGGCGGAACGGGTGCTGGAGCGGACCGTGGCGTACGTCGGGCAGCGCGAGCAGTTCGGGCGGCCCGTGGGGTCCTTCCAGGCGGTGAAGCATCGGCTGGCCGATGTGTATGTGGGGGTGCAGGCGGCTCGGTCGGCCGCGTACTGCTCCGCGTGGGGCGCCGGCGCCATCGCCTCGGCTTCGCCTTCGGCGGGATCCTCGCCGTCGGCGGCTTGCGGGTCCGGCGCTCAGACGGAGCGATCCGGGGGGCTCGCGCTCGCGCAGGCCCTGGAGGCGCTCCGGGGGGCCGCCGGTGAGGGAATCCAACTGCACGGGGGGATCGGGTTCACCTGGGAGCACGACGCCCAGCTGTACTTCAAGCGGGCCGCCGGGGACGAGCTGCTGTTCGGGCCGGTGCACCGGCTGCGGGACCGGGCCGCCGAGGTCGCCGGTCTCTTCGCGGGCGGCGAGGTGACGGTGTGATCGGCGTCCGGATGGTGCAGAGGGTGTCCTCGACGCGCTGGTTCGCGAAGGTCGCGCCCCATGTGATCCCGGCCCTCGACCGGGCGGTCCACCGACTGACCGGGGGGCGGTACCTGCTCAGCACCCAGATGCTGCCGGGACTGATCCTCACCTCCACCGGCGCCCGCAGCGGACAGCTCCGCCGCACCCCGCTGGCCTGCATGCCGCAGGACGACGGCAAGAGCTGGCTGCTGGTCGGCTCCAACTTCGGGCGGCCCGGGCATCCAGCCTGGAGCCACAATCTGCTCGCCCACCCGGAGGCGTCGATCAGCTGGAGGGGGCAGGACATTCCCGTCACCGCCCGGCTGCTCGCGGGGGAGGAGCGGGCGGAGGCCTGGCAGGCGCTGCTGGCGTTCTGGCCGCCGTACGCCACCTACCAGGCCCGGGTGACGAGGCAAATCCGTCTGTTCCGGCTCACTCAAGCGCCCTGAAGGGGCGCCGGGAACGGCGCGAGCAACCACGACGGACCCGCAGCCGAAAGACGGCCGAACCTACAACGTGGCCAGGCGCTCCGCCAGGAGAACCGCGCCGATGCCCAGCATCGCCGCCCCCGAAGTCCGCGTCACCGCCCGAGCCGCGGTCGGCCTGGCGGAGAGCAGCGCACGCGACAACGCGCCGACGCCGAGGTAGACGGCCGCGCAGCAGGCCATGTGGAGCAGACCGAGGGTTGCCGTCTGGACGGGGACGGGCAGGTGGGCGCCGCGCAGGGTGAGGAACTGGGGGAGGACGGAGAGGTAGAGCAGCAGACCCTTGGGGTTGAGGCCGCTGATCGTGGCGCCGCGGAGGAAGAGCCGCCCGTCGGGGGAGGCCTCCTCCGCGGCCCCCGGCACCGCCGGGCGGCGCAGCACACTCCAGCCGAGCCACAGCAGGTAACCCGCGCCCGCCATCGTCAGGGCGGTCAGCAGCCTCGGCGAGCCCGCCACCAGGACCGCGAGGCCCGCCGTCGCCAGAACCGTGTGCAGGGCATAGCCGCAGACCAGGCCGGCCACCGCGCGCGGCGCCGAGCCACGGCGCAGCGCGGTCGCGATCACATACGCCCAGTCGGCGCCCGGCACGCACACCAGCAGCAGGTCAACGGCGAGGAAGGAGAAGAGCAGTCCCGAGTCCATGGTGGGGACATTAGGCGTGAATGGCCCGAAAGTGTTTCCGAAATTTGCCCGCAACTACGGGTTATGAGGGAAGATCTGCCTCATGGACGACGTGGACCGGAAAATCCTTGCCGAGCTGCAGCAGGACGGGCGGCTGACCGTGACCGAGCTGGCCGCCCGGGTGCGCCTCAGCGTCTCGCCCTGCCACCGCCGGCTGCGCGAGCTGGAGCGCTCCGGTGCCATCCAGGGCTACCGGGCGGTGGTGGACGCGGCGGCGCTCGGGCTGACCTTCGAGGCGCTGGTCTTCGTGTCGATGCGCCAGGAAGACCGGGACACGGTCGCCGAGTTCGAGCGGGCGGTCGGCGAGCTGGAGCACGTGCTCGACGCCCAGCGGCTGTTCGGCGAGCCCGACTATCTGCTCCGGGTGGCGACCGCCGACCTCGCGGCCTTCCAGCGGCTGTACGACGAGCGGCTGGCGACCCTGCCGGGGGTGCAGCGGCTCACCTCGACGCTGGTGATGAAGCACGTCGTACGGGACCGTCCACTGCCCGCATAGCAGTGCAGGCGGTGGCCCACCGCGCGCGAGAACGCGAGCGAACCGCCGCCTGACAGACAGGACTTGGAGGTTAAGGAAAAAAGGGGTTACAGGGGCCGCGTGTTACTTGCTCGGCTTCTTCCCGGTCACACCCAGGTGCACCAACAGCGCCAGGTTCGGCTTGAGTTCGGCCTGCTTCACACCCCAGGTCGAGAAGCCCTTCTGGTGTGCCGCCACCGCCGCGAGCATCGCGACCAGGGAGCCGGCCACCGCCGCCGGATTCACGTCCTTGTCGACCCTGCCCTTGGACTGCAACTCGGTGATGGACTCCGCGAGGGAGTTGTTCACCGAGTTCAGGATCTTCATGCGGATCTTGTAGAACCGTTTGTCCCCCTCGGCCGCGCCGAGGTCGACGACCCGCAGGATCGCGTCGTTCTTGCGCCAGAATTCCAGGAACCCGTCCACGAGTTCCTGTGCGGTCTGCCAGCCCGACTTGCCGGCCCAGGACCGCCCCTGGAGCAGTTCGGTCAATCCCGCGCCCTCGGCCGCCATTTGATCGGCGATCTCCAGGACGGCGCCTTCGACGTCGGGGAAGTACTGGTAGAAGGTCGCGGGTGAAGTTCCCGCCTTCCGGGCGACATCGATGACCTTGACGTCCCGGTAGGGGGAGGAGCTGAGCATCTCGCTGAGGCAGTCGAGCAGCTTCTGCCGGGTCGCCTGCCCACGCCGGCCGGCCACGCGGCCGTCGACGGTACGCACTTGTCCTGTCATGCCGTCAGCTTACCGAGGGGTGATCGGAGCGCGATTCGGCCGACTGCAAATGGGGTGCACGGGTGCTCTGAGGGTGGTGAGCCTGGTCTGCGCGGTGCGTGCGGCCCGGTTACTTTGACGATATGGCCGAAAACTGGGCATCCGGGCATGAAGGGGCGGAAGAGGCGGAAGAGGCGGAAGAGGTGATAGAGGCAGAAGTGGTAGAGGCGGATGAGGCCTACGGGGAAGGTGTGCCCTGCTGGGTGGACGCCCAGCTCGCCGACGTCGAGGCGGGCAAGCGGTTCTACGGTGAGCTCTTCGGGTGGACCTTCGAGGACGCCTATGGCTCCTCGGTGTGGGCGCGGCTGGAGGGGCAGCTCGTCGCCTCGCTCGCCCCCAAGATCGACGGCCGTATGCCCACCGTCTGGACGGTGTCCTTCGCCACCCCGGACGCCGAGGCCCTCGGCCGGCGGATCACCGCGGCCGGCGGGCAGGTGGTCATGGCCCCGTTCCCGGTGGGCGACCTCGGGGTCGCCGCGCTCGCCGCCGATACCGAGGGCGCGGTGTTCGGGCTGTGGCAGCCGGGCCGGCACCGGGGCTTCGGACGGCGGTACGAGCCCGGCACCTTCGTCTGGGCCCAGCTGTACACCCGGGACACCGCCGCCGCCAACGCCTTCTACGGCGGCCTCTTCCACGACGCCCTGTTCGGCGCCCACGCCCGGCCCGACTTCGGCCGTGCCGAGGTCACCGACGTCTTCCCGGCCGAGATGCCCCCGCACTTCCTGACCCACTTCCGCGTCGCCGGGCTGGACGACGCCCTCGGGGCCGTACAGCGGCTCGGCGGCCGGGTGCAGGCGCCACCCTTCGAGACGTCGTACGGACGAGTGGCCGTCGTCACCGACAATCAGGGGGCGTCGTTCGCACTGTTGCAGCGCTGATCCGTCCGTTTCGGCAGGGTAGGTACTGAGACACCCCGAATATCCCCGGGTTCGCAACCAGCCGCCCGGCCAGGAAGAATCTGGGGTGCGTGCCGCCTTGGCGGTGCGGTGGTGAGACGCTGCACTTCGGTCGCGTACATATGTGGGTGGCGCGGCTCGTACGGGGAGGTGGCAGGCAAGTGGTGGATCAGCTGACGCAGCACGATCCGCGGCGGATCGGGCCGTTCGAGGTGCTGGGCCGGCTGGGCGCCGGCGGCATGGGGCTGGTCTATCTCGCGCGCTCGGCGTCCGGCCGGCGCGTGGCGATCAAGACGGTGCGCACCGAGCTGGCCGAGGACCAGCTCTTCCGGGTGCGCTTCACCCGCGAGGTGGAGGCGGCCCGCGCGGTCTCCGGCTTCTACACGGCGGCCGTGGTCGACGCCGACCCGCGCGCCGCCGTGCCCTGGCTGGCGACGGCGTACGTCCCGGCGCCCTCGCTCGAGGAGATAGTGAACGACTGCGGGCCGCTCCCGGCCCAGGCCGTGCGCTGGCTCGCCGCGGGAGTGGCGGAGGCCCTCCAGTCCATCCATGGCGCGGGGCTGGTCCACCGCGACCTCAAGCCGTCCAACGTGCTCGTGGTCGAGGACGGCCCCCGGGTGATCGACTTCGGCATCGCCTCCGGTGTCTCCAACACCCGGCTGACCATGACGAACGTCGCCGTCGGCACCCCCGCCTACATGTCCCCCGAGCAGGCCAAGGACTCCCGCAGCGTCACCGGCGCCAGCGACGTCTTCTCGCTCGGCTCCATGCTGGTCTTCGCGGCCACCGGCCACCCGCCCTTCCACGGCGCCAACCCGGTCGAGACCGTCTTCATGCTGCTGCGCGAGGGCCCGGACCTCACCGGCCTGCCCGACGAGCTGCGCCCGCTCATCGAGGTCTGCATGCAGATGGAGGCCGCCGCCCGGCCCACCCCGGCCGACCTCCAGGCCCAGCTCGCACCCCATCTCTTCGGCTCCGGCTCCGACGACAGCGGCACCGCCTCCGCCTGGCTGCCCGAGAAGGCCGTCGCCCTCATCGAGGCCCGCCGCGGCGGCCGCCCCGCCGTCAAGCCCGCCCCGGTCACCACCGGCGGGCCCAGGAGCGGCGGCCGCGCGGCCGTACCCCCGCCGCCCCCGTACGACCCCCCGGCCCCCGTGCCCGTCGGCGCCCCCTCCGCCGCGCCCGACACCGGCCCGGTCCGCCTCGCCGGCGCCCAGGTGCCCATCGGCCCCGGTCCGCGCGTCGCCGACGCCCGCGCCGCCGCCGTCAAGGCACCCCCGCCGGAGGCCGGCCTGGTCGCCAGCTGGTCCCGCCCCCGCCCCGGCGTCACCGGCCCCGACCCGAACGTCCCGCCCCAGCCCCCGGAGACCGCGAGCGGCTGGCGGCCCTGGCGGTTCCGCATGTCCAACGAGGTCTGGGGCACCCCTGCCGTCGACGGCGACATGGTCTACGTCACCTCCTTCGAGGTGCACGCCCTGGACGTGGCCACCGGCCGGCGCCGCTTCAAGACCCGGGACGTCGCCTGGTCGATGTCCGTGGCGGACGGCCGTATCCACGCCTCCGACGGACCGACCCTGTTCGCCCTGGACGCCCGCGAGGGCACCGACCTGTGGCGGCTGTCCACGGACGCCTGGGTGTACTCCCTCAAGGCCGACCACGGCACGGTCGTCACCGGCACCCGCGGCGGCGGCGTCCAGGCCTGGGAGGCGTCCAACGGCCAGAAGCTGTGGGAGATCGCCGGCTGCCAGACCGACTTCGAGTCCCCGGAAGCCGGTCCCCTCGTCCACGACGGCACGGTCTACGTCTGGCAGGACGCCCGGCTGCGCGCCCTGGAGGCCCGCACCGGCGAGGAGCGCTGGTCGTACCCGGTCGGCGACGCGGCCTCCTGCGGCGGCGTGCCGGTCCGCCTGACCCCCGCCCCCGACGGTTACGTGTACGTCTCCGCCGGCACCCGTGTCCTCGCCGTCGAGGCGGCGAGCGGCATGGTCCGCTGGCACTTCGAGGCCCCCGCGGTCTTCCTCAGCCCGCCGGCCTTCGCCCCCGGCCCGGCGGTGACGGGCGGCGGCATCTACCTCGCGGACTACCTGGGCACCGTCTACGCCCTCGACGCCACCGACGGCCGCGACCGCTGGCGCATCGCGACGGAGGCACGTTCGTCGATCGAGCCGGTGCTGGTCGCCGCCGGGCACGTCCACGTCGGCAGCGGCAAGGGCCTGTACACCCTGGACGCGGTCACCGGCACGCCCAAGTGGCGCTTCCAGGCGGGCGGCGACGTCGTGGGCGCCCCCGCGGTGGCGGAGGGCCGTATCCACTTCGGCTCCACGGACCACCTGCTCTACACCCTGAAGTCCGACGACGGCCGCCTGCGCTGGAAGCTGGCGACCGGCGGCGAGATCACCGGTTCCCCGGTGGTCAAGGACGGCGTGGTGTACGCGTGCAGCAAGGACCGGTGCGTGTACGCCCTGGACGCGGAGAAGGGGACGGGGACGGCTCGGACCTCGTGAGGCGCGCACCGGGGAGGGCCTGACGAGGTGTGCGACGGCCGTCGTACCGGTGTGTCACGGAAGGGCTCCGGACGGCGGCCGTCCCAGGGCTGACGCTACCCCGGGTGCGCGTTCCCCGCCATGCGGTCACTCACCGTGTCCGCGGCTCGGTGCGGCCCCTGTTGCGGAACAGCTCCGCCTGCCGTTCGACGGGCAGATTGCCCAGGGCGACGAGCGGCGGGGCCTGCGCGAACGCCTGGGCCAGGGCGGCCTCCCGCGCCGCCCACAGCGCCCGCACGGTCCCCTGCACCCCCTCCGCCGGATACCCGGCGATGACGGAGGCACACCGCACGGCGGCCGCCAACGCACCACCCTCCTCCGTCACTTCGGAGACCAGCCCGATCTCCCGGGCCCGTCGCGCGGAGATCCGCTCGGCGGTCCCCATGAGCATCATCCGAGCCACCTCCCCGTACGGCATCCGCGCCGCCATCAGCATCGACTCGTAGGCGCTGACCATGCCGTACGAGGTGTGCGGATCGAAGAAGACGGCCGTCGGATCGGCGACGACGAACTCGCACTCGCCCAGCAGATAGAAGGCACCCCCGCAGGCCATCCCCCGCACGGCGGCCACCACCGGCTTCCACAGGCCGCTGGCCTTCGGCCCGACGGTCAGCAGCGGATCGTCCTGCATGTACGGCGAGGAGGGCTGCGGCACGACGACGTCCCGGTCTATCCCGGTACAGAACGCCCGCTCCCCGCCCCCGGTGAGCACGACGGCCCGCACGGAGTCGTCGAACCGCAACGCCCGCCAGACCGTGCCGAGTTCGCGAGCCATGTCCAGGTCGATGGCGTTGAGCCGGTGCGGCCGGTCCAGGGTGACGACGGCGACCCCGCTGTCCTTGTCGGCGTCGACCCGTACGGCGCTCACGCGAGCACCCACTGCGGCAGCCCGCCGTCGCCGAAGACGACGTGCACCCGGGCGCCGATCCGGATGCGCTGCGGATCGAGCGAGCCGAGGGGTGCGCCGGCGTGGCGCACCACGTTGCCGACCAGCCGGATCCGGGGGCAGTCCGCGAGCTCCACCACGGCGACGTTGTACGGCGCCTGTTCGGCGTAATCGGGGAGGAGGGGCGGATGCGGCACGACGTACGACCAGATCCGTCCACGTCCGCTGGTGAGCCGCCACTCGCTCGCGAAGGACTGGCAGTGCGGGCAGCAGGGCCGGGGCGGGAAGCGGGGTTCATGGCAGTCGCCGCAGGCCTGGACGCGCAGTTCACCGCGGGCGGCGTACTGCCAGAAGGGGGCGCCGTCGGTGTCGGTGACGGGGATCAGCATGATCGGCTCCTCAGTGTCCGCAGTGCCTCAGTTCCGCAGGAGAAGGGCGGAGGTGGGTACGCCTTCGCCGGCCGTGACCAGACAGGTGGCGGCGCCGGGCACCTGGGCGGTGCTGGTCCCGCGCAGTTGCCTCACCCCTTCGTTGATGAGGTTGAAGCCATGGACGTAGGCCTCGGAGAGCCCGCCCCCGCTGGTGTTGAGGGGCAGCCGCCCCCCGATCTCCAGGGCTCCTCCCTCGGTGAAGGCGCCCCCGTCTCCTCTTCCGCAGAAGCCGTAGCCCTCCAGCGAGAGCGGTATGAGGACGCTGAAGGCGTCGTAGATCTGCGCCACGTCGACGTCGTCCGGCGTGAAGTCGGCGTGCTTCCACAGATGCCGGGCGGCGGTCCAGGCGGGCCCGGTGAGGGGGTCGTCGTTCCAGTAGTTGACCATGCCGTGGTGCTGGGCGGGCAGTCCCTGGGCGGCGGAGTGGACGTACACGGGCTTGGCACGGCAGTCCCGGGCGCGCTCTTCGGACACGAGGACACAGGCGAGGGCCCCGTCCGTCTCCAGGCAGTTGTCGAAGAGGCAGAGCGGCTCGCTGATCCAGCGCGAGGTCATGTACATCTCGCGGGTGAGCGGCTGTTCGTACATCACGGCGGCCGGATTCTGGTTGGCCCGGTTCCGGCAGGCGAGGGCGACGTTGAAGAGGTGGTCGCGGGTGGCGCCGTACTCGTGCATGTAGCGGCGGGCGAGCATGGCGATCTCGTCGACGGGGCGCAGGAGCCCGAAGGGCCGGGTCCACTGGGCGGGAGTGGGCAGTTGGACGGCCGTATTGGTCCATGGCCGGGCCCCGCTGCCCCGCTTCCGCGACCGCCAGGCGACCCCGACGGTGGCCTGCCCGGAGGCGATGGCGGCGGCTAGATGCGCGACGGTGGCGCAGGAACCACCGCCGCCGTACGGGGCTTTGCTGAAGAAGGTGAGATCCCCGAACCCGACGGCCTTGGCGAGCTCCACCTCGTCGGTCTCCTCCATGGTGTAGGAGGCGAGCCCGTCGACCTCACCGGGCGCGATCCCCGCGTCGTCGAGCGCGGCGAGCACGGCCCGGCAGGCGAGCGTCTTCTCGTCCTCCGGAAGGTGCTTGGCGAACGCGGTCTGCCCGATCCCGACGATGGCGGTGGCGTCCTTGAGCCCGGTTACTGCCATGGCGTCCCCCTCAGCCCTACGTCCTGACAGGGCGTCAGATTACAGCTAACCTGACGGTCAGTCAGCTATGCGGTGCAGGGGGCCTGTGATGAGCGACTGGGACACCATCGACACCATCCCCGATCTGGTCCGGTGGTCGGCCGAGCGGTACGCGGACACGGAGGCGGTGGTCGAGGGCCGTACCAGGATCACGTACGCCGAACTGGGCGCCCGCGCCGAGCGCGTGGCTGCGGCCTGCCTGGCGATCGGGGTGCGGGTGGGCGACCGGGTCGCGGTCTGGGCCCCCAACTCCCTGGACTGGATCGTGTCGGCCCTCGGCGCGGTGACGGCGGGCGCGGTCCTCGTCCCGCTCAACACCCGCTTCAAGGGAACGGAGGCGGCGGACGTACTGCGCCGCAGCGGAGCGCGGCTGTTGTTCGTCACGGGCACCTTCCTGGGCGCGTCGTACGTGGCGAGCCTGCGGCGGGCGGCGGGGGAGGGGGTGCCGCACGGCCGGAGCCCGCTACCGGGCCTGCCGGAGCTGGAGGAGGTGGTGGTCCTGTCGGAGGACGCGCCACCGGACTTCCGCACGTGGAAGGACTTCCTGGCGGGAGGGGAGGGGGTGGGTTCGGCCGAAGTCAGGTTGCGGCTGGGCGAGTTGGCGGGTACGGCGCCGTCGGACATCATCTACACCTCGGGTACGACGGGCCGCCCCAAGGGCGCGGTCATCACGCACACCCAGACCCTCCGGGCGTACGAGATCTGGTCGGACCTGGCGGGACTGCGGTCGGGCGACCGCTACTTGATCATCAACCCCTTCTTCCACACCTTCGGCTACAAGGCCGGGGTGATCGCCTGCCTGATGCGCGGGGCGACGATGATCCCGCAGCCGGTGTTCAGCGTGGAGACGGCACTGGCGAACATGGCGGCGGAGCGCATCTCGGTGCTGCCCGGCCCGCCCACCCTCCTGCAGTCATTGCTGGACCACCCGTCCAGGGACGCCCACGACCTCTCGGCGCTGCGTCTGGTGGTGACGGGAGCGGCGGTCGTGCCACTCCGTCTGGTGGAACGCCTGCGTGCCGAACTGGGCGTGGACACGGTCCTCACGGCGTACGGACTCTCGGAGGCGAGCGGCATCGTCACGATGTGCCGGCGCGGCGACGAGCCGTCGGTGATCGCGTCGACCTCCGGCCGGGCGATCCCGGGGACGCAGATACGGCTGGTGGACGCGAAGGGCACGCCGGTACGGCCCGGCGAGGCGGGCGAGATCCTGGTCCGCGGCTTCAACGTCATGCGCGGCTACTACGACGACCCGGCGGCGACGGCCGAGGCCATCTCCCCCGACGGCTGGCTGAGGACAGGCGACGTGGGCGTCCTGGACGAGGCGGGCAACCTGCGCATCACGGACCGCATCAAGGACATGTTCATCGTGGGCGGCTTCAACGCGTACCCGGCGGAGATAGAGCAGCTGCTCGCCCTCCACCCGGATGTGCGCGAGGCGGCCGTGATCGGCGTACCGGACGCACGGCTGGGCGAGGTCGCCAAGGCGTTCGTGGTGCGCAGGCCGGATTCGACGCTGACCTCGGACGACCTGATCGCGTGGTCCCGCCGCGAGATGGCCAACTACAAGGTGCCGAGGGCGGTCGAGTTCGTGCCGGAACTCCCGCGGAACGCGAGCGGGAAGGTGCTGAAGGGGATTTTGCGGGGGCGGGGGTGAGGTGCACTTCCGGCGCCGTGAAGTGACCGTGGGGCCGCCCGCTTCTTGGTCAGTGTCGTGCTTCCGCGAGGTGCGTCAGGGGGGCAGTCGCTGAACCGTGGCTCACGATCAGCCGGGGTTCGCGGAGCAGCACGGCCCGGAGGTGAGTGAGGAGGTCCGGGTCCCGCCCCGGCTCGGCCCAGGCGCCCTGCCGCAGCCGGGTCCAGCCCTCTGCCCGCAGCGCACGCGTGAGACTGCGCCGGGGCCAGCCGGCCTCCACGGCACGTGAGGTGAGCAGGACGCCCCGGTTCGCCAGCGCCCTCAACTCCGTCCGCTCCACCCCGGCAAGATCGCAGAATCCGCGACTTGCCGCTCAGCCTTGGATGACCGGGGCGGGGTCAGCCCTTCAGCGAGTCGAGAAAGGCGGACCAGGCGAGGGGCGGGACGAGGAGTACGGGCCCGTCCTGGGCCTTCTTCGAGTCGCGGACGGGGACGACGCCGGGGTGAGCGTCAGAGACTTCGACGCACTCACCGCCGGTGCCGTTGCTGTAGCTGCTCTTGCGCCACACGGCCGTGCTCAGGTCAATCCCGGTGCTTGCCATCTCGGTAGTCCTCTGCCGCAGCCTCGATGATCGCAAGGGACGCCTCAGGCGGCAGTGCGGCGGCCCTGAGCAGATCGTACGACTCGCGGTACTGCTTCACGAGCGCCGGATAGTCGATGAGTTGGCCACTGTGCAGTGACTCGGTGTACAGGACCGGAGGTGCGTCCGTGAAGGCCATGAACCTGGTCATGCCCATCATGAACGGATGGACTCCGGTGGTTTGCGGGACGATCTGCAGAATGGAGTGTGTATTCCTCACCACCTGCGTGATGTGGTCCAGCAGTTCCGCCATGCCCGCATCAGGAAGGGCCGGGCGCCGGATCAACGACTCGTCCAGGATCGCCCAGAACTTCGGCGGGTTCTCGGAGTCGAAGAGCTTGGCCCGTTCCATGCGGGCGTGGACCTTCTCCTCGACCTCTTCGCCCGAGGCGCGCGGCATGGCGGCTCGTACGATCGTGCGGGTGTAGGAGGCTGTCTGAAGCAGCCCCGGCACCAGCATCGGCGCCCAGTCCTCGATCGTCTCCGCATGGCGCTCCATCTCCGCCACATCCGCGAAGTACTCCGCATGCCCCGACTGCCGTGCCCGGCGGGCGTCTTCACAACGGCGCTCGAAAAAGCCGTCCGTCTTCAGCACCCTGTCGACGTGCCGGGCCAGATCCATCGGCATGCGCCGTTCGCCGCGCTCGATCTGGCTGAGAAAGGGAACGCCCCGAAAGCTCCCCTCGGCCAACTGCTCCAGGGTGAGTCCCGCCAGTTCCCGTCGATAGCGCAACTCGGCGCCGTAGAAGGAGGGGACGTTCGCGGATGCGTCGGGGTCCTTGCGTGGGGGCACAACTCATCACCGCCGTTTGCCAGTTGCGCTGCGTAGCCGAAACCTCTTCAAAAGGTACCGACGTTGGCGCCATCGTGTGACTGATTCGTCACAGAGAGCACAGGAAGGCGTACGCAACCGTGTCGTCCTCGAATCCCCCCTCCACCCACCGTGCCGACTCCGTCTTCGACACCGCCCTCTGCGTGGACGACCTGCGCGACGCCCTCTCCGCCCACGGCATCACCCTGCCGTCCCTCCGGGTGGACCTGCCGAGCTTCGCGGGCACGTACCGGCCCCCGGCCGGCCTGGTCGCACTCGGCAACTGCAACGCCGCCACGGCGCGCAGGCTGGTGGCGGTGCTGCGGGACACCGGTACGGCACCGAGCCGGCCGCCGCTGGACGTGGAGCTACCCGCCGTACCGCAGGCGCTCCAGGGCCTCCGCCGTACCGTCCGCCGCTACCTGGACGTGCCTTGCGCCGACGTCCAGCTCTGTGTCACCGAACTCGTCACGAACGTGATCCGGCATGTGGGGGAGGGCAGCGCGGTCCGTGTGCGGGTGGCCCGGACGGACGGCAACCGGGTCCGCGTCGAGGTCACGGATTCGGCCGAGGAGGCTCTCCCCGTGTCCCTGCCCAGCGCGCCCGATGACGAGACGGGACGCGGCCTCGCCCTGCTGGATGCGGTGGCGCTGCGCTGGAGCGTGGAGCAGGGGGTGGAGGGCAAGACGGTGTGGTGCGAGCTGGCGGGGGCGGAGTGAGCGACGGTTCGCGGCAGCGGGTCAAGGTATCTGCCCCGGACACACGTCGGCCGCGACGGCTCCCCCTCGGCGCCGTCGCGGCCGGTCCCCCGTCGGTCTTGGATCAGGCGGGCTCGGACGTGATGTGGGTGTTGTCCGGAGTCACCGTGCCGTCGGCGGCCACCGCCTCGGCGTCCGTGATGTGGGTGTTGAGCGGCTTGACGTCGGTGCCGGCCTCGGCGTCGGTGATGTGCGTGTTGTCCGGCGTGACGACCGGCTCGTCCTTGATGATGTCGCTCATCGGGTGCTCCCCTTGATTGCGTTGCAGCTGTGGCGGGCCCATCCGGACACTCCCCCGAGTGTGGCCGGATGGGCCGCTGGAGCCGCCCACTCTAGATCGCGAGTACGGCGGTCTCACCGGCTGGTCCGTCTGCCCCCCGACACGACGGCCCGGTATCGATGAGACTGCCGCGGGGCGATAAACGATCGATGAACGCCGCGACAGCGCCCAGATCAGGCAGCGGCGGCTGGTGCCAGAAGCGCTTGGACCTCCGCCGCCTCCGGGGAGTTCAGCCGTTCGTAGATCTCCAGGGCCTCGCGCCAGCAGACCTGGGCCCGGCCCGTGTGCCCGATCCCGTTCAGCGCCTTCCCGAGTACGGTCAGCACGTTGCCGCGCCGCCACTCGCCGCCGATCTCCTTGAGCGGGGTCAGGGCCATCTCGGCGTTGGCTGCGGCCTGGGCCGGTCGTTGGGCGAGTAGGTCCACCTCGGCGAGCCGGAAGAGGGTCATCCCTTCCCACAGGCGCTGCCTGCTGGCCCGGAAGACGGTCAGGGCCTGGCCCAGATGGGCACTGGCGTCGGCCAGTTGCCCGCTCTTACCGAGGGCCAGCCCGAGGGCGTAGTGGCCGTTGGCCGCCTTCAGCGAGTGCCCGAGCTGCTCGTACGTCTCTGTGCCCTGCCGTGCGAGATGCACCGCGCTGTCGGCCCGGTCGGTCTGCAGGTGCAGGCGCGAGAGGTTGCACAGTGCCGCTGCCGCGCCGGAAAGGTCGCCGCAGTCACGGAAGTCCGAGATGGCACGCTCCAGGTATGCCTCACCCTCGGCGTAACGGCTCTGGTAATAGGCGAAGATCCCGAGGATGTTCGCGGCCCAGCAGCATGGCAGCGGGTCGTTGGCGGCCTCCGACAGGGCAAGGGCCTGTTGCGCCTCCTCATACGCCTGGGTGAACTGTCCTGACCAGTGCCGTGCGTTGGCCAGTACCAGGATGGCCCGGCCTTCGGCCCGTGTGTCGGATGCAGCGTGGGAGGCGCTGCGCAGGGCTGCGCCGGCCGCCTCGTACTCCTTGAAGTTCGCTCCTGACTCCGCGAGGTCGACCGCCGCCCACAGCAGGTCGACGGCGCGCCGCAGCGTCGCGCCGCCCGACGACTGCCGTACGCAGGCCAGAATCGGTACGGCCTCGGAGTAGAGCCAGTCCTGGGCGGCGCGGCGATCGGTGAAGACCAGTCCTGGGACACTGGTCTTCTCCAGATGATCCACCAGCCGGTCCCCCGGCCGTTCCATCGCATAGACCTGGGCCGCCGTGGCCAGATAGAAGTCCAGCAACCGCGACATCGCAGCCTCCCGCTCGCTGGGCGGCTGCTCGTCCCGCTCCGCGCACGCACGCGCGTAGAGGCGGACCAGGTCGTGGAAGCGGTAGCGACCGGGCGCCGCCGACTCCAGCAGCGATGTGTCCACCAGGGACTCGAGAAGGTCCTCGGTCTCCTCCAGAGGGAGGTCCAGGACCGCGGCCGCGGCCGCCAGCGAGATGTCCGGGCCGTCCGCCAGGCCCAGCAGCCGAAACGCCCGGGCCTGGGCAGGATCCAGCTGGCCGTACCCCAGCTCGAAGGTCGCCTTCACCGCCAGGTCCCCGGCCTGCAGTTCGTCCAGGCGGCGGCGCTCGTCCGCGAGTTTCGCCGCCAGGACCGACACCGTCCAGGTGCGGCGCGCCGCCAGCCGGGACGCCGCGATCCTGATCGCCAGCGGCAGGAAGCCGCACGCCGCCACCACGTCCAGCGCGGCCTCCCGCTCGGCCGCCACCCGTTCCTCGCCCACGATCTTCGTGAACAGGGCCAGCGCCTCGTCCGGGGACATCACGTCCAGGTCCACCAGGTGGGCCCCGGCCAGGTCGACCATCCTCACTCGCGATGTCACCAGAGCCGCGCAGCCCTCCGTACCCGGCAGGAGCGGGCGTACCTGGGCCGCGTCCTTGGCGTTGTCCAGCAGGACCAGCACCCGGCGGCCGTCCAGGACCGAGCGGTACAGGGCCGAGCGTTCCTCCAGGCTGTCCGGGATCGCCGAGTCCGCCGTGCCCAGGGCGCGCAGGAAGGAGCCCAGGACCGTCTCCGGTTCCGCCGGGCGGGGGCCCGCGCCCTGGAGGTCCACATAGAGCTGGCCGTCGGGGAAGGCCGCGCGGGCCCGGTGGGCCACGTGCACCGCCAGGGTCGTCTTGCCCACGCCGCCGATGCCCGCCAGCGCCGACACCGCCATCACCCGGCCCCCGGCGTCCACCGGCTCCGACGCCGAGGACAGCACCTCGCTCAGCTCGGCCACGAAGGACGCGCGGCCCGTGAAGTCCGGAACCGAAGCGGGGAGTTGGGCCGGGCGGACGGCCACCACGGACGGCTCCGCCGCAGGGGACGACGGTTCCGCCAGGGCCGGGTCCGCCTGCAGGATGCGCTGCTGGAGCTCGCGCAGGCCGGGGCGCGGGTCCACGCCCAGTTCCTCGGCGAGCAGGCGGCGGGTGTCGGCGTAGACCGCCAGGGCCTCCGCCTGGCGGCCGCTGCGGTACAGGGCCAGCATCAGGAGTTCGCGCAATCGCTCACGCAGGGGATACGCGGCCGTCAGCGCCGTCAGCTCCGAGACCGCCTCCGCGTGGCAGCCCTGCTCCAGGTCCATGTCCAGGCGGGACTCCACCAGACCCAGGCGCCATTCCTCCAGGCGGACCCGCTGGGTCTCGGCGTACGGGCCGGGGACGCCGGCCAGGACCTCGCCGTCCCACATGCCGAGGGCCTGGTTCAGCAGCTCGCGAGCGCGGCACAGGTCGCCGGCGGCCCGTGACTTCTCCGCCTCCGCCGCCAGGTCCTGGGCCACGGTCAGATCCAGGGCTCCCTCGGCCGGCACCCGCACCGCGTAACCGCCGGACTCGCTGACCAGCACCCCGGGCGGCAGGACCTTGCGCAGGCGGGAGGCGTACGTACGCACCGCCGCCAGGGCCTGCGACGGGGGCTCGGGGCCCCACAGCGCGTCGATCAGTTCCGCCGCCGTCGCCGTACGGCCCTCGCGCAGCAGCAGGGCGGCCAGCAGGGCGCGCTGCTGGGGCGAGCCCGTGCCGATCTGCTCAGCACCGCGCCAGGCCCGCACCGGACCGAGCACGCCGAACCGCAGCGCCTCCGGCTCCGTGACGGTCACGGAGCCGGGACGCCGCTGCTCAGGCACTCGCGGCCCACCGTCCATGCGTTCGTCCCCCTCGGCATCACGAACAACCCCGTCAGTTTGCCTTGTTCCGGGCGGTTGCGTCAGCCGTGGGAGACGCCGATCACAGGGCGGCGCATCGCAGCACACAAACCCCTCACACCCTCTTTGCAAGCGCCCGACCGAAGCGCAATAGCTGACGGACCGTCAGATCGGCGCTACCGTGAGGGTCATGGAGACCACACAGTTCCCGCTGATCATCTCCGTCGACGACCACACCGTCGAGCCCGCCCGCGTCTGGCAGGACCGGCTGCCGGGGAAATACCGGGACGTCGGGCCCCGGATCGTGCGCGCCCCGCTGAAGGAGATGACCTTCCTGGGCGGGCGTTTCAAGCCCGTCATGGGCGAACCCGGCAGTACCGAAGGGCCTCTCGGCGACTGGTGGGTCTATGAGGATCTGCGGCGGCCCCTCACCCGGCTCGACACCGCCGTGGGGTACAGCAGGGACGAGGTCAAACTCGAAGTCATCACGTACGAGCAGATGCGGCCCGGGTCGTACGACGTGGCCGCCCGGCTCGCCGACATGGACGTCAACCATGTGCAGTCCGCCGTCTGCTTCCCCACCTTCCCCCGCTTCTGCGGGCAGACCTTCACCGAGGCCGCCGACAAGGAACTCGCCCTGCTGTGCGTGCGCGCCTACAACGACTGGATGGTGGAGGAGTGGTGCGGGGCTCAGGCGCACGGGCGCCTGATACCGCTCACCCTCGTACCCCTGTGGGACGCCGAGCTGGCGGCGGCGGAAGTGCGGCGCAACGCCGCGCGCGGCGTCCGGGCCGTCGCCTTCTCCGAGATACCCCCGCATCTCGGGCTGCCGTCCGTGCACACCGACGACTGGGACCCCTTCCTCGCCGCCTGCGACGAGACCGGCACGGTCGTCGCCATGCACATCGGCTCCAGCAGCCGTATGCCCTCCACCTCCGCCGACGCCCCGCCCGCCGTCGGCTCCACCATCACCTTCGCCAACTGCTGCTTCTCGATGGTGGACTGGCTGATGAGCGGCAAGTTCGAGCGGTTCCCGAACCTCAGGGTCATGTATGCGGAAGGGCAGATCGGATGGATCCCGTACATCCTTGAGCGCGCCGATGTGGTGTGGGAGGAGAACCGCGGGTGGGGCGGGGTCGCCGGCAAGGTCACCCGGCCGCCGTCCGAGCTGTTCTCCGAGCACGTCTACGGCTGCTTCTTCGACGACGCCTTCGGGCTCAGGAACCTGGACGCCATCGGGGTCGGCAACGTCCTCTACGAGACCGACTATCCGCACTCCGACTCCACCTGGCCCAAGTCCCGCGAGGTCGGCGAGGCCCAGATGGGGCATCTGCCGGCGGACGTGGTCGAGCGGATCGTGCGCGGCAACGCCATCGAGCTGCTGGGGCTCACCCCCGAAGGGCTGTGGCGGTGAGCGCCCTGGCGTACGGCATCCAGCTGCCCGTGCAGGCGCAGAGCACCCTGTTCGCGGAAGGCTGGGAGGCCGGGGCCGGGCCGCAGGACCTGGTGGCCGTCGCGCGGGCCGTGGACCGGGCCGGGTTCGAGTACCTCGCCGCCTGTGATCACGTGGGCGTGCCGCGCCGGCTCGCCCCCGCCATGGGCACGGTCTGGTACGACCCGGTCGCCACCCTCGCCCATCTCGCCGCCGTGACCGAGCGGGTGCGCCTGCTCAGCCATGTGGCGGTCGTGGCGCTACGGCACCCTCTCCTCAGCGCCAAGCAGTACGCCACCCTCGACCACCTCTCCGGCGGCCGGCTGGTCCTCGGGGTCGGGGCCGGGCACGTCCGGGAGGAGTTCGAGGCGCTCGGGGCCGACTTCGAGCGGCGGGGGGCCGTGCTGGACGAGACGATCGACGCGCTGCGCGCCGCCCTGGGGCCGGAGGAGTTCCCCGAGCACCACGGGAAGATCTACGACTTCGCCGGGCTCGGCCAGCGGCCCCGGCCGGCCCAGCCGCACGTCCCCCTCTGGGTCGGCGGCTCCTCGCCCGCCGCCGTACGCCGGGCCGCGCTCAAGGGTGACGGCTGGCTGCCGCAGGGGGATCCGCGGGACCGGCTGCCCGCGCAGATCGCGAGGCTCGGGCGCCTGCGGGCCGAAGCCGGCATCGAGGGGCCGTTCACCGTCGGCGCGATCGCCGAGCCGCTGTACGTCGGACGGGCCGGCTGGGAGGTCGGACGGCGGACGCTCACCGGGCCGCCGGAGGAGGTCGCCGAGTCGCTGCGGGCGTACCGGGCGATGGGCGTGAACCAGGTCCAGGTGCGGTTCCGCAGCCGGAGCCGGGCCGAACTCATCGAGCAGATCGGGCTGTTCGGGGCGGAGGTCGCACCCCGGCTGAACTGAGGAGGAGTCCATGGGCAAGCTGGACGGGCGGGTCGTCGTCATCACCGGGGCGGCACGCGGACAGGGCGAGCAGGAGGCACGGCTCTTCCGGGCGGAGGGGGCGCGGGTGGTCGTCGCCGATGTACTGGACGACCAGGGGGAGGCCCTGGCCAAGGAGATAGGCGCGCTGTACGTCCATCTCGACGTCGGCACCGAGGAGGGCTGGCGGGCGGCCGTGGCGGCCACCAAGGCGGCGTACGGGCACATCGACGGGCTGGTGAACAACGCGGGGATCCTGCGCTTCAACGCGCTCGTGGACACCCCGCTGGACGAGTTCATGCAGGTCGTGCAGGTCAACCAGGTCGGCTGCTTCCTGGGCATGAAGGCGGTGGCGCCCGAGATGGCCGACGGCGGGACCATCGTCAACACCGCCTCCTACACGGCCCTGACCGGCATGGCGGCCGTGGGGACGTACGCCGCCACCAAGCACGCCGTGCTGGGGCTGACCCGGGTGGCCGCGCTGGAGCTGGCGGGCCGGGGCATCCGGGTCAACGCGATCTGTCCGGGCGCCATCGACACCCCGATGTCCAACCCGGCGCGCCTGGACCCGGACGCCGACCCGGAGGAGATGAGCCGGGCCCTGGACGAGCTCTACCGCAAGCTCGTGCCGCTCGGGCGGGTCGGGCAGCCGGAGGAGGTGGCGCGGCTGGCGCTGTTCCTCACCTCGGCGGACTCGTCGTACATCACCGGGCAGCCGTTCGTGATCGACGGCGGGTGGCTGGCGGGGGTCAGTGTGATCTGACGAACCGTCAGCTATTGACGGTCGCGGCGGCCGGTGCGACAGTCGGCCGACAGGAGATCTGACGGTTCGTCAGAACGGACTGAGGACGGTGAACCGCCTTGGAATTCGGGCTCTTTGTACAGGGATACGTGGGCAAGCGCGCCGAGACCGACCCGCTGGGCGAGCACAAGGCGCTGATGGAGGAGACCGAGTACGTCATCCAGGCGGACAAGTCCGGCTTCAAGTACGCCTGGGCCTCCGAGCACCATTTCCTGGAGGAGTACTCGCACCTGTCCGCCAACGATGTGTTCCTGGGGTATCTGGCGCACGCGACGGAGCGGATCCATCTGGGGTCGGGGATCTTCAATCCCCTCGCCCAGGTCAACCATCCGGTGAAGGTCGCCGAGAAGGTGGCCATGCTGGACCACCTCAGCGAGGGGCGCTTCGAGTTCGGCAGCGGACGGGGGGCCGGCAGCCACGAGATCCTCGGGTTCATACCGGGTGTGACCGACATGAACTACACCAAGGAGATCTGGGAGGAGACCATCGCCGAGTTCCCGAAGATGTGGCTCCAGGACGAGTACGCCGGCTTCCAGGGCAAGCACTGGCAGCTGCCGCCGCGCAAGGTCCTGCCGAAGCCGTACGGGAAGTCGCACCCGGCGATGTGGTACGCGGCCGGCTCCCCGCAGTCGTACGCCATGGCCGCGAAGAAGGGGCTCGGCGTGCTCGGGTTCAGCATCCAGAAGGTCTCCGACATGGAGTGGGTGCTGGAGCAGTACAAGACGGCCGTCGTGAACGCGGAGCCGGTGGGGGACTTCGTCAACGACAACGTGATGGTCACGACCACGGCGATGTGCGCGCCGACGCATGCCGAGGCGATCGACATCGCTGTGCACGGCGGGCTGCACTATCTGCCCTCCCTCGTCTTCCGGTACCACGACACCTTCCCGCGCCCCGAGGGCTTCCCCGTGTGGCCGGAGACGCTGCCCGAGTACACGCCGGAGTTCGTGGAGCTGCTGGTGGAGGAGGAGCTGCTGATCTGCGGTGACCCCGACGAGGTGCTGCGGCAGTGCAAGCGGTGGGAGCAGGCGGGCGCCGACCAGCTGAGCTTCGGGTTGCCGGTGGGCGTGCCGAAGGAGGAGACGCTGCAGACGATCCAGCTGATCGGGGAGCACGTGATCCCGAAGATCGACACGGATCCCGTGCACCGGACGTCCAGGTTCCGTCAGGCCGTCTGAGGGGGTTCAGGGACATGCTGGACCATCTCATCAAGGGTGCCACCGTCGTGGATGGCACGGGTGCGCCCTCGTACCTCGCCGACGTCGGCATCCGCAACGGCCGGATCGCCGTCGTCGGCACCGTCACCGAGGACGCCCGGACCACCGAGGACGCCCCCGGCCTCGTCCTCACCCCCGGCTTCGTCGACCCCCACACCCACTACGACGCCCAGCTGTTCTGGGACCCGTACGCCACGCCCTCCCTCAACCACGGGGTGACGACCGTCGCCGCCGGGAACTGCGGCTTCACCCTCGCACCCCTGAACCCCGCTCGCCCCGAGGACGCCGGCTACACGCGCCGGATGATGTCCAGGGTGGAGGGGATGTCCCTGGTGGCGCTGGAGGAGGGGGCGCCCTGGAGCTGGCATTCCTTCGGGGAGTACCTGGACGCGCTCGACGGGCGGATCGCCGTCAACGCCGGATTCATGGTCGGGCACTGTGCGCTGCGGCGGTACGTCATGGGGCCGCAGGCCGTCGGGGGGCAGCCGAGCGAGCAGCAACTGGGCGCGATGCTGCGGCTGCTGCACGAGGCCATGGACGCGGGGGCCTGGGGGCTGTCCACCACGCAGTCCGGTACGCACTCGGACGGGGACGGGCAGCCCGTCGCGTCCCGGCATGCGCGACCGGCGGAGCTGCTGGCGCTGTCGAGGGCCGTCGGCGAGCACGAGGGGACGCAGATCGAGGCGATCGTCGCCGGCTGTCTGGATCAGTTCAGCGACGACGAGATCGATCTGCTGGTGGAGATGAGCGCGGTCGCCGGCCGGCCGCTCAACTGGAACGTGCTCACCGTCGACGCGGCCGTACCGGAGCGGGTGCCGCGGCAGCTCAGCGCGAGCGAGCGGGCCCGGAAGGCGGGCGGCCGGGTGGTGGCGCTCACCATGCCGATCCTCACCCCGATGAACATGTCGCTCGGCACCTTCTGCGCCCTCAACCTCATCCCGGGCTGGGGTCCGGTCCTCGGGCTGCCCGTGCCGGAGCGGATCGCCAGGCTCCGGGACCCCGCCGTCCGGGCGGAGATGCTGCGGCGGGCCCGGTCGAAGGAGGCGGGCGTCTTCCGGCGGCTGGCGAACTTCGGCCGGTACGTCATCGGGGACACCTACAGCGAGGCCAACCGGGGGCTCACGGGCCGGGTCGTAGGGGACATCGCGGAGGAGCGGGGGCAGGACCCGTTCGCCTGCCTGGTGGAGATCTGCGCGGGCGACGAGCTGCGTACGGTGCTGTGGCCGATGCCCACCGACAACGACCCGGCCTCCTGGGCGCTGCGCGCCGAGACCTGGCAGCACGAGGACGTGCTGCTCGGCGGCTCCGACGCGGGCGCGCATCTGGACCGGATGTGCGGGGCGCCGTACACCACCCGGTTCCTCGGGGACTGTCTGCGCGGCCGGAAGCTGGTCGGACTTGAGCAGGCCGTGAAGATGCTGACCGACGACCCGGCGCGGCTGTTCGGGCTGCGGGAGCGGGGACAGGTGCGGGAGGGCTGGCACGCGGACCTCGTCCTGTTCGACCCGGAGCGCATCGACGCCGGTCAGGCCCGGCTGGTGCACGACCTGCCGGGTGACAGTCCGCGGCTGGACTCCAGGGCGATCGGGGTGCGGGCCGTGTGGGTCAACGGGGTCGAGGCGATCCGGGACGACGTGGTGAGCGGGGCCGTACCGGGGAAGGTGCTGCGGTCCGGCACCGACACGCGGACGGTGAGCACCAGGTGACGGGGGAGCGGCTGTTCGTCGGCGGGGAGTGGGTGGAGCCGGACGGCGGGCACTACCCGGTGACCGACCCGGCCACCGAGGAGACCGTCGGCTGGGCGCCGGAGGCCTCGCCGGAGCAGGTGCGGGCGGCCTGCGCGGCGGCCCGGGAGGCGTTCGGGGTGTGGTCGCGGACCAGGCCGGAGGAGCGGGCGGCGGTGCTGGGCCGGGCGGCCGAGCTGATCCGCGAGCGGATGGGGCCGTACACCGAGCTGGCCCGCGCGGAGACCGGCGCGACCACGGGGACCGCGCGGGCGATGCAGGTCGGGGTGGCCGCCGCCCGGTTCCGCCGGTACGCGCGCGTGGAGCCCGCCGAGTGGGCGATCGCGCCGCAGATCAACGAGGCCGGGCCGATGGGCCGGACCGCCGTGCTGGGCGCGCTGGCGGTACGGCAGCCCGTCGGCGTCGTCACCTGCATCACCTCCTACAACAACCCGTGGGCCAACCCGGCCGGCAAGGTCGCGCCGGCGCTGGCCATGGGCAACACGGTGGTGGTGAAGCCGGCCCCGCAGGATCCGCTGTCCGTGTACCGGATGGCCGAGGCACTGGAGGCGGCCGGGGCGCCGCCGGGGGTGGTGAACGTCGTCTCCGGGCGTTCCACCGAGGTGGGCGAGGCCGCCGTCGCGTCCCCCGACGTCGACATGGTGAGCTTCACCGGGTCCACGGCCGTCGGCCGGCGGATCGCCGAGGTGTGCGGGCGGGATATGAAACGCCAGCTCATGGAGCTGGGCGGGAAGGGCGCGGCGGTCGTCTTCGACGACGCGGACGTGGGCTCCACCGTCGCCGGCATCGGTACGACCTTCTCCTTCTACAGCGGACAGATCTGCACGGCACCGACCCGGGTGCTGGCACAGCGCGGGGTCTACGGCCGTCTCGTCGAGCAACTCGCCGGTTATGCACGAAGGTTGAAGGTCGGGGATCCGCGGGAGGCGGACACGGTCGTCGGGCCGGTGATCTCGGCGGAGCACCGGGCGCGGGTCGAGTCGTACGTCGAACTCGGCCGGAAGGAGGGCGCGTCGGTGGTCGCGGGCGGCGAACGGCCGTCGTTGGAGCGGGGTTTCTATGTCTCGCCCACCCTCCTCGCCGACTGCGCCAACGACATGCGGGTGGCCCGGGAGGAGATCTTCGGGCCGGTCGTCGTGGTCATCCCCTTCGACGACGAGGAGGAGGGGGTCGCCCTCGCCAACGACTCCGCGTACGGGCTCATCGACTACGTCTGGTCCGGTGACGTGGCCAGGGCGTTCCGGGTGGCCCGGCGGCTGCGGGCCGGGGGCGTGGGGGTGAACACCGTCGGCCGCAACATGGAGGCGCCGTTCGGGGGGTTCAAGCAGAGCGGGGTGGGCCGCGACGTCGGCTCCTACGCGCTGCACGCGTACAGCGAGGTGCAGGCGATCGTGTGGCCGGGGTGAGCGGGGCCATCCGGCGACACAACATCCGCCGTTCCCTCACCGACTCCCCCCGGGCCGTCACCCCTCCAGGTCCACCCGGACCGTCAGCAAGTCCGTGCCGAACGCCCTTACCGCCGCGCTGTTGAAGCGGGGCAGGGCGCGCAGGCGGGCCACCGGGTCGTCGTCGGGGAGGAGGTGGGCGGTGCCGTGGTGCCAGCGGCCGGCGAGGCGGACGCGGACCCTCGGGTCGGCCTGGATGTTGCGGACGTACTGGGACTTGTAGCCGAACTCGGAGACCAGCCAGAAGGAGTCGCCGACCTTGCGGCCGCCCACCGGGGTCTGCCGCGGCAGTCCGGAGCTGCGGCCCGTCGTCTCCAGGAGGGTCTGGAACGGCAGCCGCCGGTTGAGCGGGTTGGCGATGTGCCGTTGGAAGGCGGTCACCACGCGGTGCTTGCGGTCTGCGGGGGCTGACATACGGGTCGCTCTCCTGGTCTGACGGCACGGCGTCGCGGCGGGGATGGTGTGTCGGCTTGGTGCGGGGCGTGTGACCCCCGGACTTTCCGCCGACTGTCGCGTGTTAGCCTCCCCCGCGGTCGTGATCATTGCAACGGGGGAGCCTGATGGGCGCGTCTTCGGACGGCTACACGGTCAGGTCCGGGATGTCCGGACAGGCGAAGGAACTGGACGCCGCGGGCGACGACGCGGGCAAGATCCGCGAGGCGATCCAGCCGGGAATGTGCTACGTGGACGACGTGCTCGGCGGCCCGGACGCCGCCGCGGCGTTCAACGCGTACGCCGCCGCCTGGGAGGCGGAGGCCAAGGCCCTGGAATCGGCGCTGCACGAACTCGCCGACAAGGTACGGCTGTCGAAGGGGGCGTACCACGGCAGCGACAGCCTCGTCGGTACGAACGCCCACAACGTGGCCGTCGGCGAGAGCAACCTCACCAGCACCATGCCCGCCCACGCCGGCCGCCCGTCGGCGCTGGCCGGCTACTGAGAGGGCGGGCGATGACGGAGTCCACGGGCGACCGCAGCAAGCGGCTGGGCGAGCTGTGCAAGACGATTGCCTCCGCCGACAGCAAGAACGACCTGATCGACGCCATCAACGACGCGCTCGCCGTCTCCGCCCCGGTCGGTGACACGGCGACGCTGGAGTTCCTGGGCAAGCTGTACCAGAAGCAGGACCTCGGGGACCTCCACAAGCGCATCGACAGGGTGGCCAAGAAGGGCCTGCCGGACGTCTGGGCCGGGAACACGAGTGTCCTCGCCTCGGACGCGGTGGCCGCCGCCGGGCGGGCCGCCGGGACGGTGGGCCGGGCCCTCTACGGCGGCGGAGAAGCGCTGCTCACGTTCGCCGACGCCCTCAAGGACGCCCAGAGCCAGGACAGCGGCGGGCGGGAGACGCTGCACGAGGCACTCCAGATGCTCGGCGGCAAGGACGGCTGGTTCGACGACCTCTTCGAGTCCGACGCCGACAAGGCCGTCCGGCTGAACGCCCGTTCCCTCGCCTCCCTGGGCGCCGACGACATGCACAAGGCCGCGATCGCCGCCGACGACGCCGCCCACGCCGTCGCCAGGGACCTGAACAAGTGGGTCTCCGAGGCGCGCCTCGGCAAGCTGGGCACGAGCGACCTGACCGCCGTCGACAAGCTGATGCTGGCCGAGACCAGCGCCGTCGACGGCGACCCTGTGCTGAACGAGATCCTCACCGCGCACGACCTGGAGCGCGCCGGCCGGCGCATGGACCAGCTGAGCGCCGCCGACCGGGCCGCCATGGACCGGATGCTGGCCGGGTCGGGCAGTCCGCAGGAGCGGGCCTATCTGATGAAGGCCCTGGCCGCCGGGCACAGCGTGGCGGAGATCGAGCGGTTCCAGGGCCAGATCCAGGGCCACGACCCCGAGTGGCTGCGCAGGCATCTCACGCCGGTCGTCACCGAGGTGGACAGCATGGACGACGAGGGCCTGGCCTCCGACGGCTCCAACAACAACAAGGACTACGTCACCTTCGACGGGCAGCGGTGGATCCAGGGCGGCGACGGCTCGGAGGGCACCTGCGTGGCCTCGTCCACCGTCACCGCCCGCGCCATGGTCGACCCCCTCTACGCCCTCGGCCTCACCGGCGGGCCCAGCGGACAGGAGGACGACCCAGGGGCCTTCGAGCGGCGCCTGGTGGCCGAGCAGCACCGGCTGCACACGGAGGGCCACGGCGGTGACCACTGGGAGGGCATGGGCCCCGACGGGCAGGAGCACATCGCCGACACCACCATCGGTGCCGCCACCGGCGACGACTACCAGCGCCACGACCTGGACGGTGCCGCCGACCGCAAGGCGGTGCTGAGCGATGTGGAGAAGGCGGTCGCGGACGGCCGCCCGGTCCCCGTCGACGTCAAGGGCAAGGACGGCGCCCACGCGATGACCATCATCGCCCAGGACGGCGACAGACTGCAGATCTACAACCCCTGGGGCACGACGACCTGGGTCAGCGAGAACGACTTCATCAACGGACACATGAGCAAGGCAGCGGACAGTGGACTCAACGACGCGTACAGCGTGTACCTCCCGACGGCCAAGTAGGCGGAGCCTTTGGCGTCGGGGCAGGGCGGCGGGCGGTGCCCTCGCGGCGGCCGCGCTGCTCACGCTCGTCGCGGGCTGCGGGTCGGGCACCCGCGAACCCGCCCCCGTCGCGCACCCCACCGACGAACCGCGCATCACCGCGAAGGTCGGGGAGCGCTTCACGCTCACCGTCCATCAGAACGCCTCCACCCGCGAGCACTGGTACCTGTCCGACCCCAGGCCCGACGCCGACGTGGTCCGCGAGCGCGGGCAGCACAGCACCCCGGACTCCAAGCACCTGGCCGGCGCCGGCAGCGGCCTCACCTTCACCTTCGAGGCCACCGGCAAGGGCAGCACCCGGATCGTGCTGACCCACTGCACGTTCGCCACCACCTGCGACGAGGACGGCGGCGGCAACCCGGCCCCGGCGTCGACCGCACCGTACCGGCAGTCCGCGCCGAAGCGCGTCACCTACACCGTCACCGTCCGCTGAGCCGGCCGACACCACCGACACCGGAACATGAACCCCGTATCGAACCCCGCCCCGCAGCCCCCGGACCGCACCGACGACGAGCTGGCCCGGCTCGACATCGCCCTTCTGCTCCGCTACGGCCTCACGGCACCGCCCGGCCCCCGGCGCACCGCCCTGTTCGGCGACGGCGTCGCGGGCGCGGCCGTGCTGCTCGACCGCCTCGGCACCCAGCCGCGCTCGGTGGCCTTCCTCGCCGACACCGTCCGGGCCGGCGGCCTCGCCTACGCCGCCGACCTCGCCGAGCCGCTGCCGCGCGCGGAGGCGACGGCTGTCATCCGCGACTGGCTGGCCGCCGGCACCGAGCTGGCGGCCGGTGTCGCCGCCGATGACACGGCCGCCCGCTGGCTGCGTGCCGTCGCGACGGTCATCGAACTGCGGCAGCTGACGAGGGCCGCACGGGGCTGACCGGCCGCGTGGGTCACGCCCCGCCGACCGCCCCGAGGAAGATCGGGTTGGTGAAGGCGGCCAGGGCGCCCGGCACCGGTCCCGCCGCCGTCTCGTGCCGCAGCTCGGCGCGCACGTACGCGGCGTAGGCGGGCGTCGTACGCCACTCGGCCGTGCCCGAGCCGGACACCGGCAGCGGATCACTGGTGAACAGCACACCCTGGTCGGTGACGAAGCGGATCGAGCAGCGCGGGGCGCCGGAGACCTCCAGCCGGACGGTCACGGGGGTGTCGGCGGGCACGGGCAGCCGCTCGCCGATGCCCGCCTGCTCTCCGCGCCCGCCCGTCACCGTGAACGCGAGGGTCACGTTCTTCGACTCGGCCACGTACGAGCGTCCCGCGCGGATGCCTTCCTGGACGGCCTCCCGGGTCAGGTCGTCGGCGAGGACGACCGTCTGGGGACTGCCGACCGTGTCCGGGTCGCGGTGGGCGTCGCTGTTGCCCATGGCCGGGAGCCAGGGCCGCCCCTGCCGCACGGAGGCGACCAGCAGGTTGTCCCACTCGGCCAGCGTCACCTCGTCGTCCGGGGTGTAGGGGCCGTTCCACACCTCCACCGCGTCCGCCTCGCCGAAGCCGAACTTCCAGCCGCAGCCGACGCAGGTGGCGTGCGGGTGGGCGGGGACGACCAGGCCGCCGGCGCGGCGGATGTCCCGCGCGAAGCGGGCCCAGCGGTTGTCCCGGGCCCGGTAGCGCCAGTCCACGAACGTACCGGGCTCGGTGCCGAGCGCCACCACATGGCCGTTGCGGGTGGTGATCTCCTCGCCGAGCATGATCAGCAGGTCGTCGCCGGCCTGGTCCGCCCAATGGGGGTGCGCGGAGTGGGTGTTGTGGTCCGAGGAGTTGATGAAGTCCAGGCCGGCCGCCCGTGCGAGGGCCGCGATCTCGGCCGGGGTGCGGCGGCCGTCGGAGTACCAGGAGTGCAGATGGCAGTCGCCCCGGTACCAGGCCCGGCCCCGCCCCTTGGCCCGGGAGGGCGGATACACCGGCCGCGGGGTCTCGCCCGGCTCGCCGTAGGTCAGCGTGATCGTCAGCTCGTACGACAGTCCCAGCGGCGCCACCGTGTAGGGGCCCAGCGCCACGTACCAGGTGCCCTGCCGCACCGGTCCGGGGATGTAGCCCGGCGTCGCGTCGTCGGCGCGGACGAAGAACTCCGTGCGGGCGCCGCCCGACCAGCCCCGGAAGCCCCGGCCGCCCAGCTCGGTGCCGCGCTCGTCGAAGAGGCCGATGTCGAGGGCGTTGCCCTGGGTGCCGGCCGGGACCGAGGGCCTGTCGTAGGTGTAGGAGACCTTGATCTCCCGTACGCCGGCGGGTACTTCGACCGGTACGTACACGAAGTCGGGGGAGCCGGGCGGCACGGTGCCGTGTACCGTCCGGGTCTCCTGCTGCTGACCGTCCGCCGCTGCGAAGCTCACGCTCCCCACCGTAAGGGCAGCGGCCGCGCCCGTCACGAACAGCGCGCGTCTGCCGATGCCATGAGCCTGACCGTGCGTGTCTTCAGCCATGGCGGCCACTCTCCCGTCCGCGCGTTAACGCCCGTGGACGGGAGGGCGAGTGGCATCCGTCGGGTGTCATGCGGGCTGCTTCACGGCCGCCGGCGCGAACAGTGCCGACCAGTCGGTATGGACAGTGGGGGCCCGGCCCGGTACAGATGGGCCATGCGTATCGCCGTCACCATCTTCCTCACCGACGAGACCATCGCGCCGGTACGGCTCGCCCGCGAACTGGAACACCGCGGTTACGCCGGCCTCTACCTCCCCGAACACACCCACATCCCGGTCGAGCGGACCACTCCGTACCCGGCCGGCGGCGACCTGCCGCGCGAATACGGCCGCACCCTCGACCCCTTCGTCGCCCTCGGCCAGGCCGCGGCCGTCACCGAGCGCCTCGGCCTCGGCACCGGCATCACCCTCCTCGCGCAGCACGACCCCATCGCGCTGGCCAAGCAGATCGCCACCCTGGACCACCTGTCCGGCGGCCGGTTCACCCTCGGTCTCGGCTACGGCTGGAACGTCGAGGAGGCCGCCGACCACGGGGTGGAATGGCGCACGCGCCGGGAACTGGTCCGCGACCGGGTGCGGCTGATGCAGGCGCTGTGGACCGAGGAACCGACGCCCTACGAGGGCGAGTTCGCCCGCGTCCGGGCCAGCCACGCCCACCCCAAGCCGGTGCGGAAGCCGCGCGGCCCGGTCACCGGCCCGCGCACGCTCGTCGGCGGCACGGCCGGGCCGAAACTGTTCGCGCACATCGCCGAGTACGCCGACGGCTGGCTGCCGATCGGCGGCCGGGGCCTCACCGAGTCCCTGCCGGTGCTGCGCACGCTGTGGGCCGACGCGGGCCGCGACCCGGCCGCCCTCCAGATCGTCCCGTACGCGGTCCAGCCCACCCCAGGCAAGCTGGCCCACTACGCGGACCTGGGCATCGAGGAGGTCGTACTGCAGTTGCCGCCGGCGGGGGAGGGCGAAGTGCTTCGGGTGTTGGACGAATACGCCGAGTACCTGTAAGGACAGGGAGGCGGCAGCCCACTCAGGGGCGCGGGGAACTGCGCGAGTGACCACGACGATCCCGCACCGACAAACGCACCGTACCCCCCAAAGCCCAACCCGCTGAACCGGCGGAGCCCGAACGTATGCTCAAGGGATGACGACTTCCGCGGCCCCCGGAACCGGACCGACCGAGAACTCCATGCGTCGCGCCCTCAAACGCGCCCGGGACGGCGTCGCCCTCGACGTCGCCGAGGCGGCGGTGCTGCTCCAGGCCCGCGGTGAGGCCCTGACCGACCTCGCCGCGTCCGCCGCCCGGGTGCGCGACGCGGGTCTCGAACAGGCGGGCCGTCCCGGTGTCATCACGTACTCGAAGAGCGTCTTCATCCCCCTCACCCGGCTGTGCCGGGACAAGTGCCACTACTGCACCTTCGTCACCGTCCCCGGCAAGCTGCGCCGGTCCGGCCACGGAATGTTCATGTCCCCGGACGAGGTGCTGGACATCGCCCGCAAGGGCGCGGCCCTCGGCTGCAAGGAAGCCCTGATCACCCTCGGCGACAAGCCCGAGGACCGCTGGCCCGAGGCGCGCGAGTGGCTCGACGCGCACGGCTACGACGACACCATCGCCTACGTCCGCGCCATCTCCATCCGGATCCTGGAGGAGACGGGTCTGCTGCCCCACCTCAACCCGGGAGTGCTGAGCTGGACGGACTTCCAGCGACTCAAGCCGGTCGCCCCCTCCATGGGCATGATGCTGGAGACGACCGCGACCCGGCTGTGGTCCGAGCCCGGCGGCCCGCACCACGGCTCCCCGGACAAGGAACCGGCCGTACGGCTGCGGGTGTTGGAGGACGCGGGCCGTTCCTCCGTGCCCTTCACCTCGGGCCTGCTGATCGGCATCGGGGAGACGTACGAGGAGCGGGCCGAGTCCCTCTTCGCCCTCCGCAAGGTCTCCCGGGCCTACCACGGCATCCAGGAACTGATCATCCAGAACTTCCGCGCCAAGCCGGACACGGCGATGCGCGGCATGCCGGACGCCGAACTCGACGACCTGGTCGCCACGGTGGCCGTCGCCCGCCACATCATGGGCCCCTCCGGCTGCCTCCAGGCCCCGCCGAACCTCGTCGACTCCGAGTACGAGCGGCTGATCGGCGCCGGCATCGACGACTGGGGCGGGGTGTCGCCCCTGACCATCGACCACGTCAACCCGGAACGCCCCTGGCCGCAGATCGAGGAACTCACCGCACGCTCCCGGGCCGCGGGCTTCGAGCTGCGCGAACGCCTCTGCGTCTACCCCGAGTTCGTGCGCCGCGGCGAGCCCTGGCTGGACCCGCGGCTGCGCCCGCACGTGAGCGCGCTGGCCGACCCGGAGACGGGCCTGGCCCTCCCGGACGCGACCGTCGAGGGCCACCCGTGGCAGGAGCCGGAGGAGGCCTTCGTACCGTCCGGCCGTACGGACCTGCACCGCACGATCGACACCGCGGGCCGCACGGCCGATCGGCGCGACGACTTCGACGAGGTGTACGGCGACTGGGAGGCGCTGCGCGAGGCGGCGGCCCCCGGCATGGCGCCGGAGCGCATCGACACCGACGTGCGCCAGGCGCTGGCGACGGCGGCCGACGACCCGACGAAGCTCACCGACGCCGAGGCCCTGGCCCTGCTGCACGCGGACGGCCCGGCGCTGGACGCCCTGTGCAAGGTGGCCGACGACGTGCGCAGGTCGGCCGTCGGGGACGACGTGACATACATCGTCACCCGCAACATCAACTTCACCAACGTCTGCTACACCGGCTGCCGCTTCTGCGCCTTCGCCCAGCGCCGCACGGACGCCGACGCGTACACCCTGTCGCTGGAGCAGGTCGCCGACCGCGCCCAGCAGGCCTGGGACGTGGGCGCGGTCGAGGTGTGCATGCAGGGCGGCATCCATCCCGACCTGCCGGGGACGGCGTACTTCGACATCGCGAAGGCGGTCAAGGAGCGCGTCCCCGGTATGCACGTCCACGCCTTCTCCCCGATGGAGGTGGTGAACGGCGCGACCAGGACGGGCATGTCGATCCGGGAGTGGCTGTCCGCCGCCAAGGAGGCCGGGCTGGACACCATCCCCGGCACGGCGGCCGAGATCCTGGACGACGAGGTCCGCTGGGTGCTGACCAAGGGCAAGCTGCCGACGGCCACCTGGATCGAGGTGGTGAGGACGGCCCACGAGCTGGGCATCCGCTCCTCCTCCACCATGATGTACGGCCATGTCGACCAGCCCCGCCACTGGCTGGGCCACCTGCGCACGCTGGCCGCCGTCCAGCGGGAGACGGGCGGTTTCACGGAGTTCGTCACCCTCCCCTTCATCCACACCAACGCGCCGGTGTACCTGGCGGGCATCGCGCGCCCCGGCCCTTCCACGCGGGACAACCGCGCGGTGACGGCGATGGCCCGGCTCCTCCTCCACCCCTGGATCCCGAACATCCAGACAAGCTGGGTGAAACTGGGCACGGAGGGCGCGGCGGAGATGCTCCGTTCGGGAGCCAACGACCTGGGCGGCACCCTCATGGAGGAGACGATCTCCCGCATGGCGGGCTCGTCGTACGGCTCGTACAAGTCGGTCCGCGACCTGGTCGCCGTGGCCGAGGCGGCCGGCCGGCCGGCGAAGCCGCGCACCACGCTCTACGGCGAGGTGCCGGAGGAACGGCAGCGGGCGGCGGAGGCCTCCGACGGCCACCTGCCCGAGCTGCTGCCGGTCCTGGACTGAGTACGATGATCCGACCCCCGACCTGAGGCGGGGCCCCGTAGCGGAGGAGATGCGTACCCGTGGCTGCCCGACTGCCCTCCTGGGCCTGGGTCACCGGCCTGACGGCAGGCGCGACCGCGGCCGTCGTCGCCCTCGCCGTACAGGCGGACCACGGGCCGCGCCCCGCGGCCGCCGTGGCCGGGCCGCGCCCGTCGGCGACGGCGAGCGCCCACGGCTCCGCCGCGCCGCACTCCACGGCCCCGCCCGCGCTGCCGGAGGCGTCGGGCGAGGGCCGCCGGATCGTGTACTCGCTCGGCGAGAAGCGGGTGTGGCTGGTCGACGCGACGGGCAAGGCGTCCCGGACGTTCACGGTGTGGCCGGGCACGGTGAGCCCGCAGCCCGGCCGTTACTCGATCACCCTGCGTACCCAGTCCCTCAGGGGCTCGGACGGCGTGCAGATCGAGCACATCATGTACTTCACCAAGGTGCAGGGCGTGAACATAGCCTTCTCCAACGCCCTGGACGGCTCCTCGCCGCCCCCGGCGGACGGCAAGAAGCTGGGTGGCATCCGGATGCACAAGGAGGACGGCGCCGCCCTGTGGTCCTTCGGCGATCAGGGCACCAGGGTGGCGGTCGTCAACTAGCGTCCACCCGGCGGGCCGGCAGCTGGTTGACGATCAGGGCGACCCCGGCGAGCAGGAAGACACGGGTCGCGGCCTCCAGCCCGTTCCAGGTCTTGGACTGCCACATCGAGAACCACTCACCCCCGATCGCGATGAACCCGGCGCCGAAGAGCAGCAGCAGCATCAGCAGCCCGTAGGTGGACCAGCGCCGCGCGAGGTCGTCGTCCTTGCGTCGCGCCCAGAGGTACGTGCCCCAGATCAGCACCAGGGCCGCCACCGTCTCCCACGCGATGATGAGGACGTACGCGGTGTCCTGAAGGCCGGTGCCGGTGATCGCCCGCCACATCAGGTTCTTGTCGTGGAAGGTCGTGTCCATCGCCAGCACATGCCGGACGAACTGCTGGTTCGTCCCGAAGTCGGTGATGTTCCCGAGGGCGACCAGGGCTATGTAGAGGGCGAGGATGCCGGTGAGCACGCCGGCGGCGAGGCCGAGGCCGGTGTGACGTGGGGGGTTGGTGGTCATGGCTGGATTCTCCCCCGCCCAACGCCCGCTTATCGCGTGGTCATTGCGCCAGAATGGGAGTGCGGGCTGCGGGAGGGGCGGACGGATGGCGCAGGCACGGCCGTCGATGCAGGAGCTGATCGGGCGGCGCAGACGGGCGGGGTTCGTCGGACGGAGCGATGAACGGGCGGCCTTCCGCGCCAACTTGGACGTACCCCCCGAGGACGAACGCCACCGCTTCCTCTTTCACATCCATGGCAACGCGGGCGTCGGGAAGACCTTCCTGGTGCGGGAGTTGGAGCAGATCGCGCGCGAGCGCGGGGCACTGACGGCATACGTGGACGAGAGCGTCGGGAGCGTGCCGGAGGCGATGGCGGCGATCTGCGACCAGCTCGGCCGGCAGGGCCATCGGTGCAAGGAGCTGGAGCGGCTGCTGGCCGCCTACCGGGAACGGCGGCACGAGGCGGAGGCCGCCGCGCTCGCCCTCGACCCGGAGTCGGCGCCGCACCCGTCGGCGGGTGCGCTGGCGGTGGCGCGGGCCGGGCTCGTCGGGCTCGGCATGGTGCCGGGCGTCGGACCGTTCGCCGGCGCGCTGGACGCGGCCCAACTCGCCCAGAGCGCCGACCGGTTGCGGGCCGGACTCAGCGCTCGGCTGCGCAACCAGGAGGACGTGCGCCTGGTGCTGTCTCCGGAGCGGGTCCTGACCCCGGCGCTGCTGGGCGAGCTGGCCGCCTCCGCCTCCGCCGCACCGTGGATCGTCCTGCTCTTCGGCACCTACGAGCGCACGGGGGCGTTCCTGGACGGCTGGCTGCACGAGATCATGACGACGGACCGGTACGGCACCCTGCCGGCCAACGTCGTCCTGGTGACCGCGGGCCAGCTGCCGCTCGCCCCCGCCCGCTGGGCCGGATTCGCGGACTTCGTGGCGGACGTGCCGCTCGGCCCGTTCACGGAGACGGAGGCGCGCGGACTCCTCGCGGACAAGGGCGTCCGGGATGAACCGGTCGTCGCCGAGGTGCTGCGGCTGACCGGGGGCCTGCCGGTGCTCGTCTCCACCCTGGCCGAGACCCGCCCCGCCGACCCGCAGGACGTGGGCGACCCCAGCGGAACGGCCGTGGAGCGGTTCCTGAAGTGGGAGCAGGACCCCGTGCACCGGGCCACCGCGCTGGCCTGCGCGCTGCCCCGGACGCTGGACGCGGATGTGTTCCGGGCCGTGGTCGAGTGCCCGGAGGAGGAGTTCGACGGGCTGTACGCGTGGCTGCAGAGCATGCCGTTCGTGAGCGGGCGCGGGGACCGGATGCGGTACCACGATCTCGTGCGGGCGCCGATGCTGCGGCTGCAGCGCCGGCAGTCGCCGCGGAGCTGGGCCGAGCGGCACCGGCGGCTCGCGCGGACGTTCGCGGGATGGCGCACGGAGACCGAAGCCGCCCTGGAACCGGGGGAGTTCTGGAGGGAGGAGGACTGGCGGGAGCTGCGCCTGGCCGAGTCCTACCACTCGCTCTGCGCGGATCCCCGCGCCGCACTGCCCGCCGTGCTGGCGGACGTCGTCACCGCCTGCGACCACGGGGACGACGTTCTGTGGCGCTGGGTGCGGCTGCTCGTCGAGGCGGGCGAGGACACGGGTGCCACGGGCGCGCGGAGCCTGGCGGGCTGGGGAGACGCGCTGGCGGAGGCGTTCGCGGCGGACGCGGAGACCGGGGTGGCGGGTGTGCTGCTGGACCGGGCGCGGGGCGAGGAGCCCTGGCGGGCGACGGCGTACGCGGTCCGGGGCGACGCCCTGGCGCGCGGCGGCGACCAGCAGGCCGCGCTGGACGCGTACGACCGGGCCCTCGCCGTCGACCCCTCGCTGGTGCGGGCCCTGCGGGGCAAGGTCCTGGCGCGCAGCTCGCTCGGCGACTACCGGGGGGCCCTGGAGGACCTGCGCCGGGTGCTGGAGCTGGAGCCGGACAACCCGTACAACATGTTCCTGCGCGGGGAGCACCTGCGGATCCTGGGCCGGTACGAGGAGGCGGTGGCCGACCTCGACCAGGGGATCCGGCTCGACCCCGGCCAGGCCTTCGCCTGGGCCTCCCGGGGCGCCGCCCGCCTGGCCCTCGGCGAGCTGGACGAGGCGCACGCCGATCTGAACCGGGCGCTCGATCTCAACGCCGACTACGCGTGGGCGCTCGCCCGCCGGGCCCGTCTCTGGCGCGCCCGCCGGGACCGCACCCGGCAGCTCGCCGACCTGGACCGGGCCCTCGCCCTCCAGCCGGACTGGGCCTGGGGCCGCTGCGAACGCGGCGACGCGCTCCGGGTGGCCGGCCGGGACGAGGAGGCGCTCGCCGACTACGACCGCGCGCTCGCCCTGGACCCCGACTACGCCTCGGCGTACGCGAGCCGGGGTGCCTCTTACGCCAACCTCGGCCGCCTCCAGGAGGCCCTCGCCGACCTCGACCGCGCCCTGGCGCTCAACCCGGTCTACGTCTGGGCGCTGCACCGCCGGGCGGAGGTGCACCGGCGACTCGGCGCGGAGGCCCTGGCCGAGGCGGACGAGTCCCACGCCGCCCGCCTCTCCGCGCCGGAGCCCCCACCCCCGCGCCACCACCCGTCCTCGGTCAACTGACCCGGCCCCGACGCCCCGTCCTCAGTACACCGCCGCGTCCCCCGCCACCACCGGCCGCACCTTGGTCAACAGCAGGTCCAGGAAGTGGTCGGGGCGGCGGAAGGACGCGAAGTGGCTTGCCTCGGCGATCAGGGCGAAGTCCTTCACCGGGGCTGTGACCGACTCGTGGAAGCGGCGGGCCGGTTCGGGCGGGGTGAGGACGTCGCTCTCGCCCTGGAAGACGAAGAAGGGGAGGCGGAAGGCGGTGCCCTCGGCGTACTCGTCGATCGTCATCGCCTGGGGGCCGAGCGTCTCGGAGAAGGTCTGGGCCTTCAGGTAGGTGCGCAGGTCGCGGAGGGTGTGCAGGGGGGAGAACCAGAGGGAGCGGATGACGACCGTCTTCATGGTGTCGTAGGTGAGGGGGTCGGTCGTCACCACCGTCTTCGCGTACTCCGCCCATTCGTGGGCCGACCAGGCCGACCGGTCGGGGCCGATGGCGGTCATCCTCGCCAGTTGCTTCTTCCGGCCCGCCGTCTCCAGGCGGGCCAGCAGCGCCTCGTAGGCGGAGGTGTCCCGGTCCCCGCCGACGATGTTCTGGTCGGTGCCGACGTACGCCGAGTACCGCTCGGGGTGGTCACGGGCCAGGCGCAGGCCGATGACCGTGCCGAAGCTGTTGGCGAGGAGGATCACCTTGTCCACGTTCAGGCGGGTGCGGATGTGGTCGGTGACCTCGAGGGCGTCCTCGTAGAGGCGGTCGAGGGTCAGCTCGCCCTGGCCTTCCGGGCCGCCCGCCGCGAAGGTCTTGCCGGCGCCCCGCATGTCCCAGCGGACGATCGTGAAGTGCCGCTCCCAGGCGCGGGTGCGCGGGGTGAAGATCAGGTTGGAGGCGCCGGGGCCGCCGTGGATCTCCAGGATCACGGGGTTGGCCCGGTCCTCGCCGCGGACGGAGATCCACTGGTCGATGCCGCCGATGCGGACGTACGACGACTCGTCGACGCCGTTCGGGGTGGTGATCGTGAGCTTCCTGGCGAGGGCGCGGCGCTTGAGGGCCCGGTAGGTGAGCAGCATGGTGTTCCCCCTAAACTGTTTATGCCGTCAGCTGTTCGATGTGTTTACGATATATACAGTTGTCTGGCGGAGTCAACGGGCTTCGCGGCGCGGCGATCGGGAGGGACACCATGGGCGGGCGGAAGAGCCGGCAGGAACAGGACCGCGATCCGCGGGCGGTCCTCGCGCTGCTGTGGGGAGAACAGGGGCAGCCCACGCGCGGCCCCAAGCCGACGCTGTCCCCGCAGCGCATCGCCGCGGCGGCCGTCGAACTGGCCGATGCCCAGGGGCTGGACGCGGTCTCGATGAGCAAGGTCGCCGCCGAGTTCGGCGTCTCGGCGATGGCGCTCTACCGCTATGTGCCCGGCAAGGCGGAGCTGGTCGAGCTGATGATCGAGTCGATGCTCGCCGAGGTCCCCGACCTCTCCGCCGCCGAGGGCGACTGGCGGGCCGGGACACGGCTGTGGGCCCGCCGGTGCCTGGACCTCTACCGGGCCCATCCCTGGGCGCTCGCCGCCGTCGCGATGCGCCGCCAGGTCATGGGCCCGCACCAGCTCGGCTGGCTGGACGCGGCGCACGCGGTGCTGGAGCCGACCGGCCTGTCGGCGGTCCAGCGGCAACAGGTCTTCGTCCTGGTCGTCGGTCTGGTGCGCAGCCTCGCCCAGCAGACGGCCGACTTCGACGCGGACGGGGACCGGGAATGGAACCGCCTCACCGGCCAGGTGCTCGAACGCCACGCGGACCGGTTCCCGGCCCTGACCCGGGCCATCGCCGACGGCGCCTTCGAACCGACCGGCACCGACCCGCTCGACTTCGGGCTCGACCGGATCCTCGACGGAGTCGAAGCGCTCATGGCCGGGCGGGAATGACGCGGGAATGACCCCTGGGGGGTGATTTGCCCCTGTGAACGGACCGTTCTCCGTCGATTACAGTGCTGAGCGTCGTACGGACGGACGGTGCCGTGAGGAGGTCTGAGTGAGTGCGACATCCGGCGCCGTCTGGGGCCGATCCGAGCAGCAGGACTTCCGCAGCAGGGTGCGCGGCACCCTGCTCGGGGTCGCCGTGGGCGACGCGCTCGGCGGGCCCGCCGACCCGCTGTCCCTGGAGGAGATCCGGGCCGCGTACGGCCCCGAGGGCCTGCTCGACCTGGCCTTCGGACACGGGCGGCGCGGCACGGTCACCCATCACACCCAGCTCACCCTGTTCAGCGTGGACGGGCTGATAAGGGCCCAGGTCCGCCGGGACACCGGCGCCTGGCATCCGCCGACCGATCTGCACCGGGCGTATCGGCGCTGGGCCGCCACCCAGCGGGACTGGGGGCCCGACGAGCGCCGCAAGGACGACGGCTGGCTGGCCCGTGAGGAGTGGCTGTACGCCCGCCGGGATCCGAGCCGGGCGCTGCTCGTCGGGTTCGGCGACGACGTCATGGGCACGCTGGAGGCACCGAAGAACCCCGGCGAGCTGGGACCGGAGGCGGTGGCCCGGTCCGCGCCCTTCGGACTGCTGGTCGGCTGGGAGCCGCAGCTCGTCGCGCAGCTCGCGGTGGAGTGCGCCGCGCAGAGCCACGGGCACCCCCTCGCCTACCTGTCGGCGGGCGCGTACGCCGTGATCGTGCATGCGCTGGCCCGGGGCGAGAGCCTGGACGGAGCCGTGCAGCGGACCCTCGCCCTGCTCGCCGCCCGGCCCGGTCACCAGCCCGTCTCGGACGCCCTGCAGCACGCCCTCGGGGCGGTACGGCAGGGGATCCCGAGCCCGACGCGGGTGGAGGAACTGGCGGGCGACGGTACGGCGGACGGGCTGCTGGCGGCGGCGGTGTACTGCGCGCTGGTGGGGGAGGACATGCGGCACGGGCTGTGCCTGGCGGTGAACCAGAGCGGCCCGTCGGCGGCGGCCGGCGCCCTCACCGGCGGCCTCCTCGGCGCCCTCCACGGCGAAACGGCCCTCCCCCCTGCCTGGGTGGCGGAGCTGGAGGGCCGGCCGACGGTGCTGGAACTCGCCGACGACTTCGCGATGGAGATGACCCAGGGTCCGGCCCTGCACGGGCCCGCCGGCTCGTCGCCGGGGTGGCTGGCCCGGTATCCGCGGGCGTGAGCCACGAAGCCGAGGTTCGCTGCGACTCCCCAGGGGCGCGGGGAACTGCGCGAGTGACCACGACGGAGCCGCACCCGAATCCCGGCAGCAACCCCTACGGCGCTCCCACCACGTCGTCCCCCGCCCCCGCAGGGACCGGCACGGCCGCCACTGCATCCCCGTCCGAATTCACCTTCTCGATGATCGCCAGGCGCTCGGGAGTGTCCTCCGGCTTCACATAGCCGATGACGATGTAGAGGACGAGGGACACCGCCAGCGGCACCGAGACCTGGTACTGGAGCGGCACCCCGCCGGAGACGTTCCAGTTGACGGGGTAGTTCACCAGCCAGAACGCCAGCAGACCCGCCGCCCAGCTGGTCAGCGCCGCCGTCGGGCCGGAGCGGCGGAACGGACGGAGCAGGCCCAGCATCATCGGGATCGCGATGGGGCCCATCAGGCCGGCCACCCACTTGATGACCACCGTGATGATGTCCTTGAGCGTGGGCGAGTTGACCTGCGTCGCCACCGCCATGGACAGGGCCAGGAAGACGACCGTCGTGACGCGGGCGGCGATCAGCCCCGACCGCTGGCCCCACGCCCGCGCCCGAGCGGACAGCACCGGCGCCACGTCACGGGTGAACACCGCCGCGATCGCGTTCGCGTCGGAGGAGCACATGGCCATCGTGTGGGAGAAGAAGCCGACGACGACCAGTCCCAGCAGGCCGTGCGGCAGCAGCTGTTCGGTCATCAGGCCGTAGGAGTCGGAGCCGTCCGGCTTCTGCGCGTGGACCAGCAGCGGGGACATCCACATCGGGAAGAACAGCACCACCGGCCAGACCAGCCACAGCGCGGACGACAGCCGGGCCGACCGCTCGGCCGCGTAGGCGCTGCCCGTCGCCATGTACCGCTGCGCCTGGTTGAGCATGCCGCCGTTGTACTCGAAGAGCTTGATGAACAGGAAGGCGAGGAGGAACACCGTGCCGTACGGCCCGACCAGGGGCTTGCCGTGGCCGTGCAGCGCGGGCTGGTTCCAGGCGTCGAAGAAGCCGATGTGCTTGTCGTTCAGCTTCAGTACGACGGCGATGAACATCGAGACGCCGGCGAGCAACTGGATGACGAACTGGCCGAGTTCGGTCAGGGCGTCCGCCCACAGGCCGCCGATCGTGCAGTACACGGCCGTGATCGCACCGGTGATGAGGATGCCCTGGTTCAGGGTGACCCCGGTGAACACCGACAACAGGGTGGCGATCGCCGCCCACTTGGCGCCCACGTCCACGATCTTCAGCAGCATGCCGGACCAGGCGAGCGCCTGCTGGGTGGACAGGTTGTAACGGTTCTTCAGGTACTCCAGCGGGGAGGCCACATGGAGCCGGGAGCGCAGTCGGTTGATACGGGGCGCGAACAGCTTCGACCCGATGGCGATGCCGAGCGCGATGGGGAAGGACCAGGTGACGAAGGAGGTGACGCCGTAGGTGTAGGCGATGCCCGCGTACCCGGTGAACATGACCGCGCTGTAGCCCGACATGTGGTGCGAGATGCCGGACAGCCACCAGGGCATCTTGCCGCCGGCCGTGAAGAAGTCGGAAACGTTGTCCACGCGCTTGTGCGACCAGACGCCGATCGCGACCATCACACCGAAGTAGCCGATGAGTACGGCCCAGTCGAGACTGTTCATGTGCTCGATCGTGGGTGCGGTCACATGAACGCGACAAGCAAGAGTAAGGTCAAGTCAACGTAAAAATGTTCGACTTGATGATTCACGTTCATCTACATGAACACATCGACCTGCGGCGCGAGTTCCCTCAACGCATCAGCTCTCCCGCGTTGACCAGCAGCGACTGCCCGGTGATGGCCCGCGCCCGGTCCGAGGACAGGAACACGGCGGCATCCGCCACGTCCCCGTCCGTCGCGAGCTCCGGCAGTGCCATCCGCTCCGTCAGCCGCCCCAGCACCTCCGCCTCCGGCACCCCTTCCGTCTGTGCGGTGAACCGGACGTAGGCCTGCACTGGCGGCCCCCACATCCAGCCCGGCAGGACGGTGTTGACCCGGATCCGATACGGCCCGAGCTCCCGCGCCAGGGAGTACATCGCACTGGTCAGCGCCCCCTTGGACGCGGCGTAGGCCGCCTGCTTCACCTGTGAGGGCGCGGCGACCGCCGACTGCGTCCCGATGAAGACCACGCAGCCGCCCCCGCCCGCCTTCAGTGCCGGCAGACAGGCCCGCGTCATCCGGAGCGTGCCCAGCAGGTTCACGTCGACGACCGACTGCCAGGTCGCGAAGTCCGCGTCCTCCAGCCCGCCGAAAAGGGAGTCCCAGGCCGCGACATGGACCACCGCGTCGATGCCGCCGAACCGCTCCCGCGCCAGCGCCGCCAGCGCCGCGCACTGCCCCTCGTCGGTGATGTCGGTCGCCCGGTACGCCGTGCGCCCGCCACCCGGATCGATCTCCGCCGCGCTCTTGGCGAGGTTCGCCTCGGTCCGCGCCCCGAGCACCGCGTTCCCGCCGTCCCGTACGACGGCCGCGGCGACCTGGTGACCGAGCCCGGCGCCCACTCCCGATACGACCACTGTCTTGCCTGCGAGCAGGGACATCGGTGCCTCCCGCGGTATGGCGCTTTGTCTGACGGAGCGTCAGAGTAGGGGCCGGCGCAGGAAAGGGGAACCGCATGGGCGAGGACACCCGCAGCGAGACGTACGCCGAACTGGCCGCCGTAGGACCGTACGGCGTCCGGCCCGGCCACGCCCTGATCACCATGGTCGAGCCGCACCCGGGCCACGAGTACGCCTACAACCGCTGGTACGAGGACGACCACTACTACGCCGGCGCGATGGCCATGCCCTGGATGTACGCGGGACGCCGCTGGGTCGCGACCCGGGATCTGCAGCTCCTGCGGTACCCCGAGAAGTCGGCCGTCGCCCAGCCCGTCACGGCCGGCTGCTACCTCTCCACCTACTGGATCACCGACGGCCGCTACGACGACCACATGAAGTGGACCGTGGCCATCAACAAGCGCCTCAACCGCGACGCCCGCGTCCACCACGCCCGCACCCACGTCTTCACGGCCTTCCAGGACCACGAGACGACCGTCTACCGCGACGGCGCGGCGGGCCCGCGCGACTTCCACGCCCTCGACCACCCGTACGCCGGGCTGGTCCTGGAGGTGATCGACGCCGAGTCGCCGCAGCAGCGGGCCGAACTGGTGGAGTGGCTGCGCGCCCGGCACCTGCCCCGCCGCCTCGCCGGCTCCCCGGCGGCCATGGTCACGGCCTTCCGGCCCACCCCCCTGCCGGGCGACCGCATGACCTACGTCAAGCAGGTCGAGGGCGTGGACACCCGGGTGACCCTGCTGTGGTTCCTGGAGGCCGACCCACGGGAGTGCTGGGAGCAGCACTTCACCGGCCTGGACACGGAGGTCGCCGCCGGCCCGGGGCTCGGGCGGGTGGAGCTGGTGGCGCCGTTCATCCCGACGATTCCCGGCACGGACGCCTACGTCGCCGAGCTGCGCGGCTCTACTTGAGTTCGTCCGGGCAGGGGGTGCCGCGCGGCAGCTGGTACGGCGCGGCCAGCCGGTACGTGCCGGCCCGCGGCGCGATCAGCATCGTCCACTTGTCCCCGTTCGCGTCCTGAGACGTCTCCGTCAGACACCCGTTGACGTTCCGGTACCGCTTCGGCGGGCCGGAGGAGACCGGCTGCGGCGGCTTCAGGCTCTTCCCGTGCTCGTCGACGATGCTCAGCCAGGGCGAGTAGGGGATCCTGATCAGGATCCGCCCGGCCTTGCGCACCTGAAGCGTCATCTCACCCTGCTCGGCCCGGTCCACCACCGCGTCGGGCTCGGCGAGCGGCGTCGGATCGGTCACCCGGAACAGCTGCCAGTTGGCGTCGCCCCACAGCTGCGTCAGATACGGCATCCCGCGCCGCAGCAGCTCCCGCTCCCGCTCGCCGCCGTCGCCGTCCGGGTTGTCCTTCGGCAGGACGACGAAGTGGACGGCCCAGCGCTGCAGCCACTCGTGGTAGTTCGCGGAGTTGAGGGTGTCGTCGTAGAAGAGCGGGTTGCGCTCCATGTCGGCCTGCCGGTTCCAGCCGCGCGCCAGGTTGACGTACGGCGCGAGCGCGGAGGCCTCCCGGTGCGAGCGGGCCGGGACCACCTCGACGCGGCCCTTCTCGGCGCCGGCCTTCTGCAGCTGGTGCACGAGCGGGGCGAGCTCACGGGCCCAGGACGCGGCCGGGGTCGTGTGGATGATGTCGTCCACCGACTTGAAGCCGATCCAGCCGGCGAAGCCGAGGAGCGCCAGCACGGTCGTGTACCACTTGCGGGACTTCGGCACCGTGAACGGCAGCGCGGCCACCAGCGCCGCACCCGCGAACAGCATCGGCAGCCGGGAGATGTTCGACCCGATCTGCGAGCTGATCAGCCACACCAGCACCACGCCGACGCTGTAGACGGCCGCCGTCAGCCGGACCGTCACCCACTGCCTGGGCGCGAGGAACAGGCACAGCAGGCCGTACAGCAGGGGCAGGATCACCGAGCCGATCGTCATCGGCTGGGTGCCCGAGAACGGGAAGAGGAAGTACGAGGCGGCGACCACCACCGTCGGGGCGAGCCCCAGCGCCCAGGCGCCCGGCCGACGCTTCTGCAGGAACAGCGCGACCGCGACCAGCCCGACGAACAGGCCCGAGACGGGCGAGGCCATGGTGGAGAGCCCGGCCAGCGGGGCGGCCACCGCCGCCTTCGCCCAGCGTTTGTGCCGCCACCGGTACGGCCAGCAGAAGACGGCCGCGACGGCGCCGAGCGCGAACATCGTGCCGAGCCCGAAGGTCACCCGACCGGAGATCGCGTTGCACAGCAACGCGAAGACCCCGGCGAGCGAGGCCCACAGCGGGTTCTTCACCGCGCGGCTGCGGATCAGGACCAGCGTCAGCAGGCCCGCCGACACGGTCCCGGCGATCATCATCGTCGTACGGACACCGAGCACGGCCATCAGATACGGCGACACCACGCTGTACGACACCGGGTGCATGCCGCCGTACCAGGCCAGGTTGTACGCCGAGTCCGGGTGCCGGCCGACGAACTCGGCCCAGGCGTCCTGCGCCGCGAGATCGCCACCACTGTTCGCGAACGTGAAGAACCAGACGATGTGCAGGACCCCCGCGAGGGTCGTCACGGACAGCACGGGGTGCCTCAGCAGCCGCTGCCGCAGGGGTTCGGCGGCGGCGAGAAGGCGCGCGAGTCTGCCGACGGGCGCGTCGAGGTGCTCACTGCCCGTACGGCCGTCCGGGTGGCCGGTGTGATCCCCGCGACCGTCCCGGTCAGGCTCGGACAGGCGTATTCGCGGGCCGGATCCCGGCCCCGGATCGGCGTCGTCGGCGCGTGTCGGCTCGGCTGTGGCCACCTGAAGGCACTCCCCGTGTCCCGTCTTCTGTTCTCGGCCGTGTTCCACGGTGTTCCCGGCTGCTTCCCGTCCAGTTCGCGGCCATGCCCCGTGACCGGCGACCTGCCCCGATTCGTGACGCTAGCACGCGCGCCTTGTGTGGCGCGGCTCGCCTCCGGGGCGCTTCAGCCGGTGCCGGGAGTGCGACCGTGCTCACCCCTTCGGGCCTCCGCGCGGTCACACTCCCGGCACCGGCGCGCCCCTTCGGCTCACTCGCGCCGCCGCGGGTCTCCGTCGGCGGGGTGCGTGCTGGTGACGGCCGGGGTGCGGACTCAGCCCAGACGGGTCAGCTTGGCGCCGAAGCCGGGCTCCGTCAGATCCTTCTGCAGGGCCACCGGCACCTTGACGGCGCCGGCCGAACCGTCACCCACGGTGAGCGAGCCGACCTGGGTGCCGGCCTTCGCGGTGTGCGGCAGCCTGCCGGAGGTGAAGGACAGCTTCACCTTCAGCCCCGACCAGCCGGCCGCCGTGACGTCCTGCGTCGCCACGACCGGGGTACGGCCGCCGAGACCGTCGTCGACGTACCCGACCACATCGCCCTTCTTCAGGATCGTCACGGACTTCAGGGCGCCCTGCGCGGCCCGGATCAGCTTGTCGCCCGCGTCCAGGACCCCGCTGATGATGGTGTTGTCGAAACCGCCGGCGGGCTGGCGCAGCACGGCCCCGATGACGGTCCGCGTCTCGCCGCCGACCTGCTGCTTCGCCGCGAAGACCAGGTTGCCGAGCGCGGCGGTCGAGGTGCCGGTCTTGATGCCGACGACGTTGTTGTGGCCGACCAGTCGGTTGTAGTTGGAGTGGTTGACGCCCTTGTAGTCGTCGTACGACATCATCGCCGCGACCTCGCGGAAGACGGGCTGCTGCATCGCGGCGCGGGCCAGCTTCACCTGGTCCACCGCCGTGCTGACCGTGGAGGCGGTCAGGCCCGAGGGGTCGGTGTACCTGGTGTTGCTCATGCCGAGGCTCTTGGCGGCGGCGTTCATCTTCTCCGTGAACGCCTGCTCCGAACCGGAGTCCCAGCGGGCGAGCAGCCGGGCCACGTTGTTGGCGGAGGGCAGGAGGATGGCCTCCAGGGCCTCGCGCTCGGAGATCCGGTCACCCGCGGTGACGCGGACGGTGGACTCCTGGCCGGCGTCCGACTGCTGCTCGGCGGGCTTGTCGATCTTGATCTTCGGCCCGTCCTGGCCGCTCTTGAGCGGGTGGTCGCGCAGGATGAGGTACGCCGTCATCACCTTCGCGACACTCGCGATCGGTACGGGCTTCTGGGCGCCGGAGGAGCCGAACGTGCCGATGCCCTGGACGTCGAGCGCGGCCTGACCGGTGGTCGGCCACGGGATGCCGACCTTGCCGCCGTCGAAGGTGTAGGTGTCCTTCGCGGTGAGGTCGAGGGTGGGGTCGGGCAGCGGGCGAAGGGTCTGTACGACCGCGAAGACGATCGCCAGGAGCAGGACCAGGGGGGTCCAGATCTTGACCCGGCGCACGAGCGTGCGGACCGCGGTCTCCGGGGGCGGGGGCGTGTTCGTCAGCTCCGCCAGGAGGTCCAGCGGGGGCTTCGGGGGGAGGGGCTGCTGGGTGGTGCGCTCGGGGCCTACGTGGGGGACGGGGGTGGTGACGTCCGGCTTGGCAGCCGGCACCATGTCGTTCTTGAGCGCGACGAACTTGCTGGTGCGCTCGGAGTCGGACTCGGGGGACTTCGGCTTGCCGCCCAGCTTGAGCATGGTCGTCGGCTGATCGACCGGCGGCTTCTTGAAGACGGTGGTGGGCTGATCTACGGCGTCCGCCTCCGGCGTGGGGGCCGGCTCGTCGTCCGCCTCGGCTTCGCCTTCGGCGTCCGTGTTCCCGCCCGCACCACCCGTGCGGGTCTCGTCGTCGGCTGCGGGTGACCCCTGCGGGGCGTCCCCACCGGGGGCGTCCTCAGGCCCGTCCTCGGCCTCCGCACCGGCCTTTGCCTTCGCGTCCGCCTCGGCTTCGCCTTCGGCGTCCGTGTTCCCGCCCGCACCACCCGTGCGGGTCTCGTCGTCGGCTGCGGGTGACCCCTGCGGGGCGTCCCCACCGGGGGCGTCCTCAGGCCCGTCCTCGGCCTCCGCCGCCTCGGCTTCGGACTTCGGGCTCGCCTCGGTCTTCGCTTCCTCGGCGGCCTTCTGGTCGGCGTCGGCGTCGGCGTGCGCCTCCCCCTCCGCGTCCGCATCCGAGGCCGCGTCAGCGTCCGTCTCCGTGCCCCCGTTGGCCTCCGCCTCCGCGCCCTCGGCCTTTGCCTTCGCATCGCCGGGCACGTCAGCCTCAGCCTCCGCGTTGCCCTCAGCCCCGGCGCCGCCGTCCGCGTCGGCCTCGGCGTCAGCGTTCGCGTCGGCGTCAAGGCCGGCGTCGGCGTCCGCGTCTCGGTCCGCGTCGGCCTCAGCCACGGTGCCGCCGTCCGCGTCAGCCTTCGCCTGCGCGTCGCGGTCAGCGTCAGCCTCCGCGTCGCGGTCCGCGTCCGCCTCCGCTTCGGACTTCGGGCTGGCCTCGGTCTTCGCTTCCTCGGCGGCCTTCTGGTCGGCGTCGGCGCGCGCCTCCCCCTCCGCGTCCGCATCCGAGGCCGCGTCAGCGTCCGTCTCCGTGCCCGCGTTGGCCTCCGCCTCGGCGTCCGCGGCCTCCGCCTCCGCGTCCGCGGCCTCCGCCTTCGTCTCGGCCTCCTCGGGCTCGGGCGCAGCCTCCTCCGGCTTCGGCTCATCCGTTGCCGTCGGGCCGGGAGTTGTGGGCGCGGCGGTGCGGACCCAGGCTGAGACCGCCTCGCGGAGGGCGGTGTCCTCCGGCGAGGCTTCCGTGGGGCGGGGCTTGGGGTCGCGGACCGACAGGATCTTCGTCGCGGTGTCCACGCCGCGGGGCGAGGAATCCTTTTCCCGGGAGACGGCGAGGCGCGGATCGCGTGCCTCGGGAACCGGACCCGCGCTCCCCGACGTCGGTTCTGCCGACGACTCGCGCTGCTTCGACCTGTCGGGGGACTCGCCCGCCACCGATGCCTCCTCATGCGCCGCACGCCCACGCGCGCGCCCTGTCCGAACCATGTACCAGTGTCCTGTGTGGGGGCTTGGCCCCTGCGGTAGACGAGAACGACATACCTACCGGTTCCCTCACGAACCGGTCACGCACCCTCGACAGACCAATGTGAGAGGGGTCACCCTGTCATTCATCCACGCGGGGAGGCATGGATGGGCAGGAGCCGCAGAACACTTCCGGAGGAGCTTCTGTTGCTGGCATTGGACCCGACCACGGGTACCACTGCGCAGCCGCAGTCGCTCGACCTCGGTCTGGCCGGAGCACAGCTAGTGGAGCTGGCGCTGGCCGGACGGATAGCCCCAGACGGGGATCGTATCGCCGTGGTGGTGCCACGGCCGACAGGAGATCCGACTCTGGACTGCGCGTTGGAGTTGCTGCGAAGGCGTGGCGCTCCCGTGCGTGCCGTCCACTGGATCGGCGGACCCCGGCTGGGGCTCCGTCAGACGTACCTCTCGCACCTGGAGCGGTGCGGCATGGTGCATGCCGTGGCCGGTCAGATGTGCGGGGTGCTGCCGACGACTCGCTATCAGGCGACGGACAACGAGATCAGCCGGGAGATCCGAGCCCGGCTGGATTCCGCGATCCGCACCGGCGTACCGCCGGACCCGCGGACCGCGGCGCTCGCCGCCCTGGCGCACGCCGTCGGACTCGGCAAGCACCTGTATCCGGGGAACGAGGGACGGTCGTCCCGGTCCCGGCTGCGGGATCTGATCCGGCACGACCCCATGGGCGGTCTTGTCGCACACGCCGTGATGGACGTGCAGAACGGCGCTGCCGCACAGCCGCGCCGTGGCCCGGCCGCCACCGGGCGGCAGGGTGTGGCAGGCGCCAGGTCCGCGGCGGAACCCGCGCGCGGGGTTCCGATGCAGCCGCACCGCGGATCCATGGCACGCGTCGTGGCCCACTGAGCCGTAACCGCGGTTCCGAGCCGTACCCCCGGTTCGGGCCGTAACCCCGGTTCGCCCAGACCCGTTCGGGAGCCGCTGGTCAGAGCGGGGCGGTGAGGTCCTTCCCCGGGACCTCGCCGTCCCGCTCGACTGCGTCCGGGCACACCATCGGGTGGCGAGCCGTGGCGAACTGACGCGTACGCGCCGCATATCCACCATTTGCCAGCGGTAGAAAGCACCTTGGTGGCAGTCTGCTCAGCAGCAGATACGGAAAGTGTTAGGCAAACAGGCAGGCAGCCGGAGGTGCACGTCCCGTGGCGTCCAATGTCAATCCCACCGTCAGGCGGCGCCGGCTGGGCCAGGAGCTGCGCAGGCTCCGGGAGCTCAAAGGTATGACGGCCGAGGAAGTGGCCGAGCGTCTGCTCGTGTCGCAGTCGAAGATCAGCCGGCTGGAGAACGGCCGGAGAAGCATCAGTCAGCGCGATGTGCGTGACCTGTGCGGGGTGTACGAGGTCGAGGACCAGCGGATCGTCGACTCGCTGATGGAGATGGCCCGGGATTCCCGGCAGCAGGGGTGGTGGCACACCTTCGGGGACATCCCGTACAGCGTGTACATCGGGCTGGAGACCGATGCCGAGTCGCTGCGGGTGTACGAACCCCAACTGGTGACCGGTCTGTTGCAGACCCGCGCCTACGCGGAGGCGCTGGTGCAGGGCGCGCTGCCGGAGACGTCGACCGCCGAGATCGAGAAGCGTGTGCAGGTGCGCATGCGCCGACAGGAACGTATCACCGCCGAGAACAACCCGCTCCGGCTGTGGGTGGTGCTCGACGAGGCGGCGCTCAAGCGCGTCGTGGGCAGCAGGCTGGTGATGCGGGAGCAGCTGGACCATCTGATCGAGATGTCCCAGCTGCCGCACGTCACGGTGCAGGTGCTGCCGTTCGAGGTCGGCGCGCATCCGGGGCTCAATGGCCAGTACGCGATCCTGGAGTTCGCCGACGCGGCCGACTCCAGCGTGGTCTACCTGGAGGGTGTCACCAGTGACCTGTATCTGGAGAAGGCCCAGGACGTGCAGAAGTACGCCGTGATGTACGAACATCTGCGGGCGCAGTCCCTCAATGTGGAGCAATCCAGGCAGTTCATTGCGAAGGTGGCCAAACAGTACGCGGAGTGAACTCCTGTCACGGAGGGCGCCAGATAGTACACCGCCGGTCCACTCCAATGGAAGGCTCCCCTGGAATATGCCATCCGGTTGAGTGAACGACTACTCCGGCAAGGGCAGTTGCCCGGTAGCGTCGATCACGCCAATCAGACGACCAGGTTGGCGTGAACCGCACTACCGCAACTCGCAACAGGAGTGGACATGGCACTGATTCAGGGCGCTTCGGAGACGTGGATGAAGTCCTCCTATTCCGCGGGCAACGGCGCTTGCGTCGAGGTCAAGTCGCCCACCGACGCCGAACTCGCCGTCCGTGACTCCAAGGTCCCCGCGGGCCCGATCCTGGCCTTCCCGGCCGACGCGTGGAACGCCTTCGTGACCTCGGTCAAGGCCTAGGGGGCCCTCCCTGACCTTCGTCAGTGAACCCCTCGAAGAAAACAACTTCACACACCAGAAGAGCCCTCTCGACCGGTCGCCGTCCTTGCCGAGAGGGCACCTTCTGTTCCGGGGTACGGTCACACCGCCCTCGTGACTCGCGACACTGGGAACGCCACGTCGCACACCGGGTCCTCGGGGCCTGACGCGTCCCAGTCCGCCCAGTAGATCTCGCGGCAGGGACCGGCCATCTCCAGCCCCTCGGCCGCCATCCACTGCTCCACCGCCTCGAAGGCGGCCAGGATCTGCGGATGCGCCACCTGCGCCTTGGTGATCCGGGTGTAGGCCAGCCGGGCCGCCGGTTCCACCCGTACCGCCGTCTTCCAGGCCCTCCCCCGCCCGGCGGCCCACGCCCGGGCCGCCGCCTCGTCGGCCACCGGCACACAGGACTCGACCGGGCCGTCGCTCTCCATCGACACCTCGGAGTGGTAGACCACGAACGGCGCGCCCGTCATGCCCCCGCACTCCCGCGCCGCCGCCTCCAGCCGGCCCAGCGACGACCCGATCCACGTCGGCAGCTCGTCCGCCAGTGTGTGCCGCGACTCGGTGATCACCACCTGCGCCGGCACGGCCACGGTCTCGATCGCGAACTTCTCGTACATCTCGGAGCTCCTCCCGGACAGCCGTCCACGGAGGTACTCGGCAAGTGTCCGCTGCCCGGCCACCCGGCTCTCCACGTCCGCCCAGTAGGCGGCCAGCCGGTCGGCGGCCTCGGGGCCCTCGGCGCCGAGCACCTCGGCGATCCGGGCCAGCGGCATGTCCAGCTGCCGCAACAGGGCCACAAGACGGGCGCGTTCGGCCTGGTCGGCGCGGTAGTAGCGGTAGCCGGTCGTCTCGTCGACGTGTGCGGGCCGCAGCAGGCCGAGCCGGTCGTACAGGCGCAGCGCCTTGGCCGACAGCCGGGCCCGCGCGGCGAACGCGCCGATGGTGAGCTGGTCGTCGTCCACCGTGCCATCCTCCGTCACCGGGCGGATCCGCCGCCCGGTGACAGGGACACTCGGCTCTGCCCCAGGGGCAAGGTCAAGCGCCGCTCAGCCGAGCTGGGCCTCGATGGCGGTCACGATCGCGTCGGACTCGGGCTCGGTCTGCGGCGAGAACCGGGCGACGACCGTGCCGTCCCGGCCGATCAGGAACTTCTCGAAGTTCCAGCGGATGTCGCCGGTGTGCCCCTCGGCGTCGGCGACGTCCACCAGGCGCTCGTACAGCGGGTGCCGGCCCTCGCCGTTCACCTCGACCTTCTCGGTGAGCGGGAAGGTCACGCCGTACGTCGCCGAGCAGAACTCCGCGATCTCCTCGGCGGTGCCGGGCTCCTGGCCGAGGAACTGGTTGCAGGGCACGCCGAGCACGGTGAAGCCACGGTCGGCATACCGTTCCTGGAGCTTCTCCAGGCCGGTGTACTGGGGGGTGAGGCCGCACTTGGAGGCCACGTTGACGACGAGGACCGCCTTGCCGGCGTACTGGGCGAGGTTGGCGGGGCCGCCGGTGAGGGCGTCGATTTCGACATTCAGCACGTTGGTCATGACTGGATGCTAGGCGCTCGGAGGATTGGGCCGTCATGGGCCGTCTTTTGGCTGCCGGTCCGTCGTGGTTGCTCGCGCAGTTCCCCGCGCCCCTTTGGGGCGCGCTGTCCTACCGCTTCCACCAGGACATTCCCGGCATCTGTGCGCCGGTACAACACCGACCGCCCCGCCCTCCGCCGCTCCACCAGCCCCGCTTCCCTGAGCACCTTCAGATGGCGCCCCACCGAGCCCAGCCCCGGCCCGGTCACCGCCGTGAGCTGGGTGGTGCTCATGGGGGCGGCCAGGAGGACCAGGACCTCGGCCCGGGCCGGACCCAGAAGCGCGCCCAACGCGGACGGGACGGTCCTGATGCCCGCGTCGGCCAGGGCGCCGGCGCACGGGTAGACCGCCGCGTAGCGCACGCCGTCGTCCCAGGCGACCCAGCCCGCCCGCTGCACGGTCACTGGTACGAAGATCAGCTCGGCCCCGGAGATCTCGCGGGGCGGGTACTCGTACAGGTTGATCTGGAGCAGGTTCTCGCCGAGCCAACGGGTGCGTCCGGGCCGCAGCTCGTCCAGCACGCTCACCCAGCCGCCCCGGCTCACCCGCGCGGTGCGCGCGACCACGTCCGCCTCCAGCACCCGCCGGCGCCGCTCCCAGGACGGCCGTACCGTCGCCTCCCACACCCACTCCAGGAGGACAACGCCCTGCTGTGGTCGTCCCGCCCGCGCCGCCTCACCTATCTGGGTCTGTGGCTGCCCAACGGCCTGGTCGTCGGCTGCGAGTCCCTGTACGTGTCGTACGCGCCGCACGCCGCGGGCACCCTGTTCGCCTGCGGGGCGTTCGGCATGTTCGCCGGAGATGTGACGGTGGGCCGGCTGCTGCCGCCCGCGGTACGCCGCCGCCTGGCCACGCCCCTGCTGCTTCTGCTGGCGACGCCGTACCTGGTGTTCTGCGCGCACCCGCCGCTGCCGGTCGCGGCGGTGTGCGTGATGGTCGCCTCCGTGGGCTTCGGTGCGAGCCTGGTGCAGCAGGAGCGGCTGATGGAGCTGACCCCGGGGGAGCTCGCCGGGCAGGCCCTGGGGCTGCACTCGTCCGGCATGCTGACCATGCAGGGCGTGAGCGCCGCGCTGGCCGGCGCGGTGGCCCAACTCACCTCGCCCGCCGCCGGGATGACCGTGATGGCGGCGGGCTCGGTGGCTGTGACACTGGCGCTCGCTACGGCTGCTCGGCGCTCTCCGCGGCCGGGGCGGGAGCCTGCTGCTGCCGCGGCACGCTGAGGTCGGCGTCGATCTTCTGCACGGTCCGGTCGAAGTAGCGCAACAGCTCGACGGGGAAGGGCATCACAAGGGTCGAGTTCTTCTCGGCGGCGACCTCGACGACCGTCTGGAGGAGCCGCAGCTGCATGGCCTCCGGGCTGTCGGACATGATCCGGGAGGCGTTGGCGAGCTGCTGTGCGGCCTGGAACTCACCGTCGGCGGTGATGACCCGGGCCCGCCGCTCCCGCTCGGCCTCGGCCTGCCGGGACATGGACCGCTTCAGCGACTCGGGCAGCTGTACATCCTTGATCTCGACGCGGTCGATGTGAATGCCCCACCCGGCGGCCGGGCTGTCGATCATCAGAGCGAGCCCTTCGTGCAGCCGCTCCCGGTCACTCAACAGGTCGTCCAGATCGCTCTTTCCGATGATGGACCGCAGGGAGGACTGGGCGACCTGGCCGACGGCGAAGACGTAGTCCTGCACCTCGATGGCCGCGCGCGCCGGGTCGGTGACCCGGAAGTAGACGACCGCGTCGACCTTCACGGACACGTTGTCCTTGGTGATGCCCTCCTGGGTGGGCACGGGCATGGTCACGACCTGCACATTGACCTTGCGCATACGGTCGGCGAAGGGGATCAGGAAGGTGATGCCCGGCTGCCGGTAGCCCGGCAGGGCCTTGCCCCACCGGAACACGACCCCGCGCTCCACCTGGTTGACCACCCGCATACCGCTCTTGAGCACGAGCAGCGCCAACAGCGCCACCACGACGACCGCCACCACGGTGCCTTCCATGGCACTCCATTCCTCACAACGGTACGGACACCGGGGAGGACACCGGCGGTGGCCGGATGGATGCGGTCACCCGCGTCACGAATCCGTCAAGGTTCCGCCGGCGGCCCGGTCCTGTGCGTAGGGCGGCGGGCGGCGCTGTCACCACTCGTCGTCGCAGACCACCCGGAAGCTGCCCACGACGCTGTCGTCACCGAAGTTGAACAGGCCCTCGCGATCGAACAGGCCCTCGTGGAAGGTGCTCGTCACCACGCCACTGGTCTCGCCGTGGGGACCCACGACGGCGACCGGAGCCCCGTTGTCACAGTTGAAGCCCCGGAAGACCTCGATGGTCCTGTGGCTGTCGTTGAAAACGCTGAAGCTGCTGGCGCCCAGTCCGCTGGCCGCGGTGATGCATCCTTCGGCGGAGGCGGAGTAGGTACGTTCGTTGAAGAAGATCCTCCCGCCGTCCCAATGACCGCGGCCACGTCCGCCGCCGCCGTCGCGTCCGCCGCCGTCGCGTCCACCGCGGCCTTCGTTGCCGCCGCGGCCTTCGTTCATCTCTCCGCTTGCTTTCGTGTCGTTCGAGGAAGCCGCGGCAGGAGCGGCCTGTTGGACGGGCTGGGCCGCCGGGTGGGCAGGAGAGGCCGCCGGGCGGGCCGGATGCGCCACCGGATGGGCCGCCCGGTGGGCAGACGGGGATGCCGGGGCGGATCCGGCGGTCGTGGCGAAGGTGATGCCGGCGGCGGCAAGGACGGTCGCGCCTACTCCGGCGCCGATCACAGCAAAAGTACGCGGGGCCATGTCACTTCTCTCTGTCTCACGGACGTCGGCCCGGACGACCGACCTTCGATGAACGTACCGAGAGCTCTCATGACTGGCATTCCGGATATGTCCAGGGTGTGACAGCGTGAGCCCAGCCGGGTGGAAGCGCGGTCTTCGTCCCGGCGGTCCGCTTTCCCTGGTTCGGCTACGGCGGCGACCCGCGCCACTCCGGCCGGCCGGCCGCAGCGGCTCCGGGGACGGCGTCGTCCGGGCGGCGGGCCCGTCGACCCGTATCCCGTCCGGTCAGCAATTCCGCTGCCTGGTGGTGCGTGTGTTCCGCGGCGAGTTGAGCCTCGGCGACGACGTCACCGCGTTCGCGTATCAGGTCCTCATAGATCGGCAGGCGATCGTTTCCGGGTGAGCTGTGTGTCATCGTCGGCCCAATTTCATGGTGATCGATAAAGCGGTCGGTCAACTGTCAGGCTCGGTTGAGCCGGGCAGCGATCCCGTGGCCGATCAGCAGATACATGACGGCCGGGAGACCGTAATTGAGGGCAACGCGTAGACCCTCTGTGTGCGTCGTGAAAATGTCCTGTGACCACCAGGACAGCCAGTCCGCCGTGCCCCGCACGAATTCGACGAAGATATTCGCGCGGTTCGCGTCGAGCAGGAACAACAGGACCCACAGGCCCAGCAGTCCCGCCGCGGTGTCGGCGATCGTGCAGATGGCGACGGCCGTACGCCGTGTGGTGTCCCGGCGGCGCACAGGGCGGTCCGGGCCGGTGGGCTGGTCGTATGCCTGGTATCCGGGAGTCGGGCCGATGTTGTTCACAGGAAGAATCCGATCTGACGTTCTGACGCGGTGGCAGTATCGGCGCACCCGTGCCAGGGCGCCGAAATCCAGCCGGGTCGGCTCCCGGCTTCTTCCTGCTTCTGCGTTCCGCCCGCACTACGGTGTTACACCGCCGTCCGCGATGCTCCGAATATGGCCGTCTATACAGGCACTTGCCCACATGTTGATGCGCCAGGGCACTTTTCCGGACTGAATGCGGGGGTGTGATTCGGGGCCGGCACAGAGCTCGTCCACTGGTGTTCGCGCAATTCTCACAGGCTCAGCGTGATGGCGGCAGCGACGCCTCCGAGTCCCAACGCGAAGCCGGCTTCGAGCCAGCCGCCCCTGCCCCAGGGGAAGAACCGGTCGAGAGCCAGGCGGCCCGGCCCGATCGCCGCCACGGCCAGGGCGACGACGGCGATGCAGACGTTGTACTCCACGCCACCGTTCACGTCCCACAGGCCGTGGGCCCCCGTGACGGTCGCCATGGCGTTGATCATCGTGCCGATCAGGGCGGCGGCCGCGAGGGGTGTGAGAAGTCCCGCGGCCAGGCCGAGCCCGCCGAGGAACTCGGAGAGACCGCCGATCACCGCGAACACCTTCCCCGGGCGGAAGCCCAGACCGGCGAACCCCTTGCCGGTGGCCGTCAGACCCGGGCCCCCGAACAGGCCGAAGAGCTTCTGAGAGCCGTGTCCGGCCATGAACAGTCCGAAGGTCAGCCGCACCAGCAGAAGCCCCCAGTCGCCGGCGGACCCTCCTCGGTCCGGGGCCGGCCGGGTCGCCGGTCGCGTGGGAGTCGAGGACCTGCCCGTGTTGCGCTTCGTCATGAGAGTGCTCCGGTACGACGCCGGGTGCGTGGCGCCCCTACCGATACTTCCGTAACAACAGGGACCTCGCACATCGGACGCCGCGCGCCGTTCGAGACGAGACGGCGCCCCTGCCGGAGGCTGCGCCATGGGGTGGGTGTCGCCCGCCCCGCTGCCCTGGCCTGCAGTTCAGCGGCCCGCACGGAGGAGGAGCACCATGGCCGGACCCCGGCGGGGAACCGCGTCGGACGACGGAGCCGTACCGCACTCGCCCCAGGCCCCTCGGGCGAGCGCCCGCGAATCGGTGCGCCTCGCGCTGGTGACCGGCGCCCTCGGCGTGGTCTTCGGCAGGTGTGGGCACGCCGAACGCGGATCTGCGGGGGCGCCGCAGTCTGTGGCGGCGCCGGCGGTGGATGTCAGCGGAACAGCTCCGGCACCGGGCAGATCCCCAGAGGCTCATCCGGCCGGTCGGCCCAGCGCCACCAGACATGCCGACCGGTACACCTCCACAGGACCCGGCAGGTCCGCCGGGCTTCGTCCTCACGCGCGGCGAGGACGAAGCCGCCGAACCTCATGGGCAGGCTGCACTCGGGACAGGCCGGGCCTTCGTCGCTCATGCGGGCACCCTACGGAATCCGGAGTCCTGTCCGGCGGGTCCCGCCGGACAGGCCCGTGGTCCCGAGGCGGGCTCAGCGCTTGAGCGTGAAGGTGAAGTCGCCGGAGAGCCTTCCGCTCAGCCGGACCGCCGAAACGAGCTTCCCCTCCGCGATCAGTCCCTCGGCCTCGGCCCGCGAAAGACCGCAGCCCTCGGCGATCAGTCGCACCGGCCGGACAGGAATCCGCGCCGCGAAGCGGACCGAGATGTCGATCACCTCGCGGTCCAGGTGATCCGATCCGCCGGTGTCCAGGCGCCAGGCGCCCGCCCAGTCGAGGGCGATGCGATTACGGCGCCGCACGACCGGATCCTGGAGCAACTCGGCTGCCAGTCCAGGGTCGTTGTCATGCAGTCGGTCCAGCAGCTCAGGTCGTACGGAGCGCACGTTCATCCGCTCCAGAACCGTCAGCTTCGCGGTTTCCCCGCAGCCGGTACAGAGCACGAGGAGCCAGGCGTCGAGGAGCTTGTGGTTGGCGATGACGCGAAATCTGCCGTTCGCCCGGAAGCGCTCGGACGCGCACGCGTGGCAACGGCGGAGGACGAGCGGCAGGCAGGTGGGCGCGACCACCCAGGTGTTGAGCACAGAAGTACACCGGTTTCAGTGAGAAGTCCGCAGCAAAAAGCGGCGCGGCGCACGAGGCGCGACGCGCGACCGATCAGCTCTCGGGGGGTCTCACAGGGTGTACAACGGCACGTCCTTGGCCAGACGACTTGGTTCGGCAGCACGGTAATGGCGCACAGCGGCGCCGCTCCACCGGTTTTCGAGCGGTGGGACAGCTCAGCCCTTCGAGCCCGGCTTCCAGTCCCGGACGAGCAGCCCGAGCAGCACCTCGTCCAGGAACTCGCCCATCACCCAGGCCGAGGAGCGCAGCACGCCCTCGCGGACGAAGCCGTTGCGCTCGGCGGAGCGCAGCATCGCGGCGTTGTCCGACAGCGTCTCGATCTGCAGCCGCTGCAGGCCGCGCACGACGAAACCGTAGTGGCACAGCACCGCGACCACGTCCGTGCCGTAGCCCTTGCCGCGGCAGGACGGCAACAGCCCCAGCCCGATGTGCGCGGACCGGTTGTGGTTGTCGATGCTCCACAGCGACGCGGTGCCGACCAGCGGGCCGCCGTCCAACTCCACCACGGAGAACGGGACGTGCCGCTGATCCTTGTCGTCCACCACGAGGGGCGAGTCCCTCGAGCCGGGCGTGATCGGCCGCCACGGCCGGCCTTGGGACCGCGAGGAGTTGACCACGTCGTCGTGCAGCTCGGCCTGCAGTATCGGGATGTCGTCCTCGTGCCGGGCCCTGAGCGCGACCTTGCTGCCCTTCAGCATGCGCGCTTCTTATCCGACCGGGCCGACCGGCGGCAAACCATTAAAGACCGCGCACCGGGACCAAGCGACTTCCACCGCGACGGCCCGGCGGGCTCAGTGGAGGCAGAGGCAGAACGGATGGCCGGCCGGGTCCGCGTAGATCCGCCAGTTGGCCTCCGGGCGGAGCTGGTCCGTCCGCTCCAGCACGGTCGCGCCGAGGGCGAGTGCCCGCTTCTCCTCGCCGTCGAGGTCGTCCACGTCGAAGTCCAGGTGGAGCTGCTGCGGGCGCTCCTGGCCGGGCCATTCGGGCGCCTGGTAGCCGTCCACCCGCTGGCAGGCCAGCGGCGTCCCCTCGAACCCGTGCACCTCGACCCAGTCGGGTTCCTCCGGATCCGCGACCACCCGCCCGCCGAGCAGGTCCGCGTAGAACTCCGCGAGCTGTACCGGATCGGCGCAGTCCAGCGCGACCGCCTGCAGCTTTCGAATCACTTCCGACACCCCTCGCTCTTCGGCCGCTACCGCGACACCCCTGTACGGGAGGGTCGTACCCGCGGCGGCGGCGGGCATGCCGCTGCCGCTCCGGGTGCTCAGCGTGCCCCGGCCGTCACGGCGGCCGGGGTGTCGGCCGGAGTCTCGGCGGGGGTGTCGCGCAGGCCGAGGCGCAGGTGCTCGACGTGGTAGAGGGCCTGTTCCAGGAGTTCGGCGACGTGGTTGTCGTAGAGGGCGTAGATGACCGAGCGGCCCCGGCGCTCGCCGGTGACCAGGCCGAGGTTGCGCAGCAGCCGGAGCTGGTGGGAGCAGGCGGACTGCTCCATGCCGACGGCGTCGGCGAGTTCCGTCGCCGCGCACGGGCCCTCCTGGAGGCGGGCGAGGATCCGCAGCCGGGAGGGCGTGGCCAGCGCCTGGAGGGTGGCGGCCACATCGGAGGCGCCCACGGTCTCCAGACGCTCACGCGCGGTGGCTTTGGTCTTGGCGGCGTCAGCTCGGTGGCCCATGGCCTTCATCCTACGGAGAACCATTCATGAACGCATGAATGAGTCTTCATGCAGTCCTGTACGGTGGGGGAAGCGGCGCCTGCCCCGGGCTGCCCGCGATCTCGTTGTTCCCTCGTGCCTTTGTGTCGTGCCTTTGTGAAGGACCGCCTCTCCGATGACCTCCACCCTCGTTCCGGCACCCGTCCGCACCGCCGGCGCACGCGGTGACGGCGCGCCCCGGCGGCGCACCCGCGTCTTCGCGCTTCCCGAGGCGCGCTGGGCGGCCGCGGCCACGGTCCTGTTCCTGCTCGCGCTCCCGTTGCAGCTGACCGGTGCACCGGCGTGGGCGTGGGGGCCGCTGTACGCGCTCACCTATGCGGCCGGCGGCTGGGAGCCGGGCTGGGCGGGTCTGCGGGCGCTGCGGGAGAAGACCCTCGACGTCGACCTGCTGATGGTCGTCGCCGCGCTCGGGGCGGCGGCGATCGGGCAGGTGATGGACGGGGCGCTGCTGATCGTCATCTTTGCCACGTCGGGGGCGCTGGAGGCGCTGGCCACCGCGCGCACGGCCGACTCGGTGCGGGGGCTGCTCGACCTGGCGCCGGCCACCGCCACCCGCGTCGACGCGGACGGCGACGAAGCCGTCGTGACCGTCGAGGAGCTGTCCGTCGGCGATGTCGTCCTCGTGCGGCCCGGCGAGCGCATCGGCGCCGACGGGCGGGTGCTCGACGGGGCGAGCGAGGTCGACCAGGCGACCATCACCGGCGAACCGCTGCCCGTGGCCAAGGAGAAGGACGACGAGGTCTTCGCGGGCACCCTCAACGGCACCGGCGCCCTGCGCGTCCGCGTCGAGCGCGGGGCCTCCGACACGGTGATCGCCCGGATCGTGCGGATGGTGGAGGAGGCATCGCAGACCAAGGCGCCCACCCAGCTGTTCATCGAGAAGGTCGAACAGCGGTACTCGCTGGGCATGGTGGCGGCGACCCTCGCCGTGTTCCTGCTGCCGCTCGCCTTCGGCGCGGACCTCACCGGCTCCCTCCTGAGGGCGATGACCTTCATGATCGTGGCGTCGCCCTGCGCGGTCGTCCTGGCGACCATGCCGCCACTGCTGTCGGCGATCGCGAACGCCGGCCGGCACGGGGTGCTGGTCAAGTCCGCGGTGGTGATGGAGCGGCTGGGTGAGGTCGACGCGGTGGCGCTCGACAAGACCGGGACGCTGACCGAGGGCACGCCGCGCCTCACCGACGTACGGCCGCTGACCGGATCCGGTCTGGACGAGGCGGAGCTGCTGGCGCTGGCGGCCGGGGCCGAGCACCCGAGTGAGCACCCGCTGGCCCGGGCGGTGGTGGCCGCGGCACGCGAGCGCGGACTCGCTCTCGCGGTGGCGGAGCACTTCGACTCCACACCCGGCGTCGGGGTGACCGCTGCCGTCGACGGGCGGGTCGTCGCGGTCGGGGCTCCGGCGCGCCTCCTCGGCGGCGCGACGGACGCCGCGTCCGCGCGAGCCGCCGCCCTCGCCGGTGGATTGGAGGAGGACGGGCGGACCGCGGTGCTGGTCATGGCGGACGGTGCGCCCGTGGGCCTGCTGGGCATCGCCGACCGGCTGCGCGCCGACGCCGCCCCGACCGTCTCCTCCCTGACGACCCTCACCGGCACCGCACCGCTGCTGGTGACCGGTGACAACCCACGTGCCGCCGCCCGCCTCGCGGCCGAGGTCGGCATCGAGGACGTCCGTGCCGGACTGCTGCCCCAGCACAAAGTGGACGCGGTCCGGGAACTGGAGAAGTCCGGCCGCAAGGTGATGGTGGTCGGCGACGGCGTCAACGACGCCCCCGCGCTCGCCGCCGCGCATACCGGTGTCGCCATGGGCCGGGCGGGCTCGGACCTGGCCCTGGAGACCGCCGACCTCGTGATCGTCCGCGACGAACTGGCCACCGTCCCCGCCGTGATCTCCCTGTCCCGGCGCGCCCGCGCCCTCGTGGTGCAGAACCTGGTGATCGCCGCGGTGTTCATCGCCGGCCTGGTGGTCTGGGACCTGGCCGGCGCCCTGCCGCTGCCGCTCGGCGTCGCGGGCCACGAGGGCTCCACCGTCATCGTCGGCCTCAACGGCCTGCGGCTGCTGCGCGAGGCGGCCTGGCGGCGGGCCGCGGAGTGAGCTGCCGCAAGCCTCCCGCCCGGGCGGCGGCGCCCCGGTGCACGGTGACCGTGTGCCGGGGCTGCTGCTGCGGCACGGACAGGATTCCCGGCGTCGACCACGCGGCCCAACTCGCCACGCTGAAGGCGGAACTCGAAGCGGTTGCCCAGGTGCGGGCGGTGAACTGCCTCGACGCCTGCGAGCAGGCCAACGTCATCGTCGTACAGCCGTCCCCGGCCGGCCGGGCGGCAGGAGGGCGGCCGGTCTGGCTCGGCCTGGTCAACGACCCCGACGCGACCGCCGACATCACCGCGTGGGTACGGGCGGGCGGGCCGGGTCTCGCCGAACCGCCCGACATCCTCGACCTGTACGCCTTCGCTCCGTCCCGGCGCGTCCGGAGAGCCGTGGAGGACTGAGACCGACCCGGCCATACGAATGCGCCGCGCGACTCCGCCGACGCCGTGCTTGGATTCGCAGCTTCGGTGACGCGCCCCGCCCGGATCGGAAGGGGCTACCTGACGCAGAACCAGCCCGTGACTACCGACGGGGTGGTAGGCATCGACCGAACTCAACGCCATCCTCACCCCTGACGAGCCGACCACTCTCGCTGCCCACATGGTGCCGGAAGTACAGGACCCGAACTGCGACGCCGTCTACGACCCAACTCGTTGGGCGTAGCACAATCCCCGCCAAGAAGCTCGACTGCACTGACCCGCATGCCGATTACAAGGTCCTGAAGATGGACAAGGAGGGTGTCGTCGATACCTTCTCGTGTTCCGACGTCCCAGGCACGACCGGCTCGCTCACCCAGCTGGGCCCAGGCGGATCGTTCGTCGTCTGCTTCAAGGAAAACGACGAGAAGGGCAAGAAATAGCAGGGAGCAGCCTACCCTTGCCCCAAGGGAGGTCACACACCGTGCATTACGCGCGACAGTCCCTCGTGGCAGTGCGCTGAAGGCACCTCAGAGGTGCTTCATGCGGCGCTGTTCATGCGCGATGCTGCAGCTCTACCGGTTCCACCGTCAGCGGCCGTGCATCGGCCCTCTCTGGATCGGGATTTGCTGGCTGTCCAGTGGCTGGAGTGGTGGAGGAAACTGGTCCGCCATGAGATGAGCGAGATCCACCTGACTCGGAAGGGCAACAACGCGCTCTCGGCGGCGATCAGCCCGGCGCAGCACGGTTTCCGGCGCCGCTACGCGCGGGCGATCGAGGAGGAGAACAAGGTCACGCTCCAGGAGCTCGACCTGTTCCGCAAGGATGTCTCCACCTACGTACGTCTCTATGACTTCATGTCCCAGATCGTCGACTACGACGATCCCTACATGGAGATGCTCTCGATCTTCCTGCGCTTGCTGGAGAAGGTCATCGCCGAGTCCGCCTGGGCGGCCGAGGTGGACCTTTCCGACGTGGTGCTGGTCGGGGTCAAGCACAACAAGGCAATCCAGGTCGACATCTCACTTGTGGGCGACGGGCAGCTGAAGGGCATCAGCGCCGCCGGCACGGGAATGAAGAAGGATCCGAAGTACGTCGCGCTCCAGGTCGTCATAGACAAGATGAACGACCTCTTCGGTGCCGAATCGTTCGCCGAGTACCAGGCCAGGGAGTTCGTGCAGGGACTCGTCCAGCAGTTGCTCGCCGACCCGAACCTGATCAGGCAGACCAAGGCGAACTCCAAGAAGCAGTTCCTGGAGTCACCAGATTTCCAAGCCGCCGTTACGGAGGCGGTCGCAGACAACCAGGACGCCCACAACACGATGGCTGACTACTTCTTCACCGACGGGCCGGCCATCAACTCGATCATCGTCGCTCTTGCGGATGCCTTCTACGAAGCAGCGATCGATCAGCAGGTGGATTCATAGATACGGCAGCACGCACGTCGCACCCAGCAAGCGGGCCTTGGGTCAAGGCCCGCCCGCCTACTGCCAGACTCCGACCTCAGCGTTTGCGCCAGTCTTTGTGGGGTTCGATGAGGGTGCTGCCTCCTGCCCACTTCATCCTGCAGACCGGGCAGATCACGTACCACTCGTCGCCTGGTGCACTTTCGTCCATGTACCCGTCCTGTCCTGTCCCAGGGCAGTCTTCGGTGATTTCTTCTTGACGCATTGCTTCCCCTCAGTGCCTGGTTGACCAGGCTGCGCCTTCGGCGGCGACAGCGGCAGAGCGGATGCAGGCTAGCGCAGCCCACTGACACGAGCAGGGCACTCGACAATCATTGATGGCGATACTCCGACGTCCAGAGCACGATGGTCTCCGCAAGTAGTCAAAGATCGCCGCAGGCAGCGATGATCACCCAGCTTGACAGCCGGGCACTTTGCAGGACTCCAGTTGGCGGGCGGACGGGTTGTGAGCTCGCCAGACGGCTTCCAGATCCAACGTGTCGCGCGCGGTGCGCATGCGGGTGAAGGCGTTGTCGGAAAAGCGCTTCAGGCGTTGGGAGCTGAATACGAACTCGTGGCAACACGCGGGATCAGCGTCGATGCCCAGGTGCCGCCGCAACGCGACGCACTTGGGTTGGGTCAAGGCAAGGGCCCCAGCGAGCTCGGCCGCTGAGCGGTGGAATTTGGCCTGGAGGTCCACCTCCCGGATCGCGGCGGCGGGCACGGCTTCATCAGCTGCATAGCGCACAGGCGGAGCCGCCTGGTTCTTGACGAAGCGCACCTTGATCAGCAGCCCCTCACCGTCCGTAGCAGTAGCCAGCTCCTCCAAGCGAGGGAAGACTTCCGAGCGCGTCGCTCCCCCGCGTATGCCAGCCTGAACGCGATCGGCGTCCTTACTCGAGACGCGGGTCTCCGGCCCGGTGTGGGCCTCCATCGCCAACAAGGTTCGAATCCTGGCTCGCGCCTCGTGCGTCGCGCGTCGGCCCGGCTTGAGTAGGGCCGCGATCTGCGCGTATTCCTCGTCCAGGAGGAGCGCAAGGTCACGGGGCGGGTCAACCGACACCGGCAGTACACGGTCTGGCAGGTGGTCAGCGAGCGGCTCCTTGAATACGCCCCTGAGCAGGTCGTCGAAGAGTGTCACGGCAGCTCGGGCATGCACGTACAGCAGTTGCTCGGAAACCTGGTTGAACCAGTGCTGCTCGTCATCACGCATGGCATCGATGGCTCTGAGCGTCCCTGCGTCAGGCTCGCTGAGCTTGATGTCCGGGTGTTCTGCAGCCTTGCGTACGCAGGTCTCAAATCCAAGTGACCGCCCCAGGGCCGGGTCGAAGACGCTAATGCCCTTCTGCACGAGCGCGGCTTTCAGCAGCATCTCGAAGGAGTGCTGAAGGTGCAGAAGTACCTTCGTTTCTCGCCCTCGGTTGTGCGGCGAGTTGAATGCCTCGGCCGCCGCAACCATCGAAGAAACGGCCTTCTCCTTGAGGACACGAGCCTCTTGCCTCAGTCTCACTCGCAGCCCTCACGTTCCAGACGCACCAGATAATCGGTTTCCAGGGTAGAGGTTTCCTGTCATTACAGGCTGGAAGATGCTACGACGAGCACCGGCCCCGCTCGGACGCCCCGTCTGTGCGCCCAACCTGTTCAACGAGGCCCCGCTGGACGTACTCCGAGACTGGGCCCTGAGGGTCAATTCCTGTGCCGCCCGCCTCTGGGGTCAGCGGGTGTTGCGGATCATCACGGTGAGGACCGGTGAGGCCGGTGACGGCTGGCTCTGCCCGATGTCCTCGTACCCCCGTGATCTGTAGAGCGCGTGGACCTTTCCGTCCCCGGCAGCCGGGTTGACCATGAGAGTCACGTACGGCTCGTTGCGCGTGGCGAGGAGGGCGTCGTGGATACGGCGGGCGGTGCCTGTCTTCCGCCAGGTCGGCCGGACGCCGATCTCCTTCAAAGCCACGGCCGGATGCGCGGTGTACTTCTCCGCCGGCGTCGGGCTGGTGCGCTGCCAGTACCGGTCCCCGTACTCAATGGTGTTGCCGTAGGCGTAGCCGACCGGATGGCCGTCCGCGTACGCGAGGACGGCCGTGAACCCCGGCTCGGTGCCGTGTCGGTCCAGGCGTTCGCCGAACGCGATGACCGCGTAATTCGACAGGTGGAGGAGTGGGGCGCGCATGTCGGCGTACACGTCGAGGAGGTCGCCGCGGGCGGTGTTGAGGGTCGTGAAGGTTCGTAGTTCGATGGCGGGCGCCGTGGTCATGCGGCCATCCTCCAGGTGGCGGTGTGCTCGGTCCAGGTCTGCAGTTGCCCGGCGCGGTGGCGCGCAGCGCGGCCCCGAACTCCTGCAGCATGCGCGTGACCCGGGCGTGCTGGGTGGCGGCTTCGGCGGGAACCTTCATCGCGGTGGCCGTTGGCGGCATCGGGGGCGCCCTGGGCGAGCTGGGGCGTGGGCGAGGCGGGTCGTGGTGATGGCCCGAGAGCGGATCATGTGGGGCCGGAGGGCGGCCGGACAGTGTCAGTTCTGCCATGCGCGCGGCTGGTCGGTCGGGGATGTGGGCAAGCATCCGGCAGCCGGCCGCGCAAGGTCTTTAACCTCTGGAACACGGCGCGCAACAAAATCACGGCCCTGCTCCGAGTCGCGCAGGCCACGCTGCCGCCGTGCTGATCCCTACTTCCACCCATCCAGCGATACTTGAGGGCCACCGGTGAGATAGCGGTGGAGGGCGCTCGCGGTGGTGTCCACGAACTCCTCCGGGATGGCATCGGCATCGACCCAGCAGACCTGAGCGTGCTTGCTAGGTTCGCGGTTCTCCGGTTCGCCGGTCCAGTCGTGCGCGGCGAAGACCACCGTGAGGAAGCCGTTGGGAGCTTCGACGCCCCAAGCGCCATGGATGACGTGGGCGACCTTCAGGGCCTCCGGCTTCACGGTCAGGCCGGTCTCCTCGTACAGCTCGCGTACGGCAGTCTCGGTAATCGGCTCACCGGGTTCGCTCTTGCCGACCGGGAGGTCCCACATGCCCTGGGCGAACTTGGCGTTCTGGCTGCGCTGGAGGAGGACGACGCGGTTGGTGGCCTTGTCGTGGACGATGACGGCGGCGACCAGCAGGGTCATGGATTCGAGGGCGGGCTTGAGGGCTTTGGGCTGGTCGTCGGTTGTCCGCTGAGCCACGGTTGTGTCCCTTCGTCGGCCGGTTGGTGGGCAGCTTAGGCCAGTGCTTCGCGTGTGCGGCGGGCCAGTTCGGCCGCCCCGGGCACCCTGCGGCGTTGGTAGACGGCGAGGGTGGAGCGGAGTGAGGTGATCGCCTTGCGGGTGCGGTCCGAGGTCATGCCCTCCATGAGGGACAGGGCCTCGCGGCCTTCAAGGCCGGCTGGATGGAGGAGGTCTACGCCCACCGCGTCAGCACTGCCGGATAGCACCCGCACCGCACGCCCGGCACCGGGGTGGGCAGGCACTTCTCGCCCGCCCCGGACGCCACCACCGCACTGGAGAGCCCTTCATGGACGCGACCCTCAACGCCGAACTCCTGGACAACCTGCTGACCCTCGCCAACCAAACGTGCGCATCGCGTGAACAGGTGCGCGTCTGGTCCATGTCCGGCGTCGAGCGACTGACCTTCACCGACGGCAGCACCGCCATCTTCAAGTACGCCGGGAGGCCCTTCGACAGGGAGGACCAGGCACTCCGGTTGGCAAAAACGCTCGGCGTCCCCGTTCCCTCCGTTAACGCCTCCGCAGTCCTGGACGGCTGGCTCGGGATGCTGCTGGAAGACCTCGGCGCTCCCATCCGCGAAGCCGACGACCTCGACGGCGCCGCCGCAGCCGTGGTTCTGCACCGGACTTCGCCCGCGCCTTCACCGGCCCCGGCCTGCTCGACCTCGCCAGCTGGCACGGCACCATCGAGGACCCCGACCCCGTACGTCTGCGGGTCTTCTTGGAGACGTACGTCACCGAGGGCGGCACCCCTGACGCCCTCGCCGAGCGTGGCGGGCTTCCGGCGGAGAAGTGGGCGCTGGGCTGGCACCGCGTCTGGGCCGTCGAGTGGTTCATGGAGCAGTCCATCCGCTGGATCAACGACCCTGCCACCGACCCGGCCTACATCAAGGCCGTACGCCGGCACCTCACCGATGTCCTCCACCTCCTGGAGGTCTGACGTGCTCGCCCAGGCGTCCCCCTGGTACGTCCACGCGCTCCAGCGCACCACGGCCACCCTCGCCGAGCCCCTGTCCGTCCCCGCGCGGATGGAATGGACCACACGGCCCGGCAGCGGACCCGGCGCCGAGATCCTCGCACCGGATCTGCGCCGCAAGCGACTGCTGGAACTCGGCTGCGGCCCCGGCCACAACGCCGCCCACCTCGCAACCCGCTACGGCGCCCACGTCACCGGCGTCGACCTCGTCGGCCTACAGGTCCGCCGAGCCCGCTCCCACTACGGACGGTTGAACAACCTCACCTTCGTCGCCGGACACGCCCTGCACTACCTGCAGGCTTCCGACGAGCGATTCGACGCGATCTACTCCGTCTTCGGAGCGATCGGACTCGTAGCCCCCGAACTGCTGCTCCCGGCCATCGCCCAGCACCTCAAACCCGGATGCACCCTCGCCTTCTCCGTCCCCCACCCCCAGCGGGGCGGCAGGCGCCCTTCCACCGACGACCGGCCCAGCCGCGACTACGTCACCCTCCCCGACCGCACACGCCTGCCCATCGCACGCTGGGAGTTCGACGCCGACCGCTGGGAGAAGCACCTCGGACGAGCGGGTCTCTGGCTCGCCTCGGCCCAGGAATTCCACGACGCCCGCCACGGCCTCTGGCCCACCACCCTGCTGATCACCGCGCGCAAGCTCTGACCCCAGCCCCCGGCCCCCTGGGAGAACCCGATGCGCCCGCCCTACCTACTTCTCGACATCGACGGCGTCCTCATCCCCTTCCCGGACGCGGAAGGAGCCGGACCCGAGACCCATACGCGCCACGATGTCGTACCCACCGGCCGGACCGCCAACAACCCGGTCACCATCTGGCTCAACCCCACGCACGGCCCCCTGCTCGTGCACGTGATCCGGACCGGCCTGGTCACCCCCGTCTGGTGCACCAGCTGGCGCGAGGACGCCACCACGCTCATAGGCCCGCTCCTCGGCCTCCCGCCCCTGCCGCACGTCGACCTGCCGCGTCCGCAGATCACGACCAGCCACCCCAACGGCTACCTGTGGAAACGCGACCACGTCGACGCCTGGCTCGGCGACGCGCCCGCCATCTGGATCGACGACGACTTCACTAACCTCGACCACGAGTGGGCCAGGGAGCGCACCGCCCGTGGCCATGTCACCGCCCTAATCCAGCCGGATCCGCACGTCGGGCTCCTGGCCGAGCACATGGTCGAGGTCCTGGCTTGTGCCGCCCTGTTGCGCGTCGCGCGAGCTGATGCCTCAGGCGTCCCATGTGAAGCGAAGGTCGCCTAACGCGGCAAAACCACAGGAATCGCTGATGCCCTCGTCACCAAGAAGGAGCGAGGGCATCAGCGTTGACAGCTATATCGCCGGGGCGCAGGCAGTGTTGGTCCCTACCGACGCTGCCGGTGCTGCTGTTCGGTGAGCGTCGATGCCGCAGCTGTGATCTGGTGGCCACGGCTCTGGGAAGTGCCGACCGAGCCCGCGATGGTCGCGCGCCGGCGGGCGGCTTCAGCGCGGCGGTTGGGGGCCGGGTTTCGGCCGGTGTGCTGGATACGGGTGATCAGGACGCGGGCGGGGTGGCGGGCGGTGGTCAGTTCGCGTTGGGCGGCGGCCTCCCTGAGGAGCTGGTGGGGTTGGTGGCCGCGGGCTTCCGCGTCGGCGAGGACGGTGGCGAGCGCGGGCCAGGCCGGGTCGGCGAGGATCCGTTCGGCGTGGTCGGGGACAGCTGCCCGTACGTCGCTCGCGAGAACGTGGCGGGCTTGGTCCCTGGGCGGTCGGGCTACGAGTTCGGTGAGCGTCGGGGCGAGGGCGCGGTCTGCGGCTGTCTGGAGGTGTTGGACGGCTTGGCGGGCGGCGTCGGCCTGGTGGGCGTGGTACTTCGCTTCGTGCCAGCGCCTGGCGACGATGGTTGCCCAGAGGAGGGCTGCGAGCATGGCGGCGAGTGTGCTGCCGTCGGGGCCGGTGGCGGTGTGGACGATGTCGCGTGCCGCATTGCGCAGGGCGTGGGCGGCTCGGTCTTCGGCGCGGATCTGGGAGCGCTGGGCTCGGGCGAACGCCTTGGAGGCCGCTTGGAGATCGGCGCGCAGGTTGTCGGGGGCCTTCTGGGCGGCTGCTTCGAGCAGCTCGCCGAGGGCTGCGATGTGAGCCTGGGCGTGTGTGTCGTCGGTGAGGTCGGTGTGGAGGGTGTCGAGTGCCTCGGTGGCCTGGTGCCAGGGGGTGCTGGGGCGGTTGCGGCGGGCGGTGGGGTGCTCTTCAGGCCCGCCGGATTCGAGGCGGGCCTTGATCTTGGGCAGGGAGAGGTCGGGGGCGATCTTGCCTCCGGGGTGGAAGATCTGCTCACCGTTGTCGTTGAGGTCGCCGGGGCGGCCGACGGCGTAACCGAGGAGGTCTCCTGACGGGCCGCGCCGGGCCTTGACCTCGATGCCGTCGGCTTCCAGATAGGCGATGAATTCCTCGGCGTTGGTCACGTGGGGGATGGCGGCGCGGATGCGGTCCTGGAGCCACTCGGCGCTGGTCTGGTCCCAGCCGAGGCGTTCGGCCTTGTGCATCTCAGCCTGGGTAGGCCGGAGGGCCCCAGTACGGTTGCCTTTCTTGAGTTGCCGCAGCCCGTAGACCTTCTCGACCTCTCGGCAGGCGTCACCGACGCGCAGGCCGCTGTCGTGGAGTTTGGGGCGGCGGCCGTCCTCGCGGACGGTGGTGGCGAGGATGTGGATGTGGTCGTCGGCATGGCGTACGGCGATCCAGCGGCAGGCCAGGTCGTCACCGGCGGGGGCGATGCCAGCGGCCTGGACGATGCGCTGGGCTATCTCGCCCCACTCGGCGTCGGAGAGATAGCGGTCCTCGGGCGCGGCGCGGACAGGGCAGTGCCACACGTGATCGGTAACCTTCTGTCCGAACTCGCTGTTGCGCAGCCGCACGGGTTCGTCGAGGTAACGGGCGAGTTCGGTGAGGGTGGCGTTCTCGTCACGGCCGGGGTCGGGCATCCCGAGCATGGCGAACCCCGCGACGATGTGTGGGTCGAGGTGTTCGTCGTGGCGTCCGGGACCGTAGAGGTAGGCGAGCAGGCCGCGGGTGTTGGACCCGGCCGGCTTGTGGCGGCGATCACGCGGCTGCCTCCGTCTCCGGATCGACGGGCTGGCGCAGGGCCTCGGCGATCAGCTCCAGCAGCTGCTGGAGTTCGGTCAGGCGCTGATGGATGTCGGGTGGGGTGTGGTCGCTGTTGAGGGCGCGGGCGATCTGGTTGACGTTGACGCCGATCCCGTTGAGCTGGCGCAGAACCTGGGCGCGGAAGTTGTGAGTGCGGCGGCGGTCCTCGGACAGAGGCAGGTTGGCGGTGAACCGTCCAGTGACGAAGGAGAGGACGATGTCGGCGGCGAAGCCGGAGTGGCCCTTATAGCCATGCTGGGCGGCAGTGTCCTGAAGCAGGGCGAGCTGGTCGGGGGTGAAGCGCAGAGGGCCGACGCGCTCGACGCGCTTGGTGCCGTTGAAGCGGCGGATGGTGGGCTGCACGCTCTGCACAACGGGCTCGCCGGTGGGAGTCGCGGCGGTGCGGGAACACGGCTCCTCAGAAGCCGCCTGAACGGGTGTCTCCTACGGCGTCGTCAGAACGTTGGAGCGCGACGGGCCCGTTGTTTGAGGAACCGGACGCGCGGGAGGTGACGGCCCGCGCCCGTATCGAGGAACTGCGGTAGCTGATCGGGGATTTGACTGAGTTGCTGGAGCGCGAGGAGGTGGTGCTGCCGCGGCTGGAGATCACCGGGAGATGGTTACCGAGATCCTCGGTGAGGCCGGAATGCAGGCGCCGCCCAGACGGCCGGTGGGCTTCTCGATCAGGAGGAACCGCCCTTTGTGCTCGATCAGAGCCGCGGTAGCCGGGGCCTGGATGCCGTCACCGTGGGTGCGGATGACGAGGTCGTCGGCCAGGCGTTCAAAAGTCGAGGTCACGGCAGTCTCCGCATGGAGATGACGTCGGGACGGGGTGGCAGTGCCGGACGGGCGGCTTCAGGGGGGGGCCAGCAGCGCGATGATGCTGATGGGCTGCCGGCAGTGAGGGCAGTCGCGGGGCGCGGCGGACTCCAGCGGTTCTCTGGCAGACGATAGTTGATGGGGCGGCGCGGTGGCACGGGCGATGGGTTTGGGCGGGAGCGGAAGTTCCGGCCTCGGGGGAGCCGGCAGTTCCGGCACAGAGGCGCGTTCGGTGGTTTGGGGGCAGTGGCGCCGTCGATGGCGGCCTGGATGCCGTATGTCCCCTCCCGACTGTGCACGCCCTATGGAGGTTCCATGGATTTCCTATGGTGATGGTCACGTTGTTCCGTATCTGACTCCGCTTTAGGGTCGCACTCGACCACTTATTTTTGCTTTACGTCTGTGTGCACGGGGGGCTGCAGATGTTATTCCGTCATGCCGTCACCCGTGCCTGGAAAGGAATTCGGGTGACTCCTCGTATGCGCAGGATGCTCCCCGTCGCGGGGGTTGCTGTCTTTCTGGCGCTGGCGGGCGCGCCGATGCTCGCGTCCGCCGACCCGCAGCCGACAGGGGGAACTGCCGGGGCCACGCCGCCGTCCGCGGTGGAGGACTACGCCTACCCGAACGCGGATCAGATCCAGCGGGACCAGGGCATCAAGCTGATCAAGGGCGACGGGCACATCACCCTCGCCAAGTGCGAAGACTCGGCTCAGCAGATCAAGGTCCTGACCGTGCAGGGGCAGAGCGGGGATTCTCAGGGCTCCTACTGCTTCAAGGCTTCCACGAAGTCGGGGTATCTCACGCTGGAACTGCCGCGGGTGTTCGCGCTGGAGACTGCCGACCATCCCATCAGCGCGGACCTGAGGCCGCAGGCGGATCCTTCGGCGCCGGTGAAGACGGTGACCGTGGACAAGAACGGCTACCAGAGCGTGGGCGAGGGCGCGGCCGGTGGTGCACCGGCCGTGCTGCTGGAACTGCGGGTCACCGGCTGACCGGCCCCGCCTTCCGCTGCCTCTCCCACCCCTTCTCGCACGACAGCAAGGAACTTCTCATGTCTGGCTTTCGTCCGCGCACCGCGTGGACCGGCGGCCTGATCGCCGCCACCTCGCTGGCCGCCGCCGCTCTGACCGCCGCACCCGCCACCGCCGTATCCGGTACCACCGCCTCTGCCACGGTCTCGGCCGCCACCGCCCGCCTCGACGTCGGCGGCCAACGCGGCTGTTCGGCCACGCTCGTGGCCCCGCAGTGGCTGCTGACAGCCGCGAGCTGCTTCACCGACACACCGGGCGGCACGCTCGCCTCCGGTGCGCCCAAGCTGAAGACGACCGCCACCATCGGCGGCAGCGCCCAGCAGGTGCTGAACCTGGTACCGCGCACCGACCGGGACGTGGTGATGGCCCAACTGGCCAAGCCTGTCAGCGGTATCACCCCCCTCCCGGTGGCCAGCGCCGCGCCTGCCGCCGGGGACGAGGTCCAGGCCGCCGGGTTCGGACGTACCCATGACGAGTGGGTGCCCGGCCAGGTCCACGCGGCCGCGTTCACCGTCCAGAACACCGCCGCCACCACCCTCGACCTGGCCGGCAAGTCCGACGGCGCTGCCATCTGCAAGGGCGACACCGGCGGCCCGGTGCTGAGCACCACCGGAGCCATCGTGGGTGTCAGCAGTCTGTCCTGGCAGGGCGGTTGTCTAGGCACCGATGCGGCCGAGACCCGCACGGGGGCGGTGGCCGCCCGGGTCGACGACCTGTCCTCCTGGGTGCAGCAGGTCGCCTACGCCCCCGTCTTCGCGGCCGCCCCGTGGAAGCACGCCGTGCAGCTCACGGCCGGCTACTACGCGGGTGACTCCGCGGGCGGCACCCGGCACACGGACCTGATCGTCGTCTGGGACGACGGCGAGGTCACCCTCTACCAGGGCGGCTACGGCAACGACCCCGCCCGCCCCTTCGCCGCGGAGCACCAGCTCATGCCCGGCAAGAGCATCTGGACCCACGCGGTCAACGTGACCGGTGTCAACACCGGCGGCGCCACCGACGGATTGGTGGTGCGCTGGTCCGACGGCGAGATGACCCTCTACACCACCGTCAACGCCAAGGGCTTCCACGGCGAGAAGCAGCTCGCCCCGCCGAACACCGCCGAATGGAAGGACGACGCCCGGCAGCTGACCGGCGGCCGCTTCACCGCGAACAGCCTGCGCGACGACCTGCTGGTGGCCTGGCAGGACGGCCACGTCTCCGTCTTCGGCGACCTGGCGGCCAACGGGCTGAAGAAGCAGACCCAGACCGTCGCCAAGAACAACACCTGGCCCGACGCCGAGAAACTCGCCACCGGTTCCTTCACCGGCAAGGACACGGATGACCTGCTGGTGCGCTGGATCGACGGCGAGACCACCATCTACCCCGGCATGACCGGCAAAGCCCTGCCCGCCGAGATCAGGATCCGGCCCGAGAAGTCGTACTGGGTCAACGCGGCCGCGATCACCGTCGGCGCCTTCAGCACCAACACCACCGCCAACGACGTCCTCGTCCGCTGGAACGACGGCCACCTCAGCTACTTCACCGGCGTCGACGCCAAGGGCCTCCACGACGAGATCCAGCTCGCACCCGCCAACTGACGCACCCGGACACGGCCTTTTTGAGGGAGCGGCCCGCGGACAACCGTGTGAGCCGCTCCCTGGCACCGCGCTGCCCAGGAGCCAGTGACCAATGGCCCCAGCGGCACAGACGAGCGGTGCATCCCCCCAACCGAAAGAACGAATCGAGTCCGCAGTGACACATCCACGACGCCCACGGCGCGTGGCAGCAGGAGCTCAGCGCGTGACCCGCGTGCTGTGTCTGGGCCTGCTGCCCAGTGCGCTGGTACTGGGCCTGCTGGGACCCTCGCCCTCCCAGGCCAGAGCCGACGGAATCAATCCGACCGAGACCGGTATCTCCGGTGCGCTACCGGACACCGACCGCGCCAAGGTGGTGCGGCTGTGGGAAACGGGCGGCCCCGGGGTGCGAGCCGCCGCCGAGGTCGCTCTCGTCGGCAGCGACGACGACGTCAAGAACTTCCTCTCCCAGGCCTCCGACCTCGCTGTCCAGGACGAGCGGGTGGCCGTCGCCCAGTTCGCCAGTGTCGGCGGCCTGAGCCTTCAGGAGGCCGCGCGCAAAGCGCTCGACGGATCGCCGGACGATTTGAAGGCGTTCTTGAAGGACGGATGGAAGGCGCCGCTGGAGCAGGATCAGCGGGTCCGCGTCGCCCAGATCATCGACGCAGGCGGCCCCGAGGTGCAGAAGGACGGCCGCGCCGCCCTCAACGGCACCCCCGAGGACATCAAGACCTTCCTCGACAACGACCAGTACAACGACCGGGAACAGGACGAGCGGGTCGAGGTCGCCCAGATCATCGCGGCCGGCGGACCGAACGTTCAGGCGGCCGGCCGCATCGCCATCAACGGCACCCCCGACGACATCCACGAATTCCTCCAGGTCGGCCAGTACGTGTCCCGTGCCCACGACCAGGAGCACGCCACGATCGCGCAGCTCGCCGACCAGGCGGCCAAGGCGGGCAAGCTGGCCGGGCAGCAGACGCAGGCCGCCAAGGACGCCTCCGCCCGAGCGGTGACCGCCGCGAAGCTGGCGAAGGCAGCGGCGCAGAAGGCCGAGACCGAGACCGAGGCCGCGCACAAGGACACCCAGCACGCGGCCGCCGCCGCTGCCCGCGCCGCGAGTGCGGCCAAGCAGGCCGCGACCGCCGCGCAGACGGCGATCGACGCGGCCAACGCCGCCACCAACGCGGCCCGGGTCGCCGCCAACGCCGCCTCCGCGGCCGCCGCTGCCGCCGACGGTGCCGCCCAGGCCGCCTCCCAGGCCCGGGACGCCGCCGCGAACGCGTCCATCGACGCCGGCCAGGCAGGCGCCGCCCGCAAGGCGGCCCAGCAGGCCCGCGACGCCGCCGCAGGCGCCCGTGCCGCCGCCTCTGCTGCCGACTCGGCCCACACCGCCGCGACCCAGGCCGCCGACGCGGCCAAGGCGGCCAGCGGCGCCGGCAGTGACGCCACCGACGCCGCCAACGCGGCCGACCAGGCCAACACGCTGGCCGACGAGGCCGGCGCCCACTCCGCCGAGGCCGCGAACGCCGCGGCCAGCGCGCACCGGCACGCCCGGGAGGCCAGCCGCGCCGCCGACGCCGCCGAAACGCTGGCGAACGAGGCCGCCACCGATGCCGGCGAGGCGCGTGACGCGGCGAACGACGCAGCCACGCATGCCGAGAACGCGGCCAAGGCGGCAGACGACGCCGCCGCCCACGCCGGACAGGCGGCCACCGCCGCCAAACAGGCCGCCGCGCACGCCCAGGAGGCCAAGAAGGACGCCGACGCCGCCAGTGCCGCGGTCGCCAAGGCCCAGAAGGTCCACGACCTCGCCGTTCGCATCGACGCCGAGCAGCTCACGGCGCGTACCAACGAGGCCATCGACCGCGCCCAGGACCTCAAGGCCCAGGAGGACCAGCGCACCGCGGCACAGCAGGCGGCCACGCAGCAGGCCAAGGATCTGCAGGCCGAGGCGGCCAAGCTCGCCGACCAGGCGGCCCAGCCCGGCGCGGATCCCGCGCAGATCGCTCCCGGGGCCCGCAAAGTGGCCCTGGCGACCGCGAAGACCGGCCGCGCCTGGAGCCAGTCGGCCGCTCTCGTGGCCCTGGCCGACTCCGACCAGGGCATGACCGACTACATCCGCACCGGCCGCCAGGACGCGAGCGCTCAGGACGACCGCCAGGACGTCGAACACCTCGCGGAGGCAGCCGGATCGGCCGACGTCCGCGCCGCGGCCGCCAAGGCCCTCGACGGCGACTCCGCAACGGTCACGGCTTTCCTCGCCACCGGCCAGTACGAGGCCATGAAGCAGGACATGCGCCTGTACGTCGCCCGGACCATCGCAGGCGCCGGTCCGATCGAACAGCAGGCCGGCCGCACTGCGCTGAACACCGACACGGCAGACGCCCTGCGCCAGTTCATCACCACCGGCGACGCCCAGGAGCGCACCCAGGACGAACGCGTCCGCGCCGCCCAGCTCGCCGACCCCAAGAACAGCGGCAGCGGCCCACAGGTCAAGGCTGCGGCGAGGATCGCCCTGGAAGGGCCCTCCGACCTGCTGCACCTCTTCATCACGGTCGGCCAGTACAAGGCGCAGCGGCAGGATCAGCTCGGCGCCACGCACGAATCCCAGATCCAGCAGCTCATCGCACAGGCCGCGGGCGTGGCCGCCACAGCGCAGAAGAACGCGGCCGAGGCGGCCGAGGCGGCAGCCACCGCAGCCAGGGCCAAGGACGAAGCCGCCGGCTACGCCAAGCAGGCAGACCAGGCGGCCAAGGACGCCAAGAAGTACGCCACGCAGGCCGACGGTTACGCCACCCAGGCCGAACAGTCGGCCAAGGACGCCGCGACCTCGGCCAGCACCGCCCGCAAGGCCCAGCAGGACGCCGAGAACGCAGCCGCCGCAGCCGTCACCTCCGCCGCCCAGGCCCAGAACTCGGCCACCGCCGCGCGCGGCTCCGCCGACTCGGCGTGGACATCCGCCCAGCAAGCCCGCACCTCAGCCCTGGCCGCAGGCAAGGACGCCACCGCTGCCCAACAAGCGGAAGACGAGGCGTTCCGTGCAGAAGTCGTCAAGCGGCAGCAGGCGCAGGCGCAGTTGCGGCGGTGGTACGAGGAACAGAAGCAACAGAGCCAACAGGAGGACGACGGCAGTTGGGTACCGGGCTGGCTCAAGGACACCGCCAACACGATCGGCGACTACGGGCAGGCCATCATCGGTAACTCCGACGTCTGGAAAGGCCTGTTGGAGACGGGAGCCGGCATGATCGGCGTCGGTTCGGGCGCCTCGATCGACGTCGCGGGCGGAGGCCTGTGCCTGACCATCATCGGCTGCCTTGAGGGTGCACCCGCGATCGTCGTCGGTACCGGGATAGCGGGCGCGGGGATCTACGGAATCACCGATGGCATCAGCCGATTCAACAACGGTCTCGGACAAGCCCTGCGGGAGGCTGAGGGAACGCCCCGTTCAGGAAGTCCCCAGATCAACTCGAACGGCTGGCCCGTTCCCACCCAGAGCAACTGCCTGGAATGTGCCGAGGTCATCAAGGGCAAGGTCGGCGGTGAGATCTACGAAATGAAGGACTCCTTGGGAGCAAGACTCGGCCCGTCCAAACGCGACCCCCATGGCCAGTGGCACAATCACTTCCTGGTGATCAAAGACGGTCGAGCGTACGACGCTTTCACTGGTTCGGAAGGCATGGATCTGGATGCATATCGGCAACAATGGGATTACTGGCAATACATTCGTCTCGACGTGCGGCCTGACCTGGGGTAGCTGATGGACATCCAAGAACTCTGCTTCCACCTGCGAAATCGGCGCCGAATGTACCTCATGGACGACCGGTTCTCAACGATGGTGGCATTCATCGAGGGGTTCTGCACCGCTCTTGGGAGCTCACCGCTGAGTGGATTTCAGGACTGGGTCTGCGAACGGATCCTCGGTGGCCGTTCGAGTATCCACTGGGCATACGTGATCGCCTCGACCAGAGTGCCCGAGATCCTCGACGGGAACATGCCCATCGACCGGATCCCCCGCGAGGTGGAGGCCGACCTGGCAGACCTGGCGCTTGACCTCGTCGAGGAATTCTCCAACCGTCCGGTCGCCTGATGGGCAACTCCATGACGCCGTCCCGCCTCGGACCCATCAGGCGGACGAACTGAGATCTATCCAGGACAAACGGGGCTCCTGTGCCGTTGCGAAGGAGGGACGCAACCTCGATCGTCGGTACAGGAGCTTCGTGCCATTGCCTGCGCGACGTCGAGGCGACGCACAGTCCTGTCTGCTCTGAGGGGCGCCGCCCGAGGCGGTCGCCCCAGGCCCCCCCCTTGCTCTCCCGCCGTGGCTACATACCGTAGGCCCGGACCATGCGTGGTCCGGGCCTACGCCGTGCACGGTGGTTTTATGTCAAGCCCGGGGTGTCGGAGGAGATGTATGCGAAAGGGGCCAATTGGACACGCTGTTTAGCGACTGACAGCGGAGCGCGCTCACCTCAAGGTGACGAGTCGTGGTGATCATTGGCGTGAAGACGGGGTTTCCGCCGCTGATCGCAGAGGCGGGCATCTACGACAACGATTTCCACGAGGAGTGGTCATGAGGGATAGCTCCAAGATCTCCGACAGCGCCAAACTCAGGGGGTTCCGCGCGATGCTCAACGGCGAAAGCGGAGCGCCCTGATACTCAGGCCTGGAGGCTGGAGGCATCGTCTACCGCCACAACCGAGGGATGCACTCGGTACACCGCAGCTGGTTGGCGTCCGCGCGTCCCGGCTCGTTCGCCGTGGAGCCGACGGACGTAGCCGTGCTCCTCAAGAAGCTTCAGTGCCGGAGCTGTGGAACTCACGGTGGGGAAGGCCCGGCGGCGGGCTGTGACGAGTTCGTGGGCGTTAAAGCTGGTCACCTTCGTCCGGCGGATCCAGTCGAGCACAACCTGAGCCTTCTCGCCGTCAGCGTCGGTTTCCATGAGCTCGAAGGCCGCCAGGGCATGGGCGGTGTAGTACTCGCCGATCGCGATTGCGCGCTCGATCGTGGTCGCCTCGATGGGCTCGCCCCAGCGGCCTGTGGCGCGGTCGGCGAGGTGGAGGAGGCCGGCGATGCGGGCAACGGCGCCGACGTACTTGCCTGCCCAGTCGTCGAGGTGGGCCAGGGGGCCGTCGGGGCGCAGCTGGGGCTCGATGTCTTCCTGGAGCTTGATGACGCGCTTGCGGGCGATGCCCATACGAGGAGTTGCTCAGGGACATGGAGCGGGCGCTCGGCCCTGGCACCAGCGCGTGACGGGGCGGCCCGGCGCCGCCCGGCGACCGAAACGAGGACCGCATGGACGCCGTTGGGGCGGCGGTCGCGGGCGGAGGCCAGCAGCTCGTCGAGGTCGGTGTCGCGAAAGCGGCCCGCCCTCTACCGTGACTGCGCACCTGGACGAGTACGGCGCGGTTCCCCTCGAGAATGGCGATCATGGAATCGTCTTGGGGAGCGACGGCGGCGGCAATCTCTTCGCTCTCGCGGCCAACGGCACGGTCCACAAGTCCAGGACTGCATCCTGGAACGACGAGTTCTATGCCGTGGCCGCCAATCTGCGCGACTTCCTTGAGCAACTTCGCGATGCCATTGATCAGTTCGCCGCCACGGGTCACCCCGGGACTCTCTGAACTTCACGCATCGCCTGCCCACACGCGTCCTTCGTGGGTTCACGGAACCGCGGCCAGAGCCGTTTTCAGAGATCCCCATCAGCGGCGGACCTGCCTGCGGATGACGAGGAGGCCCGGCACACCTACGCGTACGGGCCTCGACGCGCGCAGCGGAGGAAGCGCGGAGAGCACGGGTCTTATGCGACATCGGTTGTCTCCTGGAGCTGGCGGACGACGGCTCGGCGGCCGCGGCTGACCTCGATCGCGGCACCGGCGCCCAGGAGCTCGGTCACGTTGTATGCACGCAGGTCTTTCAGACGGTGGGTGTGGATCTTCAGCTTCTGCGCGAGGCGGCGGTATCTCTGGCTGACGCTTGAGGGCACGAGTGGGGCGGAGCTGTCGGCTTCGCCGGAGAACACGAAGGCGTCGCGGGCGAGTTCACCGCCGAGCACCTTGCAGCGTTCCTCGGCTCGGGCTCGGTGGGCGGCCAGGACGGAACGCGTGATCACGTCGATTGCTTGCTTACGGCGCTGGTGGGTTTTGGTGTCCTTGATCCTTTGGCCGTTGTTGGAGTGCTTCACGAAGAGTTCGAGGCGGTCGAGGTTGATGTCCGACCAGCGCAGGGCGCACATCTCGCCGCGGCGTGAGCCGGTGACCATCGTCATGAACAGGAACGTTCCCCAGTCCAGGTCCCGCTGCCAGGCAGTGTTCAGAACCAGGGCCGCCTCTTCCGGAGTGGGCGGGTCGGGGTTCGGCTTGGGTTGGGATGGCGGCTCGGCGAGGGCCGCCACGTTCGTCGCCACGTAACCCCAGCGCAGGCCGCGGTTGAGGGCCGGGCGCAGGATGAAGTGAATCTTGCGGATGGAGTTCGCGGCGAGTGGCTCGCCGACGTGCTTCTGCTTCGTCTTGGGGTCGGTCTTGCCGTTGCGTCGGCCCTCGCACTGTTCCTGGCACTGCCGGAGACGGGCGTAGAACAGCTCCAGCATCTCGGCGGTCAGCTTGCCCGCCTTGAGGTCGCCGAAGGTGGGCTTGAGGTAGTTGCGGATGATGCCCTCGGCCCGTTCGTACGACGTCTCGTCGAGTTCGGCGACGCCCAGCCACCGGTCGAGTGGAAACGACATGGTCACCTGCGTCTTGGGGTGGCGCTTCTCGTCGACCTGGTGCAGGAGCTTCGTGCGGGCCTTCTCGGCCTCAGTCTCCGTCTCAGCCTGCTCGTGGAGGTAGATGTCCTTCTTCGTGAGCGGGTCCCGCCCGGCATAGACCCGGACCTGGAAGCCGGCTCCGTTGGGGCGGATGCTGCCACGCTGACGTCGCTTGCTCTTGGTGTTCGCCATGGGTCTGGAACCTATTCATGGTTAATGCCATGGCTACGACGAACAGCGCGCCTACCTCAGAGAGGTGAACGCGCTGGTCAGACCTTGTGCCCCCGGCAGGATTCGAACCTGCGACACCCGCTTTAGGAGTTCGATCCGCAACCGCTCCACTGGCTGCTGTCCTCTGACGCGACGGTCGGGCAGAGATGCTGATGTACGCCGCCGTCCGGCCTCGTTGATGTCAGCCGTGGATGTCAGAAGTCGCCCGGTGAGCGTCGGCCGGCATCGGTGGCGTCGCCGCCTTCCAGCAGCGCTTTCAATGCTGCCAGGTCCTTGACGTTCGCTCGCCTCACAGCCGCGGCCATCATCGGAGCGCTCACTTTGGCAAAGCCTGATGGCTCGCCGCGGTTGCGCAGCGTCATCCGGGTATGGTCGGCGTCCACTGGCTGCCAGGTGTAGGTCGTCTCCATGGGAAACGGCCCCTGCTCGGTGCGCATCACGAGTCGTTCGGGGGAGTACTCGACGATTTCGTACGTGTAGGTCAGGGTGCGCCCCAGGAACCGGGCGACGAAGTCGAGCTTCGAGCCCACGGCGAGCGGCGGCGAGGTCCGCCAACGAACCGAGACGATGTTGGCGTACCAGTGCGGCGCATTGGTCGGATCCCCGGCATAGGCGGCGACCTCCGCACAGGGACGGGCGATCACGGTCTCGGTGAGGACGTCGACAGCCATAACCTCAACGCTAGTCCGGCCACTCATGCTCGGGAGCTCGACACACGTGCGGCCCGCTCAGCCAGCACGCCGCGACGGCCAACCCGTGACAACGGTGCCGAGGCCCTCAGCTTGGGAAGCTCGGGTTTTCTGAGAATGATTACGTTACTGACCTGCGGCGGAGACGTGTTGGAACTCTGGGCGCGCGGGTTGACTGTCCCCGCTGTTCCCCGTGGTTCCCCGCTCGTTCTGGCACGGTTGTGGCACGGTCCCAGGGCCTGTCTGGCGATGGAAGGCGTGATTGGGAATGCCCGAGTTGATGTGCATGCCGCCGTTGTCCGCGAACGTCTGCACGTAGCCGCCTATGTGGGCGGGCTGGGACTCTTGCCGAGCTCGTCGTCGTACGCAGCACCCGGCGCCTTCATCGATGCCCACCCACACATGTCCTCCTTCAGCATGTCGTCATCGTCCTTGGTTGGCGTGTCGAAAACGGCACCCCAGCCACCCCGGTTAATCTTCGGACTTCAGGGATTACCCGCAAAGACATTGAAGACGCCAGCCGGCGAAGAAGGTTTGCCGTAGTTCTAGAACTGGCGTAGTGCGCTCGAGAGGATACGGACCATTGCACGACTTTTCTCGTCGCGGCCTGCTCAAGGCGACCGCGGCAGCCGGCGCCGGCGCGGTCGCTGTGCCGGGCATTATGGCCGCAGACGCCCCGAGCGCGAGCGCCGCGACCAAAAGGCCCGGAGGCGTGAAATGCAAACCGGCGGAGTTGACCGGCCGCATCGTGCGCCCCAACGACTCCGGGTACACAGATGCACGCCTCGGCTGGGACCAACTCTTCTCTCACTATCCGCTGGTCATCGTCTTCGCCCAGAACACCCAGGACGTGGTCAACGCCCTGACGTGGGCGCGGCAGAATGACGTCGCGCTGCGGGTGCGGAGCGGCCGCCACAGCCTTGAGGGCTGGTCGAACGTGGACAACGGCCTCGTGATCGACGTCAGCGAGCTGAAGTCGGTCCACATCGACACCGGTTCCCACATTGCGACGGTCGGCGCCGGGCTCAACCAGTTGGAGGCGGTGACCACGCTGGCGAAACAGAACCTCGCGGTGACCACCGGAACGGAGGGCAGCGTAGGCCTGTCCGGTGCGACGCTCGGCGGCGGACTCGGCTTCCTGACCCGCTGGCTCGGCATGGCCTGCGACAGCCTTGTGGGAGCGGAGATCGTCGTCCCGTCGGGTGACGAGTGCGCCGAGGTGATCAAAGCGGATCTGCACCGCAACTCGGACCTGCTCTGGGCGCTCCGCGGGGCGGGAAACGGCAACTTCGGAATCGCCACGTCACTCACCTACAAAGTGGCGCCGCTGAAGAGCGTCACTTATCTGACGGCGACATGGAAGGGCATCGGGGACCTCCATGCCGTCTTCGACGCATACCAGCGTACGGCACCGACCACCGATGACCGCCTCGGAACCCAGCTCGAGATCCACAGAAACCAGATCCTTCTGTTCGGGGTTCTCCCCGAAGGAACGCCGGACGAGACGAAGCAGTTGCTGGCCCCTATTCTGTCGATCGACAGCCCCGCCATCACTACGCAGGTCGGCAACTGGGGTGACGTATATGCAGGATTCCAGATTCCGACCGAGCTCGAACCCGCGAACTGGAAATTCCACTCGCAGTTCACCAGAAAGCCGTTCCCGAGCGAAGCGATCGACATCGTCACCTCGTTCATGAAGGACGCCCCGACGGATGACAGCAATTTCTTCGTCCAGGCCTTCGGCGGGAACGTCAGGAGGAGCCCCCGCGGCGGCACCGCATTCCCGCACCGCCATGCGCTCTTCTACTCTGAGCCCGGTGTCGGCTGGGGGAAACGCGGAACCCAACCAGGCGTCTGCGACCCGCTCACCTCACAGTGCCAGGCCTGGATCGCCGAGTTCAGCCAGGCGCTACGTCCCTACGTGAACGGCGCCTACGTCAACGTGCCGAACATCGGACAGCAGGACTGGGAAACCGCCTACTGGGACTCCAACTTCGAGCGGCTGCGCGAGATCAAGGCGAAGTACGACCCCCACAACGTCTTCCAGTACGACCAGAGCATCCCGCCCGCGTCATCCCGGTCGGAACACGAGCACCGGTGACCCACGTCAGCCGGGAGGCATTCGCCGGCTTCGCCTGGGTTGCGACACGGCTCCACCCCCAGCTCTGGTGCAGCGGAGCAACCTCAGGGACGACTGGATGAGGCTCGGAAAGCGGGCGTGCCGGCCGAGGCGGCACTTCCACGTCCCGCGGCACACGGGCAACGCGCGCACCTCGACAGCCGGGTCAGCACGTGGGGGCCAATGGCACGGATGGGGCACAGCAGCTCTCCGGCTGCATTGATCAACCAGCACACACACCAGTGACTGAGACCGGGCCATCGCCGACCGGCTCGGGGGCGTGATCGGGGGGCGGTGGGGGGAGGGGCTTTGCACTTCTCCCGAGAGGGCGCCGAGCCGACGTAGCGGGACGGCGCCTGAAACACCGAAGGGCCAGCCTGGGAGGAAACCCCTCCTGTGCTGGCCCTTTCTTCTGTGCCCCCGGCAGGATTCGAACCTGCGACACCCGCTTAGGAGTTCGATCGGCGGCCGTTCCGCTAGCTCTCGCCCTCGGGCGCAATGGTTGGGCAGGGACGCTGATGTACGCGGCCGTCCGGCCTCGTTGATGAAGCTCCTATAGACCGTCAAGCGCTCTGTGTGAACGGTTTCGGTATGGGGTGGGGATGGGTGAGGTGCTTGTAGACCTCGCGGGCGATGAACC
>NZ_JBIAEC010000011.1:242356-342453 GCF_042868225.1 Streptomyces sp. NPDC007856 | reverse complement strand
CAGGCCGTCGCAGACCAGCATCAGGACATCGGCCGCGCCGCGGTTCTTGATCTCGGTCAGGACCTGGAGCCAGTACTTCGCGCCCTCACCTCCGTCGCCGATCCACAGGCCCAGGATGTCCCGGTGTCCCTCGGTGGTGACCGCCACCGCCATGTAGACAGGTCGGTTGGCGACCTGCCCGCCCCTGACCTTCACATTCACGCAGTCGATGAAGACGACAGGGTAGACGCTGTCCAGGGGACGGTTCTGCCATTCGGTCATGCCGGCCATCACGCTGTCGGTGATCGTGGAGATCGTGGACTTGGAGATCTCCGCGCCGTACACCTCGGCGAGATGCGCGGAGATCTCCCCGTGCGTGAGCCCTTTCGCCGACAGCGACAGGACCATCTCGTCCACCCCGCCCAGACGCCGCTGCCGCTTCTTGACCAGCTGCGGCTCAAACGACCCGGCCCGGTCCCGCGGCACCGCGATCTCGACCGGCCCCGACTCGGTGATCACCGTCTTGGAGCGGCGTCCGTTGCGGTAGTTCTCCCGGCCGCCCTCAGCCCGCTCACCGGGCTCGTGGCCCAGGTGATCGGTGAGTTCGCCTTCCAGCGCGGACTCCAGCACCCGCTTCGTCAGCTGCTGCAGCAGGCTGCCCTCCCCGGTGAGCTTCACCCCACCGGCCTGGGCCCGGGCCACCAGCTCGGCGACCAGCCCGCCATCCACGGAGCCCGCCCCCCTCACAGCGGCCTTCCCGGCCTCGGTGTCACTCGTCACGTCAGTCATCAACTGTCGCTTCCAGCTCGGGAGTTACACCGCTCACCGTACAGACCCGGTTCAGGAGGTCAGACTAGACAACCCGCAACCAGCCCGGGCGCAGGACCCGGACCCGGGACCCGTGAAAGGTCAGCCGGCGGTTGGCCTCCGTGTTGAGGAGGGTGACGACAAGGAGGGAGGTGAAATTGGCCAGGGTGGGCGACGACCACTGGCGCAGAACCCAGTACGGCGTGGCCTGGGCCATAGTGGAGGCGACGCCGATCACGACGAACTAGAACACCTCCCTGGTCAGCGCGGTGCGGCCGAGCCAGGTGGTGGCGCTGCGTCGTGCGCTGAGGCGTCGCACCCCACCATCATGAGGCCACCGTGTGACCCGTCGAGCCGTGCGGAGCGCCGGTTCTGCCGTTCGGCTGACGACGGACACCCGCCTGCACGGCAGGCACCGTGAGCCGACCCGATCTGTGCCAGTTTGTGGCTGACGATGTGACAGGCACTGACGGAGCGGTGGGGTTCGATCCCCACGTTGAGGGACGGTCTGGGAACAGGGGAGGCAGTCGTGGGCAGTGGCGGACGGCCACCGACTGCGGGTTCCGGCGGGCCGCAGCGGCGGGGATCGGACGAGAGTCATGCGCAGGGGTGCCTCGAGCGCGTTCGCGTTGCCGTTGCGGCGCGGGCCACCAAGGGGGCCGCTCGTGCCAAGGCCCTCGTGCGCCGGGCCGGGCAGACTCCTGCGCCCCCGGGGCCTTTCCGTGCTGGATTCTGGCGCAGTCCGATCCGCGGGCCTTGGCTGACATCGGTGTTCGGACTGGTCCTCCTGGTCGGCATTCCGGTTCTGTTCGTCACCGGACTGCTTTCCTACGCCTCCTACAACCCCGGGCTGAGCCCCTTCAACGACGAGACACCCGACAAGGGCGTGCTGGGGTTCTACCTCTTCGCCTGGCCGACGCACCCGTACTGGCTGTACCGGCTGCTGCAGGGCGTGCACGTGACGCTGGGTGTGGTGCTGGTGCCGGTGCTGCTGGCCAAGTTGTGGTCGGTGATCCCGAAGCTGTTCGAATGGCTGCCGGTGCGCTCCGTCGCCCACGGCCTGGAGCGGCTTTCGCTGCTGATGCTGGTCGGCGGCGTCATCTTCGAGTTCGTCACCGGCATCGTCAACATTCAGCTGTACTACGTCTTCCCGGGCTCGTTCTACCGCCTGCACTTCTACGGCGCCTGGGTGTTCATCGCCGCCTTCGTCGTCCACGTGTGCCTCAGACTCGGCCGGATGGCCCGGGCACTGCGCTCGCGCAGCCTGGGCGCCGAACTGCGCACCGACCTCGCCCACACCGTGCCCGAACCACCCGATCCCGACGGCCTGGTGGCAGCCTCTCCCGCCCCGCCCACGATGACCCGCCGCGGCGCGGTGGGCATGGTGGGCGCGGGATCGCTGCTCCTGTTCGTCGTGACCGCCGGACAGAGCATCGGCGGCCGGCTGCGCGCCACCGCACTGCTCGCACCCCACAACCGCGACCCGGGCAGCGGCCCGAACAGCTTCCAGATCAACAAGACAGCGGCGAAAGTCAGCGTCACCCCCGCTCTCGTCGGCCCCACCTGGCGGCTGGAGATCCACGGACGTGGAGCACCACGGGTCTTCACCCGCGAGCAGCTCCTGGCGATGCCCCAGCACGCCGCCGCACTGCCGATCGCCTGCGTGGAGGGATGGTCCACCGAAGACCAGCACTGGAGCGGCCTCAGGCTGGCCGACCTCGCCGCTCTGGCCGGACTGCCCGACGCCGCAAGCGTCCTGGTCCAGTCCATCCAGCCCCCCGGCCCCTTCACCAGGGTGGTGCTGCGCGGCAACCAGATCCACGACCCCCGAGCGCTGCTGGCCCTCCGCGTCAACGGCGCGGCCCTCTCACTCGACCACGGCTACCCGGCCCGCATCATCGTCCCGGCCAACCCCGGCGTGAACAACACCAAGTGGGTCCACCGGCTCACCTTCAGGGCGTGACCATGACACGAATCGTCCGCTGGTACGGCTCCGGCCCCCTGCACCTGCTCGTCCTGATCGCCTCGTTCGCCCTGACCGGCTACGCCATGCTGCGCCTGTTCTCCGTCCAGCCCTGGGAGGCGGCGATCTGGTTCGTCGGTGCGGCGATCCTCCACGACCTCATCCTGCTGCCCCTGTACTCGCTCGCCGACCTGTCGGCCCTCTCCGTACTGCGGCACCGAGCCGCCGACGGACCGAGGGTGCCGTGGATCAACCACCTGCGCGTCCCCGTCTTCCTGTCCGGTCTGCTCCTGCTGGTCTGGTTCCCTCTCGTCCTCCGTCTGGCGGTCCCCTACCCCGGCGACACCGCTCTGTCCGACAGCGTCTACCTCGGCCGATGGCTGGCGATCACCGGCATGCTCTTCGCTGCCTCCGCCGTGGCCTTCGCGATGAGACTGCGCCGCCTGAGGCGGGCCGGCCGCAGCGACAAGAACCGACCGGCCGCAGGCCATGGCGCAGCACCGTGACAACGGACGAGGACGAGCTGTACGACGCCGACGAGGATCCCTACGCACTCGCCCTGCGACCCGGCCGAGAACCGGTGTACCTACGGCTGGCCGACGGGCGCCGCATCCGGATGCCGGTACACCGCTGGCACGAGCTGCCCACGGCGGCCGACAAGACCGTACTGGAACGCTGCATCGGCCCCGTCCTCGACGTCGGCTGCGGCCCGGGCCGCATGTGCAGAGCACTCCTGAGCCGGGGAGTCTTCGCCCTCGGGGTCGACATCACACCCCGCGCGGTCGCCCTGACCACCACTCTGGGCGGGCTCGCACTGTGCCGATCGGTCTTCGACCGACTGCCGGCAGAGAGAGGCTGGCAGACGGTGCTGCTCATCGACGGCAACATCGGCATCGGAGGCGATCCTCGTGGCCTGCTGCGCCGCTGCGGCAGCCTCGTCGCCCCCACCGGGCGCCTCGTCGTCGAGGTCGACCCCGACGACGTCGAGGAACAGTTCGCCGCCCGGTTCGAGGACCTCCACGGCCGGAGCGGCCCGTACTTTCCCTGGGCACGGCTCGGACGACCAGCGCTCCACAGGATCGCCGCCGACCTTGCCCTCAGCGTCACCGACCAGTGGGGATACGGCCACCGACGCTTCCACGCCCTCGGCCGTGCGGATTCAGCCTCGGGACCTCGCCGATGACGCGGGGTCGGCCACGCGGCGGCGGGGAGACACGACGTACGCCGACCGGACGCCGAGCGCGGCACCAGCTCGTGCCACTCGGTCGGAGCAACCGTCGGCAACCGGCACGTGCGATCCACCGATCATGCTGATTGGCTGGAGGCGAATCCGCTGTTCAGGGAGGCTGGGATCCATGTCACCCGTCAGGCACCTGGAGAGACCTGCGGCGCGGGCGACTGCTCACGTCGTCCCGGCCGGGCAGCGCTCGCCCCGAGGTGGACGGGCTGCGACGCATGAGTGCGCGACCGATCGGTGACCACGCCCTGCTGTCAGACTGCCGCTCGGCCGCGCTGGTGACCTCCGACGGCTCGGTGGACTGGCTGTGCGTGCCCCGGTTCGACAGCCCGGCGATCTTCGCCCGGCTCCTCGACGAGGACGCCGGCCACTGGTCCATCCGCCCTGTCACCGGCCCGGTCGACATCAGCCGCCGTTACGTCGAGGACACCCTCGTTCTGGAGACGGTCTTCCGCACGACCGGGGGCACGGCGGTCCTGCGGGATGCCCTTGCCCTGGGACGGCGAGAACGCCGGCACGCGCTCGGCACCGCTTCCCCCGGAATGCTGCTGCGGCAGATCACCTGCACCGAAGGGCGGGTGGACATCGAGATCGCCTACGCACCGCGCCCGGAGTTCGGACTCGTCCACCCACTCCTCTCAGCCGTGCCGGGTGGGCTTGCGGCGTACGGGGGCGCCCATGTCCTGCTGCTGTCGAGCCCCGTCGACCTGCGGACGAGCGGCTCCACGGCTCACGGCCGAATCCCGCTCTCGGCAGGGCAGCGCCTCGGATTCGCCCTGCACGTCGGGACGGCGTGGGAGAGGGAGTCGGCGGCCTGGCGGACGGGACGGATCCGGCGTCGCATGTCCGACACCGTCGAAGGCTGGCGCTCCTGGTCGAAGCTCCACCGCGGCTACGTCGGCCCCTGGCAGGACGAAGTGAGCCACAGTGGACGCGTGCTGCGGGCCCTGACCTTCGCACCCACCGGGGCCATCGTCGCCGCGGCCACCACCTCTCTGCCCGAGAAGACGGGCGGAATGCGCAACTGGGACTACCGCTACACATGGGTCCGCGACGCCAGCTTTACCATTCAGGCACTGGCCACGGCCGCCTGCGAGAAGGAGAAGAACCGGTTCTTCGGCTTCCTCGCCCGGGCCGCGGCAAGCCAACTCGACCGCGGCGCCGACCTGCAGATCATGTACGGCATCGGCGGAGAACGTGATCTGAGCGAGCGGCCCCTGCCTCACCTGACCGGCTGGCGCAACAGCAGCCCCGTCCGGATCGGCAACGACGCCTGGCGCCAACGCCAACTCGACGTCTACGGCGAACTCCTCGACGCCGCAGCCCAGACCCTTCCACCCGATGAGCCTCTCGACCCAGCCACCCGCACCTTCCTGCTCCAGGCAGCCGAGACAGCCGCCCAGCGGTGGACCCAACCGGACCAAGGCATCTGGGAAAGACGCGGACCCAGCAGACACTTCCTCCACTCGAAACTGATGTGCTGGGTTGCCCTGGACCGCGCCATCAGCATGGCCCCTGCCCTCCAGGCCAACGAACGCCTGCCCCACTGGCAGCACGAGCGCGACCAGATCCGCCAAGCCATCGAACAACGCGGCTGGAACCCCTACCTGGGCGCCTTCGCCCAGGCATTCGACACCGACGACCTCGACGCCTCCGCACTGATGCTGCCCATCGTCGGCTTCCTGCCACCACACGACCCCCGCATCCAGTCCACCGTGCTGGCCATCGCCACCCAACTGACCGACCACAACGGCCTGGTCCGCCGCTACCTCACCGACGAACTACAGGAAGAAGAAGGCACCTTCCTGCTGTGCACCTTCTGGCTTGCCCAAGCCCTCGCCCTCACCGGCCACACCACCCGTGCACGACACGCCTTCCAAACCGCCCTCGCACACGCCAACGACCTCGGCCTGCTGGCCGAGGAGACCGACTCCACCACAGCAGAGGCCCTCGGCAACTTCCCCCAAGCCTTCAGCCACATCGGTCTCATCAACGCCGCTCGCGCCATCCGCGATGCCGAGCGACAAGAAATACACGCTTAGCCTCCGCGTTTCAGTTGGGTCGGCTGAGCTGGGCTGGCCGCGGTGGGCCGTGGCTGTCGACGGGTGGGCATGGCTGGGGCTCGGCGCTCGGGTCGGGTGCTCCGGGTTCCTCGGGTCGTGGGTGGGCAGAGACGGCGCCGTTGGTCAGGTGGCCGGCCTCGGCAGGGCCGCGAGGGCGGGCGAACGCGGTGGTCAGCTCATGGCGCCAGGGCCAGGTGGCGGCGATCCGCAGGCGAAGGAGGCGGCCTCCGCGGGTGAAGCGGGCTGCTGCGTGCAGCAGCCGGTATCGGACTTTCTTCGGCTCGGCGGAGGCCAACTCACCGTCCAGCAATAGCGCCTGGGCCCAGGCGAGCAGATCGATGGCGGTCAGGGCAAGCTCCAGCCAGGAGGCGTTGAGCGCGAAGTGACGGGAAGGGAAGCGGCCGAAGCCGGTGGCCTTGCCCAGCGGATCCGGTCCTCGACGCGGGCGTGCGCGCGGTGGCGGACCTCCAGGTGCTGCAGTGAGCCTTCTCCATTGGGGGTGTCGGTGAGAAAGACCTGGTGGCGCATGCCTTCATCGAGGTCGAACAGGGTCAACTGGGCTCCAGGGTGCGGCCGCTCGCGCCGGACGATGATCCGGGTGCCGTCCGGGTGGTCGGCCAGGTGGACCATGCCGGTCAGTTCAGCCACTTCGGCGCTGGTTCGCAGGGTGCCGTCCTGCTCGAGTGCGGGGTGCCATAGGCGGTCGGGCAGGGCCCGGATTGCGCGGCGGACAGGATCGGTGACGGATGTCCGACGGAGAAGGAGGAGTGGGTACCCCGCTCGCGCAGTGCTCGGACGTGGGCGAGGAAGGCTTTCGCTCCTCCGGCGCTGTCGGCACGGATGAGGATGTCGATGCCGTGGCGGTGGGCGTCGGGGATCTGCGCAGCAGGCCGGCCAGGGCCGCGTCCAGGACGGTGATGTGGTCGGTGGCGGTGTTGGCGCCGGCGTTGCCCGGCCGCAGCAGGCCGGCCAGGGCTTCGCCGGTGTTGTCCAGGAAGCACAGCAGCGGGTGGTAGCCGAAGCCGTGTTTATAGGTGGCCGCCGCCTGTTCCTTCTCGGAGTGGCAGGTGATCAGGGTGGCGTCGATGTCCAGGACCAGGCCCGCAAGATCGCGTCTGCCCGCGTGGGCCGCGGGTATCCCAGGGCCGGTGTCGGCGGCCTGCATCCAGGCGACTTCGCGGGCGGCGGCGGGCGTGCCGGCGAAAGCATGGGGCCTCCTCCAGGACGCAACGGTCGGGTACGGGTATCGGCCGTGGCTGGCCGGGCTGTGGTTGCTGGGCCTGCTTGCCGCCGGATCGGTCTACTTCGCGTCCCACCACCCTGCGCCGCTGGGCACGGGCGGCCCGCAATTCAACGCGGTCGCCTACACGCTCGACCTGCTAGTGCCGGTGGTGAGCCTCGGTCAATCGGGGGCGTGGAATCCGAGCGGGTCCAGTCAGGTGCTGGCCTATGCACTGATCATCAGTGGCTGGACACTGGCCACGACGCTGTTCGCGGGAGTCACACGAATCCTGGTGCGACCTTGAGATGGCAGGTCTCTCTGCGGCTGACGCGCCCAGTCACGAGATGACATCAAACCGTCGTCCTCGGTAATGACTCAGTCAAGCGTGGTCTCCCACGTCGAGGAGTACCGGTCCAGAGCCGACTGACGTCGATGGTGCCCCGCGGGCGGCTCGACTACCCTGCGCGTGTGCGTGCTGAAGAGGTCTCCCGCTGGATCGCGGAACACGATGCTTCGATCAGCACGGTCGAGCTTGCTTCAGCGTTCGATGCCTATCTCTGCACCCTGCCGTGGGCGGGCCATGGCATCGACTGGCGAGGCTTGCCGTGTCGATCCCTCGGGCTTCAGGGCGTCTCAGATGAAGAGGCAGTGGAGTGGGCAAGGATGACTCCTATGGGCGCCCATGATCGCGTCCTGTTGATCGACTCCGCGTCCGAGCCGGGCGTCATCTGTGCTTTCGACGATGCGCTGCGCGACTTCGAGCTGCTATCGAATCGTCCAGAGCTCTACATGTGCGGAGTGGACCTCTCGGGCGGGCTGCCCGAACCGGCCTTTGGACACTTCATCGAGCGCCGCGCGTTCATGACCCTCAATGCGCGACTGTGAAGCGCAGCCGGCGGCGGGCTCAACCTCCTGCTGAGGCAATGGCCCTCCCTGGTGGTGTGGTTGTGAAGGGCCGGTTGTCGCGGAGCAGGGCCCACAGGACGGCCAGCAGCGTCTGTCCGCCGGTGTCAGCAACGGTCGAGTGGAGCATGACCTGGGACTTCGTGGCCCGGACCTCGACCAGCTGGCGAGGACGGACCTTGCGGGCGGGGACCGAGTAGAGGTTGCCGCCGAAAGCGACCAGGCAGTCTTTTCTCCTTGGCGACCTCGGTCAGGCTCATGGCTCCGGACTCGACCAGGCCGCGAAAGCGCCGCAGTTCCAGCCAGCGCTGCGGATCCAAGACCACGGCCCACCCCTCTCTGCGACCTCGAAACAACAGGCAGCAGAGTGGCGAATCTCAGCCCTCAGCACATCAAGAACTCTGCACGTTCATCCGTACGCGGCTATGCACGTTCACGTGTACGCCGACAACCGGGGCGAAGTCCCGTCGTAGGCGGGCGGTGTCGGCGATGACGTAGGCGTCGCGGGTGGACGCCGCCGCCTACCCACGCGACTTCGCCGGCTTCGTCCGCTCGCACCGGGAACTCAGCAAGATCCGCAGGCGCTGTCCGATGCCGCTGCCGCTCGACGCCGCCGACGCGGTCGCGGCACTCTCCGCCCGGGACGACATCGTCTGGCGTCCGGTGACATGAAGCGCACGCGCTGTACGCCGGGTGCCCATCGCTGACAGGAACGGTCCACCGACGGTTCAGTGCCGCTCGAGGCGTGGCTGGAACGCTGCCGGTGACGGGCCGGGCACGGACCGGCGTCCGGACCAGCAGGATGGTGGTGCGTCAGCATGCAGGACAAAGCCGCTCTCTCGACAACCGCGCTCGACTTCGGTGTCGTTCGTCGACGTCCCGACGCGCCTCGCGCTCCTCGGGAGCCGAGGTCCGACCCTCTCGCCCTCACGACTCAGGCCGTGCTCTTCGGCCACATCCTGGATCTGTCGCTCACGGGTGCGCGTTCCCGGAGGGAGGCGGAGGAGGAGGCATCCGGCAAGTACCGGTTTCCGTACGCGGGCTGACTCGCGCGGGAACTCGTGACGGCGCCGCCGTCCCGGACCGTCCGGGACGGCGGCGCCGTCATCGGTTTGCGGGCGTCACACCTGCAGCAACCGCTCCCAGTCCACGGTGCGGGCCCACTGCTCGAAGCTGTGCCAGGACACCTCCGGATACGCGGCACGCAGCGCCATCCGGTCCACGAAGTGGGTGTTCTCCTCGAAGCGCTGGAACATTGCGGCGACCTCGTCGCCGGCCCACTGCCGCACCTGCTCGATCGGCATCTGGTGGTAGGGGATCTCCTTGCCGAGCACAGCGCTGAGCGCAGCCGCCGCCTGTGTCCCAGTCACGCTGTCGGAGGCGAGATCGATCCGCTTGCCGGCCAGGTCCTCGGGGTTCTCGATGGCGTGCACGGCCAGGCCCGCGATGTCCAGCACTGTCACCTGGTCCAACTTCTTGCCGGGCGACAGCGGCATGGCGAGCCGGCCGCCCGCCAGTCCGTTGAACCTGACGTTGAGCATGTTCTCCATGAAGTAGACGGGGCCGAGGACGGTCGCGCGCAGCTCGTCCTTCTCCCGCAGATACGCCTCGATCTGCTGCTTGCTGCCGGCATGGGCGACCTGGCTGTCGACGATGCGGTCGGCTCCGCGCAGCGAGGAGTACACCAGGTGCGCGCCCGCCTGCGCGGCGGTGTCGACCAACAGCCGCCCCTGGGCGACCTCCTGCTCCTTGCCTCCGGGGCCGAACGGCAGTGAGAGACCGAACACCGCGTCCACGCCGGTGACGGCCTTGGACAGTGCCTCCGCGTCCGCAGGGCTGCCGGCGACCGGGCGGGCGCCCAGGTCGGCCAGCGCGCGGGCCGCGGGGGAACCGGTGTCGCGGGTCAGGGCGAGAACGTCATGGCCTCGCCGCAGCAGCAGTTCGGTGACCGCCCTGCCCTGCTTGCCCGTGGCGCCGATGACGAGAACCGTGGTCATGCGTACTCCTTGTCCAACGTGGTCAAGAGTGCTTGTCGTGTGCGGTGAAGGCCGCACGCTGTGCCCGCTCGGTGACGAAGAGCAGGACCGTGGGGACGATCGCCATGACGGCGGCGACGATGACCCAGCCGAAGGTGTCCCCGAAGGCCTGGGCCCGGCCGGACGGGCGTACCTGACCGGCGAGTTGGTGGGAGAGGACGATGGTGAGGACGGCGGTGCCGATCGAACCGCCCACCCGCTGCAGGACGTTGAGCTGAGGTGTCGCGTCCTTGATCTTCTGCGGCGGCAGTGTGCGGTAGGCGGAGGTCATCACCGGGGTGAGGGACAGACCGATGCCGGCTCCTCGCGTGGCCATGGCGATGGCGAGCAGCGGATAGGAGGTGCCGGCGGTGAGGAAGAGGAAGGGGATCGTGCAGACCGCGGCGATGACGCCGCCGAGCAGCGCGGTCGTTCCCCCGCCCAGCTTGTCCGTCAGTGGCGCCGCCAGCCGGTTGGCGGCAAGCGCGCCGACTCCGCTCGGCACCAGCAGCAGCCCGGTGCTGACGACGTCCTCGCCGCGGACGATCTGGAAGTACAGCGGCAGCAGGATCATGCCGCCGAACAGGGCGACACCGAGGCTGAACATGGTCAGTGCCGCGGCGCTGAACAGCCGGTTGGCGTACAGCCGCATGTCCAGCAGCGGATGGGGCACGCGCAGCGACCGCACGACGAACAGGGCGAGGAACACGACCGCGGCCACCAGCACGGCGATCGAGCGGTCGGTGAGCTCGGCCCGGGTGCCGATGTCGGCCAGACCGTAGGTCAGTCCGACCAGTCCTCCGGCGGCGAGCACCAGGCCCGGGATGTCGAGGGGCCCGGCCTCCGAGCCGCGGTCACGGGGCAGCAGCCGCCGGGCGAGTACGGCGCCCACCAGGCCCAGGGGGATGTTGATCCAGAAGATGGACTGCCAGCCAGCACCCTTTACCAGTAGTCCGCCGATGAGCGGGCCGATCATCGGGGCGAGCACGATCGGGATGCCGACCATGCTCATCACGCGCGCCATCTGTGACCGGTCGGCCATGCGGGTCCAGATGATCGTGCCGACCGGCATGATCGCCCCGCCGCCGAGACCCTGCAGGGCCCGGCTCGCCACCAGTTGGCCGATGCTGCCCGACAGCGCGCAGCATGCGGAACCGAGGGTGAACACCAGCAGCGACACGAGGTAGAGCCGCGCGGCACCCAGCCGTTGGGCAGCCCAGGCGGTCACCGGGATGACCGCGCCGAAGGCCAGCAGATACGCGGTGACCGTCCACTGCACATCGGTGAGCGGTACGGCCAGGTCGGAGGCGACGGTGTCCAGCGCCACGTTGACGACGGTGGAGTCGAGGAACGAGAGCGACGCGCCGATCATGATCACGCCTATGGCGCGTCGTAACGCGGGTGAGAAGGGCACCGGTGCGGTGGCCTGTGCGGTGCCTTGCGTGGGGACAGCGCTCATGTCACCCATTGTTAGACAGCTGTCGAGCGATGTCAAACGTCTGTCTAAGCCGTAATCTTGGCCCATGACGACCGCCGATTCCCGCTCCGCCGCCTCGCCCCGCCGCACGCCACGGCGTGCCCGGACCCCCGAGGACCGGCAAGTCGACGCCGAGCGCACCCGCGCGGCCCTGCTCGATGCCGCCCTGGAGGAGTTCGCGGCCCGTGGTTTCACGGGGGCCCGCGTACGCGACATCGCCGCACGCGCGGGTGTCAGCAAGGACCTCGTCAACTACCACTTCGACAGCAAGGAGGGGCTGTACCTGGCGGTGCAGCGCGCCTGGCTGCAACGCGAGGCGGCCTTCGCCGACCAGTCGCTGCCGCTCGCCGAACTCGCCGCCAGGTACCTGGACGACGCGCTCCGCGATCCGCGCCCCATGCGGCTGCTCGCCTGGCGCGGGCTCTCCGAGCCACAGGACACCGCCGCCGCCCGGCCTCCCGCCGAGCCCGAGGACCTGTCCGGCGTACGCCGCCGTCAGGAGGAAGGCGAGGTGGCTCCCGGTCTCGACCCGGCGTCACTCCGCCTGGTGCTGCTCGGCGCGGTGGCGGCTCCCGTGGTGTTCCCCGACATGGCACGCCGGCTGTTCGGCACCGGCATCGACGACCCGGACTTCCGCGCCCGCTACGAACGAGGCCTCCGCGACCTCGTCCGCCAACTGGCCCCGGGTGGCGCGGGAGAGGACGGCGGCGGGGAGAAGGGCGGCGCGGGGGGCGTTGGCGAGGAGTAGAGCACGCCGCGGGAAGTGGCGCCGTAGCAAGGGCACGGCACCGCAGGAAGAAGTCGTACGAAGGCACACCGAGCGCACCGTGGGACTCCGCACCGGGCCGGTGAGCGCGCCGCTGGACCACGGCGCGAACGCCCTCCGCTCAGGGCCTGGTTGGAGCACACCCGAAGGAACGCCCCGCCTGTCGGCGCGCCGCAGACGGACCACGGCGAGAAGCGGCCGGGCTCCTGCCCCGAACGCCCCCCGACCGACCTCCACCACCCGCGCCGCCTCCAGCCGCACCTGGAGCCGGCCTCCCCCCTCTCCGGCCGGGGCAGGTCCGGAGCCGCCTCCGCCGCCCACGCCGCCTCCAGCCGCACCTGGAGCCGGCCTCCCCCCTCTCCGGCCGGGGCAGGTCCGGAGCCGCCTCCGCCGCCCGCCCCGGTCGCACCCGGACCCGCCTCCACCGCAACAGCCCGGCACACACCCGAACGCCCCTCAACCCACCTCCACCGCCCGCGCCGCCTCTCAGCCGCACCTGGAGCCGGCCCCTGTCACCTCTCCCGGCCCCGGATCTCAGCCCCCTGTCCCATGTCCGCGTCGGCCAAGGCCAGTTCCGCGTAGGCACGGGCGGCCGGCTCGAACTGCAGGATCGCGTGGGCCGCGCCGGTGTTGGCATCCCGCCAGAAGCGGGCCAGGGAGCCCGTCTCGCTCGCGCCGCTGGTGCCCGCGTTGCGGAACAGCTCGTTGACCGCGGTCACCACGATGTCGGCCGCCAGGGTCTGGTCCCGATGGGCGCGGGCGGCCACCAGCGGGGTGATCCCGCCTCGGTCCGCTTCCTTCGCCGCGCGTTCCAGAAGCAGTTGGGCCGCGTCGATCTGCCCGGCCGTGCGGGCAAGCACCGCGTCGGTGGCGGCCTCACTGACGCCGAGCAGCCGGTTCGTGGACGGTGCCGCCCGCTTCTGGGCGACCTTGGCCATCCACTGGGCCAGCGCACCGCGGGCGGCGCCCAGCACGGGGGCGGCGAAGGAGAGTCCGCTCACCGCCTTCAGCGGCACCGCGTGGCAGGCGGGCGACGACCCCGGAGCCCGGCCGGAGATCACATCGTGCCGCGCCACGGAGTGCTCGGCGGGTACGAAGGTGGGCTCCAGCACCAGCGTGTCGCTGCCGGTGGCCCGCATACCCGTCATGAACCAGCTCTCCTCGACGGTGTAGGCCGCCCGCGGCACCAGCAGGAAACGCACCTCGTTGCCACCGCGGGCCAGGGGCACCAGGCAGCACAGCATGGCGTGGTCCGAGAAGTGGACCCCGCTCATGTACGGCCAGCGGCCGCTGAGCAGCCAGCCGCCTGCCACCGGCTCCGCGGTGCCCGCGGGCAGCAGCGCGCCGACGAGGAAGACGTCCGGACCCTCACCCCAGATGACACGCTGCGCCTCCTCGGGCAGGAATCCCGCCATCCGGCCGATGGTGGCCGCGATGGAGGCGCACCAGGCGGCCGAGGGGTCCCCCTCGGCGACCGCGGCCACATCGCGCACATGGTCGTCGAAGGTTCCCTCGCTGCCACCCCAGCGGGCGGGCACGAAGTGCCGGGCGAAACCGGCGCCCCGGATCGCCTCGTACGTCTCCGGGGACAGCCGGCGGTCGAGCTCCGCCTTCGCGGCGTGCGCGGCGGCGAGTTCGGCCAGCGCGCCGACGGCGCCGTCGGCCGGCCGTGACGCCTCCTCGTTCGTTCGGCGTTCCATCAGGAATCCCTCCTCGTGACGGCGGCGGGGACGCGCCGTAGGGCCCGCTCCTGTGCGACGACGGTCGTCCGGTCCGCTCGAGACTGCCTCGCCGACCGCTGGAATCCCTCGGCCGGCCGCCGGAGGCGGGGCGCTACCACCCGGTTTCGAGCCGGGCTCGAGCCGTCCGGCACAGGCTGCTCGACGCGGGCGGCGTTGCCCTACCGCCGACGGTGGACGACCCCGTCGGGCACAGGCGAAAGGAACGCACTGCGATGGTCTGCTCGAAAGAACCCCCTCGTGCCGGAGGTGTGCGGTGACCCGGCGCGTCGTGATCACAGGTATCGGTGTCCGTGCGCCCGGTGGGACCGGAACGAAGGAGTTCTGGGATCTGCTGACCGCGGGCCGTACGGCCACCCGGCGGATCGACTTCTTCGACCCCGGCCCCTTCCGCTCCCAGGTCGCCGGCCAGGTGGTGTTCGACGCCGAGGCGGAAGGTCTGAGCCCGCGGCAGATCCGCCGGATGGACCGCGCCACCCAGTTCGCCGTCGCGTGTACGCGGGAGGCCGTGGTGGACAGCGGGCTGGAGACACGGGCGGGCGATCCGCACCGGATCGGTGTCGCCCTGGGCAGCGCGGTGGCGTCCGCGACCAGCCTGGAGAACGAGTATCTGGTGATGTCGGACGCCGGCCGGGAGTGGCTGGTGGACCACGCCTATCTCTCGTCCCACATGTTCGACTACCTCAGCCCGGGCGTGATGCCCGCCGAGGTGGCCTGGGAGGTGGGCGCGGAGGGGCCGGTGACCATGGTCTCCGACGGCTGCACCTCGGGTCTGGACGCGGTCGGCTACGCCGTCCAGCTGATCCGTGAGGGCTCGGCCGACGTCATGGTCGCCGGTGCCACGGACACGCCCATCTCACCGATCGTGGTGGCCTGCTTCGACGCCATCAAGGCGACCACCACCCGCAACGACGATCCCGAGCACGCCTCCCGGCCGTTCGACGGCTCCCGCAACGGGTTCGTGCTGGCCGAGGGCGCCGCGATGTTCGTACTGGAGGAGTACGACGCGGCGCGGGCCCGTGGCGCCCGGATCTACGCCGAGGTGACCGGGTACGCGACGCGCTGCAACGCCTACCACATGACGGGGCTGAAGAAGGACGGCCGCGAGATGGCCGAGGCCATCCGGACGGCGCTGGACGAGTCGCGCCTGGACCCCACCGCGGTGGACTACATCAACGCGCACGGCTCGGGCACCAAGCAGAACGACCGCCATGAGACCGCGGCGTTCAAGCGGAGCCTCGGCGAGCACGCCTACGACATTCCGGTCAGCTCCATCAAGTCCATGGTGGGTCACTCGCTCGGCGCCATCGGCTCCATCGAGATCGCGGCCTGCGCCCTGGCCATCGAGCACGGTGTCATCCCGCCCACGGCCAATCTGCACCAGCCCGACCCGGAGTGCGACCTGGACTATGTCCCGCTGACCGCGCGCGAACAGCGGGTGGACACCGTGCTGACGGTGGGCAGCGGATTCGGCGGGTTCCAGAGCGCCATGGTGCTCCGGCGTCCGGAAGGAGCCCGCGCATGAGCGGCGCAGCGGTGGTCACGGGGATCGGGGTGACCGCACCCAACGGCCTCGGTACGCAGGAGTACTGGAAGGCCGTGCTCGACGGCCGCAACGGGATCGGCGAGCTCACCCGGTTCGACACGTCGCGCTATCCGGCACGGCTCGCCGGGCAGATCACCGGCTTCCGGCCCGAGGAGCATCTGCCGGGCCGGCTGCTGCCGCAGACCGACGTCTCCACGCGCCTCGCCCTGGTGGCCGCCGACTGGGCGCTCGCCGACGCGGGTGTCGGCCCCGAGGCCCTGGCGGACTACGACATGGGCGTGGTCGTGTCCAACGCCCTGGGCGGCTTCGACTTCACCCATCACGAGTTCCGCAAACTCTGGAGCCAGGGGCCGGAGTTCGTGAGCGTCTACGAGTCGTTCGCGTGGTTCTACGCGGTGAACACCGGTCAGATCTCCATCCGCAACGGGATGCGCGGGCCGAGCGCGGCCCTGGTCGGGGAACAGGCGGGCGGTCTCGACGCGCTCGGTCATGCCCGCCGTACCGTCCGGCGCGGCACCCGGCTCGTCGTCACCGGTGGTGTCGACTCCGCCTTCGACCCCTGGGGGTACGTCTCCCAGTTGGCCGGCGGACGGGTGAGCACCGTGCCCGACCCGGACGGCGCGTATCTGCCCTTCGACGCCCGCGCGTGCGGCCATGTCCCGGGAGAGGGCGGTGCCCTGCTCGTGGTGGAGGACGCGGGCTCGGCGCGCGAGCGGGGCGTCACGGGCGCCGATGTGTACGGCGAGATCGCCGGGTATGCCGCGACCTTCGACCCCCGGCCCGGTTCCGGCCGTCCGCCGGGGCTGCGCAGGGCGGCGGAGGCGGCCCTGGCCGACTCCGGTGTCGCGCCGGCCGACGTGGACGTGGTCTTCGCCGATGCGGCGGGCAGCGCCGAGCTGGACCGGGCGGAAGCCGCGGCGATCCGCGAGCTCTTCGGTCCGCGTGGCGTCCCGGTCACCGCGCCCAAGTCGCTGACCGGCCGGCTGCACGCGGGCGGCGGCCCGCTGGATGTGGCGACCGCCCTGCTGTCCATCCGCGACGGTGTGATACCGCCGACCGGCAACACCTCGGACGTCCCGCAGGAGTACGGACTGGACCTCGTCCTGGGGGAACCGCGGGAACGGCCCGTGCGCAGCGCGCTGGTGCTCGCGCGAGGCCACCGCGGCTTCAACGCGGCCGTGGTCGTCCGCGCCGTTCCCCGATCTTGAGCGGTACGACGGCCCGGCCGCTCCCCGCGGATCGCACCCCGCACGCCTGACAACCGGTCACCCGAACACCAGGAGACATCTCATGACCACCATGACCCTTGACGACCTGCGGCGCATCCTCGTCGAGTGCGCCGGCGCCGAGGACGGCCTCGGCGCCCCGGAGGGGGACGTGCTCGACGCGTCCTTCGAGGAGCTGGGCTACGACTCGCTGGCCCTGATGGAGACCGCGGCCCGGATCAACCAGGAATTCGGCGTGAGCATCCCCGACGACGAGATCACCGACGTGGAGACGCCCCGGGCGCTGCTCACCCTGGTGAACGAGGGAATCACGGCCGCGGCCTGATCCCGCCCCGCCCCGCAGACCCACCGGTGCCGCCGTCCCGAGACGGCGGCACCGGTCCACTTCCCGCACGGATCAGCCGAGGAGACCCACCATGGCAGAAGGCAGGCAGCACAGCACCGAGCACACCGTCGTCGTCGCGGCTCCCCCGCACGTCCTCTACGAGCTGGTCGCCGATGTGACGTGCTGGCCGGCCGTCTTCGGCCCCAGCGTGCACGTGCACCACCTGGAGCGCGCGGAGCGTGCGGAGCGGTTCCGGATCTGGGCGCTCGTGGGCGGGCAGGTCACCAGCTGGGTGTCACGCCGCACCTTCGACCCGGAAGGGCTGCGCATCACCTTCCGGCAGGAGCACAGCAGGCCGCCGATCGCCTCCATGGGCGGCGAGTGGCTGTTCCGCTCGCTGCACGGCGACCGTACCGAGATCGTGCTCCGGCACGACTTCACCGCGGTCGACGACGCGCCGGAGACGGTGCGGTGGATCAGCGAGGCACTGGACCGCAACAGTCCCGAGGAGCTCCAGGCGCTCGCGCGCACGGCGGAGTTCGGCCACCCGGCGGCCGACGTCGTCTTCTCCTTCACGGACACCGTGCGGCTCGCCACCGACGTCAAGTCAGCCTACGACTTCGTGTACCGGGCGGACCGCTGGGCCGGCCTGCTTCCGCACGTGTCCCGGGTACGACTCACCGAGACCGAGCCGGGCGTCCAGGAGCTGGAGATGGACACGGTGACCTCGGACGGCGCCGCGCACACCACCAGCTCGGTGCGCGTCTGCGAGAGCGGGCAGTGGATCGCGTACAAGCAACGCCGGACACCGAAGCTGTTGTTGGGGCACAGTGGCCTGTGGACGTTCGCGTACGGTCCGGACGGCAGCGCGGTCACGGCACGGCACACGGTCGTGCTGAACCCCGCGGCCGTGGAGGAGGTGCTGGGTGCGGGCACCACCCTCGCCGAGGCCCGGGCCCATGTCCGTGACGCCCTCGGCCGCAACAGCCGTACCACACTGGCCGCCGCGGCCGGGAACGCCGACGCACCGGCCGGCCGCTGACGGCGCCGGCGAAGAACCGCAGCAGGACCGCAGTGAACCAGGAAGGGAAGCCATCGTCGTGTCGCTGACCGAGGCCGAACTGGCCTATGTGAACAGCCAGTACCTGGGCCGCCTGTCGACGGTCGACAGCAAGGGCGCACCGCAGAACAACCCCGTCTCGTTCCGGTACAACACCGAGCTGGGAACCTTCGACATCGGCGGCCGCAATCTCGCGGAGAGCCGCAAGTTCAAGAACATCCTCGGCAATCCGCAGGTGGCCTTCGTCGTCGACGACCTGGTCTCCGCCCGTCCGTGGACGGTACGCGGCATCGAGATCCGCGGCCGGGCCGAGGCCATCTCCGGGCACGCGCCCGCCCAGGCGCACTTCAGCCAGGAGCTCATCAGGGTGTACCCGCGCCGCATCCTGAGCTGGGGCATCGATCCGGAACACCCGGGCATGCAGAAGCGCAACGTGCCCGAGGGGCCGTCCGCCTGATTCCGTCCGGCGAACCGGCATACGGCGAAGGGTGCCGACCACATCGTGCGGTCGGCACCCTTCGCCGTATGCGCGCGCTACTCCCCCGCGCCCGAGCGCTCCAGCGCCTCGGCCGCCTGCCGCAGCAGGCGCAGCCGGCCGGCCGGCGAGGTGTCCGCGGCCGACACCATGATGCCGAGGGTGGTCACCCCGGCCTCCTGATAGGCCACCATCCGCTCGGCCAGCCGTGCCACGGGGCCGAGCAGCGCCGTGCGGTCGATGAAGTCCAGCGGCACGGCGGCGCCCGCGCCGGCCCGGTCTCCGGCATCCAGGCGCTCACGCAGGTGCGTCATCTCCCGCTCGAAGCCCATCTGCCCGGCCATCGCACAGTAGAAGTTCCGGTCGGGATCGCCGATGCCGAGCATGTAGACGTAGTGGGAGCGCAGGGCGTCCGCGGCGGTGGCCACGTCGTCGGCCACGGCCGTCGGCAGACTCGGCAGCACGTCGAAGCCCGCCATGTCCGCGCCGGCCCGCTCGCGTCCGGCGCGGATCTCGGTGACCGACTTGGCCACCGCCTCCGGGGAGGTGAACACGCCGATCCAGCCGTCCGCGATCTCGCCGGCCAGCCGCAGGTTCTTCGGCCCGACCGCGGCCAGGTAGACGGGGATGCGCGGACGGGGCGACTCGGTGAGGATGTGGAGCGGTGCCCCGCCGCCTGGCCCGGAGGCGGGGAGCCGGAAGTGGCGGCCCTGGTACTCCACCGGGCCTCCGGCCACCGCCCTGCGGACGATCTCCACGTACTCGCGGGTGCGGGCGAGGGGCTGGTCGAACCGGGCTCCGTACCAGCCGTCGGAGACATCGGGGTTGGACACACCGAGCCCGAGCCGGAACCGGCCACCGCTGAGCGCGTCCAGCGTGGCCGCGGTCAGCGCGGCCAGGCCCGGCGGCCGGGCGGGGATCTGCATGACACCGGAGGCCAGCCCGATCCGCTCGGTCCGCCCCGCGATCAGTCCGAGCACGCTGGCGGCGTCCGAGCGGTAGCCCTCGGGCGCCAGCACCACGTCGTACCCGAGGTGTTCCGCGGCGCGGGCCAGCTCGCCGGCGCCCTGGTACACCAGATTCGCTCCCAGCTTCATGACGGTGTCTCCTCGGACCTGGGGAGGGCAAAGACCCTGTGCAAGAGGACGAACCGGCCGCGGGAGGTGTCCCGCGGCCGGTGGCACGGCCCACAGGCCGTCAGATCAGGTGGGCGCCGCCGTCCACCAGCTGCACCGTTCCGGTGGTGTAGGTGGCACCGGCCATGGCCAGCACCGCCTCGGCGACGTCCTCGGGGACCCCGACGCGGCGCAGCGGGGTGGTCTCCCGTACGTGCTGGGCGATGTCGGTGAAGTCCCTGGTCCAGGGCGTCTCGATGAGCCCGGGAGCCACCGCGTTCACCCGGATGCGAGGGCCGAGCACGCCGGCCAGCAGGCGCGTCAGATGCTCGATCGCCGCCTTGCTCACCGCGTAGGGGATGGAGCTGCCCGCGGGCCTGCTGCCCGCGATCGAGGAGATGTTGACCACGGTGCCCGCCGACTCCGTCAGGTGGGGTACGGCGGCCACCGTGGTCTGCCAGGTGCCGATCAGATTGACGTCGAGGATCTCGCGCCAGATCTCCGGGGTGGCGGCGGTCAGATCGGCGTGCGGGATACGGCGGGTGGTGCCCGCGTTGTTCACAAGGACGTCCAGTCGGCCGAAGTGCTCCACCGCGGTGGCGACCAGCCGCCGGGCGTCGGACTCCGCGGAGATGTCGGCCTGTACGTACAGCGCGTCGGGCAGGGACTCCGCGAGTTTCCGCCCGGCCCCGGCCGACCGGGCGGAGTTGACGACCACGCGCATCCCGGCGGTGGACAGCCTGCGGACGACGGCCTCACCGATGCCGGAGGAGGACCCGGTCACGAGGGCGACGGGCTTGTCGGTCATGTGCACCTCCGTTGTGGGGCAGGTACGCCTGTGTTGGGGGGCGTGTGCGCCTCCGTCGTGGGGCGGGCGGGCCGTCCACGGTGAGGTCAGGCGCCCTGCGTCTTGGCCAGGGCCTCGGCGAACATGGTCATGCGGTCCACATAGCCGTCGGGGGCACCGAACCAGACGACCAGGTCGTCGGTGCCGGCTGCCTTCCACGCCTCGATCTCCTCGACGGCCCGCTCGAAGGAGGCTTCGGCGGCGGAGAACTGGATCCGGGCGCCCGCCACGACCTTGCGATCCGTGAGGTCGCGCATCCGGGTGAGGTTGGCGGCGAAGACGTCCGGCTCGGTCATCGCGCACAGCCAGGCGTCGCCGGTGCGCGCGGCCCGCTTCCAGGCGGCCTCGGTGCGGCCGCCGATCCAGATGGGCACCTCCGGCTGAACCGGCTTGGGGGCGAAGACGGCTTCCTCGCCCAGCGGGTAGTGCGTCCCGTCGAAGGGGCCCCGGCCTTCCTTGAACAGGTGGCGGATCAGCCGGATGATCTCGTCGGTGCGCGCGCCGCGGGTGTGGAAGTCGGCGCCCATGTTCTGGAACTCCTTGAGCACGATGCCGACGCCGATGCCCAGGTCGAGCCGTCCGTGGGAGAGCCGGTCGATGGTCGCGGCCTGCTTGGCCACCGCGAAGGGATTGCGCATCGCCGCGACCAGGACGCCGCTGCCGAGCCGTACGGTGGTGGTGCGGGCGGCGATGTTCGCGAGCATGACCAGCGGTTCCCAGACACCGCCGTAGAAGTCCCGGTACTCGTAGTAGGGCAGGGGATGGTCCGGGAGCCAGACGCCGTGGTAGCCCAGGTGTTCGGCGTGCACCGCTACGTCCGCCGCCTCGACGGCGTCCTGTCCGGGGGTCTCGCTGGGGATGTACGTGTGCAACCGCATGATGGTCGATCTCTCCTGTCAGTCGCTTGTGCGCGGGCCGGGCACCGAGGTGATGGTCAGCCGGCGTGCGGCGAGTCGGACTCCCTGGCCCCAGACCTTGCCGGTGAAGGTGGAGAGCCCGAAGTTGAGCTGGCGAGGGGTGGCGGTGCGCTCCTCGCCCTCGCTCTGCCAGATCAGCCGGGAGGCGTCGAGCACCTTGTGACCGATCTTGTCGACGGTGAGCACCTCCTCGCCGTCGAGGATCCAGCGCACCACGCCCGCGTCTGCGTCCAGCTCCACCGAGCAGGTGTGGAACCGGTCGGGCTCGCGGGTGCCGACGGGGACGGCGTACGAGAACGTGGCGTGTTCGGCGTCGGGCCTCGGCAGGCGTTCGTAGAGGGCGAGCACGGCGGTGTTGGTGAGCACGAAGTCGAAGACCATGCCCGTGGCGCGGTCTATGCAGATCAGGGCGCCGGCGCCGAGCCGCATGTCGGCGTCGTGGTCGGTGACCGCGTCGCCGAGGGGGTGGGCGGCGGTGCCGTAGGTGCGGACGGCGAACTCCGTGGTGGCGATGAGTACTTCGCCGGGGCGGGTGGCGAATCCGAAGCCGCCGTCCTCCGTGCTGCGGTCGACGAACGCGGCCCAGCGCAGGAACTCGGTGGTCGCCCCGGGGTCCTCGGGCCGGGCGAACGCGGGCTCCCCGGTGGTCTCGTTGCGCCCGGTGGGGAGCACCACGAGTCCCTCGTCGGAGGTGCTGATCAGCCCGTCTCCCGCGGGCATGTCCTCCACCGCACGCAGCTGCCAGCGCGCCTCGGGGCCGTCGTGGCGCAGGCCCTCGCGGAAGTCGTCGTGGAACAGCAGCCCGGGTGGGGCGGACGGCGTCGCCTCGTGCTGCGTGGTCATGATGCCTCCAGAACTGAGCGTCGGGATACGGGAGTCGGAGCCGGCCGACGAGACCGCTGACGTGACCGGTGCGACCCCGGACGGCGACGTGGCCGGCGCGGTCGCGACCGCTCGGCGGTCTCAGTAGTTGCCCAGACCGCCGCACACGTTCAGGGCCTGTGCGGTGACGGCCGCGGCGTCGTCGCCGACCAGGTACTCGACCATGGCCGCGACCTCGCGGGTCTCCACGTACCGGCCCATCGGCACCCGTGTCGTGATGCGGTCGTGCGCCTCCTGCTCGGAAACTCCCCAGATCCCCGCGTAGTGCTCGCGCACCCGTTCGGCCATAGGGGTCTCGACGAAGCCCGGGCACACCGCGTTGACCGTGATCCCCGTCCGGGCGAGCTCCAGACCGAGCGCCTTGGTGAAACCGACCACTCCGTGCTTGGACGCCGAGTAGGGCGCGGCGTGCACCACGCCCTGCTTGCCTCCGGTGGAGGCGATGTTGATGATCCGTCCCCGGTCCTTGGCCAGCATTCCGCCGGCGTTGAGGACTTCCTTCGTCATCAGGAACACGCTGTTCAGATTGGTGTTGATCACGTCGAACCAGAGGTCGTCGGCGATCTCAGCGGTCGCCCCGCCGCCGCTCCGGCCGGCGTTGTTGACCAGGATGTCCACCGGGCCGAAGCGGTCCACGGCGGCCCGGACATAGGCGCGGATCTGCTCCGGTACCGCCACGTCGCAGGCGCTGCCGTCGACGTCGAGCCCCTCGTCCTGCAGGGACTTCACGGTGGCCGCCAGCTCCTCGCCGCGGCGGGCGCACAGATAGACCCGGGCACCGAGCCCGGCCAGCCGCCTGGCCACCTCGAGACCGATCCCGCTCGTGGCACCGGTGACCAGCGACACCGGCTTGACTGCCTCCGCCATGCTTCCTCCCTCACCGAACCTGGCCTGTCGCGCGACGGCAACGCCGAGACTTCCGGCTGTCTCTAGAGGCTCGGTGGAAAGACGCTGGACAGCCCCGGCGGCCGGAACATCCGCAGGTCGAGTCCTTCTCGAGCGGGCTCGGTCACTGTGCCCGTGCGCCGGGGCACCACCGGGCCCCGGCCATCCATCGCCCGTGCCGGAGGAAGCCATGACCACCACCGTGACCGCCCGCACCCTGACCGACCTGTACGCGCAGGTGCAGCACTTCTACGCCCATCAGATGCAGGCGCTGGACGGCCTCCGTTTCGAGGACTACGCGGCGACCTTCACCGAGGACGGCACCTTCCAGCACTCCCCCGGCGCGGAACCCGCGAGGACCCGGCCCGGGATCGTGCGCGAGCTGGTGGAGTTCCACAAGCGTTTCGAGAACGATCCGGTACGACGCCGGCACTGGTTCAACCACATCGCTCTGGAACCACAGTCCGACGGGTCCATACGCTCCACCGTGTACGCGCTGGTCGTCACCGTCCGTCCCGGCGGCAAGCCGGAGATCGCCCCGAGCTGCGTCGTGCACGACGTGCTGGAGGTCGCCGGCGACCAGGTGCTCACCCGGTCCCGGCTGGTGACGCACGACCAGATGTTCTGATGCGGCCGGACGTTCTGGTACGGCCGCCGGCGCCGGCCACTCGGGTACGGCCACTGACGACGGCCCTCGGCAGGCTGGAGACCGCGCTGCGCTGTGCGGTGGCGACCGCGGCGGTACGGCGGCCGGGCGTCCGGCCGCTCGGCAGCCGCTCCGCACGCCGGACGCTGGGCGGTGTCTTCCTCGATGTGCTGTGCTGTCACTGCCTGCTCAACGCCCCACAGCCGGCGGCGGCGTCCTACCTGGTGCCTCGGCTGCTGCGGCAGAGTGCGGAGGAACTGGGCCTCTACTTCGGACCACATGTGCCCGCCGGGCCCGGCGGGCACACGGCTGTCGGCCGTGGGCAACTGCGCGCGCTCGACCGCGAGTTGGCGTCGGCCCCGTCGGAGGACGGGCCCGACCGCCTCGACGGGGACCGTCTCGGTGCCGCTCTCGCCGGGCTGCGCTCGGTCACGGGCCGTGAACCGGGCACGGCCTGGCTGCGGTCGGCGGCGGGAGTGTTCCTGGAGGAACTCGCCTCGATCCACGGCGAGGGGTTCGAGCGGTCCTGTCCCGCAGTGGTCGTCCGGCGGACACCGCAGAGGGCTCTCGCCGAGCGCCGCGCGCTGCTCGCGGCGGCGGCGGTGTGCGCGGAGGTGTGGCTGGCGGCCCGTGCGGAGGAGCCCTCGGCGTTCCTCGCCGACCCGGCCTGGCTGACCGGGGTCCTGCTGCGGACCTCGGCACGGCTCGGTGCCGCCCCGGTACGGGCGACGGCTCCGGACGTCGCCGGGGCGGCGACGGCGGAGGTGCTGGTGCGGTGTGCCCGGGGCCGCCGATTCGACCCGCACGGGACACCGCTGTGACGGTGCCGGCCGTGGCCCTGGCCTCCGGCAGCGGCTGGGGGGAGGAGCTCCGGGAGTCCCTGGAGACCACCGGCTGGGCCGTGGTCCGGGCACACCTGGCCGACTGGCACCCCGAACCGGACGCCGGTCCGGTCCCGGAGCCCATGCCCGGGACCGGACCGCCCGGTCACCGCGGGCTGTCGGGACGGGCAGCACGCCGTTCCTTCGCGGCAAGGACGCTGCTCAGACGCGCGGTCGCGGTGGTCACGGGGACGGACGAGGACATGCTGGAGGTGGCCCGGACGGCGAGCGGCCGTCCGTATCTGCGGGGTGCTGAGCGGATGTCCGTCAGCCTCAGTCACACCGGCGATCTGCTCGTCGTCGCCATCAGCCGAGTGGGGCCGATCGGGGTGGACGCGGAACTCGACAGCCGCACCGTCCATGCCGACGCGCTGGCACGGGAGGCCTGCACCGCACACGAACGCACCGCCCTGGCACGGCTGCCGGACGAGGAGCGCCGTACCGCACTGATCCGGCTGTGGACGCTCAAGGAGGCGTACAGCAAGGCCATGGGCCTCGGACTTCGGCTGCCGTTCCGGGAGTTCGGCTTCGCGCCGGTTGCGGCGCGGGACGGCGTGCCGCCGACGCTGCGGCACGCCGACGGCACGCCGGCCGCCGCCGAGGGCTGGTGGTTCGGCACGCGTGCGCTGCCGCACCACGCCGTCCTCGCCGTGGCCGTCCGCCACGCGGCCGAGGAGCACACCGGCTGATCGGCCGCGCGCCCCGCCTCCGCCCGCAGGAGCGTCCGGCGAAGGCGGGGCGCGAGCCGTAGGACCCCCTTGTTCACCAGGAGGAAGCCAGGACGAAGCTCTCCACGAGGGGCGCCGGTTCGGGGGTCAGCGCCGGATCGCCCGTCAGCATCGCCTGGTGCAGGCGCTGCAGCTGCCGGGACGGCTCGATGCCCAGTTCCTCGGCGAGCGTCCGGCGCAGGTGCTGGTAGGCCCCCAGGGCGCGCCAGGCACTGCCCGACCGGTACAGAGCGAGCATGAACTGCCCGCACAGGGTCTCGTGCAGCGGATGCTGGGCGACGAGCACGCGCAGCTCGCGCAGGAGCACGGCATGACGGCCGAGCCTGAGGTCCGCCTCGATGCGCTGGCTCAGCACCTGCATGCGCGCCTCCTCCAGGCCCTGCACCTCCAGGCCGAGGACATGCCCGGCCTGGACGTCGACCAGCGCCGGACCGCGCCACAGCCCGAGGGCCCTGGCCAGCAGCGTCGAGGCCTGCCGGGCGTCACCGCTCTCCAGTGCGTTCGTACCGCGGACCGCGAGCTGCTCGAACTCGGCGACGTCGGAGCCGGCGCCGTCGGGTGACAGCAGGTAACCGCCGTAGGTGGTGGCGAGTATGTCCTTGCTGGAGCGGTCACCACCGGTGCTCTCCTGTGCCGCGGCCAGCTTGCGGCGCAACTGCAGGATGTACGTCTGCAGTGTGGTGACGGCACTCTGCGGAATGCGCTCGCCCCAGATCTCCTCCATGAGCGTGGGCACCGGCACCACACGGCCGGCGCGCAGAGCGAGCAGTGCGAGCACCTGGCGCGGCTTGCATGCGCTGGGCGCCACCGATACGCCGTTCTCCAGGACCTCCAGCGGACCGAGAACCTTGATCTCCACCCTGAATCCCCCTGCCTGGTGTGCCCCTGCACGAGGCTCGCCCAGGGGCCCGAATTCACCGAGCAACAGACTTTCACTCGCAGGGCGATCGGGCCTAGTGCAGGCGTCATCAGAACCGATATGAAGAATGCATGTGACGCACGTCACCCATGGATTACAGAATCCAGCCGGATTCCCGTGCTATGCGAATGGCGTCCACGCGATTGCGCGCACTCATCTTGGTCACCGCCGACGTCAGATAATTGCGGACCGTGCCGGCCGACAGATGCAACCGGGAAGCGATTTCTGCCACATCCGCACCCTCCGCGGCGACACTCAGCACTTCCCGTTCGCGTTCGGTGAGCGGGCGGCCCCTGGCGTCCCAGGCCGACAGGGCCAGTTGGGGATCGATCACGCGCTCGCCGTCCGCCACCCGCCGGATCGCCTCGGCGAGTTCCTCGGGCGGCGCCTCCTTGAGGAGGTAGCCCGGCACCTGCAGCGCCAGCGCCCTGCGCAGCAGACCGGCGTGACCGATGCCGGTGAGGATCAGCGGTCGGCAGCCAGGCAGCCGCCTGCGCAGATCCTCCACGGCGGACAACCCGTCCTGACCCGGCAGGTTGACGTCGATCACCGCCACGTCCACGCGGTGTTCCACTGCCGCGGGCACGATCTGGTCGCCCCGCTCGACGGTGACGACCACATCGAGGTCGGTCTCGAGACTGAGTAACGCCTCAAGCGCATCGCGAAGCATGCGCATATCTTCGGCGAGCAAAATCCTGATCAATCTTCCCCCCGTTGCACTGCTCCTCAAGTCCCCACAGGATCAAGCCAGTTGACCGAACTTGGGTACAGTCAAACGTTAACAAATCAACGCCCGGCCGGACCTGTGTTCCCGATACCGGACGAGGCGTCAGATCGCCTTGTCACATGGGGTTCCGGTCCCCCTCGACCCGGCCTCGATCGGCGATCTGCACGGTGGATCCAGCGCCGCGGCCGGTCCGCGGCCGGACGACAGCGTCGGGAGGCCTGGTGAGCAGCACGAACACCGCGCACGGACCCATCGCACCGCCCCGGACCGAGGAGGTCGCCGACGGGGTCTTCGCCCATGTCCAGCCGGACGGCGGCTGGTGCCTGAACAACGCCGGGATCATCGTCGCGGACGGCAGCACCGCGCTGGTGGACACGGCTGCCACACAGGCCCGCGCGCTGCTGCTGCGCGATGCCGTGTCGGCGCTGACGCCGCATGTCCCGCGCGTCGTGGTCAACACCCATTTCCACGGCGATCACGCCTTCGGGAACTTCGTCTTCACCCCGGAGGCGGTCGTCGTGGGGCATGCGTTGTGCCGCACCGAGATGGCGGCGGCCGGGCTGCATCTGACCACGCTGTGGCCGGACGTCCGCTGGGGCGAGTTGATCCTCGAACCGCCGTCCGTCACCTATCGGGAGGCGCTCACCGTGCACATCGGTGACATCGAGGCGCAGCTGGTGCATGTGGGTCCCGCCCACACCACGAACGACACCGTGGTCTGGCTGCCGCGGCAGCGGGTGCTGTTCACCGGGGACCTCGTGATGTCCGGTGTCACTCCGTTCTTCCCGATGGGCTCGCTGTCCGGCTCGCTCGCCGGGATCGCCCGGCTGCGGGAGTTCGGCGCGCGGGTCCTGGTGACCGGGCACGGCCCGGTGGCCGGGCCCGAGATCCTCGACATCGCCGAGGGCTATCTGCTGTGGGTGCGGCGGCTGGCACGGGAGGGGACCGCAGCCGGACTCACACCGCTGGAGGTGGCCAGGGAGACCGATCTGGGCGAGTACGCCGCACTGCTCGACTCCGAACGGCTGGTGCCCAACCTGCATCGCGCGTACGCGGAGGAGCGGGGTCTGCCCCCCGGGGCCCCGATGGACATCGGGGCGGTCTTCGGGGAGATGATCGAGCACCACGGCGGACTGCCGGTCTGCCGGGCCTGAGGGGAGGGCCGGCGAGGCTCGCACGCGGCGCGGCAACCCTCGGGGACGGCCGGCCCGTCGCCCGTCCCCGAGCGCCGCTCAGCGGACGGCGGCGGTGAGCCGCCCGACCGGTGACCAGACGCTGTAGCGCCGCTGGTGATACAGCAGCGGCCGACGCGGGAAGGCCTCCGCGCCGTCCACCCGTGCGATGTAGATCCAGTGGTCACCCGCCTCGACCCGCTGCACCACGCTGCACTCGGCGTACGCCAGCGCGATGTCCGCCAGCACCGGGGCGCCCTGTGCCACGGACGACGGCCTCCAGTCGCGTCCGGCGAACTTGCCCTCGGACTTCCCCGCGAAAACCTCCGAGGCTTCCTGGGCGCCTTCGGCGAGCACATGCACCACAAACGCTCCTGAATGGGCCAGTGCCGGCAGCGTCTGAGAGCGCTTGTCCACACAGACCGACAGCAGCGGCGGTTCCGCCGACACCGCTGTCAGCGCGTTGCAGGTGAAACCGCGCGGCTCGCTTCTCTCGTCCAAAGCCGTGACGATCGCAACCGAAGTCGGAAACGATCCGAAGAATTCCCGGAAACGGTTTGTGTCTACCGCCATTCCCTCTCACCGCCACTGTCGGTCGGGCCCTCAGCTGAATCACCGAAAAGTGCTTCGCGGAGCGCGCGAAACGGATCAGGCTTCGTTCGGCTTCAGAGTCGTCCGGCGGGCTGGAGGTCCGGTGGAACCGGGGTCGAGGGATGTGCGCGTCGGCCGGGGCACGACCACCCGCAGGCAGAACCAGGAACCGTTGTGGACACCTGCGGTGAGCGTGCCGCCCACGGCGCTGACCCGCTGGACCAGGCTGCCCAGTCCGCCTCTGCCGTCGTGGCCGGTCACGTGCCTGCCGGGCTCCACGCCGTCGTTCGCCACGCACAATTCGACCGCCCCGTCGCACTCGGCCCCATGGATGACGCACTGGCGGGCGTCGCTGTGCCGCAGCATGTTGGCCACGCCCTCGCGCAGAACCGTGGCCAGGGCCGTGTCCACCGCGTCCGGCAGCTCACCCAGTTCGATGTCGACCGTGACCTTCACATCGGCCGCGGCGAGCAGGGACGCCACCGAGTCGGCCTCGTGCCGGAGCCGCATCTCCGGGTATCCCCGCGCCACGGCCCGCACATCGGCGATCGACTGGCGCGAGATCGTGACGATCGAGGAGACCTCCTCCGACGCGCGCTCGGGGTCTCCCTGCATGATCCGGCGGATCAGTTCTCCCTTCACGGTGATGGCGCACAGGCTGTACCCGAGCAGATCGTGCAGATCGTGGGCGAAGCGCATGCGTTCGTTCGCCACCTCGAACGTCGCCAGCTGCTCGCGTGCGGCGTGGATCCTGGCGACCAGCTGGGCGAGCCACGACAGCCCGTACACCACCAGTCCGGTGAGCATGGTCGAACCGCCCAAGTACACGGCGGTGTACGGTCCCAGACCATCCGTCAGCGCACAGACCACCATGCTCGTGCCGATCACGGCGAAGACGGCCCACGCGAACACCGCGGGCAGGAGCAGCAGAACGGAGCCGCTGAGAAAGCCGGCCATGGCACCCCACTCGGCGTGCCAGGCGAGGAGCGGCACATAGGTCAGGACCGCCTGCGCACCCAGCGACAGGCCCTTGCGCCAGGCGGGAGCCCGCTGTGTTGCCGGAGTGCTGTGGACCAGCTGCACGAGGAAGACCGCGCACAGGTCGAGGAACCCGCAGAGTTCGACGGGTGCACCGCGCAGGTCGCGGAGCATGTTCAGCGTAGTGATCAGCAGATGGGCGAACAGGGTCAGCCGCAGCACGATGCGTGCCGTCCGAGGGGTGGGAAGGGCGCCCGGCGTGTCACTCCCCCCAAGCTCTGCCGCTCCCCCGTCCTCCTGGCCTCTCCCGGGCCCGAAATGCCGCTCCAGCCACAGCGGTTGCGCGCCCAGGGAGTCGGACGGGTTGTGTGGGATGTCGATACGACGTGGTGGGCTGGCAGTGGAGCGGCCGTCCATACGGAATACGCCTTCCCCGTTGCTCGGCAGTCTTCCCGTGCGTTGCCTGTGCAGACGGCGGCAACCTTAGACAAGGAGAGTTACGGCCACGCGTTGGACGTGTATCGCCATGCCGACGTTGCCCTCGCGGGCCGCTCACATGGTCCCGCCGAGCAGGGCCGTACCGGTTCTCGCACACCGCAGCCGAACCCCCGGTGGCCAGCGCGAAGGCGCGGTCGGCCCAGGCGTCCGGTGCGCGGCCGGAGCGAGTTGTGAACCCGGAGCGGCGATCGCAACCATGCCCGGGGTGAGACTTGTCACTCCCGCGCCGAAGCCGACCACGCGCCCCGCAGGACTGCTCCCGGCCAATGCCCGTCCTGCACAGCGAGCGCGGCCCGACAGACCGGTCGCCTCTTGTGCGCTCTACTCCTGTGTCGCCGCCCGGTCCTCCTCCTCGACGGGCAGGCCCACCGGACGGCGGCTGGGCGGCTGTTGCGGTTCGGGGCGCACGGGTGCGGGCGGCACCCGGCGGTCCACCGGGGCCCCGGCGGTCAGGGTGATCGGCTCTCCGTGATGCAGCACGACCAGCGATTCGCCGTCCACCAGGTGGTATCGCGCTTGGGACGGACCGATGTCCACCTTCAGCCTGCATCCGCGTACCAGCAGCGTGAAGGCCACCCTGGACAGCTCCTCCGGCAGCCGCGGTGCGAACGCCAGCAGTTCCTGGCTGCCGTCGTCGCCGGCGTACCGGCGCAGGCCGCCGAACCCGCCGACCAGCGCGATCCATGTCCCGGCGAGGGAGGCGATGTGGAGCCCGTCACGGGTGTTGTGCTCCAGATCGTCCAGGTCCATCAGCGCAGCCTCGCCGAGGTAGGCGTAGGCGAGGCGCAGATGCCCGGTCTCGGCGGCGAGCACCGCCTGGAAGCACGCCGACAGAGAGGAGTCACGGACGGTCAGCGCCTCGTAGTAGGCGAAGTTTCGTGCCTTCTGCTCGTCGGAGAAGACATGCGGGCACTCCATCATCGCCAGCACCACGTCGGCCTGCTTCACCACCTGCTTGCGATACAGGTCGAAGTAGGGATAGTGCAGCAGGAGCGGGTAGTTCTCGGGCGGGGTCGCGTCGAAGTCCCAGCGCTGGAAACTCGTGAAACCGGCCGACTGCTCGTGCACACCGAGCGAGTCGTTGTACGGCACCGCCATGCGGGCCGCGGCGTCCCGCCATGCCGCGGTCTCCTCGTCGTCGACACCGAGTTCCGCGGCGCGTTCCGGATGGCGCGCTGCGGCATTCGCGGCCGAGACCAGGTTCTGCCGGGCCATCAGGTTGGTGTACAGGTTGTCGCGGACGATCGCGCTGTACTCGTCGGGCCCCGTGACCCCGTCGATGTGGAAGACGCCTTCCACGTCGTGGTGTCCGAGCGAGCGCCACAGCCGGGCGGTGTCCACGAGGATCTCGATTCCCTCACCGCGTTCGAAGTCCTCGTCCCCGGTCACCATGACGTACCGGTCGGCGGCCATCGCGACGGCGGCGTTGACGTGGAAGGCGGCCGTCCCGGCCGGCCAGTATGCGGAACACTCGGCACCGTCGATCGTGCGCCAGGGAAACGCCGCTCCCGCGAGCCCCAGCTGACGCGCGCGTTCCCGCGCCGCCGGCAGCATCCGGTGACGCGCCCTCAGCGCCGATGCCACGGCCTGCGGAGCGCTGTAGGTCAGCACGGGCAGCACATAGGACTCGGTGTCCCAGAAACAGTGTCCGTCGTACCCGGTTCCGGTCAGGCCCTTGGCGGGAATCGCGCGGTTCTCACCGCGGGCCGCCGCCTGGAGCACATGGAAGAGGGCGAACCGCACCGCCTGCTGGATGCGCTGGCTGCCCTCGACCTCGACGTCCGCGCCGGCCCAGAAGCGGTCCAGGTACGCCCGCTGTGCCGCGGCCAGCCCGTCCCAGCCGGTGCTGACCGCGGCCGCCACCGCCGCGTCCACCTGATCGTGCACGGCCGGCAGCGATCGTTCCCCCGACCAGCCGTACGCCACGAACTTGACCAGCCGCAGTGGTTGCCCGGGCACCAGATCCGCGGTCACCGTCAGACGGCTGACGTCGGGCTCGCACTGCGCCGTCCAGCGGGTGGTCTCCGGCCCTTCGACGAGATGGTCGGCCGCTGCCCCCACCCGCAGCGCGCTGCGGTCGGTGCAGTGCACCAGCCGCAGGCGGGTGTCCTGCGCGAAGGACTCCTCGGCCACCAGCGGTGACCCGATCACCGCGGCCACGCGCGGATCGCCTTCGAAGCGCGGGAGCTGCGCGTTGGCGACGAGCTCGGACTGCACGGCGACCGTGGTCGGCCCGTCGACCGGCTCGACCTCGTACACCACCGCGGCCACCGCTCGCTGGGTGAAGGACACCAGCCGCCGCGAGGAGATCCGCACCGTGCGACCGCCGGGTGAGATCCACCGTGCCGTGCGGCTGAGAATGCCCGAGCGGAAGTCCAGGACGCGCTCGTGGGCGACCAGCCGGCCGTAGCGCAGATCGTACGGGTGGTCGTCGACCAGCAGCCGGAAGATCTTGCCGTCGGTGACGTTGATCATGGTCTGGCCGGACTCGGGGTATCCGTAGCCCGCCTCGGCGTAGGGCAGCGGATGCCGTTCGTACACGCCGTTGAGGTAGGCGCCGGGCAGTCCGTGCGGCTCTCCTTCCTCCAGGTTCCCGCGCCACCCGATGTGCCCGTTGGAGAGGGCGAAGACCGATTCGCTCTGCGCGAGCACATCGAGATTCAGCTCGGTCTCGCGCAGCGACCACGGCTCGACCGTGAAGCTGGGATGGGTGATCATCGTTCCTCCAGAAGGTCGGCCAGGTCACGCGGCCTGTCCCGGATCCGTTCCCAGCGCTCGGGCCGCCTGTGGGGCCATGCAGCGCAGGCCCGCCGCCCGCGCCGCGTGCACACACCGGCCCGAGCCGTCGTAGGGTTCCACCCCCTCCTCGCGGATCCGCCGCAGCACCAGCTCGCTCTTGCGGTTGCCCAGGCCGTTCACCGACTCTGCCTCGGGCGGGTCCTCGGGCGATCCCTCGGGCAGGTGCACCCCGCGTGCGCCAGGCGGCCGCGTGGACCTTCGCGGTCCGGTGAGCACCCCGTCCAGGTCGAGCAGGCAGGCACGGACGTGCGCAGAAAGCCCCAGCATGCCGCCGAGGCTAGAAGCCACGTGCGGACGGGCACGGCAGGTCACCGTCCGGCACGCCGGAAGGCACCCGCTCGGCCGCGTTCGATACGCGCGCGGCGGTGGCGCGCCTAACCGGACATGGCCTTCGCCCAGCCCTGGTCGACCGTCTTCCGTGCCTGTTCCAGTTGCGCGTCCGTCGGGAACTGCGGCGTTCCCTCGACCGTCGGCAAGCGGGAGGCGGCGGCCTTGTCGAGGGTCCCGTCCTGCCTCATGGCGTCCATGAGCACCGGGCGGGCGAAGCCGCGCAGCCGGAGGTTCTGGCCCTCTGGGCTGAACAGGTACTCCTGCCACAGGCGGGCAGCCGCCGGGTGCGGGGCGTTCTTGTTGACCGCCAGCGCGAAGTACTGCGCGAAGCTGCCGTCGAAGGGGATCGCGACCTGCCAGTTGACACCCTTGTGGCGGAGCTGGTCGGCGTACTGGAGGTTGATGTAGTCCCAGTTGATGCTGATGGGGGTACGGCCGTCCTCGACCGTCGCCGTGGTGGAGTTGAGGGGGTTGAAGTTGCCGATCCTGTTGAGCTCGGCGAAGAAGTCGAGGCCGGGCTGGACGTTGTCGAACGATCCGTTGTTCGCCAGCGCGGCGGCGTAGACGCTGTCGAAGGCGGTGGCCGACCGGGGCGGGTCGCCTTCGAGCGCGACCTTGCCCTTGTACGCGGGCTTCAGCAGATCGGCGAAGGTCTCCGGACACCTCTTGACCCGGTTGGCGTCGCAGCCGATGGAGATGTAGCCCCCGTAGTTGTTGGACCAGCGGGCCTTCGAGTCCTTCTGGTTGTCGGGGATCGAGTCGTAGGCGGCGACCTTGTACGGCGCGAGCAGATTCTGGTCCGCCGCGTTGCGCGCGAACGTATCGCCCACGTCGATCACGTCGGGGGCGGTCGGCCGCTTCCCGCTCTTCTTCAGGGCGTCGACCTCGTCCTCGCTGTGGCCGTGCGGATCCTTGACCGTGACCTTGATCCCGTACTTCTTCTCGAACCCGTCGATCAGGCCGCCGTAGTTGGCCCAGTCACGCGGTAGTGCGATCGCTCTGAGCGTGCCCTCCCGTTTCGCCGCGGCGATCAGTGCACGCATGCCGCCCGCGTTCTCGGCGGAGGTGGCCTTCGACGGCTTCGCGATCGTGGTGGTCGGTGCGTGCTCGCAGGCGCTCGGCCCCAGTGCCAGGACAGAGAAGCAGCCGAGGACGACCGCTGCTCGGGCACGGAGTGTGGTCACGACTGCTCCTGGGGTGGGGAACGCGGTTGTCGCCGAGGGAGCCGGGCTTGTCACAGGGTGTGTCGAACCGCCAAAAAATGCCCGGTGCCACCGCGGCGCGCTCGTGGAGTCCGGAGAGCCGTGGAAGGCCGGGAGTCGCAGTACTCCGGTCCGCCGACACCTCTCCGGCTTCCTTGGGTCTACTGCGTCGACGAACGGGGCATCGAGGCCAGAGTACCCGGCCCTCCCGACGGCGGAATCCCGTCCGGTAAGCCTGCGATCAGCGTGGTTCCCCGGCCGGAGGTGGCCTCCGTACCCCGTGGGCCCCAGTCGCGCCGTGTCGGCACGCGGCGTGCCCGGCATCCGAGGAACGGGCGGGACGTACACGTTCTCCTCACTCTGCCGTGTCGTCCCACGCCGCCGTGTCGTCTCACAGCTCCAGATCGTCCCACTGGCCGAGCAGGATGTCGCCGAGTCCCTCCGCCTCCGGCGTGGCGCCGCCGTGGAGGGACTGTTCGGCCCAGATGACCTTGCCGGTGGACGTGTAGCGGGTCCCCCAGCGTTCGGCGAACTGGGCGACCAGGAAGAGGCCGCGGCCGCCTTCGTCGGTGGCTTTCGCCCGGCGCAGCCGGGGGGAGGTGCTGCTGCCGTCGGAGACCTCGAAGATCAGCGTGCCCGCGCCGGGACGGCTGACCGGCACCGTGCGCAGCAGCCGGACGGCGATGGGCTCGCTGCCGTAGCGGACGGCGTTGGTGATCAGCTCGCTGAGAATGAGTTCGGCGGTGAAGACGACCTGCTCCAGGCCCCACTCCGTCAGCCGGCGGGCGCAGGCGGCGCGCACCGGGGCCACCGCCGCGGGGTCACGGGGCACGTCCCACTCGGCGACCTGGGCCGGCCCGAGTCGGCACGTGCGGGCCACCAGGAGCGCGATGTCGTCCCTGGGCCGGTCGGACAGCATCGCCTCCATCACCGCCGCGCACGTGGCCTCCGGCGTGCGCTCGGGCCCTGACAGGGCATTGCGCAGAGCCTCCAGACCGGCGTCCAGGTCTCGGCCGCGGTCCTCGATCAGTCCGTCGGTGAAGAGCACCAGCCGGGACCCCTCCGGCACGGTGAACTCGACGGTCTCGACCGGCATGCCCGCGCCGAGCCCCAGGGGTGGAGAGATGGGCGGCTGGAGGAAGTCGACGGTCCCGTCGGGCCGGACCACCGCGGGTCCCGGATGGCCGGCGGTGCCAAGGACCAGCCGCCCGGAGGTGGGGTCGTAGACGGCGTACTGGCAGGTCGCCCCGGTGATCATCGCCTGTCCGTCCTCCGTCGCGGCGCTCTCCTCGGCGTCGATCTGGGCCACCAGCTCGTCCAGTCGGCCCATCAGCTCCTCCACGGGCAGGTCCAGGCTGGAGAAGTTGTGCACGGCGGTGCGCAGCCGGCCCATGGTCGCCGCGGCATGCAGACCGTGGCCGACGACATCGCCCACGACCAGTGCCACCCGGGTGCCGGACAGCGGGATGACGTCGAACCAGTCCCCGCCCACCCCGGCCTGGGCCGGCAGGTAGCGGTAGGCCACGTCGAGGGCCGACTGTTCGGGCAGCCCACGTGGCAGCAGGCTGTGCTGCAGGGTGACGGCCATGGTGTGTTCGCGGGTGTAGCGGCGGGCGTTGTCAATGCTCAGCGCCGCCCGGGCGGCCAGCTCCTCGGCGAAGGACATGTCGTCGTCCTCGAACGCCGGGGAGCCCTCGGCACGCCAGAAGTCCACCACGCCCAGCACCACGCCGCGGGCTCGCAACGGAACCACGAGCATGGAGTGGAGGCCGTGGTCGAGGATCCGCCGGGCACGTTCGGGGTACTGGGCCAGCCAGCCTTGGTCGGCGCTCAGGTCCCTGACCAGGACTGATCGGCCGTCGGCCAGCGCCATGGAGACGGGGTGGTCCGGGACGAATCGGATCAGCTCGCCGACGGGGTGGAGGAGATGTTCCTGGCCCAGACCGGCGACGGCGCTGCGGCGCAATTCGGTGATCCGGGCGGTCGCGTCGGAGGACTCCTCACCGTGCAGGACGGCGTCCAGCAGTTCGACGGTGACGAGGTCGGCGAACCGGGGCGCCGCCACCTCGGCCAGTTCCTCGGCCGTGCGCCTGACATCGAGCGTGGTGCCGATCTGCAGCCCGGCTTCGTAGAGCAGCTTCAACCGCTCGCGGGCCACCTCCGCCCGGCCGGCGAGAGCCTGCAGCTCGGTGGTGTCCCGGAGCGTCACCACGCTGCCGACCGGACCGTGAGGCGTGGTGAGCCGCTTGTTGACCGCGAGCAGCCGGTCGCCCGCAAGGTACACCTCGTCGGTCGCGGGGCGGTCGGAGGCCAGCAGCGCGGCGAGATCCTCCTCCAGCCCCAGCTCGGTGATGTGCCGCTGCTCCGCGTCCGTCGGCAGGTCCAGCAGCCGACGCGCCTCGTCGTTGGCCAGCAGCAGCCGGCCGTCACCGCCGACGATCAGCACCCCTTCCCGCACGGCGTGCAGGACCGCGTCGTGGTGCTCGTACATCCGGGTCATCTCCACCGGCCCCAGGCCATGGGTCTGCCGCCGCAACCGGCGGCTCACCAGGGCCGACCCGCCCGCGGCGACGGCGAGGGCCACAGCGGCGCCGCCGACGAGCACCGGCAGCTGCCGGTTCACCCTGTGCTGCACCTTCTCGACCGTGACGGGCACGGAGACGATGGCGATGACCGAGCCGTCGGGCCCCTTGACGGGGACCGCCGAAACCACGGAGAGCCCCAGGGACCCGTGGAAGGTGCTGGTGAACGGCTTGCCGTTCGCCGCCTGCGCATAAGGCCCGATGACGCGTTCCCCGATGCGGTGGGGGTCGCTGTGGGTGAGGGTGATGCCGTTGAGCCCGTACACGATGATGGCGTCGACGCCCGCGGCCTTCCGGGCCGCCTCGGCATACGGCTGCAGCTCCGCGGACGGGTGTGCGCTCTGCAGCGCCGCCGCGATCCCCGGGGAGTTGGCGAACGTCTGCGCGGTGGCGAGCGTCCGGTTCCGGGCGTCCGCCATGTTGTCGCGTTGAGCCTGCACCACGAGGGCCAACAGGGTGGCGGCGACGAGGAGCACCACGACCGCCAGTTGCAGCAGGAAGACCTGGCCGGCGACGCTGCGCACGCTCAGCAGCGACCGCCACGCCTCTCCGCGCCGACGGGGCCGATCGGGCACATGGGCGCTCCCGGACGCGTCAGGCGCACCACGCCCGGATCGACCCGAAGTTTCACCCATGTCACCTTTCTATCGTTTCTGGGCGCACAACAACGAGGCGACTTCACGGCGACGGCCGTCAGGCGCCGTCGAGCGGTGGCGCCGTCGTGCCCCTCACTTCGAGGACCGGGGCGGCGAGGTCGACCTCGCTCGGGCGGTGCGGCTCGTCGATCCGGTCGAGCAGCCGCTGGGCGGCACGCCGGCCCACCTCATGGCCGGCGTTGTCCACGGTGGTCAGCCACAGATGGCGCAGCCGGGAGAGGTATGTGTTGTCGTAGCCGACCAGGGAGAGGTCCCGTGGTACCCGCAGACCGGTCTCCTCGGCGGCGGAGAGCGCGCCGACGCAGGTCATGTCGTTGACCGCGAAGACGGCGGTCGGGCGCCGCGGGCGGCTCAGGAGCCGGACGGTCGCCCGGTAGCCGCCCTCTTCGGTGAGGTCGCCCTGTTCCACCACCGCCGTGCCGGCCAGGCCGTGCTCGCGCATGGTGGCTTCGAAGCTGCGCCGGCGCAGGTCGCCGACCGCGCCCCGACCGGCGATGTGGGCGATGTGCCGGTGGCCGAGGCCGATGAGGTGCTCGGTGGCCAGGCGGGCTCCGTGCTCGTCGTCGTTGGCGACGATGTCCACGCCGGTCAGCACCGGTTCCCGGGCGCCGGCGACGACCGTGGGGACCAGGCCGACGGCGGTGCGCAGGGCCTGTGGGTCCTGGAGCGTGCCGACGGCGATCAGCCCGTCCACGCGGAGTTCGGTGAAGGTGCGGGTGAGGTCCTCGCCGAGGCGCCGGTTGAGGCGGCCGTCGGCGAGCAGCATGTGCAGGCCGTCGTCGTACAGCCGTGCGTTCAACCCGTCGAGCAGCTCCACGAACCAGGGGTTGCGCATGTCGTTGAGCAGCACCCCCACCGTGCGGGTGCGCCGCTCGCTCAGACTGCGCGCCGCCGCGTTGGGCCGGTAGCCGAGCGCTTCGACCGCCGCGAGGACGGCCGCCCGCTTCTCCGGCCGGACTCCCTCCGAACCGCGCAGCACGAGCGAGACCAGGGACTTGGACACGCCGGCCCGTTCGGCGACGTCACGGATGGTCGGAGTGCTCATGACTGGACCGTTCCACAATCTCCTCGCTCCCGTAAAGACCCTTGACACCACGCAGAAGCCGGACCCATGGTGATCGCCCTGGTTCTGGAACGGTCCAAAGAAGGGCGCTCATGGTGAATACGCTCGCCGTCGCCGTCGTGGGATTCGGCTGGATGGGACGGGTGCACACCCAGGCCTACGCCCGCCTGCCGCACCACTTCCCCCAGCTGTCCGTGCGGCCGGAGCTGCTCGCCGTCGCGGACGAGGCACCGGGCCGGGCGGAGGAGGCGGCCGCGCTGTACGGCTTCGCCGCCGCGACCCGCGACTGGCGGGAGGTGGCCGCCGATCCGCGCATCCATGCGGTCAGCATCACCGCCCCGAACTTCCTGCACCGCGAGATCGGCGTCGCGATGGCCGAGGCCGGCAAGCACATCTGGATCGAGAAGCCGGTCGGACTCACCGCCGACGACGCCCGGGCGGTCGCCTGCGCGGTCGCCAAGGCCGGCGTACAGGGCACCGTCGGCTTCAACTACCGCAACGCGCCCGCCGTCGAGGCCGCCCGCGATCTGATCGCCTCCGGCGGGATCGGCACGGTCACCCACGCCCGCATCCGCCTCTTCAGCGACTACGCCGCCCACCCGGACGGCGCCCTGACCTGGCGCTACGAGCGGGCACGCGGCGGCAGCGGGGTGCTCGGCGACCTAGCCTCGCACGGCGTCGACCTGGCCCGGTACCTGCTCGGCGACATCGCCTCGCTCACCGCCGACACCGCGGTCTTCCTCCCCGAACGCGCCCGGCCGACCGGCGCCACCGCCGGGCACACCCTGGCCACCGGCGGCGAACTCGGGCCGGTCGAGAACGAGGACTACGTCAACTGTCTGCTGCGCTTCGCCTCCGGCGCCCGTGGCGTCCTGGAGGCCTGTCGCGTCTCGGTCGGCGAGCAGAACAACTACGGCTTCGAAGTGCACGGCACGAAGGGCGCCGTCTCCTGGGACTTCCGCCGCATGGGCGAACTCGCCGTCAGCCGCGGCACGACCTACCAGGACCAGCCGGTCAGCACGGTGTACGTCGGCCCGGGCGCCGGTGAGTTCGCCGCGTTCCAGCCGGGCGCGGCCAATGCGATGGGCTACGACGACCTGAAGGTCATCGAGGCCTACCGCTTCCTTCGCTCCATCGCCGTGGGAACCGCGGTCGGCACCACGCTCGGCGATGCCGTGGCCAGTGCAGTGGCACTGGACGCGATGGAGCGCTCGGCCCGGCAGGGGGCGTGGGTGAGCCTGGCGTGAGCACCGTGGCGAAGGCGTCGGCGGCGTCGCCGTTCGCGAACCGCCTGGCGGCGAGCATGAACTCCGTGCGCCATGGCGGTGTCGCTGCGCTTCGGAGCGCGACTTCGGCCGAGGAAGCCACGCCGGTCGGACTGGCGCGGGAACGGATCGGCCGTCCGACAGATGACGGGGGCGGCTTCACCCGATCGGGCGGTAAGCGAGGCGGCGGAGGCGTCGGACTCGCCGTCTAGGATCCGACCGTGGCAGAGGTCCCCGATGAGTTGATCAGGCTGGAACGCACCGCCGAGGAGGAGCGCGCGAAACTCGCGGGCCTCACCGGTGACGAGTACGACGCTCAGCTGCGCCGTTGGCGCGAGGCGTCCGACGCCGTACAGGCGGCCATCACCGCGCACGCCGCAGCCACCGGGTCCAGCCCGCACGAGGTTGAGCAGGCCGTGCAGAAGGCCGTGCAGCGCGGCCAGGAGGACCCGGCCGTCGAGTAGCGGGGGCGGGGCCCACCGCTGGGCGGGCGGTGGCGGGCACGTCGAGCAGACAACGCGGGCTCGTTCAGCGATGCTGGACAAGGGTGGCACCCTCCATGCGACAAGGGAGCACGGCATGCTCACAGATCCGGTCGTACGATTTCTGGCGGCCCTGGACCCCGAGCACAGGGACGCAGTCGGCGCCAAACCGCGCCAGGAACAGGAACAGCTCGCAGCGGCCTGGGAACGGGAACTGGAGTCCGATGACGAGCTCGACACCCTCGACGAGCTGTCCCCGCCCGCCGCAGAGGCCGAGGCCGCCCGCCGCGTCATGGAACGCGTCACCGGCTGACCACGGCGCCGGCTGGATACCGGCGCCTGCCCGGTGCCATGTGCCCGGGACACCTGTAGGCCCGAGCTGCGCCCGCTCGAACTGCGCGATCAGCAACACGCTTCAGGGCGTAGGGCCGTGGGCGGGGTCGGCTGCTCTGGCGGCCCGCTCGATCATCGCGTACTTGGTCTCCCAGTGATCCCTGTCCTGCCCGTGCAAGGCCTTGCTCCCCGGGGCCGTCCCGACCACGCCGTCCAGCTGTTCCCGCAGGATGTCGGCGTGTCCGGCGTGCCGGGCGGTCTCGCTGAGCGAGTGGACCATGACGTTGAAAAGCTTGACGTGAGGACGCGGCCACCAGGGCACGAATCCGGGCGCGTCGATGGCCAGAGCCTTGATCGTCGCGTCCGTGTGCTCACCCACGCGCCGGTGGAGACCGACGATCTGTTCGCGTGTCTCGTGCTCGGTGGCCCAGAGTTCTTCCTTCCATGCGGCCTCATCGTCCCAACGGGGCACCGTGTCGGGGAAAGGCCGGCCGAAGACCTCGCCGAAGTACCTCGCGTCCGAGAACGCCACGTGCTTGACCAGGCCGAGGAGGTTGGTCCCGGTAGCGGTCAGGGTGACGTCTCCTGGGTGAGCTCAGGCGCCGGAGGGGCAGCGGCTGATCGCGGAGGTGAAACTGGCGGCCGTCAGCGGCGGTTGGGCTTTTGCGCCGGCTCCGCCGGACTGGTCGAAGCCGATTCCCGAGGGTGTGGCGTCCCCGTCGGCTCCGGAGGTCGCCGGTCACGCGTGCCGCGATGAGCTGCTCCTCGCCGCGCAGGCCGGTGTCCATACGGTGATCCGGGCAGCGCGTGTGCGGCGTTACGGGCGTCGCGCGCGGGCCGTGCGCCAGGCGAACACGGAGGAGACGAGGGCGGTCGTGACCAGACTGCCGATCATGACGAGCCCCACGCCGATGATGAACAGTCCGCTGGAGTCGTCCGACCAGTCGTAGAAGGCGGCAAGGGTGAGCCCGAGCGCGGGGCCCAGGACCGCACCGGCGAGATGGCGTCGGGATGCCGCCCAGCACACCGGTGCGAGCAGAGTGAGTACCAGCCCGATCACCTGCCATGCTTCGTACGGGCCGGTCGTCGAGCCATCGGGGTGCACGTCCCGCTGCTGGTCCCAGCCCAACCATGCGGCCCACGCCGCGAGCGACACCCCGGTAAGCACGAGGATCGGCAACAGGTGGGCAACGGCTCTCGTCAGTCCTTGGCGCATGGATCGAGCGTGACAGCCCACGCCTCTTGCCGAGCAGGGCTCATGTACTCAGATCCGGCTGAGTACATGAGTACGGCGCGGGACGGTGGACCGGGCCCGGCCGATGTCATGGCGACGGCCCCCGTGGGGGCATGCGCCGGTGCGCGAGCTGAGCTCCACACCGTGCTGATGTCCACCCCGGTCCCGGTGATCCGGTGATCTCGGGCCCAGGTGCAGAGCATCTCGCCCGAACCGCAGGCCAGGTCCAGCACGCTCGCGCCGGGTGCCGGCCCGAGCACCCGGCCGAGGACGGCCAGCTTCTCGCTGGTGCAGGGGGTGTGGATGCGGTGGCTGCTCTCGCGGATGGTGAAGCTACGCGGTAGATCCACTTCGGGGATTCCTTCGATCGGAAGGGGTCGCGGTATGTGCTTGCGGCTTGCGGAAGTTCACCGCATCGACCTGGCCCCTCATCCCATGCACCCCACTCACTCCCACGATCACCGACGCGGTCAAGCCAGGCGGCGGTGCAGGCCCTGTCCATCGTGTTTCAGGGGCTGACTTGGGTCAGGCATAGAACCGGGACAGACTCTGGAGAACCGCGGCAGGCTTGGTGCCGCCTTCCACCTCGATCATGCCGTCGACGGTGATCTGCACACCGCCGGGCACGTCCTCGACCGAGGTGAGCCGGGCGGCGAGCCGGATGCGGGAGCCGACCTTCACCGGCGCGGGGAAACGCACCTTGTTCAGGCCGTAGTTGACCTTGGTGGTCACGCCCTGCACGTCCAGCAGTTCGGTGAAGAGAGGAATGAACAGGGACAGGGTGAGGTAGCCATGCGCGATCGGCGCACCGAAAGGGCCCTGGGCCGCCCGCTGCGGGTCGGTGTGGATCCACTGGTGGTCGCCGGTGGCGTCGGCGAAGGTGTCGATGCGTTCCTGTGAGACCTCGATCCACTCGCTGGTGCCGAGGTCGCCGCCGACGAGCTTCTTCAGTTCGTCCAGGCCGTTGACGGTGATGCTCATAAGTCGCCTTTTCTTCTCAGGGAGTTGGGGTGCCGTAGCGGTGGCGCACCCGGGACTTGAGGAGTTTTCCGGAGGCGGTGCGCGGCAGTTCGTCCGTGACCACCACCGACTTGGGGATCTTGTACTTGGCGAGCCGCCCGGACAGTGAGGCCAGTACCTCGTCCGGCTCGAGTTCGGCTCCTGGTGCCGGGACGACGACCGCGCGGGGAACCTCGCCCCACTTGTCGTCCGGCACACCGATCACCGCGCACTCGGCGATACCGGGGTGGGCCAGGAGCAGGTCCTCGATCTCGGCGGGGTAGATGTTCTCGCCGCCGGAGATGATCACGTCCTTGATCCGGTCGACGATGTGCACATAACCGTCCTCGTCGACCCGGGCCGCGTCCCCGCTGCGGAACCAGCCGTCCGCGAAGGCGGCCTCGGTCTCCTCCGGCAGTCCCCAGTAGCCGACCATGACATGCCGTCCGCGCACCACGACCTCGCCGGTCTCGCCGACGTCGACCTGGCTGAGGTCGGGCCGTACGACCCGTACGTCGCTGAAGAAGTGCGGTACGCCCGCCGAGGCCGCCTTGGCGACCGCGTGCTCCGCGTCCAGGAAGAGCGTCCCGGGCGCGGCCTCGGTCATGCCGTAGCCCTGCAGGAAGGTGAGCCCGCGCCGCTGGTAGGCGGCGATGAGCGGGGTCGGCACCGGTGATCCACCGCAGGTCAGGATGCGGAGCGACGACAGGTCGGCGTCCGCCCAGCGGGGGTGCCGGGCAACCTGGTCGAACATCGTCGGCACCCCGAACATGAAGGTGATCCGGTGCCGTTCGATCAGGTCGAGGGTGGTCCCCGGGTCGAAGGCCTCGACCAGGACACAGGTGCCGCCCTTGAGCAGCACCGGCAGGGTCAGCATGTTCAGGCCGGCGGTGTGGAACAGCGGGGCCGAGACCAGGGCGCGTTCGTCGGCGATCAGGTCGTGGTCGACCAAGACGTTGACGGCGTTCCAGGTGAGGTTGCCATGGGTGAGCATCGCACCCTTGGGGCGGCCGGTCGTCCCCGAGGTGTACATGATGATGCAGGTGTCGTCGGGTGCGACCGGTTCGTCGATCGGCTCGTCCGGCGCGGCTGCCAGGGCCTGTTCGTATCCGTCGCCGATCTCGATGCAGGTCCGTACGTCCGTCTCGCCCGGCAGTCCCGCGACGAGCCCGGCGTGCGCGGGGCCGTGTATGAGGACCTTGGCGCCGGAGTCGGCGAGTTGGTAGGCGATCTCCGGGCCGGTGAGGCGGGTGTTGAGGGGGACGAAGACGGCGCCGAGGGTGCCGGTGGCGAACAGGGTCTCCAGGTAGGCGGGGTGGTTGGGGCCGAGGTGGGCGACACGGTCGCCGCGCCTGACGCCCCGGGCGCGCAGGGCGTGGGCGAGGCGGGTGACTCGCGTGTGCAGGGTGCGGTAGTCGGTCGGCTGCTCGCGGTGGATCAGGGCCGTGCGGTGCGGGGTCTTGCGCGCCCGGCGTGCGGGCCACGACCCCAGTCCCTCGTTGCGCATCTGGCACCCCTTACGGTTTCGTCAGCCCGAGCAGACGGGCCGCGTTCTCCTTGAGGATCTTCGGCTTGACCTCGTCCTTGATGGGCAGCTTCGCGAAGTCGGCCAGCCACCGGTCCGGGGTGAGCACCGGGAAGTCGGAGCCGAACAGCACCTTGTCCTTCAGCAGCGTGTTGGCGTACTGCACCAGCTGCGGCGGGAAGTACTTCGGTGACCATCCCGAGAGGTCGATGTGCACTCCGGGTTTGTGGGTCGCCACCGCCAGGGCCTCGTCCTGCCAGGGGAACGACGGATGCGCCAGGATGATCTTCAGATGGGGGAAGTCGGCTGCCACGTCGTCCACGTGGAGCGGGTTGGAGTACTTCAGGCGGATGCCGCCCCCGCCGGGGACGCCGGCGCCGATGCCGGTCTGGCCGGTGTGGAAGAGCGCGATGGTGCCGGTCTCCTCGATCACCTCGTACAGGCCGTACGCCACGGAGCGGTCGTTGGGGAAGAAGCCCTGGATGCTGGGGTGGAACTTGAAGCCCTGCACCCCATACTCCTCGACGAGCCGTCGGGCCTGCCGCACGCCCGCCTTCCCGCGGAAGGGGTCGATGGAGGCGAACGGGATCAGCACGTCGGGGTGTGCGGCCGCGGCCTCGGCGACCTCCTCGTTGGGGACCGGCGCGGTGCCGGTCGCGGACTCGGCGTCCACCGTGAAGACGACGGCCGCCATCCGCCGCTCGCGGTAGTAGGCCGCGGTCTCCTCCAGGGTGGGTTTCCGTTTGCCCTCGACCTTGAAGTAGGCGGAGGAGGCGTCGTGCAGGTCGTCGTCCAGGGAGGAGTGGCCCTTGGCGGACACCTCCGCGTGGGTGTGGACGTCGATCGCGACCAGTTCGTCCAGCCTCGGTGCGGATGCCATCACGCCTCCGGGATCCTCGGTGCGGGGATGCCGACGGTCTGCGGCTCGGCGCCGACCGAGGTGGGCCAGGCGTCTGCCAGGGACTCGGGCGTCCAGCCGCCCTCGGCGTAGGCGGTGCTGATCTCCTGCGGATGCGACCACAGCGCCACCTTGTCACCGCCGATGCCGATGCACTGGCCGGTGATGCCGCGGGCGGCCGCGGAGGCCAGGAAGGGGACGAGGGCCGCGCAGTCCTCGGGGGTGCCGAAGCCCTCCCCCTTGCGCAGGAACCCGGGCAGCGGTTCCCCGTGCCGCATGGCCTCGACATACGGGGCGAAGGCGGGGATGGTCTCGGTCATCGCGGTCGCGGCGACCGGCACGATCGCGTTGACGGTGATGTCGGCGCGGGCCAGTTCCATGGACCAGGTGCGGGCCATCGCGGCGATCCCGGCCTTGGCAGCGGCGTAGTTGGTCTGGCCGAAGTTGCCGCGCTGCCCGGCCGGGGAGCCGACGAGGACGAGCGTGCCGCCCTCGCCCTGCTCGCGCATGCGGACGGCGGCGGCGCGGGCGCAGGTGAAGGTGCCCCTGAGGTGGGTGGTGAGCACCGCGTCGAAGTCGTCGTCGGTCATCTTCCACAGCACCTTGTCGCGCAGGATGCCCGCGTTGGTGACCAGGATGTCGAGCCGGCCGAACTCCTCGACGGCACGGTTCACCAGCCGGTCGGCGGCCTCGGCCGTGCCGACCGGGACCACTTCGGCGACGGCGGTGCCGCCGGCCTCGGTGATGGACTTGACGGCCTGTTCGGCCACGGCTTCGTCGATGTCGTTGACGACCACGGACGCGCCGTGGGCGGCGAGGGCGTGCGCATAGGCGAGGCCGAGGCCCCGGCCGCTTCCGGTGACGACGGCGGCCTTGCCGGTCAGATCGATGGTGGGCACGAGCGGTCCCTTCGCATGGGGTGTGGTCGGGGAGATCGAAGCTAAGAGCAATAATTGTTGTCGTCAATAGTTGTTGCCGACCTTCGGGTGCGTCATGCTGGACTCCGCACGCCAGAAGCCCCCGGGGGGAGCCGAGACCGGCGCCCCCCGGGACCGAGACCAGGGAGCCCGCCATAGCCGGCCAGCACACCGACCACCCGACCCCCATCGACGCCGACGAGCCGTGGATGCGGGGGCTGCACGCGGACACGGGTTACCTGCTGTACCGCCTGGGCCTGCGCTCCGGTCAGGTGTTCAACACGTTCCTGCAGGAGTCGGGGCTACGGCTGCGGCACTACGCCGTGCTGCGCTTCCTCGCCACCTGCGAGGGCGCTCTCCAGCGCGAGCTCAGCGCCCGGCTCGGCTACGACCCGAGCGCGATCGTCGGCCTCGTGGACGACCTGGAGAAGCTGGGCTTCGCCGAGCGCCGGCCCGCCCCGGAGGACCGCCGCAGTCGCATCGTCGTCCTCACCGAGGGCGGTCGCGCATTCCTCCGCGACACGGACGATGCGGGCCGACGCGTGACCGACGAACTGCTCACCCCGCTCGGCCCCGCCGAACGGGAGACGCTGCACACCCTCCTGCTGCGCGTCGCCGGCAACGGGCTCACCTGACGCTTCGGTCGCCGCGTGCATGCAGGCGGAGGCGGCCTCGTAAGGTAGCCGCGTGACCGGTCCTGTCCCCCGCCCCCAGTCCCTCCTGCTCAGCTTCCTCGGTGACGAGGTGCTGGGCCGCGGGGTCTGCGTGTACACGGGGAGCGTCATCGAGGTGTTCCGGCGCGCCGGCGTCGGGGAGCAGGCCACCCGCTCCACCCTCACCCGTATGGTCGGCCGCGGTCTGCTGAGCCGCCGGCGCGAGGGCCGGCGGACCTATGTCGGCCTCACCGGCCGCTCGGAGGCGATCCTGCGCGACGGCGAGCGGCGCATCTGGAAGACGGGTGCGGTCAACCGGGACTGGGACGGCACCTGGACCCTGCTCGGCTTCTCGCTCCCGGAATCATGGCAGCGCCAACGGCACGATCTGCGTTCCCAGTTGACCTGGGCGGGCTTCGGTGCGCTGTTCAGCGGGCTGTGGATCGCACCCGGCGAGGTCGATGTCTCCGGGATCCTCGCCGAGTTGGGCCTGAAAGCGCATGTGAAGGTCTTCCGGGCGCATGCGGACGCCGGCATGGACATCGCCGAGATGATCGACGACACCTGGGACCTGGGCGAACTGGCCGGGCATTACCGGGACTTCGAGGCGTCCTGGCGGCCGTACGCGTCGGGTGGCCCTGACCTGGCCGCCGAGGACGCCCTCGCGCTGCGCCTCCGGCTGACCGCCGAGTGGCTCCAAGTCATCCGCGGCGACCCCCGGTTGCCCGTACGGCACCTGCCGGCGGACTGGCCGGCGGCCACGGCGGAGACGACGTTCCGCGTGGTCCACTCCCTGCTGGAAGCGCCCGCGCGGGACGCGGCGCGCCGGCTGATCGAGACGATTCCGGCGGCGTAGCCCCGTACACACCTGCCACACCTCCGCACGCTCTCCGCCCGAGCGATGTTGTGCAATCTCTTGACCGCCGCAAGAATTCGGCCCTACATTCCTCCACACCTTCGTTCAGTGCACTGAGCATCTGTCGATCTCCCAGGGCCTCCGCTCCGCAGCCGCCCACAAGGAGCCACCTCCATGCCTGCCAGCACCCGCCCCCGAACTCCCCGTACCCGTCTGCGCATCGCCCTGGCCGCCCTGGCCACGCTGGCGTCCGCGGCCCTCACCACCGTCCCGGCGCCGGCCGCCCAGGCGGACACGCCGGCCACCGGCCACCTCACCGGCACCCTCTCCGACGGCGCGACCTGGATCGCGGACGTTCCCGCCCAATGGAACGGCACCCTGCTGCTGTTCAGTCACGGCTTCGGCCCCACCGTCGCCAAGGACGCCCCCTCCGACGCCGTACGCACCGAGTTGCTCGCCGAGGGCTATGCGATGGCCGGGTCGTCGTACGACCCCCATGGCTCGATGTGGGCTCTGGACAGCGCGGAACGCGACCAGTTCACCACGCTCGACCCCGTCACCGCGAAGATCGGCACCCCGCGCCGCACCCTGGCCGTCGGCCAGTCCATGGGCGGGCTCGTCAACGCGCAGATCGCCCGCGACGGCGCCGGCCGCGTCGACGGCGCGCTCGGCCTGTGCGGCCTGGTCGCGGGCGGCACCGACCTGGACAACTACCAACTCGACGCCGAGTACACCCTCGCCCGGCTCCTCCTGCCCGGGCAGGACGTCGACCTGGTCCGCTTCGGCTCCGCCGGCGCCGCGGCCGCCACCGCCAAGAAGCTCACCGACGCCGTCACCGCCGCCCAGACCAGCCCAGCGGGCCGCGCCCGGATCGCACTCGCCGCGGCCTTCCTCAACCTGCCCGCCTGGGCGCCCGGACAGGACCGGCCGGCGCCGACCGACTGGGCGGGCCAGGAGGAGCAGCAGTACGCGTGGTTCGCGCAGGGCATCCTGTCGTTCGTGGAGGGCGGCCGGTACGCCCTCGAGCAGTCCGCCGGCGGCAACAACTCCTGGAACGCGGGCCTGGACTACGCCCGACTGCTCGCCGGATCCGAACACCCGCCGCAGGTACGCGCCCTGTACCGGGCGGCCGGCCTCGACCTGCGCGCCGACCTGGCGTCGCTGACCAGGGGCGCCGCGATCACCGCCGACCCCGCCGCGGTCCGTACCGCGCAGCGCACCTCCTCCGCCGGTCAGGGCCTCGGCGTACCGCTGCTGGACGTGCACACGATCGCCGACAACCTGGTCCCTGTCGAACAGGAGCGGCGGTTCGGCGATCGGGTACGTGCGGCCGGGGACGGAGCGCTGCTGCGGCAGGCCTACGTCGAGCGGCAGGGCCACTGCACGTTCACCACCGCCGAGACCGTGGCCGCCCTGCACGCGCTCGAACACCGCGTCTCGTCCGGCCACTGGGACGACGCGGCGACCCCGGCGGCACTCCAGCGGTCAGCCACCGCGCTCGGTCTGGACGGGGCGGCGTACGTCCCCTATCGCCCGGCACGCCTGACCGTCGGCCGGGACCGCCCGGCGCACCCCACCCACCACTGAGATCGGGACCCGCTCATGTCCGACGCATCCGCCACTCCGCGCACATCCCTCCCCCTCGGCACGCTCGTCGCCGGCTGTCTCGCCGTCTGCCTCGCCCAGATCGGCCTCGCGATACCGGCCACCCTCAACGGCCTGTTCCAGGAACACCTCCACCCCGTCGGCTCCCAACTCACCTGGATCTCCGACGCGTTCCTGCTGCCGGTCGCCGTGCTCGAACTCTCCTTCGGCGTGCTCGGCGACCTCTTCGGCCGCAAGCAGCTCCTCGTCGGCGGCGCCGCCGTGCTGTGCGCGGGAGAGGTCGTCGCCGCGAGCGCCTCCGGCATCCATCAGCTGTGGGTGGGGCAGGCCCTGGCGGGGCTCGGCGCCGCCGCGCTCTTCCCCACCTCGCTCGCCATGATCGCGGCCGGCGCGCACACCGGTCCGCAGCGCGCCCGCGCCATCGCCGTATGGGCCTCCAGCCTGTCCGCGGGCGGTTTCCTCGCCCCGCTGCTCGGCGGTGTCACCGGCACCTACGGCTCCTGGCGCTCGGCGTTCGTGGTGGTCGCCGCGGTGGCCGCGGTCAGCGCCCTGGTGAGCCTGTGGCTCGCCACCAACTCCCGGGCATCGGAGGGACGTTCACTCGACGTCGGCGGCCAGATCACCATCGGCGTCGGTCTGTTCGCCCTGCTGTACGCCGTCATCCAGGGGCCGACGGACGGCTGGGGATCGGCTCCGGTGGTCGTGGCGTTCGTGATCGCCGCGGTGTTCGTGGGCCTGTTCGTGGCCGCCGAGAGCCGGGCCCGCTCCCCGCTGCTGCGCCTGGACCTGTTCCGCAACCGTGCCTTCGCGATCGCGTCGGTCGTCGCGGTCGTGGGCATGTTCAGCTTCCTGGGCACAGCGTACGCGGCGAGCATCCGGCTCGGCCCCATCCAGCATCAGAGCCCGCTGCGCACCGCCTTCGCGTTCCTGCTGCTGAACGGCATCACCCCGGTCCTCACCCCGCTGACCTCCCGGCTGCTGCACCGGTTGCCCGCGCGGGGGCTGCTCACCGCCGGGCTGGCGCTGATCGCCGCGGGCGACTTCCTGGCCGCCGGGCTCGACGTCGGCGACCGGAACCTGGCCTCGCTGATCCTGCCGCTCGGGCTGGTCGGCATCGGCTTCGCCTTCACGGTGTCGTCCATCACCGCGACCGCCGTCAACACGGTGCCGCTGCCGCTGGCCGGCATGGCGAGCGCGGCGACCAACCTGCTGCGGGACTTCGGCTTCACCCTCGGCCCCGCGGTCATCGGCGCGGTCGCGCTGAGCCAGGCGGCTTCCAGGGTGACCGCCGCACTGGCGGGCTCGTCGTCCCTGAACACCGAATCGAAGGCCGCGGCGCACGAAGTGCTGCGGGAGGGCGGCCCCCTCGCCCTCAACTCGGTCCCCGTCACCTCCCCGCCGGGCGCGGCCCGCGCGTACGCCCTGGACTCCCTCGGCCACGGCTACGCGATCGGATTCGTGGTGTGCGGCTCGGCGGCGCTGTTCTCGGCGCTCCTGGTGGTGACGGCGCTGCGCGGCCGTACAGGGGAGGAGAGCGCGTCGCCGGCGGAGAACGGTGCGGAGCGGACCGCCCTGGCCACGGGATGACACCCGCTGGGCGCGCCCCGGGGCTCCTCGGCGCCCCGGGGCGCGCACGACGACGGGACGGGCGAGCCGGAGGTCCGTCCGCCGGCGGCGGGCAGGTTCTCCCGACTGCGCACCATGCTCCTTGCCGCCTGCGGCCGCACAGAGCAGGCGATCGAGGAAGCACGGGCTCGCCTCGACGCGGACAGCTGGTACGGGGCACAGAATCTCGCGGAACTCCTGGCCGGCGCCGGCCGCCCGCAGGAGGCCGTCGCGCGTCTGGACCCGGCCGTCCCGGCCAACCGAAGTGTGCTTGCCGCACTCCTCGTGGAACTCGGCCGCATCAAGGACGCCGTGGCCCTGCTCCGGCAGCCCGAGCGGGCGGTCCGGCCCCTCCCCTGGACCGGCGACGATCTCCCCTTCTGAGCGACGCCCCGACACCGGCCTCTAACGGCCTGTTTCGCCGACGTGCAAGGCCGGCGTGGGTCCGCTCGGGGATCGGGTCAGAAGCGGGGCGCCTGCGGTGTGTGCTGCGGCGCCCGGGCGATCGGCGGGTTCACTCCGGGACTGTGACGGCGGGACGGCTTGCAGGTGACATCGCGTGCCGGAAGCCTTCCGCTGTTCAGGTAGGCGTTGACGGCACGGTTGGCGCAGGCGCGCGGGTCGTCGGAGTAGACGCCGTGGCCCTCGCCGCCCTTGACGTACACCATGCGTGAGCCCTTCAGGGCGTGGTGCATGCCGAGTCCGCTGATCAGGGGCGTCTGGGAGTCCCACTGGTTCTGGACGGTGAGCACGCCGACGTTGTTGGCCACCGTGGTGACGGGCTCGGCCGGCTTGCCCCAGAACGCGCAGGGTGTGATGTTGGAGCCGAAGTCGCCGTAGAGGGGGTACTCGGCCTTGTCCCGGATCGCGTCACGCCGGTACTGCTCGGGGTCGCGTGGCCAGGCCGCGGTGTCGCCGCAGACCACGGCCCAGAAGACGGCGGAGCCGTTGTCGTCCGGCGGCTGTGCGGAGGGAGACCCGGGTCGGCGTGGTCCCTGCTGTTCCTCCGGTGCGAGGGAACGGCCGGAGGTCGCATGGCCGTCGGCGGCCTTCTCGAGGTTGACGACCGCCTCGGCCGCCACCTTGGGGCTGAAGAACTCGGGGCGCAGGGCGGCACGGATGTCGTCCCCGGTCAGCTTCTCGGTGCCGTCGTGGATGGGGGTGCGGTCGGCTCGGGCGATCAGGTCCCAGAACGTCTTCCTCACCCCGGCCGGGGTGGCGCCGAGCCGATAGGTGCGGTCGTGTTTCGCTGTCCACCTCGTCCAGCGGGTGAAGGCGGGCTCGGAGCCCTCCGCCCAGACCTGGATCATGCCGCGCCAGACTCGCGCGGGGTCGACCGCGCTGTCCAGCACGATGCGATCGGCGCGTTGGGGGAACATCTGCGTGAAGACGGCCCCGAGGTAGGTGCCGTAGGAGTAGCCCAGATAGGAGATCTTCCGCTCGCCCAGAGCGGCGCGGATGACGTCCATGTCGCGGGCGGTGTTGCGGGTGGTGTAGTACGTGAGTCCGTCGCCGTTCCTGGCACGGCACTTGTCGGCGACGGTCCGGGCCCACTTGACGTCACGGCTGAACGTCTCCGGCTTGTACGGGTGTTCAAAGGCCTGCTCCGTGGCCGTGAGACCACAGCTGAGCGGGCTGCTCCGGCCCACGCCGCGCGGGTCGAACCCGATGAGGTCGTACCGCTCGCGCACCTCCTTGGGCATCGTGTCCTTCATCATGACCGGCATGTCCAGGCCCTCGCCGCCCGGTCCGCCGGGGTTGAAGAGGATCGCGCCGTGCCGCTTGCCGGGGACACCGGTCTTGATCCGGGAGATGGCCAGCTTGATCGTCCTGGCGTCGGGCCGGCTGTAGTCGAGCGGGACGTCGATCGTCGCGCACTGGAACACGGCGGGCTGCGACGCGTCGCATCTGTGCCACGCGGGCTTCTGGTCCGTGAACCTCTTCAGCGGTTCCGCCGCGGATGCCTGCGCCGGGGCGAGGGCGGGGACCAGCGTTGCCGTGACCCCCACGGCGAGCAAGGGCGCCATGCGTCCTATCCGCACGATGGCCGTTCCTTTCGATCAACTTGCAGGACGGAACGACCATTTCGTGGGAGCACAGGTGCGCGAATCCCTCTACAGGCGGGTCTTGTTACGACTCCCGGCGGACACAGAAAGAGACGTGCGGAGGAGAACCCGAAGCGGCTGATGACCGTCCGCGCCGAGCGCGGGCACGGCTACGCCATGGCACGCATCCGCTGTGCGGACGTCCGGCGTGCGCGCATCCAGCAGAGCAGCACCACCGAGCACAGGGCGGCGCAAGCGCACCACGTGGAGACGAACTCCAGCCGCCACAGCACCCAGCACACCGTCGCGCCCGCGGCGACCAGCACGCCCAGCACGAGCAGCCGCCGGTCACCGGACAGCAGCAGAGACCCCACCGTGGCCAGCAAGTAGCCCATGACGAGCAGGGGTACGGGCGAAACGTGCAGGGCGTACCCGACGGTGCGGCCGCGGATCTCGGCCGTCACCGGTTCGCTGGCAAGGCTGTGGGCGAGCGATGCGGCGGTCATCGCTCCTGCGGTGAGCGGAAGGACCAGCCGAAGCCGGGCGTGGGGCGGGGCCACACACATCACTCCCGCCGGAACCCACACCGCCAGCAACGGCAGCGCCATGACGGCCCATGCGACGGTCGCGGGCCCGCCGCCCCCGCCCGAGTGCCACACCACCGACTCGACGATCTGGTGGGCGCCCAGCAGCAACGGCACTGCGGCCAGCGGGAGTTCACGGCCGCTGCGCACGAGCGTCACGCAAGCCACTCCCACCGCCGCGACAGCACTGCCTGCCACGAGATCCGCCGTCGCACTCCAGCACATCACGCCACCAAGGGTTCGCCGCCGAGCGTTCACCGCAGGCCTCCGCTGCTTCCGCCGACACGCGGCGTCCTTATGCTGCGGGGCCCGATGATGATTAGCTTGCCCCGGCCTTCGCGCCACCACCCGCCCCGGCAGTCAGGAGGACTCCGCACCATGAGCAGCGGCTACGCGTACGAGTACAAGGTCGTCACCTTCCGGGAGTCGCTGATCGGCGACGCGCTGGACAGCGACAAGCTGGAGAAGGTCCTGAACAAGCACGCCGAGGACGGCTGGGGCCTGAAGGCCATCACCTCCGCCGACGTCAAGGGCCGGATAGGGCCCGGAGCCGTGGAAGGACTGCTGCTCACCTTCGAGCGCCCGCGACAGTAACGCGCGCGGGACCGCTCGGCGGCATGATCCTCCGCGGCCCGCGCGCATGCCAGGGCGGTCGGCTCGAAGACACACCCTGGTCCGTGTGAGACTGTGGTGTCAGCACCCCCCCTCTGCGGATGCGGCCGACACGATGGATCTCAGGGATCTGGCCGACGAGCACGGGGGCGATCCGTTCGGCATCACATCTGCCGCCGTCGCCCTCGTGGACGCGCACGGCCTGATCCGCTACTGGAGCCGCAGGGCCGAAGACCTCCTCGGGTATCCGGCGCCCAGCGTGCTGGGCCGGCCCGCGACCTCCCTTCTCACCAGTGACCGCTCACCGGCCTCGCTGCTCGCCGCGGCGCAGCAGGCCGGGGAGGGCTGGGAGGGATTGATCACCGCGCATCACCGGGCGGGCCACCCGGTCGAGCTGGCCCTGCGAGTGTGCCCGCTGCACGCGGAGCAGGGTTCCGGCTGGCTCGCCGCGGCCTGTGCGGTGTCCGAATCGCGCCGCTGGGAACTCGATCAGGCCGTGGTGCGCGGCCTCCTGGAGGAGTCACCCATCGGCATCGCCGTTCTCGACAGCGAGCTGCGCTGCCAGTGGCTGAACCAGGCGCTGGCCGCCATGGAGGGCCTGCCGGCCGACCTCGCGGCCCCGCGCGCGGCTGCGCCCTCCGGACTGGATCAGGTGCCCTCGGCCGTGGACTGGCAGGCGCGCCAGGCGCTTGTCTCGGGCCGGGTCACGCCGGCGGTGGAGCATGTGGCGCCCCGGCACGGCATGTCCCGCCGGAACTCGCAGGGCCGGCTCAGGCTCCGCTCGTCGTTCCCGCTGAAGGACATCGACGGCAAGACGCTGGGGGTGTGTCACACCGCCGTCGACTTCACCGCCGAGGACCGGGCACGCGTGCGGCTCTCCCTGGTCAACGAGGCTGCTCAGCGCATAGGCACCACCCTGGACCTCGACCGCACGGTGCAGGAACTGGCCGAGGTCCTCGTGCCGCAGCTCGCCGACTTCGTGGCGATCGACCTCTTCCAGGGAGTCCTCGCGGCCAGGGACCTCAATCCCGGGCCGATCACCGGCGGCACGCTCCAGCGGGCGGTGCACCTGTCGATCCACGAGGAGGCGCCCGAGGCGATCGTCCCGATCGGGGAGTCCACCGGGTACCCGCCGAAGTCCCCGCAACGACGTTGTCTGGCCACGAGCCGGCCGATCCTCGATCCGGTGCTGGCCCCGACGACATGGTGGCTGGCCGAAGACCCGCAGCGCCTGGCCAAGATCGTCAGCCTCGGTGTGCACACCCATCTGGTGGTGCCGCTCCGGGCGCGGGGCGCGACCATGGGAGTGGTCACGCTGCTGCGCTGGGAGAACCCCAGCCCCTTCGACGAGGACGACCTGCTGCTCGTGGAGGAACTGGTGGCACGGGCCGCGGTGTGCGTGGACAACGCCCGGCGGTTCGTCCGCGAGCACAACGCGGCCCTCGCCCTCCAGACCAGTCTGCTGCCCCCGGACCTGCCCGATCACTGCGCCGTCGAGGTCGCCTACCGCTATCTGCCGGCCGACGCCGAGGCCGGCGTGGGCGGCGACTGGTTCGACGTCATCCCGCTCTCCGGCGCCCGGATCGCCCTGGTCGTGGGGGACGTGGTGGGCCACGGGATCCACGCCGCGGCCAGCATGGGCCGGCTGCGTGCTGCGGTACAGACACTGGCCGACATGGATCTGCCCCCCGAGGAGCTTCTCGCCCATGTCGACGATCTCGTCCTGCGCCTGGCCGATGAGGCGGAAGCGGCCGAGCACGGGCCGATGGTGATCGGCGCGACCTGCGTCTACGCGGTCTACGACCCGATCTCGCGCAAACTCAACGTGGCGCGCGCCGGACACCCCACCCCTGCCATCGCCCACCTCAGCGAGCCGGTCGAACTGCCCGACATCCCGGCCGGCCCCCCGCTGGGACTGGGCGGTCTGCCCTTCGAGTCGGCCGAGATCGAACTGGCGGAGGGCAGCGTCGTCGCCCTGTACACCGATGGGCTGATCGAGGCCTCTGACCGCGATGTCGACGTCGGCTTCGAGCGACTCTGCTTCGCCCTGGCCCACCCCGACCGACCGCTGGAGGAGATCTGCGACACAATGGTCCGCATTCTGCTGCCGGACCGTCCGCAGGACGACGTCGCCTTCCTCATCGCCCGCACGCGCGCCCTCCCCTCCGACCGGGTGGCCTCCTGGGAGGTTCCCGCCCATCCCCGGGCGGTGCACGAGGCGCGCGACAACACCGACCGCTGCCTGGCGGCGTGGGGGCTGGAGGACCTCGCCTTCAGCACCGAGCTGATCGTGAGCGAGCTGATCACCAACGCCATCACGCATGCCTACGGGCCGATCAACCTGCGTCTGATCCACGAACGGACCCTCGTCATCGAGGTGTCGGACGCCAGCAACACCTCCCCCCATATGCGCCGCGCCCGCACCACCGACGAGGGAGGGCGAGGCCTGTTCCTCGTCGCGCAGGTCGCCCAGCGCTGGGGCACGCGGTACACCGCCACGGGCAAGACCATCTGGGCGGAGCAGCAGCTGCCGTAGGACGTGCCCTGCTGACGGTGTTCCGGCGGCCCGTCCGAGCCGCGCGCACCCCGGGAACCATCCCGCAGGTCGGGTCGGTGCCCCGGCGCTACCGCGTCCGCTTCGCCTGCACGTAGGACAGCCGCGGCCGCAGGTCGCCCCGCCCGATCAGCTCGAAGCCCGCGTCCGTGACGAGGGTGTCCAGCAGATCCACCCGGTTGTGCGCCATGGCACGGCCGGTCCCGCCGTGCACCGGGTGCCGGCCGATCCGGCTCCTCGGCGGACGGAACTCCGCGACCAGCAGCCGCCCGCCGGGCCGCAGCACGCGGTACATCTCGCGCAGGGCCGTGGGCCGCAGCTCCTCCGGCAGATGGTGCAGCATCAAACTGGTGACGACCGTGTCGAAGCAGGCGTCCGGAAAGTCGAGAGCCTCGGCGACGCCCTCACGGTAGTCACAGGGGGCGCTGTCCGGGCGCCGGTTCCTGCCGCGGGCGTGGTCGAGGACCGGCGGCGAGGGATCCACTCCGGTGACCTCGCCGTCCGGACCGACGCGTGCGGCCATGTCGCGTCAGGTAGCCGGTGCCGCATCCCACGTGGGAGAAAGCAGGATTTGTGCGTTGCCAGGGAAGTCCCGATCGACCTGGCGCAGCGGGCAGATGACTGGAGCGCGCCACTAGCGCGCTCCAGTGATCCGTACTATGAAACGCCCCAAGGTCGTGTCAATAGGTTTGTCAGGACGTTCCAACAAAGACGCGTGGTCCCCCTCACGGCACTGACGGCACACCGGCCCACCGCAGCCATCGACGGACGCCAGGCCGCTCACGGCTTGCAAAGAGCATCAACTCACGCCGTATACCTTCGTTTCACACACACAAGGCCGTCACCTCGCGCCTATCAAAGGCCTCTGCTTTTTTCATTGACAGAGAAAAAGAACCTCTCTAAGTTTCCGGCCATGCGCTCGGCCCCCTCCCACCAGGCGGCCCCGGACATGACGCCGGCCGCTTCACTCGTGTTCACCACGCTGCTCTCCCACGGTCCGCTCACTCGGGCCGAGGTGGGGCGCCGGACCCAGCTCTCTCCGGCCGCCGTGACCAAGGCGGTGCGTCCGCTGATGGAACTCGGCTATCTGGTCGAGGGCGTGGACGAAGAGGCGCGTCCGGCGGTGGGGCGTCCGGCCAACCTGGTGTGGGTGGACGGGGGAAGGGCGCTGTTCGTCGGGATCAAGGTGACAGGCGACGAGATCATCGCCGTACTGGCCGACCTGTGTTGCCGTGTCCGGCTGTCCCGGCACGTCCGGCTCACGGGCCGCGAGCCGGAGGCGGTGCTCCCCGTCATCACCGCGCTGGTACAGGAGTTGCTCACGGAGGCCGACGGATTCGGTGTGCAGGTGCGGGGCCTGGGCATCGCGATCTCGGGAGACGTGGACCGCGCGGACGGTGTGGTCCGCTACTCGCCCTTCCTGGAGTGGCGGGACGTACCGCTCGCCGAGATCGCCGGGACCGCGACCGGGCTACCGGTCACGGTCGACAACGACGTGCGGGCGCTCACGGTCGCCGAGCACTGGTTCGGGGCCGGAGTCGGTCTCTCGGACTTCGCCCTGGTGACCGTGGGCGCGGGCATCGGATGCGGTCTGGTGGTCCATGGGCAGGTGGTGTCGGGCGCGCACGGCGTGGCCGGTGAGATCGGGCATCTGGCGCTCGATCCGACGGGCCCGCTCTGCCACTGCGGCAACCGGGGGTGCGTGGAGGCGATCGCGGCGGATCCGGCGATACTCCGCGCAGTCCACGCGGCCACGGGCGGGCAGGTGACCGATGCGGCCGAGGCGCTGGAGCTGGCCCACGGCGGGGACCCCGGTGTCAGAGCGGTCTATGCGCGAGCCGGTGAAGCGATCGGCAAGGCCATCGGCTTCCTGGTGAACATCCTCGGTCCCGAGCGGGTGGTCATCTCCGGAGAGGGTCTGGCCGCCTACGACCTGGTCGCCGAGGGCATCCGGGACGCGTTCGCCGCGTCCGCCTTCGGCACCGCTGCACAGTGCGACCTGGTGACACGGCCCCTGCCCTTCGAGGAGTGGGCGCGGGGGGCCGCTGCCGCCGCCATCCAGTCCTTCATGGGATCGGGCATGTGAGAAGGAGTAGCGATGACGCTGCAGAGCCGCAGCCGCCCGCACCATCCGACCTCTTCGCGGCAGGGGTTTTCATGACCGCGATCCCCGCGCTCCCGATGTGCTGCACCGTGCAGCGCCGGTTCATCAGCGGGCTCCCCATCGGCTCGGGCGAGGGCTGAACCGCCGGCCGGACACGTCGGCGGCCGCCCACCGCGGTCCGGCCGTCCGACCTCTTCGCTCAGGCATCGGGCCTCGTACCGCGGCCCTGCCCCCCGGAACAACGCCCGTCCCCCACCGGGTGCCACCGCACGTTCCCCCTCACCTCACCCCAGGAGGCGACCCATGCGGTCATCCCCGTACAGAGTCCTGCGCGGAGCCCTCCCCGGCCTTCCGCGCCGCACCGTCCGAGCAGCGCTGGTCCTGGCCGTCACGGCCGGACTCGCCACGGTCCCGGCCGCCGCCACCGGCGCCATGGCCTCCGACTCCACTAGCTCGGCCGTCGCCTCGGCCGCGACCACGGACGGCGCCTCCTCCGGCCTCGCGGCCAGGCCGTACATGGGCTGGTCCAGCTGGAGCATGCAGTCCTCCCAGTACCCGGGCCTGAACCCGGACGGCAACTACAGCTACCTCACCGAGGCGAACGTCCTGAAGCAGACGGACGCCCTCGCCGCCACCCTGAAGAAGTACGGCTACGACCATGTCGACATCGACGCCGGCTGGTGGATGGACAAGAACTGGACGTCCGAGTTCGACCAGTACGGCCGTCAGACACCCGACCCGGTCAGGTTCCCGAGCGGCATGAAGGCGGTCGCCGACCACATCCACTCCAAGGATCTCAAGGCCGGCATCTACCTCCCCGTGGGCCTGGAGAAGGGGGCGTACGGCGACGGCAAGGTGCCGATCCGGAACGCGCCCGGCTGCACCACGGCGGACATCGTCTACCCGGATCTGCGCACCACCAACGGCTGGGACAGCGCCTACAAGCTGGACTTCGACAACCCGTGCGCGCAGAAGTACATCGATTCGCAGGCGCAGATGCTCGCGGCCTGGGGCTACGACTTCCTCAAACTGGACGGGGTGGGCCCCGGCTCGTTCAAGTCCGGTGACAACTACAACAACGTCCCGGACGTGGCCGCCTGGCACCAGGCCATCGCCGGCACCGGGCGCCCGATCCATCTGGAGCTGTCCTGGTCGCTCGACATCGGGCACGCCGCCGACTGGAAGAAGTACTCCAACGGCTGGCGCATCGACACCGACGTGGAGTGCTACTGCAACACCCTGGTCACCTGGGAGAACTCGGTCAACGACCGGTGGAACGACGCTCCCGCGTGGAGCCACGAGGCAGGTCCGGGCGGCTGGAACGACCTTGACGCGATCGACGTCGGCAACGGCGCGATGGACGGTCTCACCAACGCCGAGCGGCAGAGCTACATGACGCTCTGGGCCATCAACAAGTCGCCCCTGTTCACCGGTGACGACCTCACCAAGCTGGACAGCTACGGCCTCTCCCTGCTGACCAACCAGGAGGTCATCGGCGTCGACCAGAGCGACTCGCCCGTCGCACGCCCCGTCACACCGCTGGGCGACCAGCAGGTCTGGGGCACCAGGAACGCCGACGGCACATACACCGTCGCCCTGTTCAACCTCGGCAGCTCGTCGGCCTCCGTCACCGCCGACTGGGCGTCCTTCGGCTTCACCGGCGCGGCCTCCGTGCGCGATCTGTGGAACCACCAGAACCTCGGCACGTACCGGAACAGGATCACCGCGACGCTGCCCGCGCACGGCTCACGGCTGTTCACCGTCAAGCCCGGCGGCACCCCGCTGGCCACCACCCGCTACGAGGCCGAGTCCGCGGACAACACCCTCACCGGCAACGCCTCCGTGGCCGGATGCGACTCCTGTTCCGGCGGCAAGAAGGTCGGCAACCTCTATCTCGACAGCAAGCTGCAGTTCAACGACATCACGGTGAAGAAGGACGGCATCTACACCGTCAACGTCGCCTATGTCAGCGGCGATCCCCGCTCGGTCACCGTCTACTCCAACAGCGGCCACGGCACCAGCCTGAGGTTCCCCTCCACGGGCGACTGGAGCACGGTCGACACCGTCAGCGTCCAGTTGGCGCTGAAGGCGGGCTCCAACACCATCACGTTCGACAGCGGCTGGGACTACTCCCCTGACATCGACAGGATCGACGTACCGAAGTCCGCCTGACCGTCCCTGCGGGGCCCGGGGCGGCACGTCCCCCGGGCCTCGCCCCGCCGCCTTCCGGCTCCGCGGCGACCGGGCACGCCCACGCCCAACTGCCCGTATCCGTCCCCCGCATGTGCCGTTTTCCCGACATGGAGTGCACCACGTGGACACCGAACACACCGAGCACACCGAATCGCGCGACAACCACCCGAGCCGCAGAGGCCTTCTCACTCTCGCCGCCACCGCCGGCGCGGCCGCCGCCCTCGGCGGTCTGCCCGCCTTCACCGCCTCGGCGGCCCCTCTCCGTCCCACCTCCTCGCCCCTGCTGTCCACGGCCGCCGCCGCGAGGAACCAGCTGTGGTGGCAGGCTCCCGGCTCCGCCAACTCGATGATCCGGCAGGGACTGCCGGTGGGAAACGGGCGGCTCGGAGCACTCGCGAGCAACGACCCCGCCACCGAACTGCTGACGATCAGCGACGCCACCTTGTGGACCGGCGGCCTCAACGACACCCTGCAGAGCGACGGCCAGTTCCCCTACGGCCGGGACGACTTCGGCTCCCTGACCCTGCTGGCCGAGCTCACCGTCGACATCCTCGGGCATGACCTGGGCTCGGTCGACAACTACCGCCGCTCCCTCGACCTGGCCCAGGGCCTCGTCAGCGCCTCCTACGACCTGTCCGGCGTCACCTACCAGCGGCAGATCTTCGCCAGCCGCCCCGACGACGTGATCGTCCTGTACTTCTCCCAGCAGGGCGGCGGCACCTACACCGGTACCGTGACCCTCACCGGCACTCACGGCGAGACGACCACCGCGCACCGCGCCGGGCACCACACCTCGTTCGGCGCTTCCTTCGCCAACGGGCTGAAGTACGGCGCCGCCGTCACGGCCCGCAGCAGCAGCGGCACGATCGCCGTCGACGGTACGTCGATCTCCTTCAGCGGCTGCAAGGACCTCACCGTCGTGGTCAGCGGCGGCACCAACTACGCGCCGGACGCGGCCGCGGGGTTCCGTGACCCTGCCCTGGTTCCGGAACTCCTGGCCCGGGGCAAGGTCCTGAACGCGGCCGGCAACTCCGCGAGCACACTGCTGCACACCCATGTCGCCGACTTCCGCCCGGTGTTCGAGCAGTTGGACATCGACCTCGGCACGTCGTCCGCCGCACAGCGCAGGCTGGACACCTGGCAACGGGTGCAGGCCCGCTACCGGGACGACGTCCCCGACCCCGAACTCGAGGCCACCTACCTGCAGTTCGCCCGCTACCTGATGATATCCGGGTCGCGCGGCACGCTGCCGATGGGCCTGCAGGGTCCGTGGCTGGACGGCAACGACCCGGACTGGATGGGCGACTACCACACCGACATAAACGTCCAGATGAACTACTGGATGGCCGACCGCGCGGGCCTGTCGGGCTGCTTCGACGCCTTCGCGGACTACTGCCTGGCGCAGCTGCCCTCCTGGACGGACTCCACACAGCGGCTGTTCAACAGCCCGACCAACAGATACCGCAACTCCAGCGGGAAGCTCGCCGGTTGGGCCGTCGCCATATCCACCAACCCGTACGGCGGTGGTGGCTGGTGGTGGCATCCGGCCGGCAACGCCTGGCTCTGCCAGAGCCTGTTCGAGCACTACGAGTACACCCAGGACCTCGCCTACCTCGAGAAGATCTACCCCCTCATCAAGGGTGCCGTGGAGTTCTGGGAGGCCCGCCTCATCACCACGACCGTCACCGACGCGTCCGGAGCCTCGCGCGAGGTCCTGATCGCCGACAGCGACTGGTCGCCCGAGCAGGGGCCGTTGGACGCCAAGGGCATAACCTACGCGCAGGAACTCGTGTGGAACCTCTTCGGCAACTACCACACCGCGACCCAGGTGCTCGGCAGGGACGCCTCCTACAGCGCGACCATCGACGGTCTGCGCGGGCGCCTGTACCTGCCCGAGGTCAGCCCCAGGACCGGCTGGCTGGAGGAGTGGATGTCGCCCGAGAACCTCGGCGAGACCACCCACCGGCACCTGTCCCCGCTCATCGGCCTCTTCCCCGGCGACCGGATCCGCCCGGACGACTCCACGCCGAAGGACATCCTCGCCGGCGCGACGGCCCTCCTGACCGCGCGCGGCATGAACAGCTACGGCTGGTCCAACGCCTGGCGCAGCCTGTGCTGGTCGCGGCTGAAGAACGCGGAGAACGCCTACCAGCTCGTCGTCAACAACCTCAAGCCGTCGGTGAACGGCAGCAACGGCACCGCGCCGAACCTCTTCGACATCATGGACATGGGACAAGGCCGCGGCATCTTCCAGATCGACGCGAACTTCGGCACCCCCTCCGCGATCATCGAGATGCTGCTCTACTCACGGCCGGGTCACGTCGAGTTGCTGCCCGCCCTGCCGTCCGCGTGGGCGGCATCGGGCTCGGCGTCCGGCGTCGGCGTCCGCGGCGGCTTCGTGGCCGACCTCAGATGGAAGAACGGCAAGGTCACGCAGGTGACGCTGAGGAGCGTCGGCGGCCGTGCCACGACCGTCTTCGCGGGCGGCACCTCGCGAAGGATCAGCCTCAGGCCCGGTGAGTCCGTCACGCTGGGCACCTTCGGCTGACGGTGCGGACCACGAGAAGAACGGAGAGAACGACCATGTCCCCGGAGAAGAGAGGCTCGGCGGTGGCTCGCCGACCACGTCGTAGAACCCTGCTGTCCGTGTTCGGAGCGCTGACCGGACTGGCCCTGACGGCAGTTCCGCTGAGCACCGCGCAGACGGCGAGCGCCGCCACGTCCGCGTCGCAGGCCAAGGGCACACGGGTCAGCGCCTGGTCGCCCAGCATGACGACCGGCGGCCCGTCCTTCACCGACCAGACCATCCGGATGGTGGTGCACAGCAGCGTCTCGGGCTCGGGCGCCCGCATCACCCTGTCCAACCGGTACAGCACCACCCCGCTCGACGTCAGCGCTGTCGACCTGGCCGTCCAGGCGAGCGGTGGTGAGGCGACGCGCGGCACCACGCGGAACATCACCTTCGGCGGATCCCGCCACCTCACGATCCCCGCCGGCGAAGAGGCGGTCAGCGACGTCGTACCGATCTCGGTCGGCGCCGGGGAGAACCTGCTCGTCAGCCTCTACGTGCCCGGTACGACGGGGATGTCGACCTGGCACTCCGACGCGTTCGACACCACCTACCTGGCCTCCGGCAACCACACCGGTGACGACAGCGCCGCCGCGTTCGGCACCACCACGACCTCCTGGTACTACCTGGCGGGGCTGGACGTCGTGGCATCGACCGCGCGGGGCACCGTCGTCGCCTTCGGTGACTCCATCACGGACGGCTACCACTCCTCGACCGGCACCTACAGCCGGTGGCCCGACTTCCTCGGGCGCCGGTTGGGCACCGGACCGGGTCCGCAGAGGCTCAGCGTCGTCGACGCCGGCATCGGCGGCAACCGGGTCCTCACGGACGTCCCGAACCTGTGGCAGGGCGTCAGCGCCCTCAAGCGGTTCGTGCATGACGCCCTGGGCCAACCCGGCGTCAAGGACGTGATCCTCTTCGAGGGCATCAACGACATCGGCAACAACGCGGGGCCCGACGGCCGGCCGCTGACCGCCCAGGACCTCATCGACGGCTATCGCACCTTGATCGACGAGGCGCATGCCGCCCACGTCGGCATCATCGGCGCGACCCTCATGCCGGACGAGGGCAACGGGTACTACACGCCCGCCGCCGAGGCGATCCGCCAGAGCGTCAACCAGTGGATCCGCACCGGCGGCGCCTTCGACGGCGTCATCGACTTCGACCGGACGATGCGTGACCCCGCGAACCCGGCCGCCCTCAACCCGGCGTACGACTCGGGCGACCACATCCACCCCGACGACGAGGGCATGAAGGCCATGGCCGACGCGATAGACCTACGACTCCTGCGCACCTGACACCCACCACCGGGCGCGCGGTCCAGGACGGTCACCGACGCCGCGGCACGCCCAGATCGATGAGGTAACGCTTGGTCACCCGGCCGCCGTACCGCTGGTCGATCAGAGCCGCGACGCAGTCCAGCAGTCCGGTTCCGCCGGCCTCCGGAAGAGCGCGGTGGCCGGAGTAGGTGCGCAGCGAGGTAGTCCTCCGTGGTGTAGCTGAGCTCGCGCTCGTGGCGGCGGAACACGGTGGGGCCGAACCGGCCGCTGCGCACCACCTCCTCCACATGGTCCGAGCCGTCGATGTCGGCGGCTTCGGGAGGCCGCAGCCCGGGCGGCGTCCCGGGGTCGAATCGCTCGTAGCAGCGCTGGACCTCCACGAAGAACTCCTCTGTTCCGCCCCGCACATGCTGGGCGCGCACCACGGCGAGCGCGCCACCGGCACGCAGCACGTCGGTGGCCTTGGCCATCCGGACCGCCGGGTCGATCCAGTGGAACGCCGTCGCCGAGACGACCGCGTCGAACGGCTGGTCGGGCAGCGGCCAGTTCTCCAACGCGACGCGGCAGTCCCCGGCGGCGCCGGTTCACCGGGCGCGGGACGTTCATCCGGCCGCCGCAGTGGCCGACCCACAGTCGTCACGGTGCATCTCCGTCCCAGTCGAAGTGGCGGGGGTCGCCGGGGCGTGGGGTGTACATCGCCCGGCCGCCGGCGCCGAACTGCCCCAGCTCGGTAGGGAGGGCCGCACGGGTGCCGAGCTCGGCCTGCGTCCAGCCGGTTATGTCGAGCAGGAGCCCGTCCAACGGGCCGCCGACCAGTTCGGCGTACCGGCGTCCCGGCCGCGGGCCCGGCTGGTCGTGGTCCTGACCGTAGACCCGGCCTCGAAGCAGTTGCTCATCGTTCCTGTCCATGTGGCCAGCCTTGCAGTCACCACTGACATCGCCATGGGCCGGACTCGGTGGGGGACGGACGCCGACGCGATGCCGGTGGCATTCCCACGGGCCGCGACCCGGGCCGGTGTCACCATCGCCATCCGCACGGGCAGTTGGCCTTCACCGTGCCGCTCGCGCCGCCCACCCCGCGCATCCCGTTCACCATCGACTCCTCCTCGACCGCCTGCTTCCACAACAGCGACGACGGACACCGCCGGCCGCCACCGCGCCCCGGCCCTGGCCGACATGGGAGACCGCCGGCGGCTGGGCGGGCCTGTACGAGGTCACGGCGGACCACAGCGCGCTGATCGGCCGCTCCGGTGAGCTGCCCGGCTTCCTGCAGGCGCCCGCGGTCGGCGAGGTCATCCGCGACGTCCCGAAGCGCAGGTGGTGTGACCAACGATGGCTCAGGTGATGTGATCGGCGATGCCTCACGTGGCACACGCATACCGACGGCTCACGTGGTGTGGACCCCGATCGAAAGGCCGAACCATGTCGACGATCAGTCAGTGGCAGCTGCGGGCGGCGTTCGCCGCGCGGCTGTCGCAGATGTACGGGCGGGAGGTGCCCGCCTACACCACGCTCGTGGACGTCTCGCGCGAGGTCAACGAGGACGTCCTGCGCGCGCGGGGAGCCGACGCCGAACGCCTCGGATCCATCGGCCGGGTGACCGCCGAGCGGCACGGCGCCATCCGGGTCGGCACACCGCGGGAACTGCAGCAGGTCGCCCGCGTCTTCGGCGCCCTCGGCATGCACCCGGTCGGCTTCTACGACCTGCGGGAGGCCGCCGCCAGCGCCGTCCCCGTCGTCTCCACCGCGTTCCGGCCCATCGACGACGAGGAGCTGGCACGTAACCCCTTCCGGGTGTTCACCTCGATGCTCACCCCCGCCGACCCCCGCTTCTTCGACGCCGACCTGCGCACCCGCCTGGAAAACTTCCTCGCAGGCCGCGAACTCTTTCCCTCCGAGCTGCTGACACTGGCCGACCGCGCCGCCGCCGAACGGGAACTGCCCGAGGACGAGGCCGAACGCTTCCTCCACCTGGCCGTGCGGGCGTTCGAGTTGTCCCCCGAGCCGGTCGACAAAGCCTGGTACGAGACCCTGGAGCGGATCTCCGCCGTCGCCGCGGACATCGGCGGCGTACGCAGCACGCACATCAACCACCTCACCCCGCGCGTCCTCGACATCGACGAGCTGTACCGGCGCATGACCGAGCGCGGCATCGAGATGATCGACACCATCCAGGGCCCGCCGGCCTGGAAGGGACCCGATGTGCTGCTGCGGCAGACCTCCTTCCGGGCCCTGGCCGAACCCCGCGCGATGCGCACCCCGGACGGCAGCATCATCCGCGGCGCCCTGCGGGTCCGCTTCGGCGAGGTCGAGGCCCGCGGCGTCGCCCTCACGCACAAAGGCCGCGCCCTGTACGACGAACTCCTCGGCTGCGTGGACGAGCAGGCGTCCGAGCACCCCTCGGAGCCCCGAGGCGACATCGCGCGCGCCGTGTGGGAGCGTTACATGCCCGGAAGCGAACGGGAACTCGCCATTGAGGGGCTGGCCTACTTCACGTACCGGCTCAGCCCCGACCACCCTCGCGACGGCAACCCGCCCGCGGACCTCGACGATCTCGTGCGGGAAGGATGGGTGCGCGCGGAGCCCATCGTCTACGAGGACTTCCTGCCCCGCTCCGCCGCGGGCATCTTCCAGTCCAACCTCAGCGGCGAGGGCACCCGCGACAACGACCGGCAGGGCACCGCCTACGACGCCGCCTGGCTCTCCGGCGCCATCGGCCGCGACGTCCTCGACCCCTTCGACCTCTACACGCGCCAGCAGGACCGCTCCCTCGCGCAGGTCGCCCACGACCTCGGCCTCACCGGCGCCCTCCACTGACAACGCCACGGTGCGCCCGGGCACGTCGGCGCCGATGTTCCGAGGGCGGCACGCGCGCGGGCGCGCAGGTGGTCCGTGGTGGGCAGTGCCGCGCCGCCGCCGAGAGCGGGGCACCCCGTGCTGTGCGCCGCAGGGCGCCCCGAGCCGGGTCCGGGCCCAGGGCGGGAAGATCCTGGCCGGCGGAAACCGGCGCCTTGCCGACGAGGGCCCGGAGGGCACCGTCCTCGCCGTCGACCTCGAAGCATGGGCCGCCGCACGATGGCCCGACGTCCCCTTTCCCCTGGGTGCCGGACGACGCGGAACGCATGGTGGAGTGGGAGGACAGCCGGTGGCGGGCACAATGGCGGCGTGGAACTGCTCACCGCGGCCGGCCGGCCCGGCCGCGTACCGCCTCGTCCGCAGCAGCCTCGTCCCGTGAAGCAACAAGCCGCCGGGCAGGGCAGTCTGCTGTGGGCCCAGGTTGTCGCGTCCACCGTGTCGTACTGGGCGAGGACCAGCCGGCGGTCGCGGAGCGGCGCGCCGTCCGCCGTGGCGGGCAGGCCCAGCCGGGAGCGGACCGTGGCCGCGAGGGCGTCCGGCAGCCGGTCGCGGTGCAGCCGGCCCCGGTCGAGCAGGTGCGTCTCGGACGGCGTGTGGGGCAGCGTCGTCGCAGGCAGCCGGTCTTCGTTCTCGTGCCGGTCCGTCCGTGGGCCCCGTGACCCGGCACCCCGTGGCCGAACACCTCTCGCTCGGGTCTCGGCCGACGGACTTGTGAACCGGCGATTCGGTGCGAGTCGTGCCAAGCTGGGACCCACCTGGCTACCGGGAGGCGTACCGCAGGATCTGGGGCAGATGAACCCGTGGTGCCGCAGAGGCCAGGGAGCCGGGAGACAATGGCCGCATGACGGACAAGCAGGCGGCGACGCTGTCACGCAAGACCTATGAGGCCGAACTGCTGCGGCTGCAGACCGAGTTGGTCAAGCTGCAGGAGTGGGTGCGAGCCGAGGGCGCCCGGCTGGTCGTCGTCTTCGAGGGGCGGGACGCGGCCGGAAAGGGCGGCGCCATCCAGCGCGTCACCCAGTATCTCAACCCCCGTGTCGCCCGGATCGTGGCGCTGCCCAAGCCGACGGAGCGCGAGCGCACCCAGTGGTACTTCCAGCGGTACGTCGAGCACCTCCCGGCCGCCGGGGAGATCGTGCTCTTCGACCGGTCCTGGTACAACCGGGCCGGTGTCGAGCGCGTGATGGGCTTCTGCACCAGGGAAGAGCACCAGCTGTTCCTGCGCCAGTGCCCGATCTTCGAGCGGATGCTGGTCGAGGACGGGATCCTGCTGCGCAAGTACTGGTTCTCGGTGAGCGACGCGGTGCAGCAGGAGCGCTTCCAGCGCCGCCTGCAGGATCCGCTGCGGCGCTGGAAACTGTCGCCGATGGACCTGGAGTCGATCACCCGTTGGGAGGCGTACTCCCGGGCGAAGGACGAGATGATGGTGCACACCGACATCGCCGAGGCGCCCTGGTACATCGTCGAGAGCGACGACAAGCGGCGCGCCCGGCTGAACATGATGGCGCACCTGCTGTCGTCCGTCCCGTACCACGAGGTGCCGCCACCGGTGCTGGAGCTGCCGGAGCGGCCGCCGTCCAGCGGCTACGAACGGCCGCCGCGTGCTCTGCAGACCTACGTCCCCGACCACGCGGCGCACCTGTGAACCCGCCCCCGCCACGGTCCGGGCGGGGGAATGCCGTGGTCCCGGCCCTGTTCAGCCGTCCCACGACCAGTCCGCCACCTCCGGCAGGTCCGTGCCGTGTTCCCGGATCCAGTCGTGGTGCCGCTGCCGGGCGTCCGCCATCCGCTGACGTACGGCGGCCGCCCGCACCGCCAGACCGGGGACGCGGTCGATGACGTCCATCACGAGGCGGTAGCGGTCGAGGTCGTTGCGGACCACCATGTCGAACGGCGTCGTGGTGGTGCCGATCTCCTTGTAGCCGCGCACGTGCAGGTGCTTGTGCCCGGTGCGCCGGTAGGCGAGGCGGTGGATCAGCCACGGATAGCCGTGATAGGCGAAGAGGACCGGCTTGTCTGCGGTGAAGAGGCCGTCGTACTCGAAGTCGCTCATCCCGTGCGGGTGTTCCTCGCTGGGCAACAGCCGGGCGATGTCGACGACGTTCACCACGCGCACCACCAGCTCGGGCAGCTCGCGGCGCAGCAACTGGGCCGCCGCCAGTACCTCCTGGGTGGGCACGTCGCCCGCGCAGCCCAGCACCACGTCCGGCTCGCGGGTACCGTCCTCGGTGCCGGCCCATTCCCAGATGCCGGCGCCGCGCGCGCAGTGGCTCTTCGCCTCTTCCATCGACAGCCAGTCGAAGCAGGGCTGCTTGCCGGCCACGACGACATTGACGTAGTCGCGGCTGCGCAGCACGTGGTCGGCCACGGACAGCAGGGTGTTGGCGTCCGGCGGGAAGTAGACCCGTACCGCCTCGGGGCTCTTGTTGAGGATGTGGTCGACGAAGCCGGGGTCCTGGTGGGAGAAGCCGTTGTGGTCCTGCCGCCACACGTGGGAGGTGAGCAGGTAGTTGAGGGAGGCGATGGGGGCACGCCAGGACAGGTGGCGCGTGGTGCGCAGCCATTTGATGTGCTGGTTGACCATCGAGTCGACGATGTGCACGAACGCCTCGTAGCAGGAGAACAGCCCGTGCCGCCCGGTGAGGAGGTAGCCCTCCAGCCAGCCCTGGCAGGTGTGTTCGGAGAGGATCTCCATGACCCGTCCGTGCCGGTCGAGGTGTTCGTCGACAGGAAGGGTCGCGGCCTGCCAGGCCTTGCCGCTGGCGCCGTAGACGGCCTGCAGCCGGTTGGAGGCGGTCTCGTCGGGGCCGAACAGGCGGAAGTCACGGCGGTCGGCGGTGGCCGCCATGACGTCCTGGAGCAGGTCGCCGAGGACACGGGTCGGTTCGTGCAGGGTGGAGCCGGGCTTGTCGACCGCCACGGCGTACCGCTCCAGCGGCGGCAGGGGCAGCTCGCGCACCAGGAGCCCGCCGTTGGCGTGCGGGGTGGACCCGAGCCTGCGGGCTCCCTCGGGGATGCACGCGAGTACGTCCGGGCGCGGGGCACCGTGCTCGTCGAAGAGTTCTTGGGGGCGGTACGACCGCAGCCATTGCTCCAGCTGCCGCAGGTGCTCGGGGTTGTCCCGGACCGCGGCGAGCGGCACCTGGTGGGCACGCCAGGTGCCCTCGACCGGCAGCCCGTCGACCACGGCCGGGCCGGTCCAGCCCTTCGGGGTGCGCAGCACGATCACCGGCCAGCGGGGCCGGTCCGTGGCCCCGCCGTCGCGGGCGGCCCGCTGCAGGGCGGTGATGCGGTCCACGGCGGTGTCCATGGCGGCGGCCATCGCGCGGTGTACGGCCGCAGGGTCGTCGCCGGTGACATGGATCGGGTCGTGGCCGTAGCCCCTGAGCAGGTCGTCGAGTTCGGTCTCGGGGAGCCGGGCCAGCACGGTCGGGTTGGCGATCTTGTAGCCGTTGAGGTGCAGGATCGGCAGCACGGCGCCGTCGTCGACCGGGTCGAGGAACTTGTTGGAGTGCCAGGCGGCGGCCAGCGGTCCGGTCTCCGCCTCGCCGTCGCCGATCACACAGGCGACCAGGAGGTCCGGATTGTCGAGGGCGGCGCCGTAGGCGTGTGCGAGGGAGTATCCCAGCTCGCCCCCTTCGTGGATCGAGCCCGGGGTCTCCGGGGCGACATGGCTGGGCACCCCGCCGGGAAAGGAGAACTGCTTGAACAGCCGGGCCATGCCCGGCGCGTCCCGGGTGATGTCCGGATAGGTCTCGGTGTACGACCCCTCCAGCCAGGAGTTGGCCAGCACGGCGGGGCCCCCGTGGCCCGGTCCCCAGATGCACAGGGCGTTCAGGCCGCGGGCCTTGATGAGGCGGTTGAGGTGGGTGTGCACGAGGTTGAGGCCCGGTGAGGTGCCCCAGTGGCCCAGCAGGCGAGGCTTGACGTGCTCCGGCCGCAGCGGTTCGGTCAGCAAGGGGTTGGCCATGAGGTAGATCTGGCCGACGGAGAGGTAGTTCGCGGCGCGCCAGTGGGCGTCCAACGTGGCGAGCTCCTCGTCCGTGAGCCCGGCGGGCGCCTGCTGCGTGTCGACGGACATCGGGATTCCTTCCGGATCGGACGGCGATCGGGGCGTGACGCATGCCCCGGCGGGCACAGCACCCACCCTCCGGCGGACCGCCGGGTGCCCGACAGGGCCGTTCGGTCCACGGCCGTCGGCAAGCCGGTCCCTTCGGACCGGCTCAGGGCTGAGGTTCCGACTGGAGGTGCACGAAGAATCTTGGGGACGGCGTCCGAAACACGGGCCGATACCTGACGGCCTCGACTTCTCAGCGCAGCGGCCGGCGCAGGGGTGCGCGGGGTGCCCGGCGGGGAGCCGGCCAGGCGGTGAGTTCGAGCAGCCGGACGACCCGGTAGCGGTGTGGCCTGAACGGCTCGTAGAACTCCTCGATCTCGTCGTCCGCCAGCGGCCGGCCGAGCAGGGCCATCCCGGTCATCCGCCCGAGGTGGTAGTCGCCCAGCGGCAGCGCATCGGCGTCGCCGAGCGCGCGGTGGCCGACCTGGGCGGCCGTCCAGGTACCGATGCCGGGCAGCCTCGCCATCAGCTCGTAGGCCCGGGCCGGGTCACCGGCGGCCTGGTCGAGCCGCACGGCGTGGCGGGCGGTCAGGATGACGGTGCGGGAGCGCTGCAGGTCGACGCCGGCCCGGCGCCATTCCCAGCTCGGCAGGGTCCGCCAGACCTCCGGCGAGGGCGGAACCCGCATGCCCACGGGTGCGGGACCGGGCGCCCGCTCCCCGTGGGCCCGGACCAGACGGCCGAAGGACGCGGCAGCGTCCGGGCCGATCACCCGCTGCTCGATGATGGCCGGGACGATCGCTTCGAAGAGCCGGCTGGTGCACGGCACACGCAGGCCCGGCATCCGCCGGCAGGCGGCCCGGAGGACCGGATGTCCGGGCCGGAACAGGTCCGGCCGGTCACCCGCGCCCAACTCGGTGCGGATGCGGTCGACGAGCTCGGCGGCCCCGGCTCCCCAGGCGTCGATCTGCAGGTCGTCCAGGCGCTGCTGCCGGATGCGGTACGTCACCGGTCCGGATGCCGTCAGCGCCGAGCGCCACAGCGTGCCGTCCGCCTCCACGCGGTGCGTGGGGTCGTCGCGTCCACGGCGCAGACTCTCCAGGGTGAGCCGCGCGTCCACGGCGAAGCGAGGCTGCCAGTGCAGGGACCGGTCGGGCGCCGGTGCGTGTCGTGCCTGCGTGCGTGAGCGTGAGCCGGTCACGAAGACCATCGTGACGCCACAGCCGCGACCGCTCGAATCGGGATCCCAGGGCAGGGACGATGCGGTGATCGCGCAACAGTGTGCAGGGTGTGAGAGCCGCGACACCGATCGGCTTCGGCGGCGGGCAGTCCGGTGTGGTGCTCGCTCAGCCGCTGGTCCCTCCGGTGGCAGGGCGGCCGTCGGGGTCGACGAGTTCGGCACAGTAGCCGTTGCCGAACCGCATGACCTCCCCGACCCGCAGGCCCCACCGGTCGGCGAAGCGTCCGGCGGCACGGTCCGCGTCGGCCGTGCCGCGGACGGGGCCCGTGCGGGAAACGGCGCCCGTCATCACCTCGGGACCCGGACGCCATGGCCCGGAACCGACGCCCATGAACCACACGAGCGAGGCGATGAGCGCGGTCACCGCCGCGACCAGCACCGCCAGGAAGAGCGATCGGCGCGTCAGCCCGGTCACCGGGGCCCCGGCTCGTGGGCGCGAGGCGTTGGCGCGCCTCGGTGTAGGTGTCCGCGTCGATCTCGCCGGTGGCGAAGCGCCGGTCGAGGATCTCCTCCGGCGTCTCTCTCGGTTGCGGAGCGCCGTGGGTGCCCTCGCCACGCGCTGTCGGGTGCTGGGCGAAGCGGATTCCCGCCCACACGGCCACAGCGATCAGCGCGATCCACAGCAACGGCATGAAGGCCATCGACGCCCGGCCGCCATCCCAGTACATCATCGCAGCTCACCTGCCCAGAGGGTCCTGCTCGCCACTCTTGCCGGGAGCAGCGGACAGCGGCAGGGATCCTTCGGCCTCATCGCAGGACCGTGGGGCACCTCTCCGCCCGGTGCGGGGGCATGACGCGGTTCACGTCGCCTCAGAAAATACCCCCCGGGGTAACCTGCTACCGTCGACATATACCCCGGGGGGTAATTTCACCGGAAGGGAGTCCCTGTGTTCTTCGTCGACACGATCGAGGTGGCCGGGCTCGGCAACCGCAGCTATCTGGCGGGTGGCGAGCGGACGGCCGTGGTGGTCGATCCGCCCCGTGACATCGACCGGGTGATCGGCGCCGCCGCACGGCGCGGGGTGCGGATATCCCACGTCGTCGAGACGCACCTGCACAACGACTACGTCACCGGCGGGCTGGAGCTGGCCCGGGTCACGGGCGCCGCCTACCTCGTCCCCGCCGCCGCCCGGGTCTCGTACGAGCGCGTACCGGTGCACGACGGCGACCACCACGAGATCGACTCCGGCGCCGCACTGGTGCTGCGCGCGATGGCGACGCCCGGCCACACCCCGCACCACACGTCGTACGCGCTGGAGGAGAACGGCACGGCCGTCGCCGTGTTCACCGGCGGCTCACTGCTGATCGGCAGCGTCGGCAGGCCCGACCTGGTCGAACCGCGGCTGACGGAAGACCTCGCCCGGGCCCAGCACGCCTCCGCGCACCGTCTGGCCACCGAACTGCCGGACAGCGCCGCCGTGCTGCCCACGCACGGCTTCGGCAGCTTCTGCTCGGCCGGCCGGGCGGAGGGGACGTCCACCACGATCGGCAAGGAGAAGGCGTCCAACACGGCCCTGACCCGGGATGTGGACAGCTTCGTCGCCGACCTGCTCGCCGGTCTGGACGACGTTCCCGCGTACTACGCCCACATGGGTCCGGCGAACGCCGTGGGGCCGGCGCCCCTCGACCTCACCACGCCCTTCCTCGCGGACGCCGACGAGATCGCCGGCCGGCTCGCCGCCGGGGAGTGGGTGATCGATCTGCGCAACCGGGTCGCCTTCGCCGAAGGGCATGTCGCCGGCTCGTTCAACTTCGAGGCCGAGGGACAGCTCGCCACCTACCTGGCCTGGCTGGTCCCCTGGGGCAAGCCGGTGACCCTGCTCGCCGAGTCCGCCGACCAACTCGCCTCCGCACAGAGGGAGTTGGCCCGCGTCGGCATCGACCGCCCGGCTGCTGCGGCCACCGGAGACCCGGCGCGCTGGGCACGGGAGGGCGAAGCTCTCGCCTCCTTCCCGCGGGCCACGTTCGCCGACCTCGCGCGGCACTCCGGGGACGGGATCGTCGTACTGGACGTCCGCCGGGACTCGGAACGGGCGTCGGGCCATGTGGCGGGATCGGTCCACATCCCCGTCCACGCCCTGCACCGCCGCCTCGACGAGGTCCCCGGCGGGCAGGTGTGGGTGCACTGCGCGGGCGGCATGCGCGCCGCCATCGCCGCCTCCCTGCTGGACGCCGTGGGCCGTGACGTCGTCGCGGTCGACGACCGCTTCGACTCGGCCGAGAAGGCCGGTCTCACCGTCCACACCCCCTGACGGCGTCCGCCGCAGAGCATCGCAGCCGAGAAGACGAACAGGAGCGAGGAACCACGATGAGCCTCTTCGGACGTGGCCGGGGCGGCCCGGCGCGGGTGACCGCGCGGAAGGCCGCCGCACGCACGGACTCCGCGCGGGCGGCCGGAAACAGCGGGGCCTCCGTGCTGCTCGACGTACGGGAAGCCGACGAGTGGCAGGCCGGCCACGCCCCCGGCGCGGTACACCTGCCCCTCACGGCGCTGGCCGCCGGTGCCCGGCTGCCCGCCGCGGCGCAGGCGCGGCCGGTCGTCGTGATCTGCCGTTCGGGCCGGCGCTCCCGGCGGGCCGTCGAACTGCTGCGGGCCAGGGGCGTCGAGGCCGTCGACGTCATCGGCGGCATGCAGGAATGGGCCGGGGCGGGACTGCCGGTCGTGGACGCGCAGGGCGGGAACGGGACCGTCGCGTGAGCGCTGTGATACTCGCGCTGACCGCCGGAGCCGTCATCGGCCTGGCGCTCGGCGCCCTGGGCGGCGGCGGCAGTGTGCTGGCCGTGCCCGCCCTGATCTACCTGCTCGGATTCACCCCGGTCGCGGCCACCACGGCCAGTCTGGTCATCGTCACCGTCACCTCCGCCACCGCCCTGTCCGCGCACGCCCGCGACGGGCGGGTCCGCTGGCGTACGGGGCTGCTGTTCGCGGCGGCCGGGATCGGCCCCGCCATGCTGGGCGGCGCGCTCGCCGGACGCCTGCCGGCGGCCGCGCTGACCGTGGCCTTCGCCGTGGTCGCGGCCGTGGCCGCGGTACGCATGCTCAGGCCCCGCTCCGACCCGGATGGCACCGTCCACGTACGGCCGGGGCGGGCGGCGGCCGCCGGCGCCGGACTGGGCGCCGTCACCGGCGTGCTCGGTGTGGGCGGCGGCTTCCTCGCGGTCCCCGCCCTGGTCAACGTCCTCGGCATGCGGATGCGGGCGGCCGTGGGCACCAGTCTGCTCGTCATCACCGTCAACTCACTGGCGGCGCTGGCGATGCGCGCCGGTACGGCCGACGGCCTGGACTGGTCGGTCATAGGACCGTTCGCCGGAGCGGCGATCCTGGGCGCCTGGGACGGCAAACGCCTGTCGGCGAAGCTGCCCGGGCACACCCTGCAGCGGGTCTTCGCTCTCGTCCTGCTGGTGGTGGCGGGCCTCATGCTGGTCGATGCGGCGGTGGGATGACCGCGCAACCGCGTTTCCCTACGCCAGCGACAGGAACAGCTTCTCCAGCCGCGCGCGCATCGCCTCGGTGTCCTCACCGTTCTTGCGGCCCGATTCGATGTCGGCCACGCACTGCTGCAGTCCGGTGGCGATGATCGCGAAACCGGCCCGGTCGAGTGCCCGCGAGGCGGCGGCCAACTGCGTGATGACGTCCTCGCAGTCCCGCCCCTCCTCGATCATCCGGATCACGCCGGAGATCTGGCCCTGCGCACGCCGCAGCCGGTTCAGCACGCCCCTCAGGGACGCGCCCTCAAGCTCCAGTTCCACGCTCACTCCTCGAAAAATACCCCTAGGGGTACTGTACGTCCCGGTTCGGGGCGACGGCGACCATGAAGGATCACATCTGCCATGACCACCACTCCCCACACCCTCGACACCGACCAGGCCCGCGCCCGGCTGGACGAACTCACCGTCATCGACGTGCGCACCCCCGGCGAGTACGCCTCCGGCCACCTCCCCGGCGCCCTCAACATCCCCCTGGACCGGATCCGGGGCGCCCTGCCCGAGATACGGCACGCCGCCGGTCGCGGCGACGTCCTCGTGGTGTGTGCCTCCGGCGCCCGCTCGCAGAGGGCGTGCGGGCTGCTGGCCGAGGAGGGCATTCCGACGGCCACCCTCACCGGCGGCACCAGCGCCTGGGCCGCCGATGGACACGACCTGCATCGGCCGGCCGTCTGCGAGACGCGGGCCGGCTGGAGCATGGAGCGTCAAGTGCGCTTCACCGCGGGCACGGTCGTACTTCTGGGCCTGCTCCTCGGCCTGCTGGTGCATCCGGCCTTCCAGCTCCTCTCGGCCGGTATAGCGGGCGGCCTCGTCTTCTCCGCGCTCACCGACACCTGCGGCATGGCCGTCGTACTGGGCAAGCTGCCGCACAACCGCCCCCACCCGGCGGACCTCGCGGCGACGCTCGCGGCACTGCGCCGCGGCTGAGCGCCGCCGCCCTCCGGGGAGTTGCGGCCCGGCCGGCTCTCTCGTCAGGCAGTACCGTTGCGCGGCCGGGCGTCGGCGGGCTGCTCGGCCGCGCCGACCCGCTGAAGAAGCAGGCGGGCCAGACCGCGTGCCTCGTCCGGGGTGAGGGCCGCCCAGACTCCCGGTTCACCACCCCGGTCCTCCCCCACGTCCAAGGCGATCCGGCTGACGGGCCGGTCCGGATGTCCGAGGAGCAGGCGGTGCACTTCGATCCTGCGTCCGCACCTGGTCACCAGAAGCGTCTCTTCGGCTCCGCTCTCGTCGTTCGAGCAGAGCCGGTCGTCCGCTGCCGTCGCCATCGGCCTCACGTCCCTCCGCCGTTCGGTTCCTCCCCCGGCGGCCTCTATACCCGCCGGGGTATCACCGACAGCGCTTCCCGAGGACGAGTTGTTCCCTCTTGCCCCTCAGCGCGGCTCTGTCAGCCGAACAGACTGCGCACCCTGATCGTCTCGACGTGCCGCCACGAGCCGCCGGGCAGCAGCAGCCAGTCGCCCTTCGTCGACGAGGCCCTGCGTACGACGGCGGTCCGCTCCGCCCTGCGCGTCGGCAGCCGGGAGCCACAGCTCTGCGCCTTGGCCCGCGGCCGGGCCCGCGCCCCCTTGCTCATGGCTCCTCCCGCGACATCGGGTGCGGTAGATCGTCCGCGTTCGTCTGCATGAGCACCCACTCCCCGAACATCATCGTCCTTTTCTCGGAGAACCGCCCTCGGACGGCACGCCGTGGTCAAGTCCCGTGACTGTCGACAACCCTCGTGATCGATACACCCGGGAACGCGTTGCCCTGGCGAGAACGCGGGACCACGTGCAGCGTGGAGACGAAGGTGGCCGATCGACGGGGCGGGAAAGCCGTAGGAGAGGTGGGACGCATGGACAGGGATACCTCCGAGCCCCGGGTGGTCGTCGGTGTCGACGGATCGCCGTCCTCGTACGAGGCCCTGCGCTGGGCCGTCCGGTACGCGGGCCTCGTCGGCGCCACCGTGGACGCGGTCGCGGTGTGGGAGCTGCCGGGGCTCCACGGCTGGTCGGCGCCCGCCGTGGACACGGATGTCGACGAGGAGGAGACACGGCAGCAGATGCGGAAGGAACTGACCGACGTGCTCGGCGCGGACGCGGCCGGCTCGGTCCGCAGTCATGTGGTGCACGGCAACGCCGCCGACGTGCTGCTGCGGGCCGCCGAGGGAGCCGAACTCCTGGTCGTCGGCAGTCGCGGCCGGGGCGGGTTCGCCGCCGCCCTGCTCGGCTCGGTCAGCCAGCATGTGTCGCAGCACGCGAGCTGCCCGGTCGTGATCGTGCGCGCTCAGGACCAGTGACCGTCTCCGGATCGGCTCATGGCAGGGCGCGCGCCAGGTCGGCGTAGCGGTGCAGGACACACGTACTTCCCATGACGGCCCTGGAACTCTGCTCGGGTGCGCGGACACCTTCGGATGCTCAAGTCCGCGTCGGTGGAACGACGAGGACCGGGCAGCGGGCGTAGTGCAGCACTCCCTGGCTGACCGAGCCCAGCAGCATCCCCGTGAAGCCACCGTGCCCTCGTGTGCCCACGACCAGGCCCAGAGCGTCGGCGGAGGCGTCGGTGAGGGCCTGTACCGGATGCCCGACGGCCAGCTCGTGCCGCAGGTCCACGTCGGGATAGCGGGCATGGCGGCCGGCCACGGTCTCCGAGAGCAGCCGCCGGGACTGCTGCTGGACCCCGTACTCGTCGAAGATCCGCAGCGGTCCGGGCTCCCAGACGTACAGTGCCCGCACCTGGGCACCGCGCAGCGAAGCCTCCTCGAACGCCAGGTCCAAGGCGGCGGTCGAGTGCTCGCTGCCGTCGACGCCGACGACGTAGAACCCGGGCTCCCCGGTGGCGTGCTCCGCTTCCGGGACGACCACCACGGGGCAGTGCGCCCGTGCCATCAGGGGCAGGGCGACCGCAGCGGAGCCGAACACCTCCTGCGCCCGGCTGAGGTGCTGCGAGCCCAGTACGACGGCCGTGGCGGTGCGGCTCTCCTCGCCCAGCACCCACACGGGGTCGCCTTCGGCGAGTACGGCGTCCACCTCGACCTCGGGATGCCGGTCCGCGACGAAGTCCACGGCCTCGGCGAGGACCTGTTTTCCGCTCCGGTGGAGCTCTTCGTTCCACCCCGCCCAGGACGGCGGGACCTCCGGCCTCCGTTGCCCCCTGGTCGGCACACCCTCGGCGCGGACCGGCCGCAGCGGCACTCGCCGGCGGGCCGCCTCGTCGGCCGCCCAGGCCAGCGCGGACTGTCGGGCGGGGTCCGTCTCCACACCGACCACGATCGGCCGGCGCTCACTCGACCTGGACATGATCGCCTCCAGGCGGGAAGTCGCTTCGCCGCGGTGGCGCGGACCTGCTGCGGTTCTCGCCTCCGCCGTCCGATCCCATGCAAGGCGCGCGCCGTACCAGGTGCCAGGGGCCGTTGGTCCCTGCTTCGGGCAGGTCGGCCCGCCCGTTCGCAGAGTCGGCAAAAGGGGCCTTGAGGACCCATGCCATGGGCTGTTCGGCCTCAGCACGGGAACGTCGGGCGCGGTGCACTGAAAGCAGGCGAAGACCGAGGAGGTACGGCCATGGGCGCACTCACCCGCAGGCAGCGGATCCCCTTCCCGGACATGCCGGAATGGTTCGAGACCATTCCGAGCAAGTTCGCGATGTCCTCCGTCCGGATCGAGGACTACACGGAGAACGACCGGTACGTCGTGCGTGCCGAGCTTCCGGGCATGTCCCCCGAGGACATCGACGTCGTCATCGGCGACGGGGTGCTCACGGTGAAGGCCGAGCGGACCGAACGGGACGTGGACAAGAACCACAGCGAGATCCGGTACGGCGCGCTGAGCCGCAGCGTGACGCTGCCGACCGGCGCTGACGAGGACGACGTGACGGCCGACTACACCGACGGCATGCTGACCGTCAGCGTGGGCCTGGGCGCCGAGAAGGCGGAGGCCAAGCACGTCGAGATCCGGCACGGCAGCTGACGCACCGTTCACTCACCGGCGGGCTCGATGCGGGCACGCCGGTGCGTCGCGCTCCGCGGGCAGCCGGGCCGGCCCGCGCGTCTCAGCGGTGCGCCTCTCAGTGGTGCGGGCGTTCCCCGTTGCCCTGGGGCTCCAGGTGGGAGGCGAGGACAGCCGCCTGGACCCGGCGCTGGACTCCCAGCTTCGCCAGCATCCGCGAAATGTGGTTCTTGACGGTCTTCTCCGACAGGTACAGCCGCTTGCCGATCTCCCGGTTGGTGAGACCTTCGCCGATCAGGGCGAGGATGTCCCGTTCGCGGGGGGACAGGCTCGCCAGCTCGGACGGCGGCGCCGGGGTCTGCGCCGGGTCGGTGCGCAGGGAGCGCATCAGGCGGGCCGTGGTCGCCGGGTCGAGCATCGACTGTCCCGAGGCGACGGTACGCACGGCGGAGACCAGGTCCGAGCCCTTGATCTGTTTCAGCACATAGCCGGAGGCTCCGGCCATGATGGCGTCCAGCAGGGCGTCCTCGTCGTCGAATGAAGTCAGCATCAGACAGGCCAGCTCCGGCATCCGGCTGCGCAGCTCCCGGCAGACGGAGATGCCGTCGCCGTCCGGGAGCCGCACGTCGAGCACGGCGACATGCGGGTGGAGCGCGGGCCCGCGAGCGAGTGCGTGCGCGGCGGTGTCCGCGTCACCGACCACGGAGATGTCCGGTTCGGCGTCGAGCAGGTCGGCCAGGCCGCGTCGTACGACCTCATGGTCGTCCAGCAGGAACACCCGGATCGGGTTCTGCTCCGTGAAGGTGCGTGTCTCGGTCATGGCGACCTCTTGTTCCCCGGGTAGGACGGGCCGCGGGCTGCCCACGTGGCCGATCGTCCGTCCGGCGGTGCCGTACGGGCTAGGGCCGATCGGTCCCTCCCTGGTCGTCGCGCGCGAGGTCGAACTGCACGTCCACCACGCCTTCCACGGCCCGCACCAGGCGTGCGGCCACCGGGACCAGGGCGGTGTCGCGGATCCGGCCCGTCAGCGTGACGACTCCGTCGTGCACGTCCACCTGGATCGCCGAGGCCGGCGGCGGGAGGAGGTACGCGACGGTCTCGCGCCGGACCTCCTCGGCGATGGCGTCGTCGTCGCGCAGGAAGACCTTGAGCAGGTCGGCGCGGCTGACGATGCCCGCCAGCAGTCCGGCCTCGTCCACCACCGGCAGCCTCTTGACCCCCTCGCGCGCCATGGTGCGCGCGGCTTCGGCGAGGGTGGCGTTCGCGCGGACCGTGACGGCGGGCGACGACATGAGGTCCGCTGCGGTGAGGGCGCCTGCCTTCGCCATGTCGACCGGCCGGCGAAGCCGGAGGTAGCCGGTCTCCGGGTTGTCCCGCAGTTCCTCGGTGGGCAGCAGGTCGGCCTCGGAGACCACGCCGACCACCCGGCCCTCGCCCTCGATCACGGGCAGGGCGCTGACCTGCCAGTCCTGCATCAGCCGGACGATCTCCTTGAAGGGGGCGTGCCGCCCCACGGCGGCGACCGTGAGGGTCATGACATCGCTGACGATGTGCGGGGTGCCGTACATGGTGACCTCCGTGAGCCGTGCCGGCCGGTCCGTTCTCAGCATGTGCCGGTGCCCGGGACCCGGCCAGGGGCCACCCGTCCCCCAGGCGGGCCGTTCGGCTCCGCGGAAGTACTCAGGCAGGAAGTACACAGGGAGGTGTGCCGGTCCTCGGGGCCGGTCGGCCCCCTGCGGGGACGTGCGGCCTCTCACCCCGCCGGCGTGGCGGCGTCACGCTGGAAACCGGATCCTCGTCCCAGGAGGTGTTATGCGATGCCGGGAACGGTCACGGTAGGTCTCGACGGGTCGCCCGAGAGCAGGGCCGCTGCCGAATGGGCGGCGCGCGAAGCAGCGCTGCGCGGTCTGCCGCTGAAGATCGTCCATGTCTGGGAGCCGGCGCCCGAACCCGTGGCCCCGGCCCCGCTGCTCGGCGGCGAGACCCAGCAGCAGTGGACCGAGGAGGTTTCCCGTGAGGCCGCCGAGGGGCTGCGGCTGCGCCATCCGGGTGTCGAGGTGATCACCGACCGGTTCACCGCGAATCCGGCCCATGCCCTCACCGAGGCGGCGGATGCCGCCGAGCTGATGGTACTGGGCTCGCGTGGCCTCGGCGGGCTCGCCGGTTTCATGGTCGGCTCGGTCAGCCTGGCCGTTCTCGCCCACGCCGAACGTCCTGTGGTGCTGGTCCGGGCCGGAGAACAGGCCGCCGACGAACACAAGCCGGACCCCGTGGGCGTACCGTCCGCCGCGACCCCCTTCCGGCCCGTCGTCCTCGGCCTCGACATCGCCACCCCCGACGAGAGGCTGCTCGGGTTCGCCTTCGACGCCGCCGCCCGCCGAGGCGCGTCCCTCCGGGTCGTGCACGGCTGGAGCGAGCCGCCCACCTCCTTCTACCGCTTCTACGGTGACGCCGAGCTCTACGACGAGCTCGCCCGGGGGCAGGCCAAGGCCCTGACCGAGGTGCTGCGGTCCTGGCGGCAGAAGTTCACGGACGTGGAAGTGATCGAGGCGAGCCGGTGCGGCGGCGCGGCGCAGGTTCTCGTCGACGCGTCCCGCGAGGCCTGCCTGGTCGTCGTGGGCCGGCGCGTCCGCACCAGCCCGCTGGGCGCCCATATCGGCCATGTCGCGCATGCCGTGCTGCATCACGTCGTGGCGCCGGTCGCCGTGGTTCCGCACGACTGATCCTCCGAGAGAGCGGTGAGCACGTTGGACCTTCCGATCGTCGTGGGCGTCGACGGTTCCGAGCCGAGCCTGCGGGCCGTCGACTGGGCGGCCGACGAGGCCGCCCTGCGCGGGGCCCCGCTCCGGCTGGTGTACGCCTCCCTGTGGGACCGCTACGAAGGCGCCCTGCTCGCGCAGGAACTCGACAAGCCGCTGGAGGAGGTGATGGCCCGGGATGTCGTCGGTGCCGCGGAGGAGCGCGCCCGACGCCGCGGGCCGCAGTTGAAGATCGCCACCGATGTGCTGCCCGAGGAGCCGGAGCACGGACTCGTACGGGAGAGCGACACCGCCCTCGCCATGATGGTGGGGTGTCGTGGCCGCAGCGGCATGGCCGAGGCGCTGCTGGGTTCCGTCAGCCTCGCGGTCGCCGCGCACGCGCGGTGCCCGGTGATCGTCCTGCGCGGCAGCCCCGACGATCGGGCTCGCGCCGGCATCCGGGGACGGATCGCGCTCGGGGTGGGCGAGAGGGCGACCGGCTCGGCCGCCGTCCGGTTCGCCGTCGAGGAGGCGTCCCTGCGCGGGGTCTCCCTGGAAGCCGTGCGGGCCTGGCGGCGCCCCGCGCACGCGAACACCGGCCCGGCGCACCTCACGGAGCAGCAGGCCGTCGAGTCGCTGAAGGAGGCCCTTCGCCACGCTCCCGCCGAGCTGCAGGTGGACCGCCGCACCGTCGAAGGCCATGCCCGCGACGCCCTGATCGCCGTCTCCCGTGAGGCCGACCTGCTCGTCGTCGGCGCCCGGCGCAGACACGGCCACTTCGGCCTCCAGCTCGGCCGCGTCGCCCACGGGGTGCTCCACCACGCGGCCTGCCCGGTGGCCGTCGTCCCGGAACCCGCCTGAGATTCCTGGGCCGTACACCGCCGCCGGTCCCGCTTTCGGCCGGTCACCGCCGCGATGGCGCAGGCGGGCCCGCAGCAGCCGTCCGACGTCCTCGCTTCCGGCCGTCGGTCCGGCTCACCCCGTCCTGTGCCCCCAGCGGGGCTCCACCAGATTCCACTCCCGGTCCCAGCGGGCCATGCGCCGCCGGTCGAGCCACGCCCGTCCGAGCGCTCCGGCCCCGTACACCGGGGCGGCGACGGCCAGGGCGGCCGCCGTGCCGAAGAGAGCGGCCTCGATCGCGCCCTCGGTGGGGTTCGCCGGCCTGGAGGGGGTGAGGCCGCCCTGGTCGTCCTCCCAGACCACCACTCCGGCACCGGCCTTCAGACCGCTGTCGACCAGCGTGTCACCGGTACGGGGAGTGCCGTCCGGGGCGGTCCAGCGCACCGGCGCCCGGACCAGGCCGCCCGCCGGCCAGGCGGCCGTGGCGCCGTACGGTGCGTCGGCGAGCAGCACGGCGCGAACGGGATGCCGGTGGGCGCGCTGTGCCGCGAACACATCCCCGGCAGCACGCGCCGTCACCACCCCGGCGACAGCCCCGCCGACCACGACCACGATCCAGACGGCCAGGACGAGCCAGGCCTCCACGACGTCCTCGCGTCGCCGCAGCGGACTGCTCCGCCAACGCCACAGCCCGGACTTCGCGTTCATCTCGCCGCTCAGCCCTGGGGCCCCGGCAGCGGCTGAGGGGGTCGTGTGTGCACCTCGAAGACGTCCCCCAGCCCGGTGACCCGCAGGATCCGGCGGAGGCTCGCGCTCTCGGTGATCAGCCGCAGTCGGCCCTGCCGGGCCAGCATCCGGTTGCGTGCGCGGCACAGAACCCCGAGTCCGGCGCAGTCGATGAACGTGACCGGTCGCAGGTCGAGCACCAGGTCGAGCTCGGGGCCGGTGGTGAGCGCGTCGAGCCGCAGCGAGAGCGCGGGGGCGGTCAGCGCATCGATCACGCCGTGCAGGGACACGACGGTTGCTCCGCCGGCCACGCGATGGGCCACGTGCACTTCATGTGCGGTGTGCTGCCCAGCGACGTGAGCCGTGTCGTTCTCGGACATGACACGAGCGAACCGGGCGGGCCGCACGGGGCGGTAGGGCCATCCGGCCCTGACTGCGGTCCGTACGGGACACTGCCGGGCCTCGTGGCGGCAGCGGACCGGTGGGCACCGTCCGACCGCGCGGCGAGGGCCGGACGGCCCAAGCGGCACCGCTCCCCCACCCGCGAAGCTGAAGGTGCGGGCGGCCGTTCCGCCGTCGTGCCGGAACCACGATCCCGCGGCGGACGGACGAAGAGGCGACGAGGAGCTGTCATGAAGGGCTTCGTGTTCCACGGTCCGGGGCAGGCGTCCTGGCAGGACGTCCCGGACCCCGCCATCAAGGAACCCACCGACGCCATCGTGCAGGTCGGCGCCGTGACCATCTGCGGGACGGACCTGCACATCCTCAAGGGCGACCTCCCCGAGGTCCGCTCCGGCACGGTGCTCGGGCACGAGGCGGTCGGCGAGATCGTCGAGGTCGGCAGCGACGTGCGCACGGTACGGCCGGGGGACCGGGTGCTGGTGTCCTGCATCACCTCGTGCGGCCGGTGCCGGTTCTGCCGGGACGGCTCCTACGGCCAGTGCCGGGGCGGCGGGGGATGGATCCTCGGCCATCTGGTCGACGGCACCCAGGCCGAGTACGTCCGCGTGCCCTGCGCCGACCTGTCCGTGCATGCGCTGCCCGCCACCGTGCCCAGCGAGGACGCCGTCCTGCTCGCGGACATCTTCCCGACCTCCTACGAGGTCGGTGTCCTCAACGGGCACGTGCGCCCGGGCGACACCGTCGCCATCGTCGGTGCCGGGCCCATCGGACTCGCGGCCGTCGCCACGGCGCGCCTGTTCTCCCCGGAACGGATCATCTCGGTCGACATGGCTCCGGCCCGGCTGGAGGCCGCCCGGCGGCTCGGTGCCGACGCCGTCGCCGACGCCCGCGAGGAACCCGGCCCACTGGTCGCCGATCTGACCGACGGGCTCGGCGCGGACGTGGTCATGGAGGCGGTGGGCGTCCCGGAGAGCTTCGAGCTGTGCACCCGCATGGTCCGTCCCGGCGGGCACGTGGCCAACATCGGGGTGCACGGCAGGCCCGCGACGCTGCACCTCGAAGACCTCTGGATCAAGAACGTGACCATCACGACCGGCCTGGTGGACACCTACTCCACACCCACTCTGCTGCGCATGGCCGCCGCGGGCCGGCTGCCGACCGGGCAACTGGTGACCCACACCTTCCCGCTGGACCACATGGAGGAGGCCTACGACGTCTTCGCCCAGGCTGCCGAGACCGGTGCGCTCAAGATCGTGCTCGGCGGGGAGCAGCACGCGGAAGTGGCCGTTCCGGCGGCATGACGGAGAAGGGACGTGACGGTCGCGTGCCGGCCCGTCCACGCGCGGCGATCGGTTGCCGGATCGCGCCTTCACCCCGGCCGAGAGGGGATACCGTGTGGAGAAACCCATCGGTTCATCGCCAGGTGCCGACGGGAACTGGAGGACCTGGTGGACGGTTCGGAGGAACCCCGCGTCAGACTGCCGCAGCTGAAGCTCGACGAGCTGCTCGAGGAGCTGCAGGCCCGGATCAACGCGGCGCGTGGCACGCAGAACCGGGTGCACAGTCTGCTGGAGGCCGTCCTCTCCGTCGGCCGGGAACTGGACGTGGAGCAGGTCCTGTACTCCATCGTGGAGGCGTCCGCGGCGCTCGTGGACGCCGAGTATGCCGCCCTCGGCGTCATCGGACCCGACGGCACCACGTTGTCCGCCTTCCACACGGTGGGCGTCACCGAGGAACAGATCGCCGCGATCGGCCCCTTTCCGGAGGGCCACGGCATCCTGGGCGAGCTGATCCGGCACCCGCATTCGCTGCGGATCCCGGAGATCTCCCGGCACCACGCCTCGTACGGCTTTCCGCCGGGCCATCCGCCGATGAAGAGCTTCCTCGGTGTCCCGATCCGGGTCCGCGACCAGGTCTTCGGAAACCTGTACCTGACCGAGAAGCGCGGCGGCGTGGAGTTCGACGAGGAGGACGAGTCGGTGCTGTCCACGCTGGCCGTGGCCGCCGGGGTGGCCATCGACAACGCGCGCCTGTACGAGGACGCCCGGCTGCGCGAGCGATGGCAGCGGGCGAACGCGGAGATCGGCCACAGCCTGATGTCCGGCACCGACCGGGCCGAGTCGCTGGGGCTGATCGCCGAGCGTGCCCGGGAGATCTCGGGCTCGGCCCTCGCGGCGGTCGCCATGCCCATGGAGGGCACGAAGTCGCTCACCGTGGAGATCGCCGTCGGAGTGGACGCGGAGGCGCACCGGGGACTGGTGCTGCCCATGGACGCGAGCCTCATGGGGCTGGCGTACACCGCGACCGCCCCGGTCACCAGCAGCGACGTCATCCACGACGCCCGGATCACCCCCGAACCGCCGCGCTTCGAGGGGCTCGGTCCCGCCGTGGCCGTCCCGATCGGCACGGGTGAGCGCGGGGTACGTGGCGTGGTCCTGGTGGCCCGCGAAGCCGGCCGGCCGGTCTTCCTGCAGAAGGAGACCGAGTTGCTGCAGGGGTTCGCCGCCCAGGCCGCGATCGCGATGGAACTGGCCGACCGCAGGCAGGACGCCCAGCAGATCGCGTTGCTGGAGGACCGCGACCGCATCGCCCGGGACCTGCACGACCTCGCCATCCAGCGGCTGTTCGCCACCGGGATGACCCTGCAGAGCGCGGGCCGTTTCATCGAACACCCCGAGGCCTCCGAACGGGTGCTGCGGGCCGTGGACGACCTCGACGAGACCATCAAGATCATCAGGTCCACGATCTTCGGGCTGCGGGCCCGCACGGGCACCGCCGGCAGCGGGCTGCGGGCGAGGGTCGTCCGCGCGGCCGGCGAGGCCGCCCCCGTCCTGGGCTTCGCCCCCAGTGTGCGCATGGAAGGCCTGGTCGACACCGATGTGCCGCCCGAGATCGCCGACCATGTCGTGGCCGTGCTGACCGAGGCCCTCACCAACATCGCCCGGCACGCCCACGCCGACCGGGCCCAGGTGGCGCTGGCGACCGACGGCCGCGAGGTGCGTCTGAGGGTCTCGGACAACGGCGTGGGCATCCCCTCCGGCGGCCGGCGCAGTGGGCTGCTGAACATGGCCGAACGGGCGGAGAACCTCGGCGGACGGCTCGACGTGACCAGCCCCGAGGAAGGCGGCACCGCACTCGACTGGCACGTCCCGCTGCCCGCCGATTAGGCCGCGACCATCCTCGGTTCCCTCGCCGCGGAGCGCGCAGGGCCGACGGGGCCTGGGATCGGGACCACTCGGCCCATGCCGCGAACGGATCCGCCGCCGCAGTCTGAAGGTGTCCGCGACGGCACCCACGCCTCTGGAGGACGCGCCATGAACGGCACTCCGGCCCTCGTGACCGACGTGATGACGCACCGGGTCGTCGCCCTGCGTGCGGGGGCGACCTTCAAGGACATCGTGAAGGTCATGCGGGAGTGGCAGGTCAGCGCACTGCCGGTGCTGGACGACGCCGGTCGTGTCGTCGGCGTCGTCTCCGAGGGCGATCTGCTGGCCAAGGAGGAGTACCGGGGCGGTGACATCGGCCGGTACGGGGAGGTGCGGTACCCCGCCGAGGTCCGTAAGGCGGACGCCGTGACCGCGGGCGAGCTGATGACCGCCCCGGCCGTCACCGTGGCCGCCGACGCGACACTCGCCCACGCCGCACGCCTCATGGCGCGCACCAGGGTCAAGCGGCTGCCGGTCGTCGGCCGCGACGGCACTCTGCGTGGCATCGTCAGCCGCTCCGACCTGCTGAAGGTGTTTCTGCGGGACGACGAGGAGATCGCCGAGGAGGTCGGGCGCGAGGTCGTCGTACGCCTCTTCGGCCCGCGCGCCGCCACCGTCCGGGTGGAGGTGCGTGACGGTGTCGTCACGCTGGCCGGGCGGGTCCGTGAAACAGCACTGGTGCCGGTCGCGGCGCGGCTCGCACGGGCGGTGGCGGGCGTGGTGGACGTGCACTGCGCACTGGCCGGACCGCCGCGCCGTCCGAACCTCGACCCCGACCTCCCCGAGGCCGACAGGGTGCGCACGCCCTGACGGACGGCGCCGGCCGCGTCACACGCGGCACGCGGACGGCCGCTCAGTCGGCGCCGGCCGCGGTGAGCCTGCAGTCCACGCCCACGACTCCCTCCACGCCGCGCGCCAGACGCGCGGCGAGCGGAATCCGCGCGCCGTCCTGCACCCGTCCGGTCAGGGTCACGACGCCTTCGGTGACCATGACGTGGACCGGCTCGACCGGGGCGGGGAAGAGCGGGTCGACGACATCGCGCCGGATCTCGTCGGCCAGGTCGTTGTCCGGCCGCAGGAACACCTTCAGCAGGTCCCCTCTGCTGACCACGCCTTCCAGCACGCCCTCCGCGTTCACGACGGGCAGCCGCTTGACGTGCCGCAGCGCCATGATGCGTGCGGCCTCGGCCAGCGTGGCGTCGGCGTGCACGGTGACGGCCGGGGTGCTCATCACCTCGTCCGCGCACACGGCCCCCGCCTTGGCGAGGTCCGACAGCCGGCGCAGCTGTGTGAACCGGTCCGGATCGCTGTTCCGGAACTCCTCCTTGAGCAGCAGATCCGCCTCGGACACCACGCCGACCACCCGGCCGTCGCCCTCCAGCACCGGCAGGGCACTGACCTGCCACTGCTCCATGCGCTCGACGATCTCCTTGAACGGAGCCCTGCGGCCCACGGCGACGACGGCTCGCGTCATCACGTCGCTCACCCGGTGCGCGCTGCTGTCCATGGCGCTCTCCTCACAGGACCGGGGTCACGTCGGATCACCGCTGCCATAGGGGGCGTAGAGGTCGAGCAGCCGGACCCGGGAGGCATGCAGCCGTTGGGCGACCACCCGCCCCACCCAGACGGCGACCGCCCGGCCGAACTCGGGCTCCGCGGCGCAGACCGCCCGCACGGTTCCGGCGTCGAACTCCCAGGCGCGCACCGGGCTCAGGGCCTCGGCGCCCAGGTGCCACAGGTACGGCCGGAAGTGCCAGGACCAGCCGACCAGTTCGCCCGGTCCGAGGGTCTCGACGAGGGCGGGTCGGCGGCCCGGTACATGCAGGTCGAGGGCGACGGTGCCGGTGCGCACGATCCAGAACCGGTCGGCGCGCCGGCCCTCCTCGAACAGGCGGGACCCGGCCTCGAAGGAGACCTCGTGCGGCAGGCGCATCAGCCGTTCGCGGTAGACGGGTTCCAGAGCCGCGCTCATGGTGGTGGTGGTCATCGCACCGGCTCCCTTCGTGGCCTCTGCTCCCAGCGTGGTCGCGTCCGGCCGAGGCCGCCACGGGCCACTCGGGCCGGGCCTGGGGCCCTTCGGCCCCGAGCCGGACGTCTGCGCCGCGCGGGTGCGCGCTGGATCAGTCGCCGGACTTCGACCCCGACGCCGTCTTCGAGTAGGCGTCGTGCCAGGCGGCCTTCGCTCCGGAGTCGCCGATCCGGTAGACGTCCACGACCGCTCCCACCGCGACGGCCAGCGAGAGCACGCCGACGACGATCCGTACCGGCAGGGCGGACCAGCGCGTGCCGCTGCCCCGTCCGGGCTCCGCGGAAGCACGCCGCCCCGCCCACCACACGGCCGCCGCCAGCACGAACAGGCCCAGGGCCCACGGCAGCAGTCCGTCGCCCAGCTCGGTGTGCCGGCGTACCAGGGCGTCGTCGTCCACGTGCCGTTCCAGCCACTCGCCGGCCTGCGTGGTCAACGGCACGCTGACCAGGGCCACGAAGGCGAGCACCGGGAGCAGGACGCCCAGCCGCCGGGCGGCGCGCGGCCAGAGCGCGGCCGTGACGAGGGCCAGCGCGGTGAGGGGTATCAGCACGACGACCACGTGCACGAAGAGGACATGGGCGGGCAGACCGTTGATCAGAGTCATCGAGGGGCTCCTGAGGGGGGTACGGGCGCGCGCCAGGCTGCCACAGCCACCTCTCAGCCAGCTCTCAGTCACCTGAGCCACTGAGTCGCTCGAGTCACCTGTGGAGGCGGTGCGCGTGCAGTGCCGCCGCGTACACCTCTGCCGTCGTCGCCGCGGCCGTGTCCCAGCCGAAGCGACGGGCATGCCGGGCCGCGCCCGCGCCCATCCGGGCGGAGAGTGCCGGGTCGTCGGCGAAGGCGCACAGCGCCCGTGCGTAGTCCACCGGATCGTGCCCGCGTACGAGAACGCCGCTCACGCCGTTTCTCACCGCCACCGGAAGACCGCCCACCTCGGCGGCGATCACCGGTGTGCCGCAGGCCTGTGCCTCGATGGCGACGAGGCCGAAGGACTCGCTGTAGGACGGCATGACCAGAACGGAGGCCGCCCGGTACCAGTCGGCGAGCTGGTCCTGGCCGACCGGCGGGCGGAACAGGACGACGTCGCAGATGCCGAGCCCGGCCGCCGGCTTCTGCAGTCCTTCCGGCTTGGCCAGACCGCTGCCGCTCGGCCCGCCCACCACGGGGACCGTGATGCGCTCGCGGAGCCACGGCCGGTCGGCGAGCAGTCCGGCCACCGAGCGCAGCAGGATGTCGGGCGCCTTCAGCGGCTGGATACGGCCGGCGAAGAGCGGGATCAGGGCGTCCTGCGGGAGGCCGAGGCGGGCGCGGGCGGCGGCCCGGCCGGCCGCGATGCCGGACGTGTCGGGCCGGAACCGCTGCAGGTCGACCCCCGGGTTGACGACGGCGACCCGGTCGGTGTCGGCGTCGTAGTGGCGCAGGAGTTCCTCCGCCTCCCTCTCGGTGTTCGCTATCAACCGGTCGGCCGCCCGCACGACTTGTGTCTCGCCGGTCACTCGGTTCGCGGGCTCGGAGGTGTCTCCAGCGGCGAGGGAGGCGTTCTTGACCTTGGCCATGGTGTGCATGGCGTGCACCAGCGGGACGCCCCAGCGTTCGGCGGCCAGGCGGCCGACGTGACCGGAGAGCCAGTAGTGCGAGTGGAGCAGGTCGTAGTGACCGGGGCGGTGGTCGGCCCAGGCCTGCGTCACGCCGTGGGTGAAGGCGCAGAGCTGGGCGGGAAGGTCCTCCTTGGCCAGACCTTCGTAGGGTCCGGCGGTCACGTGCCGTACGAGGACTCCCGGTGCCAGTTCGACGCTGGGCGGGAGTGCGGCGGAGGTGGCCCGCGTGAAGATCTCCACCTCGATGCCGATGGCGGCGAGGCGCTTGGCGAGCTCCACGATGTAGACGTTCATTCCGCCGGCGTCGCCGGTGCCCGGCTGGTGCAGCGGTGAAGTGTGCACGCTGAGCATCGCGATGCGCCGGGGTCGGCTGTGCGCGCCGGACGACCGCGGCCTCGGCGGGCGCCTGCGCGGCACGCTTCCTCGCTCGGTGACCACCTCAGCACTCGATGACGTTGACGGCGAGTCCGCCGCGGGCGGTCTCCTTGTACTTGACCTTCATGTCGGCGCCGGTCTCCTTCATGGTCTTGATGACCTTGTCGAGGGAGACGTGGTGGCGGCCGTCGCCACGCAGGGCCATCCGGGCGGCGGTCACGGCCTTGACCGCGGCCATGCCGTTGCGCTCGATGCACGGGATCTGCACCAGGCCGCCGACCGGGTCGCAGGTCAGGCCGAGGTTGTGCTCCATGCCGATCTCGGCGGCGTTCTCCACTTGTTCCGGGCTGCCGCCGAGCACCTCGGCGAGGCCGCCCGCCGCCATCGAGCAGGCGGAGCCGACCTCGCCCTGGCAGCCGACCTCGGCGCCGGAGATCGAGGCGTTCTCCTTGAAGAGCATGCCGATCGCGCCCGCGGCGAGGAGGAAGCGGACGATGCCGTCCTCGTCGGCGCCGGGGACGAAGTTGATGTAGTAGTGCAGGACCGCCGGGATGATGCCGGCCGCACCGTTCGTCGGGGCGGTCACCACCCGGCCGCCGGCGGCGTTCTCCTCGTTCACCGCCATCGCGTAGAGCGTCACCCACTCCATCGCCCGGCTCGCCGGGTCTCCCTCGCTGCGCAGCGCCCGGGCCGCGGCCGCGGCCCGTCGGCGGACCTTCAGACCGCCGGGGAGGATGCCCTCGCGGGACAGGCCGCGGGAGACGCAGCCGGCCATGACCCGCCAGATCTCCAGCAGTCCCGCGCGGATCTCGTCCTCGGTGCGCCAGGCCTTCTCGTTCTCCAGCATCAGCGCGGAGATGGACAGGCCGGTCTCGCGGGCGAGTCGCAGCAGTTCGTCGCCGGTGCGGAACGGGTGGGCCAAGTCGGTGTCGTCGGGCTTGATCCGGTCGGCCCCTACGGCGTCCTCGTCGACCACGAAGCCGCCGCCGACCGAGTAGTACGTCTTCTCCAGCAGCGGGAGACCGTCGGCGTCGTACGCGAAGAGGGTCATTCCGTTGGCGTGGTACGGCAGCGCGCGCCGGCGGTGCAGGATCAGCTGGGTCGAGGCGTCGAAGTCGATCTCGTGGGCGGTGCCGATCTCGGCACCGAGGAGGCGGATGCGCCCGGTGCCGCGGATCCGCTCCACGTCCAGCTCGGCCTGGATGACGTCGACCGTGTGCGGTTCGTTGCCCTCCAGGCCGAGCAGGACGGCCTTGGGGGTGCCGTGGCCGTGGCCGGTGGCACCGAGGGAGCCGAACAGCTCCGCTCGTACCGCGGCGGTCTGGGCCAGTACGCCGTCCTTCTTCAGCCGGGCGGCGAACATCGTGGCGGCGCGCATCGGGCCGACGGTGTGCGAGCTGGACGGGCCGATGCCGATGGAGAACAGGTCGAAGACGCTGATTGCCACGCCATACTCCGTGGGATGGGCGGAGCGTGCCGGGCATGTGCTGGCACGCCCCTGGGGCGGGGTCATGGGTTGGGAAGTCGGCCCACGGAACTCAAGAGGTGGCGGGCACGGCGGCGGGGGCGAGGGTGCGGCGGAGCCGGTTGAACAGTTTCGGCTGGTTCAGGGAGAGCACCGCGACCGGCGTGTCCTCGCGCCGGTAGACGGCGGTGAAGGAGCGGCTGTCCAGGGCGCCGTCGACGACCTGGGGCTCTGCGCCGGGAGCGACGTGTCCGGCGAGCTGGATGCGCACCTGGTACTGGTCGGACCAGAAGTACGGCGCGGTGACCGGGGCGGGGGCCGACACGCCGGAGAGCAGCGTGCGGGCGGCGGTCGTGGCCTGCTCCGTGGCGTTGCTCCAGTGCTCGATGCGGGCGTGCCGCCCGGTGAACGGGTTGGGGCAGCGGGCGACGTCTCCGACGGCGACCACGCCCGGGACGCCGGTGGCGCAGCCGGCGTCGCACACCACGCCGTCGTCGACCTGGACGCCGGAACCGGCGAGCCAGTCGGTGGCGGGCCGTACGCCCACCCCGACCACGACGACGTCGGCGGGCAGCACGCGCCCGTCCGTCAGCCGGACGCCGGTCACCCGGCCGTTGCCGGTGAGTCCCGCCACACCGGTTCCGCACAACAGGCCGACCCCGTGGTCGCTGTGGAGTGAGGAGCACACCAGCCCCATCTGGCGGCCCAGTTGGCGTTCCAGCGGCACGTTCAGCGCCTCGACGACGGTGACGTGGAGCCCGAGCTGGTGGGCGGTGGAGGCCACCTCGGCGCCGATGAAGCCGGCGCCGATGACGACGACGCGGGGCAGACCGTTCAGCAGCTCGGTGCGCAGGGCCTGGGCGTCGTCCAGGGTGCGCAGCGTGTGGACGCCGGCCAGTCCCTCCGTGCCGGGGAGCGTCCGGGGAGCGGCGCCGGTGGCGATGACGACGCCTTCGGTGCGCACATGCCGCCCTCCGGCCAGAGTGACGGTCCGGGCGGCGGGGTCGAGTCGCACGGCGCGCTCGCCGAGCAGCCACTGCACGTCGAGGTCCTCGTATTCGTCCGCGTCGCCGAGCGCGAGCGCGTCGGCGTCGAGGTCGCCCTTGAGGAAGTCCTTCGACAGCGGCGGGCGGTCGTAGGGGGCGTGCCGCTCCTCCCCGACGACGACGATCTCGCCGTCGTAGCCCTGTGCGCGCAGCGCGCGGACCGTGCTCAGGCCTGCCAGCGACGCGCCGACGACGGTGATGCTCCTCATGCGGGCTCCCCGAGGAAAGTGTAAGTGTCTCGAATGACACAACAACAATCGCTATACGCAACATGCTTTCTGCGCCTTCGGGCCACTGTCAAGGGGACGGGATGCACCAGTCGCCCATGGTGAAGAAAATTGCGCAATGCGCAACAGCGTGGCATGCCACAACGGGCGAGGGCCCGATGGACGGGCGGAACCCGGGTGGGCGGGGTCAGCGGGCGGGCCGGGCGAGCCTGTCCTGCAGCCAGGCGTGGAAGGCGCCGATGTGGTGCTCGCTGGGCACCAGGACGCCGCCCTTGGCATAGGCCCGCGAGCTCATGCCCGGCTGCGTTCGCTCACACGCGTCGAAGTCCTGCTGGTTGACGCGGTGGAACAGCTCCACCGAGCGATGCCTCTGGGTGACCAGTGTCAAGGGGTCGGCCCGGCCGACTTCGTCCGTGCGGGAGAGCGCGCGGCCGGCCGCCCCGAGGGGACGGCCGGCTGCAGGTCGGGCGGTTCGGCGCGCCTACGCCGCCAGGATCGCTCCAGGTCGCGGTCCCGGTCGGCCGTCGCAGGGCCGGGCGCTGCCGGGCACGGCGCTGGTCGCTGCACCTACAGCGCGGAGGAGCTCGAAAGGGGGCTGAACGCGGTGGCAGCGCCCGTCGTCGCGTTCGACGGGCAGCTGGTGGCCGTGCTCAGCGCGTCGAGGCCGTCCTTCCGGCTGAACGTGCGGCGACTGCGGGAGGTCGTCGCTCTGGTGCCGACCGCGGCCCAGGACATCTCCGGCCGGCTCGGCCACCTCGGCTGCCCCTGAGGCCGGTCGTTGCGCATGGCGCATCTTCATGCACCTTTGAGAACACGCCTCTTGACCGGTCGCCTTCCACACCGGACGATGTTGCGTATCACTCTCATCGTTGCGTAATGCGCACTACGGAGGATGCCATGTCCCCTCGCCCGCAGCCCGGCCGCGAGTTCGTCCTCACCCTCTCGTGCCCCGACCGGGCCGGCCTCGTCCACGCGGTGACCAGCTTTCTCGTGAGCCACTCAGGCAACATCCTGGAAAGCCAGCAGTTCGACGACCGCCTGCAGGACCGCTTCTTCATGCGGATGCACTTCGAGGTCTCGCATCCGGCCACGTCCCTGGAGCAACTGCGCACCGACTTCGGCCCGGTCGCCGAGGCGTACCGGATCACCTGGCAACTGCACGACGCCTCGACGCCGACCCGCACGCTGATCATGGTGTCGAAGTTCGGCCACTGCCTGAACGACCTGCTCTTCCGCCAGTCCACGGGCTCGCTCAACATCGAGATCCCGGCGATCGTCTCCAACCACCGCGACTTCGAGCCGCTGGCCCACAACTACGGCATCCCCTTCCACCACATCCCGGTGACCCGGGAGACCAAGGCCGAGGCCGAGGCCCGGCTGCTGGAGCTCGTCGGCGAACTCGGCATCGACCTGGTGGTGCTCGCCCGCTACATGCAGATCCTCTCCGACGACCTGTGCAAGCGGCTCGACGGCCGGGCCATCAACATCCACCACTCCTTCCTGCCGAGCTTCAAGGGCGCCCGGCCGTACGTGCAGGCGCACCAGCGCGGGGTCAAGCTCGTCGGAGCCACCGCGCACTACGTCACCCCCGACCTAGACGAGGGCCCGATCATCGAGCAGGACGTCGTCCGGGTGAACCACTCCCACACCCCGGACGAGCTGGTCACCATGGGCCGCGATGTCGAGGCCCGGGTCCTGTCGCGCGCCGTGCAGTGGCACAGCGAGAGCCGGGTGCTGACCAACGGCAACTGCACGGTCGTCTTCCGCTGACACCGCCGGTCGCACGACCCGCCGGACCCACCGACGACGACGGCTCCCCGGCCCGGGGAGCCGTCGTATACCCTCCCTCTGCGAACCACGGGACCCGGCGGCCGGCAATGCGTATAGTTGCGCTATGAGCAACTACACCGCAGATGGCGAAACGTCAGCTCCGGCGGTGAGCGGGGTGCAGTCCGTCGACCGCGCCGTCAGCGTCCTGGAGATCCTCGCCCAGCGCGGGGAGGCGGGGGTCAGCGAGGTCGCCGCCGAGATCGACGTCCACAAGTCGACCGCGTTCCGCCTGCTCGGGGCGCTGGAGGCGCGCGGTCTCGTGGAGCAGGCGGGCGAGCGCGGCAAGTACCGGCTCGGCTTCGGGATCGTGCGCCTGGCCGGCGCGGTCACGGGGCGCCTCGACATCACCCAGCAGGGCCGGGAGGTGTGCGAGCGGCTCAGCGAGGAGATCGGCGAGACCGTCAACATCGCCGTCCTGCAGGAGCACTACGCCGTCAACCTGTACCAGGTGCGCGGCCCGGGCGCCGTCGGCACCCACAACTGGGTCGGGCAGCTCACCCCGGTGCACGCCACGTCCAGCGGCAAGATCCTGCTCGCACACCTGTCGGCGAACCAGCGTGCCGAGGTACTCGCCGCCTCAGGGCTGCAGAAGCTCACCCCCCACACCCTGACCGCCAGGACGAAGCTGGAGAAGAACCTCACCGAGGCCCGGGAACGCGGGTACGCGGTGACGCTGGAGGAGCTGGAGGTCGGGCTGCACGCCATGGCGGCCCCGATCCGTTCCCACCACGGCGAGGTCGTCGCCGCCCTCAGCGCCTCCGGTCCCGCGTACCGCTTCACCGAGGAACGCATGCACGAGCTGGCACCGCTGCTGCTCAAGGGCGCGGAGGAGATCAGCCACCGGATGGGGTACGTGGGCTGAGTCGCAACGTCGACGCGCCGAGGAACCGCCCTCACGCGCCCAGGCGTTGCAAGGGCGGCGGCGCAGCGGCCGGCGCCTCGGCGCCCCAGCGGGCCGTCACCCGCACCGCGTCGAGGGTGGCGCCCACGTCGTGCACACGCAGGCACCAGACGCCCTGCGCGGCGGCGAGCACGGACACCGCGGTGGTCGCGGCGTCCCGCAACGGCGCCGGGCGCGGCCGTCCCGTCGCCGGATCGGCCAGCACCTGCCCCAGGAACGACTTGCGGGAGGCGCCCACGAGCACGGGACGGCCCAGCGCGCGGACCTCCCCCAGCCGGGCCAGTAGCGCCCAGTTGTGCCCGGGCTCCTTGGCAAAGCCCAGCCCCGGATCGACGATCAGGCGGCCGGGCGGGACTCCCGCCTCCAGCGCGGCGTCGATCCTCAGGCGCAGCTCGTCGACCACGTCGGTGACGACGTCGTCGTAGCGTGCGTTCGCCTGCATGCCGGCGGAGTGGCCGCGCCAGTGCATCAGCACGTACGGCGTGTTCGCCCGGGCCATCAGCGGCAGCATCGCCGGGTCGGCGAGTCCGCCCGAGACGTCGTTGACCATCCGCGCACCGGCGTCGAGGGCGTGTGCGGCGACCTCGGCCCGCATGGTGTCGACGCTGACGGCCGCGCCCGTCGCCGCGAGTTCCCGGACGACGGGCAGGACGCGCCGCAGCTCCTCCTCGACCGGTGGGCGAGCCGCGCCGGGGCGGGTCGACTCGCCGCCCACGTCCACGATGTCGGCTCCCTGGTCCAGCAGGGCGAGTCCGTGCGCGAGGGCAGCCTCCGGGGCGAACGAGCGCCCGCCGTCCGAGAACGAGTCCGGCGTGACGTTCACGACGCCCATGACCAGCGTACGGCCGGGCCGTGGCAACCCGTACGGATGGACGTCCGGGCTGCCAGGACGGGTTGAGATGGCACAGGCCCCGGCGGCGGTCACGGGGACCCCCTCCTGCGCGCCGCCGCCCCGGCGAGCGCGGCGCCGTGGACCGCCACGTTGCTCACGCACCGCCTCCGCTGAGCGCGACGCCTCCGAGCCGGGCGGCGACGCAGGAGGGCGGAAGGTTCGGCGGGGCGTCGGAGAGCTTGACGTAGATCATGCCGTCCTCGACGAGGACCTGGTGGGTGCGCACGGGGAGCCGGGCCGGCGGAGCGTCCACGCCGCCGGTGCGCAGGTCGAACTTCGAAGCGTGCAGCGGACATTCGACCTCGCACCCCTCCAGCCAGCCGTCTGCCAGCGAGGCGTCCTGGTGGGTGCAGGTGTCGTCGATCGCGTAGACCTCGCCGTCCTCGGTGTGGAACACGGCGACGGGCGGGTCGTTCTCGAACCGGAACGCCTCGCCTCGGGGCAGATCGGCGATGGGGCACACGGGAATCATCGGGACCACCTCGGTGCGTATTACAAAACTTAATGCGCTTAGCGCAACGTCAGTCTGGGGTCGGCCCCCATCGTTGTCAAGAAGTCGCCCGGACGTTCACGGGAGTTCGCCGTCAGGTCGCGACTGGAACGGCGGTGGCGGGGCCCCCCGCCCCGGCGGCCCCGCCCCCCCCGGGGAACTCTTGCGCCCCGCCCGGGCCCGCCCCCCGGTTAGCCCGGCCCCGCCCCCCCCCCCACCCCCCCGGCGCCCGCGGCCCC
>NZ_JBIAEC010000011.1:0-242347 GCF_042868225.1 Streptomyces sp. NPDC007856 | reverse complement strand
GCCGCCCCGGGGGGGGGGGGGGGGGGGGGCCGCCCCGGGGGGGGGGGGGGGGGGGGGGGGGGGGGGGGGGGGGGGGGCGGGGGGGCCCCCCCCCCCCCCCCCCCCCCCCCCCCCCCCCGCCGGGTCATCTCTGCCGCCCTGCCGGGCCGCTCACCGGTATTCGACGGCCGCGTCCAGCAGCCAGTCCGCCAGGTAGCCGGCGAACGAGGAGCGCACCAGCACCCAGAAGCCGGCCCGGGATTCGTCGCGGGCCACCAGGACGACCTGGGTGCGGGCCAGCGTCGTCTGGGCGCAGCGGCCGGGGCCGAAGGCGCGCGGGTGCAGGTCCAGCGAGCTGCCGTGGGCCAGCAGGTCGCGCGCGCGGGGTCCGCCGACCAGCAGGGTGGTGCGCTGGGCGGAGACGTCGGTGACGGAGACCGGTTCGTCTCCCGCCGCCGCGCGGATCCGGCTCTCCAGATCCCGCTCGGTGCCGCGCAGGCCCACCACGAGCCATTCGTCGGGGCCGAGCCACACCACGGTCACGTCCCCCGCGTGCACGACGGTGTTGGGTTCCAGGGGCAGTTGGAGTCCCAGGGCGAGTCCGACGGCGTCCGCGGCCGGGCCCTTGGCGTCGAGGCGGACGTTCACCTGGGCCAGGAAGGGGAGTTCGGCCAGCCGGATCGCGCCCCGGGAGGCGCGGGTCGCGGCGGCCAGGCGGTGGGCGGCGTCGGCCAGGGGGCTGCGCTGCCGTGCGGTCAGGGCGGTGTCAGCCATCGCGGCGGGCTCCCTCGGGGTCGTAGAGGACGGGGCTTGCGACGGTCACCGGGACCAGCCGGTCGCCGACGGGTGCGTAGAGACGTTCACCGATCCGGTCCCGGCCGCCCTTGATCAGAGCGAGCGCGAAGGTCCGGCCGAGCGCCGCGCTGCGGTAGCTGGAGGTGACATGACCAAGCATCGGCACGGGCGGCGCGGGCAGTTCGCCGTCGGCAACCAGATGCGTGCCCTCCGGCAGGAAGGCGGCCGGGTCCTCGGTGAGGAGCCCGACGAGGTGCTTGCGGTCGGGGCGGACGGTGTCCGCGCGGGCGTAGGAGCGCTTGCCGATGAAGTCGGGCTTCTTCTTGGAGACCGCCCAGCCCATGCCGAGGTCCTGCGGGGTGACCGTGCCGTCGGTGTCCTGGCCGACGATCGGGTAGCCCTTCTCGGCACGCAGCACGTGCATGGTCTCGGTGCCGTACGGGGTGATGCCGTACGGGGCGCCGGCCTCGTACAGCGCCTCCCACAGGGCGAGGGCGTCCCACGGCGAGACGTTGATCTCGTAGGCGAGTTCACCGGAGAAGCTGATCCGGCACACGCGCGCCTGGATGCCGGAGACGGTCGTCTCCCGCCACGCCATGAACGGGAAGTCATCGTTGCCGACGGCGAGTCGGGGCGCGAGCGAGCCGAGGACCTCGCGGGACTTCGGACCGACCAGGGCCACCGTGGCCCACTGCTCGGTGACCGAGGTGCAGTGGACCCGCAGTTCGGGCCACTCGGTCTGCAGCCACTCCTCCATCCAGTCCAGGACGGCCGCCGCGTTGCCGGTCGTGGTGGTGACCAGGAAGCGGTCCTGGGCGAGCCGGATGACCGTGCCGTCGTCGAAGACCATCCCGTCCAGGCGGCACATCACGCCGTAGCGGATCATCCCGACCTTCAGGGTGCTCATGATGTTGGTGTAGAGCCGGTCGAGGAACAGCGCCGCGTCCGGGCCCTGCACATCGATCTTGCCGAGGGTGGAGGCGTCCATGAAGGCCACGCCGTCGCGGGCGGCACGGCACTCGCGCAGCACGGCGGTCTCCATGTCCTCGCCGTCCTGCGGGTAGTACCAGGGCCGCTTCCACTGGCCGACGTTCTCGAACAGCGCCCCGTGCGCCACATGCCACGTGTGCAGGGCCGTCGTGCGGACCGGGTCGCTGAGGGCGCCGCGGTCGCGCCCGGCGAGGGCGGCGAAGGAGACGGGCGTGTACGGGGGCCGGAAGGTGGGCAGGCCGAGCGCGGAGATGTCCACGCCGAGGAGTTCGGCCACGACCCCGCTGGCCAGGACGCCGGCCGTCCTGCCCTGGTCACCCCCGGTGCCGGCGGTGGTGTAGCGCTTGGTGTGCTCCACCGAGCGCAGCCCCGCCCCCGTCGCTCGCGCCAGGTCGTCGACCGTGACGTCACGCTGGAGGTCGACGAACCGGGGGGCGCCGGTGCCGGTGGGGATGGTGAAGACCTGCATGGGCGGGGTGTACGGCTGTGCGGCCACGGCCGGGAGAGCGGGCGCCTCGGCGGTGTAGCCCTCCGCCTCGACCGCGCGGGCGCCGGCCGCCGCGCCCTGCGCGAGGACCGTGGCGAGATCGAAGGCCCCGTTCGCGCTGCCCACGGCCTCCACCGCCTGGCGGCCGGTGTCGGGGACGAACGCGCCGAGTGCGTCGTCGTGGCGAAGCCTGCCGCCCGCCTGGCTGAACAGGTGCGCGACCGGGTTCCAGCCGCCGGAGACCAGGAGCAGGTCGACGGCGAACTCCCGCTGTCCGGCGCACTCCCCGTACGGGGCGACCGTCACCGCGGTGAGCCGGGCCCCGCCCTCGGTGCCGGTGACCGCGTGCCCGGCGAGCACCTCGATCCCGGCGGACCGGGCGCGCTCGGCCCACTCCCTGGGCTCGGGCCGGGTGTCGACGATCGCCGCGATGTCCACGCCCGCGGCCTTCAGGTCGAGTGCGGCGGCGTAGGCGCTGTCGTTGGTGGTGAACACGGCCGCGTGCCGGCCGGGCAGCACGGCGTACCGGTGGAGGTACGTCCGCGCCGAGGCCGCCAGCATCACGCCGGGGCGGTCGTTGTCGCCGAACGCCAGCGAACGCTCGTGGGCGCCGGTGGCGAGTACGACGTGCCGGGCGCGGATCCGCCAGACGCGCTCGCGGGAGACGTTCGCCGGGGCCTCGGCGCCGAGGTGGTTGGTGCGGCGCTCGACGGCGAGGAGGTGGTTGTCGTCGTAGTGGCCGAAGACGGTGGTGCGGCGCAGGACGCGCACCTCGGGGGCCGCTTCGAGGCGCGCGCGTGTCGCTTCGACCCAGTCGAGGTGCCGGCCGGTGCCGAGCAGGCTGCCGCCGAGTTCGGGCTGGTCGTCGGCGAGGATGACGCGGGCGCCGGTGCTCGCCGCCGCCGCTGCCGCCGCGAGCCCGGCCGGGCCTGCGCCGACGACCAGCAGGTCGCAGTGGGCGTGTACGGCGTCGTAGCGGGCGGGGTCCGGTTCGGTGGCGAGGCGGCCCTGGCCGGGAAGGCTGCTCGCGACCAGGCCGTCGTAGAGTTCGACCGTGGTCGCGGGGAGCATCGGCTCCGGGAAGGGGGCCTCGATCTGGACGACCGCGTTGGGTTCCTCCACGCCGGCCGAGAAGATGCCTCGGGGGCGGCCCAGTTTGATGCTGGTGGCGGCCTGGACGACGCCGTTGGCGAGGAGGGCGGAGGCGAGGGTGTCGCCCCGGTAGCCCTCGTATTCGGTGCCGTCGAAGGTGAAGGTGAGGGGGGTGCCGCGGTCGATTCGGCCGCCGGTGGGGGTGCGGAAGGGATGGTCGCCCCCGCCGCCGCTACCCGTCCCATCCTCCAGGGGCTCTGCCCCGTCGACCCCGCCAGGGGGCTCCACCCCCTGGACCCCCGTCGGCCCTGAACGGGCCTCGTCCTCAAACGCCGGACAGGCTGGTTGCTCCGGACGGGGCTCCAGCGTCTCCGGGGGCGTCTCCCCCACCCGGTACACCGCCAGGATCTCGTTCGTCGCCGTGTTCCGCACCGCGTTGAACCACTTGCGGCAGCCCGCCGCATGGCTCCACCGCTCTGCGAAGGGGCCCTTGGGGTTGTCGCGGAAGAACAGGTACCGCGCCCACTCCTCGTCGGTGAGGGCGGCGGGGTCCTCGGGGTAGGGGACGTGGGCCTGGCCGCCGTAGTGGAACTCGGCCTCGTCGCGGGGCCCGCACCACGGGCAGGTGATGAGCAGCATGGTTCGGCTCCCTAGTGGGCCACCGCGGCCGCGCCGTGCTCGTCGACGAGCGCGCCGGTGGTGAAACGGTCGAGCGAGAAGGGGGCGTTCAGGGCGTGGGGAGTGTCGTGGGCGATGGTGTGGGCGTAGACCCAGCCGACACCCGGGGTGGCCTTGAAACCCCCCGTCCCCCAGCCGCAGTTGAGGTAGAGGTTGTCTACCGGGCTGAGGCCGACGATGGGCGAGGCATCCGGGCTGACGTCGACGATGCCGCCCCAGGTGCGCAGCACATGGGCCCGGGCGAAGACCGGGAAGAGTTCCAGGGCCGCCGACATCTGCTCCTCGATGATGTGGAACGCGCCGCGCTGGGTGTAGGAGTTGTAGGCGTCGATGCCCGCGCCCATCACCAGTTCGCCCTTGTGCGCCTGGCTGACGTACACATGGACCGCATTGGACATGACGACCGTCGGGTGCACCGGCTCCAGGAGTTCCGACACCAGCGCCTGCAACGGGTGGCTCTGGAGGGGCAGTTCGATGCCGGCCATGGCGGCGAGGACCGAGGTGTGGCCGGCCGAGCACAGGGCCACCTTGCCCGCGGCGATCGGCCCGAGCGTGGTCTGTACGCCGACCACCCGGCCGCCCACCACGTCCAGTCCGGTGACCTCGCAGTTCTGGATGATGTCGATGCCGGCGGCGTCCGCGGAGCGGGCGAAGCCCCAGGCCACGTAGTCGTGCTTGGCGATGCCGGCGCGCGGCTGGTAGGTGCCGCCGAGGACCGGATAGCGCACGTCGGGTGAGGTGTTGACGATCGAGCAGACCTCTTTGACCTGCTCGGCGTCGAGCCATTCGGCGTCGACGCCGTTGAGCCGGTTGGCCTCGACCCGCCGGACGCTGTCGCGCACGTCCTGCAGGCTGTGGGCGAGGTTCAGTACGCCGCGCTGGGAGAAGAGGATCGGGTAGTCCAGCTCCTCCTCCAGGCCCTCCCAGAGCTTGAGGGCGTGCTCGTAGATGCCGGCGCTCTCGTCCCAGAGGTAGTTGGAGCGGATGATCGTGGTGTTGCGGGCCATGTTGCCGCCCGCGAGCCAGCCCTTCTCCAGGACCGCGACATCGGTGATGCCGTGGTTCTTCGCCAGGTAGTGGGCGGTGGCCAGGCCGTGGCCGCCGCCGCCCACGATCACCACGTCGTACGACCGCTTGGGCTCGGGGGTGCGCCAGAGCCAGTCCGGGTGGTCGGGCAGGTCGGCGCCGGGGGTGCGGGGGCTCATCGGGCGTCTCCGTCGTGCGAGAGGTGCGGATAGAGCGGGTGCCTGGCGGCCAGCGCCTCGGTTCGGGCACGCAGGGTGGCCACGTCCGGCTCGGGCTGGAGGGCCAGCGCGATCACGTCGGCGACCTCGGCGAAGTCCTCCTCGGTGAAGCCCCGGGTGGCAAGGGCCGGGGTGCCGATGCGCAGGCCGGAGGTGACCATGGGCGGGCGCGGGTCGAAAGGGACGGCGTTGCGGTTGACGGTGATGCCGATCTCGTGCAGCAGGTCCTCTGCGCGCTTTCCGTCGAGTTCGGAGTCCCGCAGGTCGACGAGGACCAGGTGGACGTCCGTGCCGCCCGTCAGCACCTTCACTCCGGCCGTGGCCGCGTCGGGCCGGGTGAGGCGTTCGGCGAGGATGCGGGCGCCGGCCAGGGTGCGGGCCTGGCGTTCGGCGAACTCGGGCGAGGCAGCGACCTTGAAGGAGACCGCCTTGGCCGCGATGACGTGCTCCAGCGGGCCGCCCTGCATGCCGGGGAAGACGGCCGAGTTGATCTTCTTGGCGATGTCGGCGTCATTGGTGAGGATCACGCCGCCGCGGGGACCGCCGAGGGTCTTGTGCGTGGTGGTGGTGACCACGTGTGCGTGCGGGACGGGGCTGGGGTGCAGTCCGGCGGCGACCAGGCCCGCGAAGTGCGCCATGTCGACCATGAGGAGGGCACCGACCTCGTCGGCGATCCGGCGGAAGGCCGCGAAGTCCAGCTGCCTGGGATACGCCGACCAGCCCGCGATGATCAACTTGGGCCGGTGCTCCTTGGCGAGCCGCTCCACCTCGTCCATGTCGACGAGGTTGTCCGTCTCCGAGACGTGGTACGGCACGACGTTGAGCATCCTGCCGCTGTAGTTGATGCGCATGCCGTGGGTGAGGTGGCCACCGTGCGCGAGATCCAGGCCGAGGACGGTGTCGCCGGGCTGGAGCAGGGCGAAGAACACGGCGGTGTTCGCCTGGGCGCCCGAGTGCGGCTGGACATTGGCGTAGCCGGCGCCGAACAAGGACTTGACGCGTTCGATCGCCAGCCGCTCGGTGACGTCGACGTGTTCGCAGCCGCCGTAGTAGCGGCGGCCGGGATAGCCCTCGGCGTACTTGTTCGTCGCGACCGAGCCCTGCGCCTCCATCACGGCGGTGGGCGCGAAGTTCTCGGAGGCGATCATCTCCAGGGTGGACTGCTGGCGGTGCAGCTCGGCGCGGAGGGCCTCGTGGACCTCGGGGTCCAGCTCCGCCAAGGGCGTGTTCAGCGCGTTCATACGGTGGTCGCGTTCCTCTCGGCGGCCTCGACGACGTTGGCGAGCAGCATGGCTCGGGTCATGGGTCCCACTCCCCCGGGCATCGGCGCGAGCCATCCGGCGACCTCGGCGGCCTCCGGGTGGACATCGCCGACGAGCCCGTGCTCGGTGCGGGTGATGCCGACGTCCAGGACGGCCGCGCCGGGGCGCAGCATGTCCTTGGTGATCAGTCCGGGCGAGCCGGCCGCCGCGATGACGATGTCCGCCTCGCGTATGTGCCAGGCCAGGCCCCTGGTTCCGGTGTGGCACAGGGTGACGGTGGCGTTCTCGGACCTGCGGGTGAGCAGGAGTCCGATGGGCCGTCCGACCGTGATGCCCCGGCCGACCACGCACACCCGCGCTCCGGCGAGCGGCACGTCGTGGCGGCGGAGCAGTTCGACGATGCCGCGCGGGGTGCACGGCAGGGGCGCCTCGACGCCGAGGGTGAGCCGGCCGAGGTTGACCGGGTGCAGTCCGTCGGCGTCCTTGGCGGGGTCCATGCGCTCCAGGACGGCGTTGGCGTCCAGGTGGCGGGGCAGCGGAAGCTGGACGATGTAGCCGGTGCAGGCGGGGTCGGCGTTGAGTTCGTCGATGACGTCCTCGACCTGCCGCTGGGTGGCGTCGGCGGGCAGCTCGCGGCGCAGGGAGGCGATGCCGGCCTGCGCGCAGTCGCGGTGCTTGCCGGAGACGTAGGCGTGACTGCCCGGGTCGTCGCCGACGAGGACGGTACCGAGGCCGGGCGGGCGGCCGGTCAGGGCCGTCGACTTGGCCACGCGCTCGGCGAGTTCACGCCGGATGGCAGCGGCGGTGGCCTTGCCGTCGAGAAGTTGTGCGGTCACGTGCGGTACTCCCCTCGAACGCTCAGCCGCGAAGGCGGGACATGGCCGGGTCGAACAACGGCTCCTCGGCGACGACCGCCTCGATCCGCTGGTCGAAGTAGCCGATCTGCACGGTCCTGCCGGGCTCGGCCAGTTCCGCCGGGAGCCACGCGTAGGCGATCCCCTTGCCGATCGTGTAGCCGTACGCGGCGCTGGTGACATAGCCGACGGCGCGGTCGCCGTCGTACACCGGCTCCTTGCCCATGACGACCGCCCGCGGGTCGTCGATGGTGAGGCAGCTCAGCCTGCGCCGCACGTCGGTCTTGCGCCGCTCCAGCGCGGCCTTGCCGAGGAAGTCGCCCTTGTCGAGCTTGACGGCGAAGCCGACGCCGGCCTCGTAGGGGTCGTGCTCGTAGGTCATGTCGGTGCCGAAGGAGCGGTAGCCCTTCTCCAGTCGGAGGCTGTTGAAGGCGCCGCGGCCGGCGATGATGCCGCCCAGCGGCTCGGCCGCGGCCCACAGGGTGTCCCACAGCTTCAGGCCCTGGTCGGCGGTGGTGTACAGCTCCCAGCCCAGCTCGCCGACGTACGACAGCCGCATCGCGGTGACCGGGACGCTGCCGATGTAGGCGTGCTTGGCGCGGAAGTACTTCAGGCCGTCGTTGGAGAAGTCCTCGTCGGTGAGCGGCTGGAGGACTTCCCGGGCGAGCGGGCCCCACAGACCGATGCAGCAGGTGCCGGCGGTGATGTCGCGGACCTGGACGCGGCCGTCGGCGGGCAGGTGGCGGGTGAACCAGTCGAGGTCCAGGTTGCCGTTGGCGCCGACCTGGAAGAGGTCACGGGCGAGGCGGGCGACGGTGACGTCACTGCGGATGCCGGCGTCGTGGTCCAGGAGCAGCGTGTACGTCACCGAGCCGACGGACTTGGCGACCTTGCCGGTGACCAGGCCCTCCAGGAAGTCGGCGGCTCCGGGGCCGCTGACCTCCAGGCGCTTGAGGGCGGTCATGTCGTAGAGGGCGACCTTCTCGCGGGTGACCTGGGCCTCGGCACCGACGATGGGCGACCAGTAGCGGGCGGCCCAGTCGTTGGGGATGGGGATGTCTCGTCCCTCGACCAGCGCGGCGTTGGCCTCGTACCACTGGGGGCGCTCCCAGCCGTTCGCCTCCAGGAAGAACGCGCCGTGTTCCCGCTGGCGGACGTAGAAGGGGCTGGTGCGGATCGGGCGCGGCTTCCCGGCCGGCTGGAGGGGGTGGAGGATGTCGTAGACCTCGACGAAGTTCTGGCAGTCGCGCGCCAGGACGTACTCCGGGGAGAGCTGGTGCGGCTCGAAGCGGTTGACGTCGCACTCGTGCAGGTCGAAGGAGGAGCAGTAGCCGTCGACCAGCCATTCGGCGACGGCCCGGCCGACGCCCGCGGAGTGGGTGACCCACACGGCCTCGGCGACCCAGAAGCCTTTGACGTCCGGGGATTCGCCGAGCAGCGGATAGCCGTCGGTGGTGAAGGAGAACAGGCCGTTGATGCCCTCCTCGACCTTGGCCTCCCTGGTGGCCGGGAGCAGGGACTGGGTCTCGGTCCAGGCGTCCTCGAAGTCCTCCTCGGTGAACTTCAGCACCGAGGGCATCTCCTCGGCCTCGTCCACGGAGAGGATGTCGTCGGCGGAGACCGGCATGGGGCGGTGGCCGTAGTAGCCGATGCCGAGGCCGTCGTAGCGGTCGCGGTAGTAGAGGTCGGCGTCCTGGTGGCGCAGGATCGGGCGGACCGCCTCCTCGGTCTGGCCGGCGAGGGCGGGGACCGGGCCGGTCCAGGCGAGCTGGTGGGCGAGCGGGGTGAGCGGCAGGTTCATCCCGACCATGCGGGCGATCTTCGGGCCCCAGATGCCGGCGCAGCACACGACGATGTCGGCTTCGATCTCGCCCTGGTCGGTCACCACCGCGGTGACGCGGCCCGCGCTCTGCGTCACGTCGAGGACTTCGTGCCGGGCGAGGAAGCGCACGCCGCGCCCGGTGGCCCGGCGGATCTGCGCCTCGACGGCCAGGACGGCCTTGGCGAGGCCGTCGGTGGGGACCAGGAGGCCGCCGAGGACCTTGTCGCGGTCGACCAGCGGGTGCTTCGCCACGCACTCGTCCGCGGTCAGCAGGCGCGCCTCGATGCCCCAGGCCGTGATCCAGCCGTGGCGCCGCCGGAGTTCGGCGAGCCGCTCGGGGCTGGTCGCCACCTCGAGGCCGCCGACCTGGAGGAAGCAGGGCTTGCCGTCCACCTCGAGGGAGCAGAACTTCTCGACCGTGTACCGGGCCAGCTCCGTCATGGTCTTCGAGGCGTTCGTCTGGAAGACCAGGCCCGGGGCGTGCGAGCTGGAGCCCCCGGTGGCCGGGAGGGGGCCCTGGTCGACCACGGTCACCTCGGTCCAGCCGCGCGCGGAGATCTCGTCCGCAAGGGCGGCTCCCACGACGCCCGCTCCGATGATGACCACTCGGGGTCCCGCCATCGCCCAACCTCCGAACTCGATACCGGTTCAGTTGCTTGTTGCGCAACGTGATTCAGGTTGCGCAACTCAATGTGCCTGTCGCCATGGAGGGTGTCAAGGGGTCGGTGACGTCGGAAAACGGCCTGGAACACGGCAATGCCCGGCGGGCGGTGCGCACTGGTGCACACCGCCCGCCGGGCGTCCTCAGCCGGCCTTTGCGACCCCCTGCTACTTCAGCCAGGCGTCGACCTTGTCGCGGTTGGCTTCGACCCACTTCTTGGCCGCCGCGTCGTCCGACATCTTGTCCACGGCGATGTACTTGGCCACGGTGTTCTGGTCGTCGTTCGTCCAGTGGAAGTTGTTCACCAGCTTGTACGCCGGGCTGCCCGACTTGGCGAACTGGGCACTGACGATCTTGTCCAGGTCGTACACGGGATAGTCACAGGCCACCTTCGCCGCGTCGGCGTCGCAGCCCTTCGTGTACGCGGGCAGGTTGACCTTCACCAGCGGCACTTCCGACATGAACCACTGCGGTTCGTAGAAGTAGCCGATCACCCATTGCTTGTTCTTCTCGGCGGTGCGGTAGGCCTGGATGAGCGCGGTCTCGCTGCCCGCGTACACCACCTTGAAGTTCAGCTTCAGGTTCTTGACCAGGGCGGCGTCGTTGGTGACGTACGACGGGTCCCCATCGAGCAGCTGGCCCTTGCCGCCCGACTCGGAGGTCTTGAAGTTGGCGGCGTACTTGTTCAGGTTCTTCCAGTCGGTGATGTCCGGGTGGGCCTTGGCCAGCCACGGCGGCACGAACCAGCCGATGACGCCCTTGTTGCCGGTCGAACCCGCCTCCACGGCGGTCTTCTGCTCGGTGATGTACTTCTTCTTCAGATCGTCGTGGCCCCAGTTCTCCAGGACGGCGTCGACCTCGCCGGTGCCGAAGCCCTGCCAGGCGATCTCCTCCTTCAGGTCCTTCTTGTTGACCGTACAGCCGAGGTCGTGCTGCGCCACGTACGCGACAACCGCCGCGTCCGCCTCGTAGCCGACCCACGGGTTGACGGCCAGGTTGAAGGCGCCGCACTTGCCGCCCGAGGACTTCGCGCCGGCGGAGGTGCTGTCGCCGACCTTCGCTCCCGAGCAGGCCGTGAGGGTGAGGCCGAGGACGGCCAGGCCGGCCGCTCCGGCTCGCCAGTGTCTTGCCATGGTGTCGTGCTCCTTATGCCCTGGTGCGTCGCGCCGCAGCCTGCGTGATCCGGTCGAACATGACTCCCAGCAGTACGATGGCGAGCCCTGCCGCCAGCCCCTTGCCGTACAGCTGTCCCTGCGAGAATCCGGCCACGACGTCGTAGCCGAGGGCGCCTGCCCCTACCAGGCCGCCCACCACAACCATCGACAGCACATAGATCAGACCCTGGTTGGTCGCCAGGGTCAGGGCACTGCGTGCCATCGGCAGCTGGACCTTGGTGATGATCTGCCAGGTGTTACACCCGGCGGAGGTGGCCGCCTCCACGGTGGCCTCGGACACGTTCCGCACACCGTCCGCGATGATCTTGATCGCGACGGGCGCCGCGTAGACGACGGCCGCGACGATCGCGGTGAACCGGGTGGCGCCGAAGAGGGCCAGGAACGGCACGAGATAGACGAACGGCGGCATGACCTGTGCGGCGTCCAGGCTGGGCCGCACGATCCGGTCCACCAGTTGACTGCGCCCCATCCACACACCGAAGACGACGCCGGACAGCATCACCAGCACCGTGGCCACGGCGGTCGAGGCGAGGGTCGTCATGCTGTCCGACCACAGCCCGGTGCCGACGAGCAGCCCGACGCACACGGCGGCCGTCACCGCGGCGAGCCGGCCGCCGAGCACCGCGCCGAGCGCGACCAGGGTGATGCCGACGAGCCACCAGGGGGAGTCCGTGAGCAGTGTCTGGAACGGGTTCAGGAGACCGTTGGTGATGATGTCCCGGACGCCGTTGGTCAGTCCCGAGAGGTGGTCCTGCAGCCAGGTGGTCGTCGTGTCGGCCGCGCTCGCGATGTGACTGCCGGTGCTGCCGTTGCCGGGGAACTCCGCCGCCCAGACGTACGTGTGCGACAGGTAGACCAGGACGGCGGCCGCGATCCCGCCCGCCACCAGCAGCGGACGGCGCCACTTCCGCAGCCGGTCACCGCTGCGCCGGGCCGTGTCGGCGCGTGCGGCCGCGGCGGTGGTGACCCGGTCCAGCACGATGGCCATGACGACGATGGCGAGGCCCGCGTTGAAGGCCGTGCCGACGTCGAGCGACTGCAGGGCCTGTACGACGGTCTTGCCGAGGCCGGGCGCGTCGATCAGGGCGGCGATGGTCACCATGGCCAGGGCGGCCATGATGGTCTGGTTGACGCCCATGACCACGGTGCGCTTCGACATCGGCAGCAGCACTTTCAGCAGTTGCTGCGACCGTGTGGTGCCGAGCGAGTCCGCGGCCTCGACGGTGGTCTCGGGCACCGAGCGGATGGCGTGTGCGGTGATGCGGATGGCGGGCGGTGCCGCGTAGATCACCGTGGTGATCACGGCGGAGGCCCCGCCGATGAGGAAGATCAGGGTCAGCGGGGCGAGGTAGACGAAGGTCGGCATCGTCTGCATGAAGTCCAGGAAGGGCGTCATGATCCGGTTGAACCGGTCGGAGAGCCCGGCCCACACGCCCAGCGGGATGCCGATGAGCAGCGCCACGAGGACCGCCGACAGGGTCAGCGCCAGCGTGTCCATGCTCTCCTGCCACAGGCCCTGCAGCCCGAAGAAGGTGAATCCCGCGACCGCCAGCAGGGCGACCCGCCAGTTGCCCACGGCCCAGGAGACATAGCCGGTGAGTCCCACGACGCCGAGCCAGCCGATCTGCGGGACCGGGCGGGTGCCGGTGGGCTGGGAGATCAGCGACTGAACGAAGGTCACCAGGTTGTCGATGGCCAGCCGGATCTCGTTGAAGAAGTACAGGAAGACCGGGTTGGAGTTGCGGTTGGCCCCGATGCTGTCGTTGACGTCGTTCAGCCAGCGGTGCAGGCCGGTGAGGTCGGCCGCGGCGAGGGCCAGCGTCTGCCTGCCGCGCAGCACGGCGAAGAGCACCAGCCAGGCCAGCAGGATCGCCGCCACCACCATCGGGCGGCTGACCCGCTCACGTATCGTCGCGACCGGCGCGGTCGCGTCGGCGGCGACGGCCATCACGCACCGCCTTCCTGACCGGCTGCCTGTCCCGCGACGACGGAGAGGATCTCCTCGTCGCCGACGATGCCGAGCAGCTTGCCGTTCTCGACGACCTTGACCGGCTTGTGGGCGGCCAGCACGGTACGGGTGGCCTCGCGCACCACGACGTCCGGTCCCAACTCGGGTCCGTCCAGGGCGTCTTCGCTCTCCACCGGGCGCATGATCCAGCGCAGGGTGAGGACGTCGCCACGCGGCACGTCCTTCACGAAGTCGCGTACGTAGTCGTCCGCCGGGGCGCCGACCAGTTCGTCACCGGTGCCGCACTGGACGGTCTTGCCGTCGCGCATGATCAGGATGCGGTCGCCGAGCTTCAGGGCCTCGGAGAGGTCGTGGGTGATGAACACCATGGTCTTGCCGACCTCGTGGTGCAGGCGGATGACCTCGCTCTGCATGTCGCGGCGGATCAGCGGGTCGAGCGCGGAGAACGGCTCGTCGAAGAAGAGGACGTCGGGGTCGCCCGCCAGGGCGCGGGCGAGACCGACGCGCTGCTGCATACCGCCGGAGAGCTGGTCGGGGTAGGAGTTCTCGTATCCGGCCAGGCCCACCAGTTCGACGGTCTCCAGCGCGCGCTTGGTGCGCTGGGCCTTGCTCATGCCGCGTATCTCCAGCCCGAACGCCACGTTGTCGACGACCTTGCGGTGCGGCAGCAGGCCGAAGTGCTGGAAGACCATGGAGAACTTGCTGCGGCGCAGTTCGCGCAGCCGGCGGGCGTCGGCGCCGCGGATGTCCTCGCCCTCGAAGACGACTTCCCCGGCGGTGGGTTCGATCAGCCGGGTCAGACATCGCACCAGGGTGGACTTTCCGGAGCCGGACAGGCCCATGACGACGAAGACCTCGCCGGGCGACACCTCGAAGTCGACGTCCCGTACGGCGGCGGTACAGCCGGTGCGGTCCATGAGCTCGCGGCGGGTGAGTCCGCACAACTCCGCGGAGCCCGGCACCTCGTCGGCCTTCGGCCCGAACACCTTCCACAGCCGGCGCACGGAGATGACCGGGGTGCGGTCCTTGGGATGCTGGGACGTGTCGCGCCGCTGCGACACCTCGGTCTGTGCTGGGGTCATGATCGACCTCTTTCGGCGTTCAGCCGCGGAACCAGTGCTGCGGCCGGGGTTGGATGTTCTGCCAGACGTGCTTGGGCTCTCGGTACTCGTCCAGGCCGGTCGGTCCCAGCTCACGGCCCACGCCCGAGTGCCCGAAGCCACCCCATTCCGCCTGCGGCACATAGGGGTGGTAGTCATTGATCCACACGGTGCCGTGGCGCAGCCTGCGGGCGACCCGCTGGGCCCTGCCCGCGTCCTGCGTCCAGACGGCTCCGGCGAGGCCGTACTCCGTGTCGTTGGCGATGCGGACGGCGTCGTCCTCGTCGTGGAAGCGTTCGACGGTGAGCACGGGTCCGAAGGACTCCTCGTGCACCACGCGCATGTCCTGCCGGCACTCGTCGAGGACGGTGGGCGGGTAGTAGAAGCCGTCCGCGAGCGCGGGGTCGTCGGGGCGCGCGCCTCCGCAGCGCAGTACGGCGCCCTCGGCCAGGCCTGCGGCGACGTACGCCTCGACCTTCTCGCGGTGCTGTGCGGAGATCAGCGGCCCGGTCTCGGCCTCGGGGTCGAAGGGGCCGCCGAGGCGGATGAGCCGGGCGCGGCGTACGACCTCGTCGACGAAGGCGTCGTGGATCGAGTCCTCGACGATCAGACGGGCGCCGGCCGAGCAGACCTGCCCGGAGTGCAGGAAGACGGCGGTGAGCGCGAAGTCGACGGCGGTGGCGAAGTCGGCGTCGGCGAAGACCACGTTCGGGTTCTTGCCGCCGAGTTCCAGCGCGACCTTCTTCACCGTCGCGGCGGCCGTGGCCATGATGTGCCGTCCGGTCTGCAGGCCTCCGGTGAACGACACCATGTCGACGGCCGGGTGCTCGGCGAGCGGCGCGCCCGCCTCGGCTCCGGCACCCAGCACCAGGTTGGCGGCGCCGGCCGGGAGGCCCGCCTCCTCGAGCGCCTTCATCAGCAGGACGGAGGTGGAGGGCGTCAGCTCGCTGGGCTTGAGGACGACGGTGTTGCCCGCGAGAAGAGCGGGGGCGACCTTCCAACTGGCCTGCAGCAGCGGGTAGTTCCAGGGCGTGATCAGTCCGCACACGCCGACGGGCTCGTAGCTGACCCGGCTGAGGGCGTCGTCGCGTCCGGTGTCGATCACCCGTCCCGCGCTGGTGCCGGCGATGCCGCCGTAGTAGCGGAAGCAGGAGACGACGTCGGCGATGTCGTACTCGCTCTCGACCAGGCGCTTGCCGGTGTCGAGGGACTCGGCGCGGGCGAACTCCTTGGCGTCGCGCTCGATGATGTCGGCGGTGCGCAGCAGCAGCGCGCCGCGCTCCCGCTCGGGGGTACGGGGCCAGGGGCCCTCGTCGAAGGCGCGCCGGGCGGCGGCGATCGCCGCCTCGGTGTCGGGGCGGGTCGCCTCCTGGACCGTCGCGACCAGCGTGCCGTCCGCGGGGCAGCGGATCTCCCGGTGGCCGCCGGCCACCGCGGCGCGCCATTCTCCGTCCACGTACAGATCTGTCACGGCCGCGCCCTTCGAAGAATTCGTTGCGCATTGTGCATTGAATTGCTTGTGGTGGAACACCCTGGCCGAATCGGCCGAGACCCGTCAAGGGGTCGGTGTATCTCGATTTGGCCGCCGCCGCGTCGCCCACCCGCGTACGTCAGCCGCCCAGCCGGTCCAGTGCCGCACGGCGCCAGTGCTCCGTCTCGGCGATCTGGTTGAAGGTGAAGAGGTGAAGGCCGGCCACGGCGGCCGCGGCCCCGGTGAACGCCTCGGCGCCGCGGCCGAGCAGCCGCTCGGGGGCGTATCCGCCGGGTGCCGCGAACCGCAGGAACCAGGAGGGGTGCCGGGTGAGGAAGCGGGTCGACTCCCCCACCCCGATCTTCGTCGCCATCGACAGCAGCTTCGCCCGCTGGACGGGCCCGGCGACGCCCACGTACACGGGCAGGGTGATGGCGCGGCGCCGGATCCGGGTGATCCAGTCGCCGAGCACACGCGGGTCGAAGCACAGGTTGCTGACGATGTACGTGGCGTGCGTCCGCTTGTCCCACATCGACTGGATGGTGATGTCGTCATGGATGAGCGGATGGCTCTCCGGATAACCGGTGATGCCCAGCTCGGCGAAGGGTCTGCCCAGGTCGCTCAGGGCGCGCAGCACCGCCAGCGCTCCGTCGTACGGCCCGGCCGGCGGATCGGCGTCACCGGCCGGCACGAAGACGTCGTCGACGCCCGCCGCACGCAGCCGCTCGGCGACGTCCTTCACGTGTGCGTCGTCCCGCAGCAGCCGTGCGGGCACATGCGGGACCACGCGGTATCCGTGCGCCGCCAGTCGCTCGGTGAGGCCGAGCGTCGGCTCCAGCCCCTTGACCGGCGACGCCGTGACCGTGACCACGACGTCTCGCGGCACATGGGCGAGGACCTTCTCCTCGGTCGCCTTCGCCGGCAGCACCTCGTAGCGGACCCGGGTGAGCAGCTCTTGCAGGGCGTCGGCGCCCATGGCTCACCCGGCCTGCTTCTGGGCGTCGCGGTGGCGGTAGTACGCGGCCTTCGACGGCTCCAGCGGCTCCTTGCCGAGGATGAGGTCGGCCGCCTTCTCGGCGATCATCATCACCGGCGCGTAGATGTTGCCGTTGGTGACGTACGGCATCACCGAGGCGTCCACCACGCGCAGCCCGTCCAGTCCGTGCACACGCATGCTCAGCGGGTCGACGACGGACATCTCGTCGGTGCCCATCTTGCAGGTGCACGAGGGATGCAGCGCGGTCTCGCCCTCCTTGGCGACCCAGGCGAGGATCTCCTCGTCGGTCTCGACGGAGGTTCCGGGCGAGATCTCGCCGGCGTTGTAGGGGGCGAGGGCGGGCTGGTTGAGGATCCTGCGGGCGACGCGGATCGCCTCGACCCACTCCCGGCGGTCCTGCTCGGTGGAGAGGTAGTTGAAGCGCAGCGCCGGCTTGACCCGCGGGTCCCTGCTCTTGATCTTCACCGATCCGATGGCGTCCGAGTACATGGGCCCGACGTGCACCTGGTACCCGTGGCCGCCGGACGGCGAGGAGCCGTCGTAGCGGACGGCGACCGGCAGGAAGTGGAACATCAGGTTGGGGTAGTCCACGTCCTCGTTGCTGCGGGCGAAGCCGCCCGCCTCGAAGTGGTTGGTGGCCGCGGGGCCCTTGCGGAACAGCCACTGCAGCCCGATGAAGGGGGCGCGCCACTTCGCCATGTACGGCTGCATGGAGACGGGCTGCTTGCAGCCGTACTGGACGTACACCTCCAGGTGGTCCTGCATGTTCTCGCCGACGCCCGGCAGGTCGTGGACGACGTCGATGCCGAGGGCGGACAGTTCGGCGGCGTTGCCGACACCGGAGAGCTGCAGCAGCTGCGGGGAGTTGATCGCGCCGCCGCACAGGATCACCTCGCCGGCGCGGACCTGCTGGGGAGCGCCCTTGCCGCGCCGGTACTCGACGCCGACGGCCCGCTTGCCCTCGAAGAGCACCCGGGTGACGAGGGCACGCGTCTTCACCGTGAGGTTCGGCCGCTTCATGGCAGGCTTGAGGTAGGCCTTGGAGGCCGACAGCCGGCGCCCGCGGTGGACGTTGCGGTCGAACTTGGCGAACCCTTCCTGCCGGTAGCCGTTGACGTCGTCCGTCGGGGCGTAGCCCGCCTCCTCGGTGGCCTTGAGGAAGGCGGTGAAGAGCGGGTTGGTGGCGGGGCCGCGCTCCAGCACGAGGGGTCCGTCATGGCCGCGGAACTCGTCGTCCGGGTCGGCCGCCAGACAGTTCTCCATCCGGCGGAAGTAGGGCAGACAGTGGGCGTAGTCCCAGGTCTCCATGCCGGCATCGGCCGCCCACCGCTCGTAGTCCATGGGGTTGCCGCGCTGGAAGATCATGCCGTTGATGCTGCTGGAGCCGCCGAGCACCTTGCCGCGCGCGTGGTAGATGCGCCGGCCGCCCATGTGGGGCTCGGGCTCGGACTCGTACTTCCAGTCGTAGAAGCGGCTGCCTATGGGGTAGGTGAGCGCCGCGGGCATGTGGATGAAGACGTCCCAGGGGTAGTCGGAGCGGCCGGCTTCCAGGACCAGCACCCGGTTGCCGGGGTCGGCCGAGAGCCGGTTCGCCAGTGCGCTGCCGGCCGATCCACCGCCGACGATGACGAAGTCGTACTGCAGGGGAGCCATGGTGCCTCGTCTCGCTCGCGCCGTTGATGTGCGGGCATGCTAGTACGGGTATCGCTATACGCACTAGGTTGCGAACAACGCAACTTGTAAGATCTTTGTTCACAGCGCGTTACTTGCCTGCGTGTTGTTTACTGCGCGTATAGTTCCGCTATGAGCAACTACAGTCCGGATACCGAAACGAACGGTTCGCCGCCCGGTGGGGTGCAGTCCGTCGACCGCGCCATCAGCGTCCTGGAGATCCTGGCCCAGCGTGGCGAGGCAGGCGTGAGCGAGGTGGCCGCCGAGATCGATGTGCACAAGTCGACGGCGTTCCGGCTGCTCGGCGCCCTGGAGGCACGCGGCCTCGTGGAGCAGTCGGGCGAGCGCGGCAAGTACCGGCTTGGCTTCGGCATCGTACGCCTGGCGGGCGCCGTCACGGGACGCATCGACATCACCCAGCAGGGCCGGCCGGTGTGCGAGCGCCTGGCCGAGGAGATCGGCGAGACGGTCAACATCGCCGTGATGCAGGAGCGCTACGCGATCAACCTCTACCAGGTGCGCGGCCAGTCCGCGGTCACCGCCCACAACTGGGTCGGCCAGCTGACCCCGCTGCACGCCACCTCCAGCGGCAAGATCATGCTGGCCCACCTGCCCGCCAAGGAACGCGCCGCCCTGCTGACCGAGACGGGCCTGAAGAAGCTGACCCCGCACACGATCTCCGCGAAGGCGAAGCTGGAGAAGAACCTCGCCGAGGCCCGGGAGCGCGGTTACGCCTGGACGCTGGAGGAGCTGGAGATCGGGCTGCACGCCATGGCCGCCCCGATCCGTGACCGGGAGGGCCGGGTCATCGCGTCGATCAGCGCCTCCGGGCCCTCCTACCGGTTCACCGAGGAGCGCATGCACGAGTTGGCTCCGGTGCTGGTCAAGGGTGCGGAGGAGATCAGCCACCGGATGGGATACCTCGGCTGAGCGCACGGAGCACCACCGCCGTACGGCCCGCGTACGCCCCCCGCGCGGGCCACGGGCGCTCCTCACTCCGGGTGGTGCGTGCCGAGACGCTCGTTCACCCAGTCGTGGAAGGCACCGATGTGGTGCTCACTGGGCACGAGCACGCCGCCCTTGGCGTACAGCCGTGAGCTCATTCCGGGCTGGGTGCGTTCGCAGGCGTCGAAGTCCTGGCGGTTGACCCGGTCGAAGAGCTCCACGGACCGGCTGACGTCCTTGCCGGTCTCCACCACGTGCGGGAGGTAGAGCCAGTCGCACTCGACGATCGTGCGGTCGACGGCCACCGGGTACATCCGGTGGAAGATCACATGGTCGGGCACGAGGTTGATGAACACCTGCGGCTTGACGGTGATCGCGTAGTACCGGCGGTCCTGCTCCTCGGACACCCCCGGAATGCGGTCCAGGCCCTCTGAGCCGTCGACGGTGAAGCCCTGGATCTCCGCGCCGAACTCGGCGCCGTGCCCGACGTAGTACTGGGCGGCGTAGCCGTCGGCGAACTCGGGCAGCACCTCGGTGAGTTCGGGGTGGATCGTGGCGCAGTGGTAGCACTCCATGAAGTTCTCGATGACGAGCTTCCAGTTCGCCTTGACGTCGTAGACGATCCGCTTGCCCACCGAGAGGTTCGCGATGTCGTAGCGGTCGATCGACGCGGTGTCGCCCAGCCGCTCTACCACGGCTCCCATCACGTCCTCCTCGAAGGAGGGCGGGTTCTCCGCCAGGCAGACCCAGACATAGCCGAGCCATTCGCGGACGGCCACGCTCACCAGCCCGTACTCGGTGCGGCCGACGTCGGGCATCTTGGTCAGGTTGGGCGCCGCGACGAGCTTGCCGTTCAGGTCGTAGGTCCAGGCGTGGTACGGGCACTGGAAGGCCCGCTTGACCTCGCCCGTCTCCTCGGTGCAGAGCTTGGCCCCGCGGTGCCGGCAGACGTTGAAGTAGGCGCGGATCGCGTTGTCCCGGGCCCGGGTGACGAGGATGCTCTCGCGGCCCACGTCCACGGTGCGGAAGGCGCCGGGCTTGGCCAGGTCGGACGAGCGCGCGACGCAGAACCACATCGTCTCGAAGATGTGCTCCTGTTCCTGGGCGAAGATGCCGGGGTCCGTGTAGGCGGAGCCGGGGAGAGTGGCGATCAGGCTGTCCGGCAGGCTGGTCGAGGTCACGGTGCACTCCTCGGGAAACGTCGTGGATCGATAGGTCACGCGCCGGGAAGAGCGACTTCGGTCGGCGTTGTGTATGAAGCAACACTGCGTTTCATGTGCAACGCAGAATGGGTTGCCGCAGGGGCGGTGTCAAGACGTGACGGCGGCCAACTGCTTGCGCCATCGGGTGAACAGCCGCGGCTGGTTCATGCCGAGCACGGCGACCGGCCGATCGGCCCTGCGGTAGACGGCCAGAAAACTGCGGTCGTCGGTCGAGCCCTCCTCGACCGTCACGCTGTCGGCCCCGGCGGCATGGCCGGCGAACTGGATCTTCACGCCGTACTGATCGGACCAGAAGTACGGCGGCCGGGGCACACCCGGCTCCGTCGCACCGTGGGCGAGCAGCACGGCGACGGCGGCGTCCGGCCGTTCCAGCGCGCCGGTCCAGTGCTCGACCCTGCGGTGGACCCCGGTGTGCGGGTCGTACCAGTTGGCGCAGTCGCCCACGGCGACCACCCCGGCGACACTCGTGCGGCCGTCGGCGCCGCACTTCACGCCGTTGTCGAGGGCGACGCCGGAGCCCTCCAGCCACTCGACACAGGGGCGCGCCCCCACACCGACGACGACGGTGTCGGCGGGGATGCTGCGGCCGTCCTCCAGCAGCACGGCGTCGACCCTCCCCCAGACTCCGCCCGGGGGGACCCTCGTCTCGCTCCGCTCGTCCCCGCTCAGGCCCTTGACCCCCACGCCGCACAGCAGCCGTACACCGTGATCGGTGTGGAGGGCGGAGACGACCTGGCCCATGGCCTCGCCGAGCGGTCCGGCCAGCGGTGTCGGAGCCGCCTCGACCACGGTCACGTCGAGACCGAGGGCGTACGCCGTGGAGGCGACCTCGGCGCCGATGAAGCCGCCGCCGATCACCACCAGCCGTCCGCCCCGGGCCAGGTCGTCCCGCAGGGCGCGGGCGTCGTCGAGCGTGCGCAGCACATGGACGCCGGCGAGACCTTCGGTGCCGGGCAGGGTGCGGGCGGCGGCGCCGGTCGCGAGGACCACGCCGTCGGCGCGTATCTCCCGGCCGTCGGCGAGCCGGATCGCCCGCCCGGTGCGGTCGAGGCCGGTGGCGCGGGCGCCGAGCACCCATTCCGCCTGGAGCTCCTCGTCGTCCCTCTCCAGTGCCAGTTCCGCTTCGCCGATGGCACCGGCAAGGAACTCCTTGGACAACGGCGGCCTGTCGTACGGGCGGTGGAGCTCGTCGCCGACGACGACCAGCCGGCCGTCGTACCCCTGCTTCCGCAGCGAGCGCGCCGCCGACAGACCGGCCAGCGAGGCGCCCACCACGGCGACGGTCCTCACGCGGGGCCTCCGGCCAGGCGGGCGGCGACGCACGGCGGCAGGTTCGGCGCCTCGGTGGACAGCCGCACGTGGACCATGCCGTCCTCGACGACGACCTCATGAGTGCGGACCGGGAGCTTGGCCGGCGGTGCGTCCACGGCTCCGGTCCTCAGGTCGAACTTGGAGGCGTGCAGAGGACATTCCACCTCACAGCCCTCCAGCCAGCCGTCGGCGAGCGACGCGTCCTGGTGGGTGCAGGTGTCGTCGATGGCGAAGAGCTCGCCGTCGTCGGTGTGGAACACCGAGACCGGCGGGTCGATGTCGAGCCGGTGGGCCTCGCCTCGCGGTAGATCCGCGAGTCGGCACGCGGGAATCATCATGACACCTCGGTGCGTATAGCGAAACGGATTGCGATTAGCGCAACGCCAGTCTGCTGGCCGCCCTGAAGCGTTGTCAAGGCATCCACAGGGCCCTTTGCGCGGGGTCCGGCGACCGGTTTCCGGGCATGCAGCAGCGACCTCGAAAGCGCAGGCCAGCAAAGAGATCAGGGGTGGTGGCACAGGTGCGACGACGGCCCTGCCGCCGGTGCCGTTCACGTCGGTCCGTCACCGGGGCAGGGCCGCTTGTCGCCGGGCGGTCAGAAGCCGCGTTCGATCCACTCCTGAAGATGGGGCGCCTCGGCGCCGATGGTGGTGGTGTCGCCGTGGCCGGTGTGCACGACGGTGTCGTCCGGCAGGGCGAGGAGGCGTTCCCTGAGGGAACGGATGATGGTCGGGAAGTCGCTGTACGACCGTCCCGTGGCCCCGGGGCCGCCGGCGAACAGCGTGTCGCCGCTGAACAGCGCGGACAGGTGCGGGGCGTACAGACAGACGGCCCCCGGGGCATGTCCCGGGGTGTGCAGGACGGTCAGCTCCACTCCGGCGACGGTGAGGCGCTGCCCGTCGGTCAGCTCGCCGTCGGGCGCCCGGTCGGGATGGGTCTGTTTCCACAGCGGCAGATCGTCGGCGTGCAGCAGGACCGGGGCGCCGGTGCGGGCGGCGAGGTCGGGTGCGGCGTCGATGTGGTCGTTGTGCGCGTGGGTGCACACGATGGCCCGCAGGGTGCGACCGCCGAGGGCCCGGGCGATGGCGTCGGCGTCATGGGCGGCGTCGATCACGACCGCCTCGGTGTCGTCGCCCACGATCCATACGTTGTTGTCGACGTCCCAGGTGCCACCGTCCAGCGAGAACGTCCCCGAAGTGACGAGCCGTTCGATGCGGGCGCCCGCCATCAGAGGACCACCACCGAGCGCAGCACGTCGCCCTGGTGCATCCGCTCGAAGGCCTTCTCCACCTCGTCCAGCGCGATGGTCTCGGTGACGAAGGCGTCCAGGTCGAGACGGCCCTGCAGATAGAGGTCGATGAGCATCGGGAAGTCACGGGAGGGCAGACAGTCGCCGTACCAGGACGACTTGAGGGCGCCGCCCCGGCCGAAGACGTCCAGCAGGGGCAGTTCGAGCTTCATCTCGGGGGTGGGGACGCCGACGAGCACGACGGTGCCGGCGAGGTCGCGGGCGTAGAAGGCCTGCTGGTACGTCTCCGGGCGGCCGACGGCCTCGATGACGACGTCGGCGCCGAAGCCACCGGTCAGCTCGCGCACCGCGTCGACCGCGTCGGCCTGCTTGGAGTTGACCGTGTGGGTCGCGCCCAGCTTCTTCGCGGTGTCCAGCTTGCGGTCGTCGATGTCCACGGCGATGATCCTCGACGCACCCGCCAGCCTCGATCCGACGACCGCCGCGGCTCCCACCCCGCCGCACCCGATCACGGCGACGGTGTCCCCGCGGCCGACGTTCCCGGTGTTGATCGCGGCGCCGAGGCCGGCCATCACTCCGCAGCCGAGCAGCCCGGCGGCAGCGGGCGAGGCGGCCCGGTCGACCTTGGTGCACTGGCCGGCCGCGACGAGCGTCTTCTCGGCGAAGGCGCCGATGCCCAGCGCGGGCGAGAGCTCCGTACCGTCGGTCAGGGTCATCTTCTGCTTGGCGTTGTGCGTGTTGAAGCAGTACCAGGGCCGACCGCGCAGACAGGCCCGGCACTGGCCGCAGACGGCACGCCAGTTGAGGATCACGAAGTCACCGGGCGCCACCTCGGTGACCCCCTCGCCGACCGCCTCGACCACACCCGCGGCCTCATGCCCCAGCAGGAAGGGGAAGTCGTCGCTGATACCGCCCTCGCGGTAGTGCAGATCGGTGTGGCAGACCCCGCAGGCCTCGATCTTGACCAGCGCCTCGCCCGGGCCGGGGTCGGGCACGATGATCGTTTCCAGACTGACAGGGGCGCCCTTGCTCCGCGCGACGACACCACGGACCTGCTGAGACATGGCCACTCCTCGGCTCACAGCGGGATCGAGACGTTGCCCATTACGGCACACCTCTCACGTTTCGCAACACAGCATCGCGGAGGCCGAAGCAGCGGTCAAGGATCGGTCAGCCGTCAAAGGTTTCGCCGACGACTCGGCCGGCCGACTCCGGTGAGCCGGAGTAGGCGTTCGGCGGCCGAACCGTCGGCGACGGGGTGGCGGGTCTCTTACATGATCAGGCGGGGGCGTACACCCGATGGACGAACTCCACGAGCTGGTCGTCGCCGAGGTGCCGGGCGATGTCGGTCTCGCTGATCATCCCGATCATGCGCTTGTTCTCGACCACCGGAAGGCGCTTGATCTGGTGGCCCTCCATCTCCCGCAGGGCGTCCGAGATGTCGGCGGCGGCATCGATCCAGCGCGGCGTGCCCTCGCACAGGTCACCGCACGTCATCCGCGCCGGGTCACGACCCGAGGCGATGCACTTCACCACGATGTCGCGGTCGGTGATGATGCCGCACATGCGGTCACCGTTGTCGGGGTCGCTGACCGGAAGTGCGCCCACCTCGTGGTCCCGCATCATCTGCGCGGCCCGGTCCAGCGTCTCGTGCCGGGGTATCCACTGGGCGCCCGGGCTCATGATGTCCTTCGCAGTCGTCATCGCTCGTCCCTTCACGACTGTGCCGGTGCGAGCAGTCAGCCCGCCCGGGAATCCTGGGTCGTCGGAGCGGACCGACGCGAGCGCCGGCCGACGGAGGCCGCACGCACCCGCCCTGTCCGCTTCCTCAGATAAGTGACCAGGTCGGTGCGCAGATAGCGCCGGGCGGCGGCGGCCGCCTCCCGCGGGTTGCGCTCGCCCATCAGCACGCACAGCGTGTAGCCCGAGTCCTCGAAGGCGGCACGGGACGCGAGATCGGCGGGTGCCGCGACGGTGGCGCGTTCGCACACCCGATAGTGTCGCAGCAGGCGGCGGACTTCGGATTTCGCCGGTAGCAGCATGGTGAGTTCACCACCCCAGGTGACTCGGCGGACTTCCGGTGGTGGCGCCGATGCCGCGGCGCACGAACACATCCATCGGCCGAACAAGGCCTGCAGCCATGGTGCCCGAGGTGCGCGGCGCTGTCTTGTTGGCCTTTCAATCGGCGCTCAGGCCCGTGCTCCCGGCCCCGTGATCCCGCCGGGCCCGGTCGTGTCCCGCCTCCTGCGCCACCTGGAAACGCGGTGGTGGCGGTGACGGCGACGGGTGCCGCCCACGGCCGTCATCGCCAGCCCGAGGCAGAAGACGAGTGCCGGCGTGAGGCCCGAGCCGAACAGCGCGAGGCCCGAGCCGAACAGCGCGAGGCCCGAGCCGAACAGCGCGAGGCCGTTCCGTCCGCCAACACCAGGTACCCGCAACTCTCCGGCTCACCCCCGCTGCACCGCGTGACGTCCGGCGCCCCGCTGCATCACCGGTCCGCGCCCGCCGACCCCGCCAGGACACTCAGCGTGCCGTCGGCCTCCATGCCGATGTGCAGGCCGTGGCAGATCCGGTCGAGGGTCGAGCGCAGCCACGCGCGGTCCGGCTCCCCGGCGGGCTCCAGCCGCATCCGCCGCGCCTGCCAGGGGACCATCCGCATGCCGATCGGGCGTCCCGTGTCCGCCTCCACCGAGACGAGGTAGCCGAGCCGGAGGTCGTCGCGGTACTCCTCGTAGCCCGAGATGCCCTCGTAGTCGTCGATGAAGTCGCCGCAGCCGTAGAGGATGAACCGGCCCCGGTACACCTCGACGGGGCGGGGATGGTGCGAGGAGTGCCCGTGGACGATGTCGACGCCGCCGTCGACCAGGGCGCGCGCGAAACGCGTCTGCTCGCGGGGAACGAGATAGCCCCAGTTGGTGCCCCAGTGCACCGACACGACCACGATGTCGCCCGGCCGCTTGTCCCGCCGCACCCGCTGGACGGCCGCCTCGGCCGCCGACGCCGACAGTTCGCGGACGTAGGCGACACCGGAGCGGTCCGTGGTCGCGGCCCAGTCGGGCGGGATGCCGCTGGACAGTGCTCCGAGGGCGAAGACCAGGATGCGGTGGCCGGGACCGAGCGGGACCGCCGCGGGCGCGTAGGCCTCGTCGGCGTCGCGCCCCGCGCCCACCGCTCGCAGTCCTGCGCCGGCGAGTGAGTCCAGGGTTTCCTCCAGGCCCGGCCGGCCGAAGTCCAGCACATGATTGTTGGACAGGACGCACACGTCGGGCCGGGCCACCGCGAGGGCGGGCAGGTTGGCCGGGTGCATCCGGTAGTGCACCGCCTTGCCCGGCATGAAGGCGTCGCTGCGCGTGACGGCCGTCTCCAGATTGACGATCCGGGCATCCGGCGCGACCTCGTCCAACAGCCCCAGCACGTCGCCCCACGGCCAGGCGGGGTGGACCGGCGCGGGGATCGGACCGCTGACCGCCTCGACCAGTTCCACGTACGTCCGGGCATCCGTGACGTAACCCTCGCGCAGCACCGGGCTTCCGGGGTGCGGAAGGATCTGGTCGACGCCGCGCCCGAGCATCACGTCCCCGCACAGGAACAGCGTCACCACGCCGCCCATACACCCACCCTAGGCGGCGTCTTCCCGGCCCGGTCCGGCTCAGGGAATGTGTGAACAGGCGTGACCCGAACAGAAGGCTCCGGCCGGTCGGATTCACTCCGCCACGGGACGAACTTGTCCAGACACCTTCTCTCCATGAGGCGATCGGGGGAAGTTCCCTCAGCCGTACCCGCGAGCACCCTAGAGTCGCAGTGTCATGTACGCGACCGATCAATCGGTCGCGGCCCGGGGACTTCCCACCTCACCAGGAGAGCGCATGGTCTCGCGTCGTACAGCTACCGCCCTCACCTCCGCAGCGGCCGCCCTGCTGCTCGGCTTCAGCGGCTACGCGGCCCCCACCGCGAGCGCGGGCACCGGCACCGGCCTCTCGGTGTTCGCGTGGAACGTCGATCTCGGCACCGCGATCGTCGACAGCACCCAGAACGAGAAGGCGGCGCAGCGCACCCCGACCGTCGAGTCGATCATCCGCAAGCACGGCGCGGACGTGGTGGTGCTGGACGAGGACTTCAACAACAGCTCGACCGCCGACATCATCAGCAAGCTCGCCGACCTCTACCCGTACCACACCCCCGTCGTCGGCCAGACCTGTTCCGGTGGCGGCTGGACGGGCATCAGCGGTGACTGCTCCAACTCGTGGTTCGTCATCAACGGCGGCACCATGATCCTCTCCAAGTATCCGATCACCGCCCAGTACGCCCACGTCTTCAGCAACTCCACCTACGGCACCTGGGACTACCACGCCAACAAGGGCGCGGCGCTGGCGCAGATCGAGAAGGAGGGTGTGAAGAGCTGGGTGGTCGGCACCCATCTGCAGGCCGACGAGTCCGACGCCTCCACGGACACCACACAGTCCACCCGGCTCGCCCAGCTCGGCGAGATCCGCACCTGGGTGGACGGCATCGCCGGCTCGACCGCGCCGGTCCTGATCGGCGGAGACCTGAACGTGGAGTACTACGGCGGCCAGTCGCGCGGTGACTACGCCAACGCCCAGGCCGCGGTGAACGGTGTGCTCGGCACCCCGGCCACCGACTCCGGTCAGACCCTGAGGACCATGGACTGCCCGGTCTCCGTCTGGTGCCAGTACATGTCCGGCATCGAGTCCTTCCCCAGGGACTACCGGGACGACCTCGACTACCTCGGCTATCTCAACGCGCCGGGCCGCCCGACGCCGGCCGCGATGTCCACCGTCAAGGTGGACTTCGACCCCCAGTCCGGCTGGACGACGGGCCAGACCGACACCAACGCCCCCAGCGACCACTACCCGGTCGAGGCGACGTTCCAGCTCGGCTGACCCGCGCGAGCCCGACAGGCCGGACGACAGCGGAGAACCCCTGGGACACCATGCCCCGGGGGTCCCCTCCGGCACAGCCGAGCAGGAGGCCCAGGAACACGCATACCCGGACCGGGGGGTGCGTGACGCCCGCGACGGCGCCGGGCGGGGTGATGCTGCCGCTGGGCAGGGCGCGCCGGTCGAAGGAGGTCGCCGACAGCCTGGGCATCTCCCGCGAACTCGCCGCCTTCCGCCTGGACAGGCTGGTGACAGCGGTATCCGCAAGGTGGGCCGACGGCCCAAGGTGTACGAGCCGGTGGCCGAGGCGATCGCCGTGCACATCCCCGAGCGCCGACACGAGATGCCGGCGGAGGTCCTCGCGGAAGCCGTAGTGACCGTCCGTCTCCAGGAGCAGTCGGGCGACCCCACGTCACCGTCCGGCGGGGAGTAGGCCGAACTCATGGGCGAAATCCGGTCGTTCGGACATAGGTTGTGCGGTGAGTGATCCATGCCTTGACACGCCCGCACCGAAAGACGGACACGACTCATGACCGACCCCGCGACCACGCCCGAGACGGCGATGGGCCAGAAGATCGACACGTCGGTGCCGCACTCCGCCCGTATCTGGAACTACTGGCTCGGCGGCAAGGACAACTACCCCGTCGACGAGGAGGCCGGCGACGCGTACACCGCGGTCTTCCCCGGCATCGTCACCATCGCCCGCAGCAGCCGTGCGTTCCTGCGCCGCAACATCACCTATCTGGTCCGTGAGGCGGGCATCCGGCAGTTCCTGGACGTCGGCACCGGTCTGCCGACCGCCGAGAACACACATGAGGTCGCCCAACGGCTCGCCCCCGAGGCGCGGATCGTCTACGTCGACAACGACCCTATGGTCCTGGCGCACGCCCGCGCCCTGCTCTACTCCTCCCCCGAGGGCGCGACCGCCTACATCGACGCCGACGTGACTTCCCCGGAGGAGATCCTCAAGGCCGCCGCCGCGACACTGGACTTCGACCGTCCTGTCGCGCTGATCCTCAGCAACATCCTGGGACACGTCGCCGACCACGATCAGGCCCGCTCGATCGCGGGCCGCCTGATGGACGCCCTGCCGTCGGGCAGTTACCTCTCCATCAACGACGGCTCGCGCGGCATCGACCCGGTCTTCGAGCAGGCCCAGGACGCCTACAACGACAGCGGCGCCGTCCCGTACAACCTGCGTACGGTCGACGAGATCACCGCCTTCTTCGACGGCCTGGAACTCGTCGAGCCCGGCGTCGTCTCGGTCCCGCAGTGGCGTCCGGAGCCAGATTCGGCCACCCCGGAGACCATCGCGGAGCACGGCGGGCTCGCCCGGAAGCCGTAACCGGCAACAGGCCGACGCCGCAGCCTTCTCGGACAACCCGTGCCCTGCGCGGCCGCGGCTGTCCGAGGGGGCGAAGTGCCATGGACCTCGCGCACTTCGCCATGGCGCCGGGCGGGCGCCCAGGGCACGGTCGTTCGTACCCGTCCAGGAGGACGAGTTCACCGGCATCGAGGAGTTCTCCCTCGGCGGGCTGACGGTGCGCGACGGGCACGCGGCGATCCTCACCCACGTGGAGGCGACGCTCGGTATCCTGACCTTCGTCGCCAGGCCGGCTCCGGTCGGCCTGCTCGCGGCCGTGAACCCCTTCGCGCCCGCGGGGGCGACCATGGCCCTGCTCCACGCCCAGGCCCCTCGCGGCGGCGTCCCGCGGAGCGGTATCAAGGGCCCCGGCCGCCTCGTCGTCCCCTGGCCGTCAGGTTGCTGGCGATGGTCGCGATGGGAGTGATCTTCGGCGCCCGATCGGCAGGCCCGGCGCCTCGGGCCTCGTGTACGCCGAGTTTCGGCATCGGCAGTGCTCTGGCCGGCGTCGCCTGTGCCTGGCTCCCGCAGCGGTTCTCCCTGCGCGCCCGGTGTGTGTCATTCGCCGCGGCCTCTTCATCGGCATGCTCACACTGTTCGTCGATGCCCGGCTCGTGTCCCTGCCCGCAGGCATCGCGCCGACGAGTTTCACGGTCGCGCCCTACATGATCAGCCTCTACGCCCTCACCGAGCGGCTCGCCCCCCGCCGGACGCGCCGCGATCGCCATGACCGTCCTGTCCGGCCGCGGCCCCCTGGGGACCGCCGCCGGACAGGCCGCGTCGGGAAGCCTCGCTGAGGGGCACGGCGTCGCGGGACCCCTCATGGTGACTCTCTTCGTCGCGTCCTGCGCGCTGCTGCTGGCGCACTCGGCCGCGCTGGCCGAGTAGGGACGCAATGTCTGGATCACCGACCTCGTGCCTCGGGCGCCGCGGTAGCTGTTCAGATCGGCGGCGGGCCCGCCTCGATGCGGCGCAGGACCGGTGCCAGCCGGTCCAGGTCGGGGCCGGTCTGGACCTGTCGCTCGTCCCACCAGGTCGCGCCGGCGTCGTACAGCGGACCGATCACGTCCCTGGCCTTGGCCGGGTCGAGGGGCGTGGCACCGCCGAGCACGAACTCGAAGGGGCGCTCGGCTGTGGCCGTACGCTGCTTGCGCACATAGCCGATCAGCTCGCGTACCTCCGCCGCGTCCGGCACATGCCCGTGCCGGGCCGTCTCGAAGAGCGGCACCGCGCCGTCCCACCGCGCCGCTCGGCGCATGGGCGGACGGCGCGGCCAGAACCCGCCGATCCACACCGGCGGACCGGGCCGCTGCACCGTGGCGGGCAGCAGCGTGACGTCCCGCACCTCGTAGTGCCGGCCGTGGTGGTTCACCGGCTCGCCGGACCAGAACCGCCGCAGCAGCTCCAGTCCCTCGTCCAGCCGCTCGGCGAGGAGGCGCGGATCGGTGGCGTCGCCAAAGCTGCCGTACTCGTCCTCGATCGGGCCTCCCAGGCCCGCGGCGAAGATCACCCGGCCGCCGCTGAGCTGGTCCAACGTGGCCACTTGGCGGGCGAGTTGCTGCGGACGGTAACGCGGGACCGGCGTCAGCAGGGTGCCCAGCCGGATCCGGGACGTCGCCGACGCGGCGGCGGTCAGCAGCATCCAGGGGTCCCCGAAGGGACGGCCCTGGTGCTGTCGGTGCAGGACGTGATCCCAGACGAACAGCCCGTGCCAGCCCGCCTCTTCGGCGGCAGCCGCCACGGTGGCGACGTTACGGGGATCGGCGAAGTCGCCGAAGTTGGGGATGTTGATGGAAAACCGCATCCCAGCAGCATGCGCACCCGACGGCGCAGGGGCAATCGGATATGCGATTCCTCAGAGTTCGGGAACGGTGGAGCCACCGCCTGCCTTGACCGCTTCCACGGCTGCCTGGTGCAGTTGCCGGCTGTGCACCTCGGAACGGCAGGGCACGGGGCTGCCCGTGAGGGTGAACCATTCGGACGTGCCCGTGTACTGGACCGCCACGTCGGCCTCTTTGCCGTCCCAGGTGGTGTGGACGGTCAGGTCGCCGGCGACGATCCCCGCTTCGACGGTTCGTGCGCCACCCTGGCCGGTGAAGACCCCGGGGGTCGTCCATGATGCCCAGACCATGACGTCAGCCTTCCTCTCCGGGTGAAGGGACGAATGAACTGATCCACTACGGGATGGGGATTCCGCGTTCCTGTGGTGCGCGGTGCGGCGGCAAGCCGTCGAGGGTCGCCCGTGCGGGACTCCGGCTGACAGCCTCGGCGCGGGTGTGCAGGCCCGCGGCGGCGGCCACGTAGTCCCGGGCCGTGAGCAGACCGACCAGCCGTCCGCGCGGATCCGTGACCGGCAGGGCGTCGAGGTGTTCCTCGGTCATCACGGCTGCGGCGCGCAGAGCCGATTCCTCGGGGTGGACCGTGACGGTCCGGCGGGCGTGCACGAGCTCGCGCACCTTGCGGCGGGACAGCGTCACCGCCGCGGCGGCGCAGGCCACGGCGAGTTCGGCGCGATCCAGGACTCCGGCGCAGCAGCCGTCCCCACGGACCACCGGGAGCTGACACTGCTCGGACCTCTCCATGACCTCCCACGCCATCAGCACGCTCTCGTCCTCACCGATCGCGTACGGGGCGGCATCCATCAGACTCCGCACCACGAGTCGCTCGTTCACGGTTGCCTCCTCGCGCCGGGCGTCCGGTCGCAGTGTTCCCCTCGGACGGCACCAGTGTCGCGCCCCACGCGCTTTCACGCTCGCCGGGCAGACGGCGCCTGTCATGGGGCCGTACGGCCCCTCCGCGGGCCGTTGGCCCCACGGTCGGCGCCGGGGTGCGGGGCGGACCGGAGGACGTACGTACGGCCCTCTCGGCCCCACTCCCCGTACTCGGGGATCAGACCGGCGTCCATCGCCCGGAGGCAGGGGCGGCCGATGTGCGCGTAGACCAGCCGTCCGACCCGGTTCCGGGCCGCTTCCGGGCCGACGTCCCGCACGGGTGCGTGCCCGCCCACTCCGCCGCGGAAGCGGATGGGGCGGTCCCAGCACGAGGCTTCCGCGAACATCAGGTCCGCGTCCGCCGCCCAGGCCGGGAAGGTCCAGAACTCCGGCGCCCACACCACCGCCCCCGGCTCTCCCTCGATGCGGTAACCGCAGGTGGGATGGGAGGTGTGGGCGACCGGCAGCGCGCGGATGCGCAGCTCGCCGAGGTCCAGGTCCGTCATGCGCGGCACCAGCCCGCGCTCGGCGGCGAGACGCCGCAGGGCCGAGCGCAGTTCGGCGTGCTCGTCGGTCACGAGCCAGGCGTCCAGCGGGCCTTCCGGCGGCTGTGCGCCGGGCCCGCCGTCGAACGCGACGCGCCGGCGGCCGTAGGCGACCAGCAGGCCGGCCGGGGCGAAACGCGGGGACGCCATGGCGCCCACGCCCAGCAGCGTGAGCCGGAACCGAGGCGGCATACCCGTCACCTCCGGGGAACGTCGCCCGTCCATCGTCTCAGGCGGGCGGCAGCCGTGAACCCGAGCGGTCCTGCGACGTACGGGGCCGGACGTCGGACCTCTCGGGGACGTTCGGCCCTGTGCCCGAAGGCCTTCGCCGTTCGATGGTGGGGTGGAGGGGGAACCGACCAGCGGCTCGCCGGAGGCCGGGCGATGTGACGGTCGTCGGACCGGGACGAGGGCGAGGAGGAACATCATGTCGCACACGGCGCAGTGGAACGTCCGCCTCCATCTCTTCGAGGACGACGACGGAACGACGAAGGCAGATGTCGTGCTGGACACCGGCACCTCCGCGCTCTCCGCCCAGGGATGCGCGCGCTGCCATCCCGCGGACGCGAACGTGCCGGAGATCGGCGACGAACTGGCGGCAGGCCGGGCCATGATCGACCTCGCCCATCAGCTGCTGAGCACCGCCGAACGGGACATGCGGGGAGCGCAGGCGCCCGGGCGGAGTGTCCGCCGCCAACCCTCTGCACGGCCCGTGTGAGTACGCGGCAGCGCCTCCCCGTCGATCTCCCGCTCGTGCCCCGGTGCGGTGATGTGTCCCGCGTGGCAGGTTGGAAACAGCACGACTCTGCGGAGAGGGCAGCGATCATGCGAGCTCACCTCGGCGACCAGCTCATCGTGGAGAGTCCGGCGACCGGTGCCGGCAAGCGCGACGGCGAGATCGTCGGACTCCACCATGAGGACGGAACACCGCCCTACGACGTGCGCTGGTCGGACACCGACGAAGTGACCCTTGTGTTCCCCGGACCCGACGCACACGTCCGTCCTCTGCACCACGAGCGGACCGTGGGCACCCACGAGCCACGACAGGACCCGGGTGACGTGGCCACCGTGTCCCCCGCCGCCTCACCGCGCTGGGCGGCCGACCCCGGCGACATCGGCCGACGCGTGGCCGTAGAACGCAGGAGGCAGGGCCTCAGCCGCGAGGAGACCGCCGGCCGCGCCCGGATGTCGCCCGACTATCTGGCCTACCTCGAGGAACGGCCCGCCGACCCGACCCTGGCGACGCTCGTCAGACTGGCCGACGCACTGGGCACCACGGTCGCCACCCTGCGCGGCGGAGGCATCGATCTCCCACCCGGCCAGGGCCACGCACTGCTCCATCCCGAGCTGCGCGACCTCGCCCCGGAGGAATGCCGCACGCTGCTCTCCACACACGGTGTGGGACGCGTCTCGGTGTCGACGTCCGACGGCCGCCCGGCAGTCGTCCCGGTCAACTACGACGTGGTCGACGACGCCATCGTCTTCCGGACCGTGCCTGATTCCGTGGCCGCGGCGGCCGCGGAACGGGAGGTCGCCTTCGAGGTCGATCACCTGGACGAGGCCCTGAGCCGGGGCTGGAGCGTCCTCGTCGTCGGCCCGGCGAGCGTCGTGACGGACCCGGACACCGTACGGCGGCTCACCCGGCAGGCCCACAGCACGCCGTGGGCGGGTGGTCACCGGGAGATGTGGGTGTCCATCCGGCCCGTGACCCTCACGGGCCGACGGATCGGCCCGGCCGAGGGGTAGACGGGTTCATCGGCGGCTCGCGGTGGCGGCGATGGGGGGCGGGACGGCCAGGATGCGACGGCGGTGCCCCGCTCACATCAGCTCCGCCGCGGCCACGGGCAGCTCGGCCAGCCGCCATTCGAGCATGCCGTCGTTGAGGCGGATGGCGCGTCGCCCGCGGTCGGTCAGGAGACGGACCGCGTCGTAGGCGAGGACGCAGTACTCGCCCCGGCAGTAGACGACGATCTCGGTGTCCTCGGGCAACTCGTGGATGCGGTCGGCCAGTTCGTGGACCGGGATGGAGATCGCGCCGGGGATGTGCCCGGCCCGGTACTCCTCCACCGGCCGCACATCGAGCACCGTCACGCTCCCTGCCGCGACGCGGGCCTGGAGTTCCTCGCGGCTGACCTCCACGGCGCCGTCGTCGCCGAGGTAGGCGTCGCGGGCGGCGGGCACGGCGGCCTGGTGGCTCTCGGCGACCTTGCGCAGCAGCGCGAACAGCCGGGCCACGTCGTCGCCGGCGAGCCGGTAGTGGATGCGCACGCCGTCCCGGCGGGTGGCGACGAATCCGGCCTGCTTGAGCGTCTGGAGATGCGCCGACGCGGTCGTCAGGTTCAGCCCGGCCGCCTTCGCGAGGGCGTCGACCGTCCGCTCGCCCTGGGCCAGCAGATCGAGCAGTTCCAGGCGTTTTCCGCTGGCCAGCGCCTTGCCGCTGGCCGCGAACGCGTCGTACAGCTCCGCCTTCGAGCCGGTTGCCGTGGTCTCCGCCATGCGCTTCCTCCATAAATCCATGGAATATTGTAGAGGATACGGGGGCGGCACGAGTACCGGATGTTGGAGGCACGGCCATGGGCTTCGCGGAGGACCATCTGATTCCGCTGGTGGACGAAGGACTGGGCAACAGCGCCTACCTCGTCGACCTGGGCGAGGGCCGTGCCCTGGCCGTCGACGCGAGCCGTGATCTGCGCGCCCTGCACGCCGCCGCCGACCGGCGCGGGCTGCGCGTCGCCTTCGCGGCCGACACCCATCTGCACGCCGACTTCCTCTCCGGTGCCGTCCAGCTCGGCCACGACCACGGCGCCACCGTGCTGGCCTCCGCCGCCGGCCGCCGCGCCTTCCCCCACCAGGCCCTCGCGGACGGCGACGAGGTCGACCTGGGCGGGCTGACGCTGCTGGCCCTGGCGACCCCCGGGCACACCGACGAGCACCTGTCCTTCCTGCTGCTGGACGGCGGCCGGCCGCTCGGGGTGTTCACCGGCGGCTCGCTGATCGTGAACTCCGCCGCGCGCACCGACCTGCTCGGCGCGGAGCGCACCGAGGAACTGGCCCGTGCGCAGTACCGCTCGCTGTGTCGGCTGACCCTGCTGCCCGACGAGACCGCGGTATGGCCCACCCACGGCGCCGGCTCGTTCTGCTCGGCCCCGCCCGGCGCCGAGCGCACCACCACCATCGGCACGGAGAAGCGGGCCAACCCGCTGCTCGCCGCACCCGACGAGGACGCCTTCGTGTCCCGGCTGCTCGCGGGCCTCGGCAGCTACCCCGCCTACTTCGAACGGCTCGCCGAGCTCAACCGGCGCGGCCCCGCCGTCCTGACCGCCGCACCGACGCTGCCCGCCCTGGACCCCGAGCAGGTGCGCACGCTGCTCGCCGGCGGCGGCCACGTGGTCGACGTCCGTCCCGCCGCCGAGTACGCCGCCGCACACATACCGGGGTCGATCTCCATCCCGCTGCGCGCCCAGTTCGCCACCTGGCTGGGCTGGCTGCTGCCCGGCGAGGACCCCATCGCCTGCGTCACCGGGGAGGGCCAGGATCTGCCGGAGCTCGTCTGGCAGGCGTACAAGATCGGTTACGAGCGGCTCGCCGGCCGTCTCCCGGGAGGCATGACCGCCTGGCAGGAGGCCGGCCTCCCCACCTCGGCCACCGCGTTCGTCACCCCCGACCAGGCGCCGGCCGCCCCGTACCTCGACGTCCGGCAGACGGCCGAGTACGCGGCCGGACACGTCCCCGGCGCCGTCCACCTCGAACTCGGTGCCCTCGCCGCCCACACCGCCGAGGTCCCCGGGGGTGCGGTGGTGGCCTGCGGGCACGGGGAGCGCGCCATGACCGCCGCCAGCGTCCTGGAGCGCGCCGGGCACACCGACCTGACCGTGCTGAACGGCAGCGTTGGCGACTACGCCGCCGCCCACGGCCACCGGCTCACCGGGGGCGCTGCCCGGTGAGCGCGACCACCGAGTCCGCGGCCGGGCCTGTTCGGCTGGGACTTCGCGAGAATTGGCTGCAGTTCACGCTGCTCGTCATCGTGAACGTCTGCGTCGGCGGCCTCGTCGGGCTGGAACGCACGACCGTACCGCTCATCGGCGCCCGCACCTTCGGCCTGACCAATGACCTGGCCGTCTTCTCCTTCATCATCGCCTTCGGCCTGACGAAGGCCCTCACCAACCTCGCCGCGGGCGCGCTGACCGCCCGCTTCCGCCGCAAGCAGCTCCTGGTGACCGGCTGGCTCATCGGCATCCCCGTGCCGTTCGCCCTCGCCTGGGCGCCGTCCTGGGGCTGGATCGTCGCCGCGAACGTACTGCTCGGCCTCAACCAGGGCCTGACCTGGTCGATGACGGTCAACATGAAGATCGATCTGGTCGGACCCGCCCGGCGAGGACTGGCCACCGGCCTGAACGAGGCGGCCGGTTACACCGCCGTCGGCACCACCGCCCTGGTCACCGGCTATCTCGCCACGGCGTACGGCCTGCGCCCGGTCCCGGAACTCATCGGTGTGGTCTTCGTCGCCGCGGGGCTCGGCCTCGCCCTGATCGTGCGGGACACCGCCGCGCACGTCGCCCTCGAACTCTCCCGGCACACCAAGCCCCTGGCCTCCGGCGAGAGCACCGCCCTGGCCGCCACCTTCGCCCGGACCTCCTGGCACCACCGGTCCCTGCGCGGCGCCAGCCAGGCCGGCCTGGTCAACAACCTCAACGACGGCCTGACCTGGGGCGTCTTCCCCCTGCTCTTCACCGACCACGGTCTCGGTCTCGCCGCCGTCGGGCTCGTCAAGGGCCTGTACCCCATCCTCTGGGGCCTCGGCCAGATCCCCACCGGCCACCTCTCCGACCGGGTCGGCCGCAAACCGCTCATCGTCGCGGGCATGCTGACCCAGGCCGTCGGATTCGTCCTCGCCCTCGTCCTGTTGGACACCCCGCTCCTCGCGGGCGTCCTCTCCGCCGTCGCGCTCGGACTCGGCACCGCCATGGTCTACCCCTCCCTGATCGCCTCCGTCTCCGACCACGCGCACCCCGCCTGGCGGACGGGCGCGCTGGGCACCTACCGCTTCTGGCGCGACATCGGCTACGCCGTGGGCGCCCTCGTCGCGGGCGTCCTCGCCGACACTCTCGGTCTGAACGCCACCGTCGTCGCCGCCGCCGCGCTCACCGCCGGCTCCGGCCTGCTCGCCGCCCGCTGGATCAGCGAGCACGACGGCGGCCGCTGACGCGGCTCACGGTGTGCGCGCCGGTCACTCCGGCGCCGGTGGGATGTTCTGGTTGGCGCGGAACAGGTTGTCCGGGTCGTAGGCGCGCTTGACCGCGGCCAGGCGGTCGTAGTGGCCGCGGTAGGTGGTGCGGACGCGCTCCTGGCTCTCCCCGGGGCCGATGAAGTTGACGTAGGAGCCGCCCATGGAGTGCGGGTGCAGATCGGTCCAGTAGTCGACGCACCACTGCCGGATCACCTCGGCGTTGGCGGGGTCCGGGTCGATGCCGGCGACGATGCCGGACCAGACGGCGTCCCGGTAGGCCCAGGCCGTGCCGTCCGCGTCGGGCTGGTGCGCTGTGCCGTCCACCGGGTACAGGTGCGCGGTCGACAGACCGGTCGGAATGTTCTGGCCGTATTTGTGGTGGACGTCGATCGCGGCGTCGGAGATGGTCTGGAAGAAGTCGCCGCGCCAGTACCACTGCAGTCCCTCGGGAAGCAGCCCGTCGAACATGGTCTGCAAGGCGGGGTAGGGCATCGGGGTGGCGAAGTGGAAGGCCGGCGGCGCCGGCTCGTTCACCACGGCGAACATCTCCGCCAGGCGCTCGTCGGAGAGGTCTCCCGTATAGCACCAGATCACAGCGCACATCTTCTGCCCGTGGATCGGCTCGGGGAAGGGCGGCCCGGGCGGCACGACGAGGAGGGCGAAGAACCCGTAGAGCTCGTCGGGCGCGGCAGGCAGGAACTCCCGGTACCAGCGCAGCACTTCGGGCGTGCGGTCGACGGGCCACACCGTCACTCCGGCCCCGACCGTGGACGCCGGGTGCAGCCCGAAGGTGAACGACGTCACCACGCCGAAGTTGCCGCCGCCACCGCGCAGCGCCCAGAACAGGTCCGGGTGGCTGTCCGCCGACGCGGTGACATAGCTACCGTCGGCGAGGACGACATCGGCGGACGACAGGCTGTCGATCGTCAGGCCGTACCTGCGGGTGAGATAACCGTGGCCGCCGCCCAGGGTGAGACCGCTGACGCCGGTGGTCGACACGATCCCGGCCGGCACGGCGCGCCCGACGGCGTGTGTCGCATGGTCCAGGTCACCGAGCAGGGTGCCTCCGCCCACCTGAGCGGTGTCCGTCTCCGGGTCCACCCTGACCCAGCGCATCGGCGTCAGGTCGAGGACGAGTCCGTCGTCGACCAGGCACAGACCGGGGCCGCTGTGGCCGCCGCCGCGTACGGCGAGCTCGACTCCGGTGTCCCGGGCGAAGGAGATCACCGCCTGCACGTCCGCCACGTCAACGCACTGGGCGAAGGCGGCCGGCCGCCGGTCGATCATGGCGTTGTAGATGCTGCGGGCCGCGTCGTAGCCGGGGTCCTGCGGTGTGATCAGGGGTCCCCGCAGTGCCTCGCGCAGGCCGCCGACAGTCGTTTCGTCGATGGTGTTCATGACGGAGTGCCTTCTGAGAGGTACGAGTCCTGCCCATTGCCAGGCTATGCCCGAATGGGATCTCCGCACCTCACGAACCGGGATCGCCGGCCGACGCCACGGGAACGAACTGACGGCCCGCCCTGGCACCGAACGCGCCGGAACGCCGAGGACCCCCGGCAGGCGTGTGGCCGGCCAGGGGTCCTCGACGGGTCAGCCTGTATCAGCCGTCGGACTCCGACGACGGGATGTAGGCACCCGGCACGTCGTTCGGTGCGTAGATCTTCTTCTCACCGGGATACGGCGTACTCCAGTTGTGCGTCTGGTACCACGTGAAGTGGTTCATCTGGGCCGGGTTGGCGAAGTCGGCCGTCGCGTGGGAGCCGGTCAGGTGCTGCTTCGACTTCCAGCTGTTCCACTCGGCGGCGAGCTGCTGCATGTCCGCCGGGACCTTGGCCGCCGGGACGGCCGCCGCCTTCGGGTCCTGCGCCGCCGGGGTGTCGACGCCGCAGGAAGGCGGGGTCTTCAGGCCGTCGGTCAGCGAGGTCCGGTTGGGCAGCGCCTTGAACGGCGTGTAGTCCGGGCGCTGGGTGAACGCCCCGCGCATCGGGCTGGCCGCACTGTCCTTCTGGTTCATCGGGTGGATCCCGAGGATCTGCTCGATGGTGCGGACCATCGTGATCTGCGAGTAGTAGTGGTTGTCGACGGTGCCGTGCTGGGCCCAGGGGCTGATGATCTGGATCGGGGCACGGTGGCCGTCGACGTGGTCGAGACCGGCCTGGGAGTCGTCCTCGACGACGAAGATCGCCGAGTCCTTCCAGTACTTGCTGTGGGAGATCTCGTCGACCATCTTGCCGACCGCGAGGTCGTTGTCCGCCACCGCGGCCGCCGGGCTCGCCGGACCACCGGTGTGGTCGTTGGAGAGCCAGAACATGTTCAGGTTGGCCGGACCGTTCTTCTCGAAGTCCTGCTTCCAGATCTGGTACTTGTAGACGTCCGGGACGTCGAGGTCGAACATCGGGAAGCCGGGCACCGAGACGGAGTTGAGCGAGGGGATCGCCGAACCGGTCTGGATGGGGTACGCGGTGGGCCGGCCGGTCGCGTCCATGTTCTTGGCGTCGCAGTACAGGTTCTGCCAGGTCGCGCCGGACGGCTTGTTCTCGATCGACTGGAACTCGCCGAAGTCCCGCACGGTCTTCCCGGCCGCCTGCGCACCGGTCCAGATGAAGCCGGACTTCTGGTGGCCGAGCGCGTCGTTCTCGGTGTCGTAGCTGCGCTGGTACTCGCCGGCCGAGGACTCGGTGTACTCCGGGTCGTCCGCCTGCATCAGCCAGTTGTGGCCTTCGGCGGAGTTCGTACCGACGTCGTACGTGTTGTCGTACAGGCCGAACTGCTTGGCCAGCGCGTGCTGGTTCGGCGTCACGTTCTCGCCGAACTGCGTCACCGACGGGTCGCCGTTGCCCTGCGGCATGTCGCCGAAGACCTGGTCGTAGGTCCGGTTCTCCTTGACGATCATGAAGACGTGCTTGATCGTCGAGGGGTCGCCGAGCCGCTGCGGGACCGGCACCGGACGCGCCTTGCTCCCGCCCCTGGCCATCGAGACCGAGCCGGGGGTCCAGCCGTTCTGCCGGAAGACCTTGGCCGTCTCGGACCTGATGACGCTGTCGTCCGGCAGAGTGAACCGCTGCACGCTGGACGTCGTGTCGTGGGTGCCGTGCCCGGCGGGGTTGTTCGGGCGACGGGCGTCGATACCACGGGTGTTGGAGACCAGCACCTGGTTGCCGACGGTCGTGATCTCCGCGGGGAAGTAGTCCGTCGGGAGCAGACCGACGTAACTCACCGGCTCCAGCGGGCTCTTGTACCGGTAGACGGCGACCGCGTTGGCGCGGCCGAGGGTCACCAGCAGCCGGCCGTCGTCGGTGAGCGTCACCGCGTTGGGCTCGTAGCCCACCGACGCCTCCGGCCACGGCTGGGTGTCGATGGTCTGGACGACCTTGTTCTTGTCGGTGTCGATGACCGACACGTTGTTGCTGGCCGTGTTGGTGACGAACAGCGCCTTGCCCTTGGCGTACAGGGCGGTCGGGTGCAGACCGACGTCGATGCTCGACGGGTCCGCGGCCGGGTTCGCCAGGTCGATGACGCTGACGGTGCCGGTGGTGGTGGCTCCGGTCCTCGGGTTGGCCGGCACCTGGGTGCCGTACGAGTTCATGGTGGTGTCGCCGGCCCTGGCCGGACGGCCGCCCTCGTTGCCGACGTAGAGCTTGTTGCCGACCTGGACCATGTCACGCGGGGCGTTGCCCACGTTCCAGCTCTGCTTGATGGCGCCGGTCGCCGCGTCGATGGCGACCACCCGGTTCTGGCCGTTGACCGCGGAGTACACGGTGGAGCCGTCGGCGGAGAACACCGCCTGGCCGACCAGGGCGTGCTTGGATCCGTCCGCCGGGATCTTGATGCCGGTCGGGTTGTCGACGGTGCCGTCCGGGTTGACCGTGAACTTGGTGTAGCCGTCGGTCTGGCCCAGCCACAGCTGCTTGCCGTCGGGCGAGTACGTGGGGCCTTCCTGACCCACGGAGTTGCTGCCGAGACGCGGGGTCGACGTGGCGGCGGTGCCGACGACCTGCTGCACCTTCCAGTTCTTCACGTCGACGATGGCCAGCGCGCTGCCACCGTCGGTGACCGCGGCCGCTATGTGGGTGCCGTCCGGGCTGGGCGAGGACGACATGATCTTGCCGTTGTTGATGACGAGGCGGTCGCCGTACGGGGCGAGGTACTGGTCGCTGGAGACGACCTGGCCTCGATCGGTCGTCTGGCCGACCTGGTCGGTGCCGAACTGGTGGGTCTGGGCGTAACCGACGCCTGCGGTGACGGCGAGGACGACCGCTGTGGCGCCTGCCGTGAGGGCGCTCCGGCGCCCGATTCGTCTACCGCGAAACTCCGTCTCCACAGGCCTGCGATGGCGTGTTACCTGCATGGAGAGTCATCCTTTCGAGGTGCTGAGAAGTTCGACGTTGCCGTCGAACTGCCAAAGGGGGTTCGGTGCGTCGCCGGTCGGGGTCCGCACCAGGAAGTAGCCGTTCACTTCCTTCGGTCCGTCGCCGTCGGCGACGAACCGCCCGTCTGAGGTGGCGTCGAGTTGGTAGACGGCCGTCCCGGTGGCCTCGACGCCAGGCAGATGCCAGGACACGACACAGCGCCAGTCGTTGCCGGGTCCCTCTGCGGCGACCCTGACGCTGCCCTTGTCACACGTCGCCGCGGCCTTCAGCTGCGCTTCGGTGACGTGCGGGCGGTTGAGCTGCTCGGTCTGCATGCGATAGAGGTGGGCGAACTCCGTGGCGAGGGAGCGCTGCACCTTGTCCTGCGAGATCCCGGAGCCCGTGGCCCAGGTCGCCGAGGCGACGAGGGCGACGGTCGCGCCGGCCAGTGCGACGAGCGGCAGGAGACCGACGGTGACCGCGCGGCGCCCCGAGCCGTCGGCGGTGGGATTCGTGAAGTCGCGCCGCAGGAACAGCAGATACGCCAACGTTGTCGCCAGCAGGGCCCACACCAGGCTGACCCCGATGCCGATCAGGAGCGGGCCGAGCTGTGCCGGGCTGGTGAACAGCCCGTTCCAGGAGATGAAGGCGTAGCCGGGCAGGGCGAGGCGTACGGCGACCGGGAGCGGCAGCATCTGCGCGACCTGCATCGCGAGCGCGACGACCGCGGGCAGCAGCAGCCCCATCGGGGACCGCCCCAGCGCGACGGACCCGAGGAGTCCGATCGCGGCGAGGGCCAGGGTCGGGGCGAGTACGCACACCCAGGCGAGGGCGACCTTGCCCGCGGCGTCCGACGGCGTCAACTGGTGGCCGTCGAGACCGACCAGCGGCCGGTTGCCGACGGTCACCAGACCGCCGGCCGCGCTGGAGCAGGCCAGCCCGGCCACCAGCAACAGGATGACGGTGAGGCTGGCCAGCGCCTTGGCCGCGAAGATCCGCCGGGGCGAGCGGACCGCCACGAGCAGGTGGCGCCAGGTGCCGAGCCGGTCCTCGGATGCGAACACGTCACCGGCGACCACCGAGGTCAGCAGCGGCAGCGCCCAGGTGCCCGCGAAACCGAGCATCACCAGCGGTCCGGCCCAGCCCGTGGCGAGCATCCAGCGGCCGAAGAGGGTGTCGGAGGGGAGTGTGCTCTGCTGGCTCACCGCCGCGACGAAGAGCGCCGGGGCGATCCAGCAGGCGAGCACCAACAGGCGGATCCGCCATTGCGAGACGAGCTTGACCAGTTCGAAGCGGTAGCCGCGGGCCACCGAGACACGGCCGGCACCGGTGGACCGGTCGGGGGCGGGAGCGGTCACGGTGGCGGTCATCGGCCGGCCTCCTGCTGCTGGGCGTGGGTGTCCTGCGGCTGGGCGCCGGCTTCCTGTCGCTGTTCGGCGTCGGGCCCCGTCCCTTCCCTGGCGGCCTCCTGATGCTCGGTCAGGGCCAGGAAGGCGGCCTCCAGCGGGGACACCACGGGGGCGAGCTCCCGCAAGGCGGTGCCCGAGCGGACGAGCCGCACCACGAGTTCGTCGAGGGCCGGCACCAGGGCGCGTACGACGAGCACCTCGTCGCTGCCGGGGCGTCCGTCGTCGACGAGGTGGATCCCGGGCGTGTCGGCAGCGAGCCGGCGGGCGGTCCGCGGATCGGAGGCGATCAGCCGGTAGTCGAGTTCACGGTTCTCGGCGGCCAGCTTGCGCACCGGGCCGGAGAACGCGACGCGTCCGGTGGCGAGGATGGTGACCTCGGAGCACAGTGCCTCCAGGTCGTCCATGCGGTGGCTCGACAGCACGACGCTGGTTCCCTCCGCCGCGAGCCCGGCGAGGACGCCGTGGACGTGCTTCTTTCCGGCCGGGTCGAGGCCGTTGGACGGCTCGTCGAGCACGAGCAGCCGGGGCTTGGTGAGCAAGGCGGCGGCGAGCCCGAGCCGTTGCCGCATGCCCAGGGAGAAGCCCCGGATCCGGTCGTCGGCGACGTCGGTGAGTCCGACTTGGGCAATGACGTCGTCGATGCCGGCCGTGCGGGGGTCCTGTCCGCGCAGAGCCGCGAGCGCGGCGAGGTTCTGCCTGGCGGTGAGCGACGGATAGAGGCCAGGGCCGTCCACGAACCCGGCGACACCGTCGGGAGCGGCGAACGTCCTGCCCACCGGCGTACCGAGGATCTCCAGACGGCCGCTGTCGGCCACGGCCAGCCCGAGCAGGAGCCCGAGGAGCGTCGTCTTGCCGGCGCCGTTCGGGCCGACCAGCCCGTGGATCTGTCCCCGCGCCACATCGAGGTCGATGCCGTCGAGTGCGACGACATCACCGAAGCACTTGGTGATCCCGCGAGCCCGGATCGCGAGCAATGAGTCCATGAGCCCCTTCTTTCGAAAGCCTCATGGACCCTAGGGAGAGCACACCGTCCGCACAGGAATCGCCAGTCGAACGCTCAAGGAACGGAAGACAACAGCCGTCCGCAGCCGCGAGGCCGCACCAGCGCCCCTGCTGTCCAGCGCGGCTGACATGCCCTCAGTGACACGTGTCAGAACACGGCTCGCACCTCCCCCACCTCCCGACCCCGACCCAGCACCGGCGTACGACCGACGCGGTCCACGACGGGTGCCGTGACGCCCATCAGGCGCAGCGCGCGGGCCAGGACGGGCCCGAGGGCTCGCACTCCACCGTCCTCGATCTTGAGGGCCAGGGCGCGGCCGTCGGGCAGGGCGAGGGCCTGTACGGCTTCCGCGCCCACCTTCGACAGGACGCCCGGTATCTCCTTCATGAGCCAGGTGTCGTGGCGATGGGTGCCGGCGACGTACTCGGGGTGGGCGCGCATGGCGTCGGCGACCCGCCGCTCGGGGGTGCCGGGTGCGGCGAGGACGAAGGAGCGGAAGGCGCGGGCGAGGCCGGTCAGGCCGATCGCCATCAGCGGCGCCCCGCAGCCGTCCACACCGACGGCGGCCACCGGTTCACCGGCCGCCTCCTCCACGACCGTACGGATGACGCGTTGCAGCGGATGGTCCGGGTCGAGGTAGGACTCCAGCGGCCAGTCGCGCAGCGCGGCGGCGGCCAGCATCGCCGTGTGTTTGCCGGAGCAGTTCATGGCCACGCGGTCGCGCCGGCCGCCGGCCGCCAGATAGGCCTCCTGTTCCTGCTGGTCCAGCGGGAGGGCGGGCGGGCACTGAAGGTGCTCCGGGGTCAGCCCGTGCTCGTCGAGCATCGCTCGCACCAGGTCGCGGTGGAACGGCTCGCCGGAGTGGCTCGCGGTAGCCAGGGCCAGCCGTTCTCCCTGGAGGCCGAGGCCGGCCCGCAGCACGCCCGCCGCCTGCATCGGCTTGTTGGCGGAACGCGGGAAGACGGGGGACGTCACATCGCCGATCGCCCACTCCACCGAGCCGTCCGCGGCGAGGAGCACCACGCTGCCCCGGTGCCGCCCTTCGACGAATCCGGAGCGTACGACCTCGGCGAGGACCGGGGTACTCGGCGCGCCGGCGGTGGGGGTGGTCATGGCGGACTGGGACATCGGCGGTCACCTTCCGAGTGGGAATCGGTCCGGCCCGCCCGGCCGTCCCCGGGATCGCCGGACACGTCGGCCGGATGAGCGGGTCGCTCCGCACCGTACCGGCGCCCGAGTTGTGCGCCACAGGCAGGCCTCACCGGCGCACCGTGCTCGCCGTGGCAGCCGGAGCCACGGCAACCGCCGTCTCCCCCGCCGACGCCGCGGAGGCGTCCGGGGACCAGAGCCCGGCATCCGCCGCGCGAACGCTCCGCGCGGCAGCTGACCACACGGTGGAGAAGCTGCACGCCGTCGCGCCCGGGCTGACCGGCGACCACAGTTGGCGCGCGGGCGCGATCGAGGCGGCCGAGTCGCTCATCCAGCGCTACAACCCGCGCGGCCGCTTCATCCGGGCTTGGGGAGCGCTGAACGACCCGAACAACGCGGGACAGGCAGATGATGACAAGTGCCTCTATATCGCTGTAGAGCACGCGAATACGGCGCAACGGGTCTTTCCCCGCTCGGACGGCTCAACGCCACATGTTTTCGACTTCGACCCGGACACCGGCGCCCCGATCGGCCCGAACACCGTCCATGGACAACAGTGGCTTCTCTCCACGGCGGGCCGTCTCGCCGACTTCGCGGTGGGAGCGCTGAGTCCGGATCACATACCGGTGTGGGACTACCGTGCGCCGCAAGCGCCTTACGACATCAAGGACGCGTCGGCCGGCGCGATTACCGGCAGGTCGCCCTGCGAATCCTGACCGCGCTGTCGGAGACCTGCCTGACGCGGAACTCCACCCGCGCGGAGGCGATAGTCGCCCGCTGCACCCGCAACCGGCCGGTCGAGGACGGAATCGAGGTCTCTCTCCCCTACGCCGACTACTACCTGCTCGAAGGCATCCTGCGCGTGCCGCGGCCGCAGGACGTCGACCGGGCCGTCGAGCTGTCGGCACTCTGAAGCAATTGTGCAGGTCACACCCCTGCTTGTCCGGGCAGGCCATAGGTTGGGAACATGAGTGACGACTGGCGCACGGACCGGATCGGGGCTGCTCTGCGGGGTGAGAACCCGACGGTGCTACGACGGCTTCGGGCCGGGTTCGCGGTGATCGGCGACGTGCAGTTCCTGCCGGGCTACTCGGTCCTGCTGGTGGACGACCCGGGTGTGCAGCGGCTGTCGGACCTGCTCCGGGGCAAACGGCTGGCGTTCCTGTCCGACATGGACCGGCTCGGAGAGGCGGTGGAACGGGCCTGCCGACGGCTGGATCCCGGCTTCCGCCGGGTGAACCTGGAGATCCTCGGCAACACCGACCCGTTCCTGCACGCCCACGTCTGGCCCCGGTTCGAGTGGGAGTCGCCCGAGGTGGTGGGCAAGCCCGTATGGCTGTATCCGCCGGACCGGTGGCGGGACGCTCGGTTCGGGCTCGGTCCGCAGCACGACGCGCTGCGGGATGCGATCGGGAGTGAGCTGGACTTGCTGGCGTCCATGTCCTGAGCGTGTGCGCGCCGATGCCGAGCGGGAGGTGCTCGGCATCGGCGCACGGTTCGCGGCTCAGTTCAGTGTGAGCGTCGCGGAGTCGTTCCGGCTGTCAGGGTCGAATGCCGGCCGGTGGGAGTTGGCGGGATCCGGGCCCCAGACCAGCTGGACGCCGCCCTTGGCATGCGTGGTCACCTCGTCGACCCGGAGGGTCAGGCTGAAGTCGGTGACCTGTCCCTTGGGCAGGACGATGCCCGGCGGGCGGCAGACGTACGGGCCGTGGGCCTGTGCCGTCGGGTTGTGGTCCTGCCAGGGAGCACAGTTGGCCGAGTGGCCGACGGCGGTGGTACCGGGCGGGAACGTCACCCAGACGGTGGGCACTCCCTCACCGCCGCTGCGGTCGTACAGCGTGGCCGGACCGCCCGCGGACAGGTGGAAGGCGAGGGTCGCGTTCTTGCCCTGCCCGGCCTGCGCGCTCGCGCCGGAGACTCCGAAGTCGGCCGTGTTGTGCGCCTGGAGGGAGGTGATCCGGTAGTCGGTGACGTCACCCGTCTGCGGCAGGGAGACGGACCCGGCCGGGACCGAGGACTTTCGGCCCGCCTTGATCACCTTCAGCTTGAGCGTGGACCCCTTGCCCCAGGTCCACCTGATGCCCTGCCCGTCCGGCCATCCCGGCTGGCCCAGCGGCACGGTCATCGTGTCGAGGTACGTGTACAACGCGGCCGAGTTCACCCGCAGGCGCACCGGAGCGGCCAGGGCGGCCGTCTCTCCGAGGTTGATCGCGCCCTTGGGGTAGCACTCCGCGAAGTGGATCGTGCCGTTGTACCCGTACTTGCAGTTGGCGTAGTGGTCGGCGAAGTCGAGGCCCGGTGAGGCGGCCAGGACCGCCTGGACGCCCTTGGCGGGACGGTTGCCCACATTGGTGAACCGGACCGGTTCGCTGACGGTGCTGCCGACCTTCAGGCCGGTGTGGTCGGTGAGCTTGTCGAGGCCGAAGGAGGGGCCTCCCACCTCGACTCTGCCGGTGCCGCCCACGATCTGTGCGTGCGCGGAGTGGCCGCTGACCTTGTACGTGCCCACGGCACCGAGCGCGGCACCCTTCAGCGGGGTCAGCGTCAGGCTCGTCTCGGCACCCATGTGGGTGGTGGGAGAGGAATCGGACTGGAACATCTCCGAGCACGTGGCGACCAGGCCCTTGGCCGTGCAGTTGTCCGAGAACGTCACCTTGGCGATCTTCGACAGGCCCCGGGCGTCCACGGTCAGCGTGGCATCGTACGCCTGCAGGTTCTTGGCCTTGGTCTGGAAATCGAAGGACACGTCAGCGGTGGCGGGCGCGGCCGGCAGCGCCACCGGTTCCGGCGCGTCGAGGGTGATCACCGGCTGTCCGGTGGCGGCGCCGGCCGGGGCGGCGCCCAGCAGTGCCGCGGTCAGGCCCGCGGCGGACATGAAGACCGCGGCCGTACCGGTGAGGGATCTTCGTCTCATCAACATCCTCTGGTCAGAAGGAGATTCACACACGTTGTTCCGAACGGTCGGATGGACCTTAGCCCCTGCGCGCTTCCCGCCCGTCACCGGGCTGTGTTACGCCCCTGTGACACCGAACTGACAGTTCCAAGATCAGGCCCTGCCAAGCTCGGCTTCACCGCACGACCTGACCAGTCCATGTTCCTGGGGGAATCGACTCATGACCTCACGCACCCGCACCATGGCGGCCGCCATCGCCGTGGCCGCAGCCGTCACCGGCACCGCGCTGCTCGGCGTTTCCGGCGCCGCGTCGGCCGCGACCACCGCCTCGCACGGCACCCTGACCGTCAGCAACGGCACCAACTACGTGCTGATCGGCGGCCACAAGGTGAACTTCGGGGTGCCCGTCCGGGACCTCGCCTGGTCTCCGGACGGCAAGAAGGCCGCCTTCGTGGACGGCTCCGGCAACCTGGACATCGCCAACCCGGACGGCAGCGGGCGCGTGGTCGTCGCGAGGAATCCCGGCAACCAGAACTGGTCCCACCCGACCTGGCAGGTGACCGCGAAGGACACCCAGAACGGCATCCCCGCCAAGGACAACCTCATCTTCGCGGCGCGCGCCGACGGTGTGTCCCGGCTGAAGTACATCTCCGCCAAGGCCGTCCACGGCACGCCCAAGACGCTGTCCCTGAACGGCGAGGCGGGTCCGGGCGGTGCGTTGCCGCAGACCGGCAACCTCTGGCCGAACGCGGCCGGCCACTACGGCAGTTCGGTCTACGCCAACGACCACACCGGTGCCGTCTACATCCGTGACGACTACCTGCGCCAGCAGGGCGGCAAGCTCACCCAGGGCTCCCAGCCGGCGCTGTCCCCGAACGAGGAGGAGGTCGTCTTCGTGCGCTCGGTCGCCGGCCACGACCACGTGCTCGTGGAGGACTTCATGCACGGCAACCACATCAAGGACCTCACCCCGCACGCCACGACCGACTACACCGAGCCGGCCTGGTCCCCCGACGGCAAGACCCTCGCGGTGCGCACCCCGTCCGGCACGGTGACCCTGCCGGCCGACGGCTCGGGCCGTCCGGCCAAGGTCACCTCGACGGTCGGGCTGGCGGCGTACCGCCCCTGACGTCGTACGAGTGAACGGGCCGGGCGCGTCCGGGGTCGCGGAGTGTGGGTCACTTCGCGGTCCGGGCGAGCTCGGCCCGCAGTTCGTCCAGGTGCGCGTCGGCGGTGTCGTGCGGCAGGAACTCGACGACGTCCAGGAACCGGAAGAGCACCCGGCTCCCGGTGACGGCGTACTCGTACTCGCCGAAGCCCACCACCGCACCCATCGTGCCCCGGACGGCGCCCCGCACCACATGCGAGGTCATGTCGTCCGGTTCCGTCGCCGACATGCCGCGCCGGGCGTTGGGCCGGGCCAGATAGGGGCACACCATCGAGGCGTACAGCATGCAGGCACGGTGGCCCGGTCCTTCGAGGGTCGGCGCGAGATTGCGGTAGGGCCGTCCGGCGGCCAGCGCCTCCCCGATCGCAGCGCTCTCCGCGGCCCCCACCACACGCCACACGGGCCCCTGCGGCATGGCCTGGTTGCACACCGAGCACAGACGACTCCGCGCGCATGCGGCGCTGCGTTCGTAGTCGGTCAGCGCGAACTGCGGCTCCTCCCCTTCCCAGGGGGTGATCGCCGGGACCGGATACCCACGGGCGTCACGGGGCCGTGCCTCGACCGACGCCGGCATGGGGACACTCTCGAATCGCACAGGCCATGACTACCAGGACCCATGGCTTTTGGCCAAGGCGGCACAGGTAGCCACCCGTTGCGGAGACGATCGGCGAGGATCGGCGCATGAACAAGATCGTGCTGATGTCGGATCCGAGGGTCGCGGCCGTCCCCGTGACCGACTGCGGAGAACCGCTCGTCGACGTCCGGCTGCGGGATGCCCTCGCCGTGGACGCGCGCAGGGCCGAACCGTCAGGGGCGTTCGCACAGCTGCGAGAAGGCGTCCTGATCCGCCTTCTCAGGGCCCGGCAACTCCTCCCGGACGGGCTGCGTCTGCTGTTCGTCGAGGGTTACCGGCCGCCCGCGCTGCAGCGCGAGTACTTCGAGCGGTACGCCGGCACGCTGCGGGCCGCTCATCCTGACTGGTCGCCGGCGCGGGTGCGCGAGGCCGCGAGCCGATATGTGTCGCCGCCGGAGATCGCGCCGCACAGCGCCGGCGCCGCGGTGGACCTCACGCTCGTCGACGCCGAGGGCCGGGAACTCGACATGGGGACACCGGTGAACGCCAGTCCGGAGGAGAGCGACGGCGCTTGTTACACGGACGCCGCCACGATCGGCCCCGAGGCGCGGGCCAACCGGCGGGTGCTCGGCGCGGCCCTGAGTGCCGTCGGCCTGGTCAACTACCCCACAGAATGGTGGCATTGGTCCTACGGCGACCGTTACTGGGCTCTCGCCACCGAAGCCGGCAGTGCGCTGTACGGGCCACGGGAACTCGGATGAGCCCTGATCCGGCCCGCCCCGATGACCCGTGCCCGGCGGGTGAACGAGTGGACCGCACGCACCTCGCCGACGACCTGCCCTCCGAGCCCGGCCTTGTCCCGGCGGCTTGGGACGCGCCCCCGCTCGACCCCGAACTGGCGGTCGCACTCGCGGGTTTGGGGCGTGATGTGAGGGAGCCGGTCACCCGGGAGAACCTCGTGGCCCTGCAGAAGCGGGATGCCGCGGCGCGCCCCAGGCCGACCCTCGAGGACCTCCGGGCCGGTGGCCGCTTCGAGGTGGCGGAGCTGCGGGTGCCGGGGCCGCCGGGCGGACCGGACGTCACCCTCGTCAGCGCACGGCCCGCCGGGATCACCGGGCCGCTGCCCCTGCTGTACTACATGCACGGCGGCGGAATGGTCACGGGCAATGCGTGGTCCGTGCTGCCGCGGCTCCTTCGCGAGTGGGCCGCCACCCTGGAACTGGCGGTCGTCTCCGTCGAGTACCGGCTGGCACCCGCGGCACGGTATCCCGCGGCGGTGGAGGACTGTTATGCGGGGCTGGTCTGGACGACCGCGCGCGCGGCGCAGCTGGGCATCGACGCCGGCCGTGTCGTCGTCGGGGGAAAGAGCGCCGGCGGCGGACTCGCCGCGGTACTCGCCCTGCTCGCCCGTGACCGGCGCGGGCCCGGCACGATCGGACAACTGCTCCTCTGCCCGATGCTCGACGACCGCGGCAACACCTGCTCCAGCCGTCAGATGGCCGGCATCGACACCTGGGACCGGATCTCCAACGCGACCGCCTGGCAGGCGGTGCTGGGCGACCGGTACGGCGCCGCGGACCTGCCGCCGTACGCGGCGCCCGCCCGCGCGACCGATCTGTCCGCACTGCCCCCGGCCTATGTCGAGGTCGGGTCGGCGGAGACCCTGCGGGACGAGGCCGTGGCCTACGCGCAGGCGCTCTGGCGGGCCGGAGGCCAGGCGGAACTGCACGTCTGGCCCGGCGCCTGCCACGGCTTCGACACCTTTGCACCACGGGCGGCACTCAGCCAGGACGCCCGCGAGGCCCGTACCCGCTGGCTGCGGCGCATCCTCAGGCAGCCGTGCTGACCCCGTAGGTGACCAGGCCGTAGGCGAGGTGCGGGAGCGCGTCCGAGGTCCAGTCGGCGGGCGACCAGGTGCGCGGGTCGCTGATGTCCAGGCCGGCTATGGGCGCGTCGGCCGGCGTCATCGCCAGGGCTCCGGTCAGCACGGCGCCCAGCCAGGCGTGCGGCCGTAGCCCGGCGCGGTGGAGCAGTGACACGAGGGCGCCCGTGCCGACTCCCACGGCGCTGCCCGACAGCGCCCCCAGACCGGAGAGCCGGTTGTCCCGTCCCTCCCCGTCGGGGACCGGGTGTCCCGCCCGGGTGGTGATCTTCTCCACCACGGCCTCGGGGGTGCTGCTCGAAGGCCGGCCGCGCACCGCCATGTCCAGGCAGCTCACGGCGTTCAACGCGGTGGTGCCGGCGGCCCCGGCGGCACAGCCACGGGCGATGGTTCGGAACATGTCGCTCCGGGTCCCCCGCCGTGACGTGGGCCAAACGGCGCCGCCCTCGGCCGCGGCCGGACCCGGCGGCACCTTCACGGCGTGGGCGGCCCCTGCCCTGGCTCCGGGCCGCCGCGTGTGATCCGGGTCAGGTCGGTCACCAGCGAGTCCAGCCACGACACGGTCGCGTAGTACCGGCGGGGTGCGCCGGGCGGCTCGGCGACGGGTCCGACAACCCCCGGATCGACCAGCGGAATCGGCCCGGTCGGAGTGTCCGCTCCGGGGTCCAGGGCCGCCGAGATCAGCAGCATCCGCCCGGCCACCCGGTCCCCCAGCCCGCTGAGGGCCTCGGCCGCCACGGGGCCGAGGCCGGTGACCGGCGGCGCCAACAGCCGTTCGGAGCCCCACAGGGTGTGGTGTCCGGCCATCAGCGCGGCCTGCCAGTCCACGGTGCGCGGAGCGGGCCTGCGCGGCGCGCCGCCGAACGGTGTCGGCTCGCTCTGGAACTGCGCGAACGCGGACTCGGCGAGGATGACCGCGCGCTGCAACGACCGGTGTCCGAACACCCCGGACGGCGCGGCCACCGCGCCGCCGCCCGCCACCGAGGCGCCGGTCGCCACCACGATCTCGGCCGCCCTGCGCAGGAGTTCCGCCGACGCGTAGCGCAGTTCGTCATGGGCACCGCGCGGCCAGGCCAGCAGTCCGAGGACGGCGCCGACGGCGCTGCCGACCAGCACGTCCAGCATCCTGACCTCCGCCAGCCGCCAGGTCGGCGGGGCCAGCTGGGCGAAGACCAGGGCCACGAGCACGGTGAACAGGCCCTGTGCCCAGCCGACGCCCTTGACCGGCCCCACCGTGAAGGCGAACAGCATCCACACCGGCAGTACGACGGCGTAGACGGCGGTGTCGGTGCCGGCCAGGCTCAGTGCCCCGGCGGTGACGAGAGCTCCGGCCAGGGTGCCCGCGAGCGCCAGGCGGATGGTGTGCCAGGTCTCGTCCATGGTGGTCCGGGTCAGGGTGAGCGTCGCCAGCATCGCCCAGAATCCATGGGGCAGCGTGTCCACCCCGGCCACGAGCCGGGCCGCGGTCAACGCCAGGGCGATACGGACCGCGTTCTGGAAGAACACCGAGCGGCGACCTGCGTGGCCGCGGAGCCGGTGCCACCACAGGATCGGCGCCCGCGTGCCGGCGTACCAGAAGCGGCCTCGCGAGATCTGCACCGCGGCATGCCTTCCGCGTACGGCGAGATCGGCCGCGGTGGCCATGGCGAGCGCGGCGTCGGCGATCTCCAGCACTGCGGCGTGCCGGCGCAGTACGGCGGGCGGGAAGTCCGGCGCGCGAGCGGTTCCGGGGGCCGGGCCCGCGGACACGGCCGACAGGTGCGCGCGTGCCCTGACCAGGTCCCCGTAGGGGGCCACCGGCGACGGCCCGGTCCCCAGGCAGTCCACGGTCGCCGTGGCCAGCCGGGCGACGGCCCGCAGTACGGCGGTCACCTCGGGGCCCGGCTGCCCGCCGGGCGGGACGGGCAGTTGTGCCAGGCGGCTGAGGAGGGTGCGGGTGGCGAGGCCGGTGTGGGCGAGGGCGCGATCGCGCAGGCCTGGCCCGGCCGGGCGTTCCGCCTCCGGCACGGTCAGGGACCGCAGGCTCCGACTGGCCTCCCCGGCCGCCCGGACGTCGGGACCGGTCAGGGCGTACGGCGGTGCGGCGAGGAGGGCCGCGCCGTGTCCGGCGGTCCGTACGGCGTGGGCGGCCCGTTCCCGGTACGTCGGCGGGCTGGGCTCGGGGAACATCAGGGCTTCGGCGACGATGAAGAGGACCAGTCCGGTGCTGGTCCCGATCAGGCGCTCGCCGAGCGTGCCGGGGGCGTACGGGGGGAACGACGGGAGGATGTAGAGGAGTTGCAGGCCCGGCGCCGCCCCTGCCGGCCGAGGACCGCCCACGGCGGCGAAGGCCAGCCCGAAGCCGACCGCCAGCATGCCGACGACGGCGCACCAGGTCCGTATGGACAGATATGTGCCGACGACGACCAGCAGCCAGCACACCGGAAGCAGGCGGAGCACGGTCGCGGCCCGCTGCCGGCCGGTGCCCGGGATCTTGGCGAGTCCGCCCAGGGCCACGGCGGCGAACAGGGCGTAGGTGGCCGCCACAGGACGGTCGAGGCCGTAGCGGAAGAGGTAGAAACCGGCCGCGGCGACCAGCGTCACGCGTACCGCCCGGCGGCCCGAGTCGGCGTAGTCCGCCGGGCTCCGGCGGGCTGGGACACCACCCACCCCTACAGAATCACCCACCTCCGAAGGCCCGGCACCCCGCCGGTCGGCGCGGCGGAGAGCCGCCACGGGCGGGTCATCCCAGGGTGAAGCGGATCGGCGTACCGGCGGCGGCCTGCGCGGCAGCCGCGAGGGCGGCCTCGGCGGCGACGCCGATCACCGGATAGCCGCCCGTGGTCGGGTGATCGTGCAGGAAGACCACCGGGCGCCCGTCCGGGGGCACCTGCACGGCGCCGAGGACCATGCCCTCACTCGGCAGCTCGCCGGTCGACACGCGCTCCAGCGTCGGCCCTTCGGTGCGCAGGCCGATCCGGTTGCTGTGCTGCGACACGCGGTACGTCGAAGATGTGAGGGTGCGCAGTGCGCCGGGGGTGAACCAGTCGGCGCGGGGGCCGAGCCGCAGCGGCAGGGTCAGTGCGGTCGGCGGCGCCGGCCAGGGAGCGCTGTCGGGAGACACCGGCTGCCGGGCTGGAGCGCCCAGCGGGAGGACGTCCCCGTCGCGCACCGGCGCCGGGCCGAGCCCGGAGAGCAGGTCCGTCGAACGGCTGCCGAGGACCGGCTCGACGGCGATGCCGCCGGCGACGGCGATGTACGAGCGCACGCCCGCCGTCACCGCGCCCGCGTTCAGTAGGGCGCCCACGGGCAGCCGTACGGGCACGCCCCAGGGCGCCGGCCTGCCGTCCACGGTCACCGGGCAGGGCGCGCCGCCGACCACGACGGTCACGCCGCGGTCGGGGCGCAGGGCGCAGCCGGTCAGGGTGGTCTCCAGGACGGCGGCACCGGGGGCGTTGCCGAGCAGCAGATTGGCCAGTCTCAGGGCGGGGGCGTCGAGGGCGCCGGAGCGCGGCACCCCCAGGTGGGCATGGCCACGACGGCCGCCGTCCTGGACCGTGGTGAGGGCGCCGGAGCGCACGACGGTGAGCTTGGCAGTCATGGCGTGCCTTCCTCCGCCACGAACCGGACGCGCGTTCCCGGCGTGAGCAGGGCCGGTTCCGCCCGGCCGAGGTCCCACAGCGGGGTCGGGTCCGGCATGGTCCCGATCAGCTGCCAGCCGCCGGGGGTGGCGCGCGGGTACACCGCGCTGTAGGGGCCGGCGAGCGCGACCGCACCGGCCGGGACCCGGGTGCGGGGTGTGTCACGGCGCGGCACGTGCAGTTCCGCCGGCAGACCGGTGAGGTAGCCGAAGCCGGGGGCGAAGCCGCAGAAGGCGACGCGAAAGGCGCAGGAGGAGTGCCGGGCGGCGACCTCGTGCACGGCGACGCCCCACAGGGCGGCCACCTGGGCCAGGTCGGGTCCGTCGTAGCGTACGGGGATCTCCACGACTCCCCGGTCGTCGGCGGCCCGGGTCGGCACGTCCCAGTGGGAGAGGTGGCGCGCCAGCTCCTCCGGGTCGGTGACGCCGTCCAGGAGCACGGTCCGCGCGCCCGGCACGATTTCCGCGACGGGCGGCAGGGTGCCCGCCGCGCGCCGCCGCAGGAGTTCGGCGTGGAAGGCTCCGGTGTGCTCGGCGTCCGGCAGCTCGACGAGCACCGCGTGCCGCCCGGCGAGGCGCACCTGCAGAGACCGGCTGTCCGTCACGCGAACGCCCCGACCTCGATCCCGGCCGCCTCCAGAGCCGTGCGCACCCGCGCCGCGATCCGGGCGGCGCCCGGGGTGTCGCCGTGGACGCACAGGGAGCGGGCGGTCACCACGACCGTCGTACCGTCCACGGCCTCGACCGCGCCGTCCATGGCGAACGCCAGCGCGCGCCGGACCACCGTCTCCTCGTCGGTCACCAGGGCGTTCGTCTCGCGCCGCGACACGAGCGTGCCGGCAGGGGTGTAAGCGCGGTCCGCGAAGGCCTCCGGTACGGCGGTGAGGCCCGCCTGCTCGGCCGCGGCCAGCAGTTCGGAGCCCGGCAGGCCGAGCACCGACAGGGCGCCGCCCGCGAGTTTCACCCCCTCGACGACGGCCGCGGCCTGCTCGGCGTCGTGCACGGTGCGGTTGTAGAGCGCGCCGTGCGGCTTGACGTAGGCCACCTCGGCCCCGGCGGCCTGGGCGAAGACCCGCAGTGCCCCGATCTGGTAGGCCGTCTCGGCCGCCAGCTCGTCGGCCGGTACGTCCATGGCCCGGCGGCCGAAGCCGGCCAGATCGCGGTAGGACACCTGCGCGCCGATCCGGACACCGCGTTCGGCGGCGAGGTCACAGACGCGGCGCATCACCGCGGGGTCGCCCGCGTGGAAGCTGCAGGCGACGTTGGCGCTGGTCACGACGGAGAGCAGGGCGTCGTCGTCGGTGAGGGTCCAGCGGCCGAAGCCTTCACCGAGGTCTGCGTTGAGGTCGATCACGTCCCGAAACGTAATCGATTGTTGAACAATCCCACAAGGGAGTCGGCACGGCACCCCTGCGGAGCGGGCCGACCCGCAGATCGGCCATCTGCCGGGTCTCAGCCTCAGCAGAGCCGCCGCGCTGCGTTCCATCGCTGTCACGCCGCAACCTTCGCGGCACTGGCCCTCGACGCGGGATCCGCTGCCGCCCCGGCGGGCGTGTCCTGCTAACGGCGGGCGGCGACTCGTTCCACGACCGTTCGCCACGACGCGAGCGGAGCCACCGCCAGGCCCACGACCTTGCCCGCGTCGTCGGCACGGCGCAGTGCGATCGCGGCCGGGAATTCAGGGTCCGCCGCGAAGGCCGCCGCCTCCGCCGGGACCATGGGACCGCCCTGGCAGCCGAGTGTGCGGGCGCTCTCCGGCGACAGCGCCAACTGCGGGTCGGCAGCCGCGAGGTAACGTTTGGCCGGGATGTGCGCGGCGACCAGGCGGGCGACCCGCGGCCCCAGCAGACCCTCGACCGCGGCCGCGGCATGCCTGCCGTGGCCCGCTTCGTCGGCGGGCACGAGGTAGTGGCCGATGTCGTGGACGAGCCCGGCCACCTGCAGTTCCTCGTCGTCCGGGTGGCTCACGGCGAGCAGGGCGGCGACCTGGAGGCCGTGGTCCAGGATGTCCACCGGGTCGCCCGACCGGTCCGGAGTGTCCCAGACGTCCGCACAGTCGGCCAGCAGGGCCATCAGCTCGTCCACGGACGGCAGGGGGGCGTACGTCATGCGCCCAAGCTGCCGCGCCGAGGCGTACGGCAGGTGTCGGCAGGGTGTACGGCCGAAATGGCGCGCTGTCGAGAGGCCGGCCGCCGAGATCGACAGCCGGCCGGGGTGGGTCAGCCCAGTTCGGTGTCCAGCCAGTGCAGGACATCGGGGGTCACGGGGTCGGTGATGTCGGCGAACTCCTCGTGCGTGTTCAGGAACTTGGCCACGTACGGGCAGACGGGCACGATCCGCTTGCCGACCCCGCGCACGTCGGTGAGCGCCTCCTGGACCAGCCGGGAGGCCAGGCCCTGTCCGGCGAACGCCTCGTCGACCTCGGTGTGGAAGAAGACGCGCTGTTCACCGCGGTCACGGTAGGCGGTCAGTCCGGCGCGCTTGCCGTCGACCAGGATTTCGTACCGGTGCTTGGCCTCATTGTGCTCGACGGTCGGAGCGGCGGCGGGCTGGCTCATGAGATGCCTTTCCTCGAACCTCATCATCGTTACCGCAGGTCAGCAGCGTGTGGCGCGACTGTCGGCCGGCAGACCGTCAGCATGGGTCTCCGGGGTTGATCGTCTGGGCCAGGATACGCCCGCCATCTGGGGCGGCGCCTCGCCCTGGCAACGGATCTTCGACCTGGGCGCCGACACCACGAGGTACCTCTCCACCATCCCGTCCAACAACGGCGGAGTGCTGCGCACCGCCGTCACCACCGGCGGAGGCGGCGCGGAGGCCCGGGTGAGCGGTTACCCCGCGCTGCCCGCGAACCAGTATCGACAGCGCGGCCAGTCGGGACTTGGCCGCTTTGCTGCCGTTGCCACTCCGGGCACGCCGACGTCCGGTCAGGCTCGGGGAGTTGTCGAAGGGGGCTCGCCCTCACGGAGCGCGAGGAGTCAGGCGCCGCGTCGAGCGGTGTCCATGCGGGTGGCCGCGAGTGCCGCGACGAGCGTCACGGCGGCGGCCAGGGCGAGACTGACGCGCAGTCCGTGCTCAAGGCCTGCGGGAAGGTCACCGGGGCCAGCGGACAGTTGTGCCGCAGGTCTGCCCATTCGTCCGGCGGCACGAGCGCCTCACCAACGACAGGTGAAGTCGACTGATCGACTTAAATCGATGGGCCGGACGGACGGCCGTAAACGCTCCGGCCCGTCAGTTCCGCCCGGCAGGTCAACTGGGGTTCCGTCGCGGCTTCAACGGGACCCTGGGAAGCTCGGGCGCCGGCAGCGGGGCACCGTCGTACCCCTGCACCGAACCGAACCGGTCCCCCGACATCCACTCATCGCGGGCCTCTACGATCTCTTCATGTGACCGGCAGATGAAGTTCCACCACATGATGATCTCCTCCCCGAAGGGGGTTCCGCCGAGCAGCACCGTCCGCGCGATGTCGTCCGACTCGTTCGTCAGCGTCAACACGGCGGCGCCCGGCGGGACATAGCCCAGCTCCGAAGGTCCGACCAGGGTGTCCGCCAGGCGCACCTGCCCCTGGTCGACCAGGAGGCCGTGTTCGAAGGCGGGGTCCACGGCGAGTGTGAGGGTCGCGCGGGGCTGGAGGACGATCTCGGCGCCGAGCAGGGGCGTGAAGGTCGGCACCGGGGAGATCCGGCCGGCGAGGGAGCCCAGGAAGACCCTGATCTCGGCCTCACCGGTCAGCAGCGGCTCGGGTGCGTAGTGCTGGAAGTCCCGTTCGGTGTGGCGGTGTTCCTCCGGCAGCGCCACCCACAGCTGCACGCCGTGCAGGATCGTGGTCCGCGGGGTGGAGACCTCCGAGTGGCTGATGCCGTACCCGCCCGTCATCAGGTTCAGCTCGCCGGGCCGTACGAGCGCGTGGTTGCCCATGCTGTCCCGGTGCTCGATCTCCCCGGTGAACAGCCAGCTCACCGTCTGCAGCCCGGTGTGGGGGTGCGGGGCGACGTCCATGCCGCCCGTCACCGAGACGTCGTCGGGGCCGTAGTGGTCGGCGAAGCACCACGCGCCGATCAGGGTCCGGGCGCGCTGGGGCAGTGTGCGGCGTACGGTCATCGCCCGGGGACCGCCGAGGGGCACATCGCGCGGGGTCAGTACGTCGACCCCTGCCGCCTCGGTCGACCGCTCGGCGTCCACCGCGCCACCGCACCGCAGTTCCATGGGTTTCGTCTCGACGTTGCTCACCGTGGACCGCCTCCTGGAAGGGTAGTTCTATATTCAACTATCATGCCATGACCCCGGGCGGTCGACACCAGATCTCCATGCATGCCGGCCGCCGGCTCGACCGGACGCTCGCCATGCTGACCAAGTTACGCATTCTGTTCGAAATCGGCTGATACATCCTCGGCGTACGATGCCGGTCATCTCCATCAGAGATGACCGGCATCGCGGATCATCGCGACCAAGAGGGAAGCAGAGGGAGCGGCCCAGCGCTGGTGCTGGTGAGAGCAGCGACGAAGCTGCTCGGTCGTCGCCAGGCATCCCGCCGAGCCGGCCTCACCGGCTCCCGCCCCCGAAGAAGGTCGACGTGCCCCAGCCCCTCGAACTCCGGATCTCGCGTCAGGGTGCGGCCGGCGCCGAGCCCGCACACGGTGTGCCTGGCCTGCTGATCGCGCTGCTGGCCGTCGCCGCCGGCATGACGGTCGCCAACCTGTACTACGCCCAGCCCCTGCTCTCCTCGCTGCGCGAGGTCTTCCACACCAGCACGGCGGCGGCCGGCTGGCTGATCACGCTCACCCAGGTCGGTTATGTGATCGGCATGCTGTTCCTGGTCCCGCTCGGCGACCGGCTGGAGAAGCGGAGCCTGATCACGGCCCTGCTGACGGTCACCACGGCCGCCCTGGTCGCGGCCGGGCTGGCCCCGAACTTCCCCGTTCTGCTGATCGCGTCCCTGGTCAGCGGCGCCACCTCGGTCGTCGCCCAGATCCTGGTCCCGTTCGCCGCGAGTCTCGCACCCGACCACGCCCGCGGCCCGTCGTACGGGCACTGCCTCACCGGGAGCGGATGATGGACCTGCGGCAGATGGAAGCCGTCGTCGCGGTGGCGGACGCGGGCGGGTTCACGGCCGCGGCGAGGCGGCTGCACGTGGTGCAGTCCGCCGTCTCCGGCACGGTCCGCGCCCTCGAACGCGAGCTGGGCACCCCGCTGTTCACCCGGAACACCCACCGGGTGGCGCTCACCCCGGCCGGGGAGGCCTTCGTACCCGCGGCACGAGCGGCCCTGCGCGCCGCCGAGCTGGCGCGCGAGGCGGTCGACGCGGCCAAGGGCGAACTGCGCGGGCGGGTGACCGTCGGCATCATGCAGGGCGTCTGGGCGGGACTGCACCACGCACTGGCCGCGCTGCGGTCGGAGCACCCAGGGGTGGTGGTCCGGTTGCGGCAGGAGGCGGTGACCGACATCCGGCAGGCCCTGCGCGAGGGCACGGTGGACCCGGCGGTGGTGGCGCTGGACCGCCAGCAGCAGCGGGGGCTCGTGACCCGGTTGCTGTCCCGCGAGGAGATGGTCCTGGTCGTCTCACCGCGAAGGGACCCCGCCGCGAGCGCCCCGGAGGGCACCGTCGAACCGGACACGGTGGCGCAGCTGCCCCTGGTGGACTTCACCCCGGGCCGGGCGATCCGCCATGCCGTCGATCGCGCCTTCCGGGCCGCCGGCGTCGACCGCACCACGACCTTCGAGGTGAACGACATCGTCGCCGCGTCCGAACTGGTCCGCAACGACCTGGGCGTCTGCATCATGCCCGAGTCCATCGCCGACCGCTTCCCCGACCTGACGACGTATCGGTTCACCCGCCATGCGCCGAGCTGGAAGGTGATGGTGGTACGGCCGCACGGTGAGCCGCCCGCGGCGGTCGCGGCGCTGCTGCGGCACATCACCTGACGCCGGAGCCGAGGTCAGTACGCAGGACGGCCCGCCGTCCGTGCAGCTCACCCTGCTCCATCCGGGCGTGCACATCGGCGGCCGCGGCGAGGGGGAAGACCTCGATGCTGCGCGGGCGCAGCGCACCGCGGCCGAGGAGGTCGTTGATGTACGCGGCGGCTTCCGCGAGTTCGTCGGATGTCGCGTGGGAGATCACGAACCCCACGATGGAACGGTCGTTCATGTACAGCGCCCCGGCGGGCAGCACGGGGCGGGTCCGGGCGCCCGCCAGCAGTACCACGCGGCCCCTGCGGGCGAGGAGGTCGACCGTGGTCTCCAGGTCGTTGACGCCGGCCGTGTCCAGGTACAGGTCGAGCCCCGACGGCGCCGCGCGGCGGATCTTCTCGGTCAGTTCCGGATCCCGGTAGTCGAACACCTCGGCCGCGCCCAGCTCCGCGCAGTACCGCGTGTCCCGCGCGCCGGCCGTGGCGAGGACGTGGGCGCCGGCCCGCACCGCCATCGTCACCAGGGCACTGCCGACATTGCCCGCGGCGCCGCCGACCAGCACGGTCTCGCCCACGCGGAGCCGCCCGTGGACGAACAGCGCCAGATAGGCGGTCGCCGCCGGATGGAACGCCGCCACCGCCGCGTACGGATCGACTCCGTCGGGCAGGCGGTACAGCCGGTCGGCCGCCACCACCGCCTGCTCCGCTGCCGCGCCCTGCCTTCCTTCGTGCCCGAGGCTGTTGCACCACACCCGGTCACCTGCACGGAAGCCGGTGACTCCGGCGCCCGCCCCGGCGACCGTGCCGACCAGATCACGGCCCACGACGAAGGGGAAGTCGACCTGCGTGGCGAAGAGCCCCGACCGCACGAACGTGTCCACCGGGTTGACCGCGGTGGCCAGGACGTCCACCAGTACGTCGGTGGGGCCGGGCCGGGGCGCGGCGATCTCGCCGTACCGGATGACGTCGGCGGGACCCAGTTCCTCGATGTACGCAGCACGCATGGCACCACCTCGATGTACGCAGCACGCATGGCACCACATGGTCCCACCGCCCCGCTGCAAACCCCGGGTGCGCCGGGCCGTCACCAGCGCACCGCGCTGAAGTCGATGCGCCGGGGCCGCAGTTCGCGGGTCCAGGCGGTCGTGTCAACGCCTCGGCTCGGCGCTCTCCACGCCGAGTGCCCAGGCCCCGTAGGCCGTCCCGGTGGTCTCGAAGGAGAAGATCACATGGGAGGCGGCGGTGTTGACGTCACGCCAGAACCGCTGGACCGGGTCGGACTCGAAATGGCCCGTCGTCCCGGTGCCGCGGAAGAGCCGTTCGACGGCCGACACCGACAACTCGACCGCCAGCGCGAGGTCCCGCGGTCCGCGGACCGCCGCCTCGCCCTCCTTGGTCTCCTCGATGCCGTCGGCGACCCGCGCAGCCCGCTGGACGAGGAGCTCCGCGGCGTCCACCTCCGCGGCCGAGCGCGCCAGGTCGATCTGCACCGAAGCCTTCTCGCGCAGCGGGGCGCCCCGCCGGTCGACCCGGCGCAGGTTCTGCTCGGCCGCGGCCCGCACCGCGCCCCGCGCGGCGCCCACCACGGGCACGGCGAGCGGCAGCCCGTTCACCGCGTTCACCGGGACCGTGTGGCAGCGGGCTTCCGAGGCCGTCGCCCGCCCCGCGTTGATGTCCAGCCGCGACAGGGTCAGGTGGTCGGGCACGAACACGTCGTCCAGGACCATGGTGTCGCTGCCGGTCCCGCGCATGCCCAGGGTGAACCAGGTGTCCTTCACGGTGATGTCCGCCTGCGGCACCGCGAAGAACCGCACCTCGCCGCGCCCGTCGGGGCCCACCTTGCCGGGCACGGCGGAGCAGGCGAAGACCCAGTCGGCGAAGCGCACCCCGCTGATGTACTTCCACTCACCGCTGAGCCGCCAGCCGCCGGAGACGGGCTCCGCCTTGCCGGCCGGCATGAGCGCACCCGCCATGAGGGCGTCCGGCCCGTCGCCCCAGAGCACCGCCTGTCCTTCGACGGGCAGGTACGCGCCGTACCGGGCCGCGTAGGCGGACAGCGAGGCTGCCCAGGCGGCCGAGGCGCAGCCCTCGCCGACCAGGGCCACCGCCGAGGTCATGTCCACGAAACGGCCTTCCGTGCCGCCGAAGGCCGAGGGGACGAAGTGCCGGGCGAACCCGGCCTCCCGCACCGCCTCCACCACCTCGGGCGCAAGACACCGGGCGGCCTCCGTCTGGTCGCTGCACCCCGCCGCGATCTGCGCCACGCGCGGAGCACCGGCGACGACCGCAGCCACGCTCGGCCTCTCGGCAAGGATCGTCGCTGTGCTGTCGCTGAGCATATGTTCGCCACCTCCGTTGGGATGGCCGCAGTCTCTCCGGCCGAGCCCGCGACAGGCCGCACCCGAGCCGGGACCGGCCCGTCAATCACCCGACCGGCTTCGCTCCGCCCCACCGGTGAGCGGGAACGGCCCCTCCCCTCCGCACTGGGCTCGCTGACGCCCGGGTCAGGCTTCGCGCCCGGTGGCACCGAGCAGCCGATGGAGACCGGCGCGGCACTCCGCTGGTGGGAGTCGAGGCGTTCCTCCGGTTACTCCCGGCCGGAAACCACCCGAAAACCTACAATGACGAGACGGGAAGGGTGCGCTCGCCGTGATGGCCTGCGACAACCGTGGGAGGCCGCCGTGCAATTGGAAGAATTCCTGGCCCAGGTCCGCGACCGGGGTGAGTACCGCAGCCGCGAGGAGACCGAGCACGTCTGTGAGGCGGTCCTGTGGGTGCTCGCGACCCGGATCGCCCCGGAAGAGGCCGACGAACTGGCGGCCCGGTTGCCCGCTCCACTCGACGAGGCCCTGCATCTGGACCGCGGGCGTCCCGAGACGTTCGACTGTGACGAGTTCCTCCGGCGGGTCTCCATGCAGACCGGCGCCCGGCCCCGTACGGCCGAGTGGGACGCGGACGCCGTACTGTCCACGGTGGCCGACGCCGTGCCCGACCGACAGATCGACCACCTCCTGTCCGGCCTGCCGGGCCGCTACGCCGAGTTCTTCGGCAGGCCGAACCCGAGCTGACAGACCATCAGTGCCGCCGGGAAATGCGCCTTCCCCCGGTCAGCCGGCCTTCCCGGTCAGTCGCTCGTCGCACCACTGCCTGGCCACCTCGGCGACCTGTTCCAGCGCTCCGGGTTCTCCGAACAAGTGCGTCGCACCCGGAACGACGTGCACGGCGTGCGGGACCCGCAAGTACCGGGCCGCTTCCTCGTTCAGCTCCTGGACCTGCTGGTCCTGGCCGCCGACGATGAGCAGCACCGGGGCCTGTACCTGTCCCAGGGCGTCACCCGCCAGATCGGGCCGGCCGCCTCGCGAGACCACGGTCAGCACCCGGTCGGGGCGCTCGGCCGCGGCCACCAGCGCAGCCGCGGCGCCCGTGCTGGCGCCGAACAGGACGACCGGGAGGCCACGGGTGTCGGGCTGCGTGTCCATCCAGTCGATCGCGGCCACGAGCCGTCGGCCGAGGAACGGGATGTCGAAGCGGTGCTCGCCGGTCAGCGCGTCGTGCCGCTCCTCCCGTTCGCTGAGCAGGTCCATCAGCAACGTGCCGAACCCGGCGGTGCGCAGTTCGGCGGCCACCATCCGGTTGCGCGGACTGTGCCGGGAACTGCCGCTGCCGTGGGCGAAGAGCACCACGGCCCGCGCCGCCGTGGGGACCACAAGGTCACCGGAGAGTGTGGCGTCGCTGGTGGGCACCAGAACCATGTCGGAGATCATCGGCATCACTTCTTCCACGCCTGCCGACCCAGCGGATTGGTGTACCCCGCGTACCCACCATATCCGCGCGAAAGACCCCATGCCGGGTCGGCCGGCCCGCTCTGCCGTCAGGGGGTTGAGGCACCTTCGGCGCATGCGGCGCTTCACGGCATCGGTCCTGGTGAGGCGATGAGCGGCTGGTGGTCGTCCCTGGACGAAAGGACCCGTCGGGAGATCGACACGGAGGTGCTGCACCACCGTCCGATCATGGCGCTCAAGGCCGCCTGGGACGCGCTGCGCCCCCTCGGGGCCGCCTTGCGCGAGGCGGAGGAGGTCGTCCACGCCCGCTACGACGCCCTCGGCGACAGCGTGCGACGCAGGCAGCCCGATCCGCTGGACGTCCCCTCACTCTCGGCCCGCGCTGCCGCGCACCCGGGCCGGGTGGTCGCGATCGAGGCGGTCTGGGACGGCGACACAGTCCATGACTGGTTCGTGTGCCTGGTCGCGGTCCTGGAGGATCCGGACGGGGAAGGGCATCTGGCGACCGTCCACCGGCGCACCGACGGGCCCCGGCCGGCCACCGCCGCCACCGAGGCGGGGAAGGCCCTGGCCGACCGTCTCGGGGTGCCGTTCCATTTCGCTTCCCCTGACGTTCCCGACGACGAGGCCCCGCGCCGGCGACAGATCCAGCGGCCCGGGGCCTGCGACGTCACCGACGTGCCATCTGTCTCTCGCGAGTCCCGGACCTAGCGGAAGCGCCCCTCACGCATCCAGCTCTCCTCGCGATCACGTTCCACTGGATCTCGTCGGTGCCTCCTCCAACTCGATCGAACAGCTGTACCACCGTGGATGCGAACGCTGTTGAGCACGACGGTGCGGCCGGGACGCACTTGATGCGTCGTACACGTATCTGCATAATACCCTTATGCATAAGCAGGTTATGGACCTGGTCGGCCCAGGCGACGCATCGGCCGAGCATCTGATGCTCGCCGTGGAGGACATCGTCCGGTACGTGCGCCGGAGCGCCACGGCCGGCGGCCTGAGCACCGCGGCCTCGTCCGCGCTCGGCCGGCTGGGGCGCGAAGGACCACAGCGGCTGACCGAACTGGCCCGCGCCGAGAACGCGACCCAGCCCAACATGACCCAGCTCGTCACCCGCCTGGAACGCGCAGGGCTGGTACGCCGCACCGCCGACCGCACCGACGGCCGCGGGGTGCTGGTGGAGGCGACCGACACCGGCCTGGAGGTGTTCCGGCAACGGCGGGCCGAGCGCGCCGACGCCCTGGCGGAGCTCATGGCGGAGCTGACCGGGCCGGAGCGGCACGCCGTGGCGATCGCGCTGCCCGCGCTGGCCCGCGTGATCCATGACCGCCAGGCACGTTCCTGAACCTGCCCGTCACCCTCAACCTCCCTGGAGAGAACCGGAGATGAAGCCGTCATGAGCGCACCGCAAGGAAGGACCGCCAGCCCGTTCCGGCAACCCAAAGCCGTCTGGGCCGTGGCGTTCGCCTGCGTGATCTCGTTCATGGGCATCGGCCTGGTCGACCCGATCCTGCCCGCCCTCGCCAAGAGCCTGCACGCCTCGCCCAGCCAGGTCTCGCTCCTGTTCAGCAGCTATCTGATCGTCACCGCGGTGGCGATGCTGGTCGTCGGCTGGTTCTCCAGCCGGTTCGGCGCCAAGCGCACCCTGGTCATCGGCCTCGCCGTCATCGTGGTCTTCGCCGCGCTGGCCGGCTCCTCGGCCTCCATCAACGGCATCGTCGGCTTCCGCGCCGGCTGGGGCCTGGGCAACGCCCTCTTCATCGCCACCTCGCTCGCGGTCATCGTCGCCTCGGCGAGCGGCGGATTCGGCGGCGCGATCATCCTCTACGAGACCGCACTCGGCCTCGGCATCGCCGTAGGGCCGCTGCTGGGCGGCGAGTTGGGCGCCATCAGCTGGCGCGGCCCGTTCTTCGGCGTCGCCGTCCTCATGGCGATAGCCCTCGTCGCGACCCTCGCCTTCGTACCGTCCCTGCCCAAGCCGGCCCGGCCCACCTCCCCCGTCGCGCCGCTCAGGGCGCTGCGCCACCACGGCCTGCTGACGATGGGCATCATGGCCCTGCTCTACAACTGGGGCTTCTTCACCATGCTGGGCTACGCCCCCTACCCGATGAAGCTGAGCGCGCATCAGCTGGGTCTGGTCTTCACCGGCTGGGGACTGCTGGTGGCCCTGTTCAGCGTCTTCGTCGCGCCGCGCCTGCAGGCTCGCTTCGGCACCGCGCCGGTTCTCTACGCCAACCTCGTCGGCCTGGCCGTCGTGATGGCCGTCATCGCCGCCGGCGTGCGGACACCGGCCGTGGTCATCGTCGCGGTCATCGTCAGCGGCGCCTTCATCGGCATCAACAACACCCTCACGACGCAGGCCGTCATGCTCGTCTCCCCCGTGGAGCGCCCGGTGGCCTCCTCCGCCTACGGCTTCCTGCGCTTCATCGGCGGCGGTCTGGCGCCGTACGTCGCCGGCAAGCTCGCCGACGCCACCGACCTGAGCGTGCCCTTCTACCTCGGCGCCGCCACGTTCGTCCTGGCCGTCCCCGTGCTGGCCAGCGGGCACGGCCTGCTGCGCCGGGCCGAGGCGGACACCGGTGAGAGCGAACCGATGGCGCCCTCGCTGACGCCCGTCGGCACCCCGGCCGCCATGAACACCCCGCCGGTCATCGTCGCCGTGGGCGCGCACGACCGGGCTGCCGCCATCGTGGACGCGGCGGCCCGCCTCGCGCGGGACACCGGCAGCCCGCTGGAGGTCGTCCACGTCCAGCAGACGGCGGTGGTCGAGGAGCAGGCCGTCGAGACCGAGACCACCGAGCAGGCCCGGGCGGCCGTGGTCGCGCACCTGCACCGTCTCGCGGGGCATGGCGACGCCGCCAGCGGTCAGATCCTCCACAGCGTCGGCGATCACGCGGCCGCCGGCCGTGCGCTGGCCCAGCACGCGGCACGCGTGGGCGCCCGCGCGGTCGCGGTGGGCCGCTCGCCGCGTGGTCCGCTCGCCCAGTTCGCCGACGGCAGTCTCACCACGGCGCTCACGCACAGCGCCCCCTGCACGGTCGTCCTGGTCGACGCCGACGACAGCCGTCGGCACCTGACGCCGGCGACCCTGGCGGAACTGCGCGAGAGCGCGGTCTGAGGTCCACTGCCGCGCCGGACCCTTCCGGGCCCGGCGCGGGCGACCGCAGCACAGGGGGAGTCCGCCCACGGGGAGCGGTTCAGCGGGCTTCTCGCTGGTGACGGACGGTCCGATCGCCCAGGCTCCGGGCCGGCCGCAGCACGTCGAGGGCGAACCCGGAACGGAGGACGCCGAGCGGCTCGCGCTGCTGATGGTGCTGGGAATCCAGGAGATCCAGCCCGCGCCATGAGCCCGGGACGGGCAGGATGCCGGGGGGACTCCCATCCGGGTGTGTTCCGGATTGCGCTCGGGTTTGCGGCCGCTCATGGTCGGAGGGTGAGCATGTCACCCGCGCTGCGGCCGCCCGACAGCCCTCGTGAGACCGGTCGCGGTCGGGTGGAGGGTGCCCCGGGCGTTCTCCGGGCCCTTACCGTCTTCGCGTCCGTCCGGCTCGTCGGGGTCGTCCTGCTGATCGTGGTCGACGCGGTGGCCGGCCGCCCGTTCGGGAAGAGCCTGGTCCATGCGTGGGACTCGGTCTGGTATCTGCACATCGCCGAGCACGGCTACGGGACCCAGCTGCGCATCACCAGCACGGGCGCGGTCCAGACCGACTGGGCGTTCTTTCCGCTGTATCCGGGGCTCATCCGGGCCCTGCGCGGCTTACTCCCCTTGACCGCCGGGCAGGCCGGAATGCTGATCGCCTGGAGTTCCGCCTTGCTCGCCGTGTACGGCATCTACAGGATCGGCCATCACCTCTACGGGCGGGCGGTCGCCACCGCTGTCGTCGCCCTGTGGGCCGTACTGCCGCCGTCGGTCACCCTCACCCTCGCCTACACGGAACCGCTGTTCACCGCATGTGCCGCCTGGTCGCTGTACGCCGTGCTGCGCCAGCGCTGGCTCGCCGCGGGCTCGCTGGCGCTGCTGGCGGGCCTCGCACGGCCGAACGGGATCGCGGTCGCCGCGGCCGTCGCCGCCGCGGCCGCGCACGAGGTCGTACGGCAGCGTGGGCGCGCCTCCCCGGGTCTCCTTCTCGGCACGGTCCTGGGCCCACTGGGCTGGGCGGGTTATGTGCTGTGGGTGGGACGGCAGACCGGTGACCTGTGGCACGGCTACCTGCACGTGCAGAGTGCCTGGAACTCCCGTCTGGACCTCTCGGTCGGGCCCCTGCGGTTTCTGGAGTCGATGCCGTTGCAGGGCAGCTTGGTGGCCTATCCGGTGTCCGTGGTCCTCGTCGTGACCGGCATCGTGTCGTTCTGCGTGCTGTGTCTGGAGCGCGCCCCGCTGCCGCTGGTGGTCTTCGCGGGCGTGCTGCTGCTGTTGGTGGTCGCGGTGTCCGGCCCCTTCTCCTCCAAGCCGCGCTTCCTCCTTCCTGCGTTCCCCCTGCTCATCCCGCCGGCTCGCGCCCTGGTGCGGGCGTGGCGCGCGGGCCCGTCCTCCCGGGCCCTCCTGGTGGGCGGCGGCCTCACCGCCGTGTCCCTGCTCTACGGCGTCTACCTGGCTGCGCTCGCCACCCAGCCGCTGTGAGGCGCCACCCGAGCCGACGCTGCGCCCGGGCGAGCAGGTCGACCGGCACAGTGCTGGTGGCCAACTGGGCGAGCAGCTCGTCCACGTGGTGCTCGATCCGGGTCTTCATCAGGCGCATCCGGCGCGTGGAGAACCGGGGCACAAGCAACTCGCGCATCCGCGGATGCCCGGTGGCCTCGGTGTCGTAGTCGTCCCCGGCCATCAGCGCCACCACGGTGATCCTGGCCGTGTTCTTGGCCGCCGGCTGCGGCTTGGGATCACTGAGACCGAGTCGACGGTCGGAGAGCAGTGCCTTCACCTCGTCGTAGCGGGTGACCAGCCAGGCCTCTTCACCGACGGCCCGCACCCTGGTGATCGGCCCCTCCCGCTGCAGTGCGCGCATCCGGGGTGCCACGCCGAGTATGGACGGGTTGTCGAACGGTGACGCCGGAAGTTCGTTCATGCGGGCTGTCCTCGTGGCGTGCAGGGGGATTCGCCGGGCATCCGGGCACGCCGACGGTGGCGTCGGGTGCGCTGCGCGCCGGTTCACGGGCGCGCCGAAGCGACGGCCCCCGCTTCGGTGGACGACCGTTGCTGACGTGCGGGTGGTGCAGACGCCGGTTCGGCGAGGAACTACAAGGACGACCCGATGACCAGTGCCAGATCGATGAGGCGGTTCGAGTAGCCCCACTCGTTGTCGTACCAGCCGACGACCTTGACCTGCGGGCCGGACACCCGGGTGAGCCCGGCGTCGAAGACACAGGAGGCCGGGTCGCCCACGATGTCGGTGCTGACCAACGGCGCGTCCACATAGGACAGCAAGCCCTTGTACGGTCCCGAGGCCGCCGCTGCGTACGCCTCCTTCACCTCGTCCACAGTGGTGCCGCGGCGGGTGGTGACCGTGAGGTCGGTGACCGAGCCGGTGGGGACGGGCACCCGCAGGGCGAAGGCGTCCAGCCGGCCGGCGAGTTCCGGCAGGACGAGGCCGATGGCCTTGGCGGCGCCGCTGGAGGTGGGCACGATGTTCAGGGCCGCGGCCCGGGCCCGGCGCAGGTCCTTGTGCGGGGCGTCCTGCAGGTTCTGGTCCTGCGTGTAGGCGTGAACCGTGGTCATCATGCCGGTGTCGATGCCGACGGAGTCGTGCAGCACCTTGGCCAGTACGGCGAGGCAGTTGGTGGTGCAGGAGGCATTGGAGATGATGGTGTGACGGTCGGGATCGTAGTCACCGTCGTTGACGCCCATCACCAGCGTGATGTCCTCGCCGCTGGCCGGAGCGGCGATGATGACCTTCTTCGCTCCGCCTTCGACGTGTGAGCGCGCCTTCGCGGCGTCGGTGAAGATGCCGGTGGACTCGATCACGATGTCCACTCCCAGGTCACCCCAGGGCAGGGCGCCGGGATCGCGCTCGGCGAGGACCTTGATCGTCCGGTCGCCCACGCGGATCGCGCCCGGCTCGGCGGTGATCTCCTCGGGGAAGCGCCCCAGAATCGAGTCGTAAGCGAGCAGGTGGGCCATCGTGGGCACGTCGCCCAGGTCGTTGACGGCGACGATCTCCAGCTCCGAAGTCCGCGCGGCCGCCGCACGGAAGACGTTGCGACCGATGCGCCCGAAGCCGTTGATGCCGATTCGCACAGTCATTGGTGTGTTCCTCACCTAGCGCTCTACAAGTCCATTGACGCGCCGTTGCGCCGAGGTCCACTGCGAACCGTGCGCCTGGACGAGGCGCCGGCACGTAATCGATCAGGAGCTTATATAAGTCTGCGATACATTTCCAGGGTGACTTCTACTCAGCGTGCCGACAGCAACACGGACTTGGATGTCGGTGACCTCACCAGGGCGATCGAGAACTTCAACCGCTACTACATCCGGCTTCCCGCGGTGCAGAAGCTGTCGTTCACGACACTGTCCGTGCTGGACACACTGGCCTGCAGCGGTCCGAAGCGGCTGACCGAACTCACCAGGACGGAGCAGATGAGCCAGCCAGGGCTCACTCAGCTGGTCACCCGGCTCGAGCGCGACGGTCTCGTGGAACGCCGCCCCGACCCGACGGATGGACGCGCCGCCCTCGTCCACATCACCGACAGCGGCCGAAAGATCGGCCAGGCCCGGCGGGAGGACCGGGGCCGTCACCTGACCCCGCTGATCGCCCAGCTGACACCCGCGGAACGACAGGCGATCGCCGCGGCCCTGCCCGCCCTGACCCGCCTGGCGGAACTCGGGGCCGAAGCCGGACGGTAGGGACCAGCCATTCCTCGAACGTGTGTCTTATCGGCGCTGATTCCCATCACGGCCGGCGGGAGCATCGCGAGGAGCTCCCGCCCGACCGCGTCACCGGGCACATGCAGCGCCGCCCGCGGCTCGCGCCGCAGGTGCTTCGCCTCCACGCGGTCTGCCGTGGCCAGCCGCACCGATCGGGCCGCCGTCAGTTCGTGTACACCGCGGCCCGGTCCACGCTCACGAACGCGGCCTGCGACTGGGCGTCGTGTTCGCCGGTGACCCGGATCCGCAGTGTGTGCCGGCCGTACGGGAGCCGGGGGCTCACGTACTGGAGGGTCTCGCCGGTGTCGGTCCAGACCGTGATGGCCACCGTGTAGTCGAGCTGCCTGGGATCGACCCGGCCGTCGACCAGCTTGGCCATGAAGGCGATGACCTCGGCCATCCGGTCCACGTCGACCTCGGCGGGTCCGCCGGCGGGGAGCCGGAAGGCGCCGCCGGTCTGCCGGTACAGGCCGTAGAACAGGCGCCAGCCCTGGGCGGTGTCGGTGACATAGCCGAAGGCGATGCCCTGCTTGGCCGAGGCCCTGGCCAGTTCCCGGCCGGCGGCGAGGAACTTGTCGGGCAAGTCGAACGCCTCCGCGTCCAGAGTGCCGCCTCGCCGGTTCTCCCTGGCCGTCGGTGGGTGTGGCGCGGACCCGGTGGCCGGGGTTGTTGGCGGTCAGCGGGAGTTCCAGGAAGAACGAGCCGGAGGCCAGGTCGGGGGTTTATGCGGGGCCGTTTGAGGGCGACGGCGCGTGGGACCGGCTCCAGCCACACGGTCTGCCAGATGCCGGTCGTCCGGGCCGACGGCGCGTGGGACCGGCTCGAGCCACACGGTCTGCCAGATGCCGGTCGTCCGGGCGTAGTGGCAGTGGGAGTTGGCGTACCAGGTGGACTGCTTGCCGCGCGCCTGGACGCCGTGCCGGCTGTCCTGGGCCCGTACGACTGGCACGGGAGCACCGGCCGGACGCGCTGCTGTGCCTGAACGACCATCTCGCCCTCGGCGCGCTGCGGGCCCTCCACGAACTGCTGAACCGGGAGGCCTCGAGGTCGTCGAAGCCGATCACATCGAGGTCTCCCGGTACCACGACCATGTGGCCGGGCACCGGATCATCGTGCGGGAGAGCACGGGCGGCTGAGCAGAAAGGGCTCAGCCCTCGGTGGGACGGTACGGGCCGGGGACGAAGACCAGCGCGTCGCCCACGGACCGCTCGGTGGGTCCGCTGGGATGGTTCACCAGTGTCCCCTCGACGGACATGGTGGTCGAGCCGCCGCCGTCCAGGTTGACCGCGTCGGTCATCTGCAGGGCGTTGGCGACCGCCGCCGTCTCGTCCATCGTGGTGCCGACGCTGGTCGTCATGCGGCCGTCGATGGTCGCCAGGACGACCTTGCCCTCGCGGGTCGTGCCGGCCACCGTGCGCGGGTTGCGGTCGAAGAAGCTGCCCGAGCCGGCCGGCACCAAGATCCGGCCGTGCGCAGTGAGCCGATAGCGGCCGTTCACGCCGAACAGCCCCGGACGGACGGGGAGTCGCCGGCCCTGCTCGTCCGTGAGCACCGACTCGGTACGCAGGCAGCCACCGTCCGCGGTGTGCAGCAGGGCGGCCGCGTCGGCGCCCGTGGCCTGTACCGAGGTCTGGCCGGGGGTCAGATGCGTGCCGCGCGCCCTCTGTGTGCGTACGACGCAGCCGCGCCGGTCGAGGACCACCTCGACGCCCGCGCCCGAGGGGGTGGAGTCGGCGAACTCGGGCGTGAAGCGCACGACGTCGCCGGGCACGGTGCACTGGGTCGGATCGGTCAGGGCGGCGCACGCCGCCGGGACGACGGGCGGATGGTCCACGTACTTCAGCGGGAGCGCGGCTCCGGTCCGCCGGTTGTGCAGGCTGCCCGACCAGCTCAGCCAGCCCATCAGGGCGCGGTTGCCGTGGGCGTCCACGACGAAGTCCGCCTCCGTGGGGTCGCCGGTGGGCACGCTGAGCAGCCGTCCGTCGTAGAGGCCGAGCCCTACCGGGTCACCGGGATAGTCCTTGCTGGCGGTGAAGGTGAAGAAGGAGCCGTTGACGCCGGCCAGGGCCCCCGAGGAGCGCACCAGGTCGGTCGTCTTCTCCGTGTGGGCCAGGTCGGGGCCGTACGTCGCCTTCATCTGCCCGCGCGCCCTGCGCGGGTCGATGGTCAGCACGTCGACCACCCAGGGGCCGCGTGTCGTGGTGTTGATCTGGTCGGCCGGGGCGGGGTCGGTGCCCCGGCCGATACGGGTGAGGGTCACACCGTCGGCCAGGGTCTGTGTCGTGCGGGTCTCCGCGAGGCCGGGGTCGCCGAGCGGGAGCGTCGCCTCGGCGGCGCCGGCCCGGCCGGCGGGCGGCGCGAGCAGCAGGAGCAGGGCGGCCGCGGTGAGCGTGGCCGCGCGGGTCAAACCGGGTCTGTACGAGGTGAATGACATGCACGCGAGCGTGCTCGTCGTGTGGGACGTTTACTCGTGCGGCGGTTGATGCGCCGGTCCGGGTTCGGTTAACGGCCGGTTACGCGGGCCGTGTTGGCGGGTCAGTGGCCTGGGTGCGCAGGGACGCGCCCAACTGCCGCCGGCTGCCCGTTCCGCGACGCGAAGGCGACCACGGCTTGTCATGGCGGGAGGCGACCGTACCGGGGTTCACGCTCCAGGGCCGGTTCACCGGCCTTCGGGATGGGGCCATGGTGGATGAGGATGTCGGCCGTACGTCGCCGGTCATGCGGACGGGGAGTCCGGCCGGGCCTCATGGGACCTGGCCGGACTCCCCATCGCGCTGCCCGCTGCCGCTAAGAGCTTTCACGTAATGCGAGCAGGGACGTGCTGCCCCGCGAGGGGTGCTTCGTTTACCGGATGTCGAGCTTGAGGTTGTGGAGTGCGGCGACGCCGCCGACGGCGTGGTTGATGGCGTCGCCGCGGCGTCGGCATTGGCGGAGGATCTGGTGGTCTTTGAGTCGGGCGATGGTGTGTTCGGCGACGGCCCGGCGTTTGCGGAACCGGCGGTAGTTGCGGTCTTTGATGATGCGACCGTCGGGGCCTCGGCGTGGTGTGCGGATGCGGTCGCATCCGCGGTAGCCGCCGTCACCGGATAGCCGGGGATGGTCGGGCAGTGTTTTGGCGAGGGTTTCGCGGAAGACGACCACATCGTTGTGGTTGCCCGGCCATGCGTCCCCGACGGCAACGACGCGCCGGTTTCGGGCCCGGCAGACGATCTGCACGTTGACGCTTCGCCGGTAGTTTTTGCTTTTGGCGGTATGTCCCCGGTCATGGACGGGGATCAGGGTGCCGTCGACAATCCACAGTTCGCACCTGTCAGCAGGTGGTGGTCCGAGGAGCTCGGCGAGTGGCTCGGCGAGCCGGACGAGGGCGCGGTGTGCCGCGGCGTGAGAGATGCCGAATAGGGATCCGAGCTGCTGCATGGTGAGGTTGGTCCGGTAAGCGAGGACGACGAGCAGGACACGGTCGGTGAACGGCAGTGCCCAGGGCCGGCCCCGGCCCGTATCAGGTGCGAGTTCCCACAGCTGCTCGGCGAGGTACTGCATTTGCGGCCCAGTCAGACCGGTCCAGGTACGAAGGTCGGCGGAGGTGCAGCGGGCGAGACGCAGGCGCATGCCGGTCATCGTAGAGACCGAAGACCTCTCGTTGCGCGGGGCGTTGTCAGTGGGGTCTTGTAGCTTTGGTGTTGGTTGCCGCACTGGTCAAACTGCGGACAGATCCCGGCTGTTGCTACGTGAAAAGGAGGTGGGTCAGCAATGGACGCAGAGCTGCGTGCCCCGGCGCCTACCTCCGATGTTGCACCTTCTGCCCGCCGATACCGAGGTAAGAACAAGAAGAAGCGCTGGACACGAGACGCGGGCACTGAGCTTGCGGTAATCCGCCTTCCGCTCGATGTGCACGACCCCGCCACCCGGCACCGGACCGAGGACCTGTTCTCCGCGATGTGGTCCGTGAAACGCGCACTGCAGCGCGACGCGCGGGACGCCGTCGACGCGTACTGGGCTGGCGATGTCCGCCGCGATGTGGATGCGAGAGCGTGGCGGCTGGAACTCGGCCTGTCCCGGGAAGAAATGGAACGCCGCGCCTACCGGCACATGGAAAACTCCCAGCACCTCGGTCATCACGTCACCAAAGCACTGGTCATGCACCAGACCGACGAAGTCTTCGAAACCTCGGTGAGTCGGCATCTGTTCCCCGATGCCTCCGGCCGCCGTCACGGCCGGCCGAAGGTTGGCCGGTGGTGGGACTACACCCGCATTCCGGGCCGTGCCCGCTCCCACACCACCGACCGCAAATGGGAAACCTTCCGGCCGCACGGCACCCTCGCCGGGCACCTCGACGCCTACCGCCACCGCAGCCTCGACCGCACGATACTCACCCCGGAGCAGGTCGCCGCACTTCCTGCAGGAATCGGGGTGCTCGAGCAGCCCCGGCACCTGCCTGCGCCTTCGCGCCCGTCGGGACGCATCGCGACAGGTGAAGTCACGGCGAAGAAGACTCCCAAGACGCGGGCCGCGACGTGGTGGGATCACACCGGGCCTTTGGCGGTCGTGTTCACCGGCGGCGCCGATTCACGTCGCGGCGACCTGGTCCTGCCCGTCCGGCTGCCCTCGGGTTCAGGCCGCTGGCCGCGCCTTCTGCACTTCCTGAACAACCCCGAGACCTGCCACAAGATCGACCTCGTGCGCCGCCGCGACACCTCCGCGCCGGGCGGGTGGGCGTACGAAGCCCACCTGATGGTGCTGACCGGCGGCTACGCATCCCCCGCCACGAAAGCCCGACGCCACGCCGCGGCTCAGCTCGAGCGGATCGGGGGCATCGACAGCAACGTCTCCAACCTTTCGGTCGTCTCCTTCCCCAGCACCTTCGAGCCCGCCGACGGCGACATCGAAACAACCCGCATCGAGCCCAGCGACGCGGAGCTTGCCGCGCTGGCGAAAGCCCGCCGCAAGGACCGCGGACGCAGACGCGCCCTCGACCGCTCCCGCCGAGCGTCCAACCCTGCCCAATACCGGCCGTCGAAACGCCAGCAGGCCCGCACCGAACGACGCCAGGCCGCAGGCCTGCCCGCCCGGGCCGTCGAAACCCCCGGCGGGGCGAGGGCAGCGAACAAGGCCGGGGTGCCCAAGCAGGCATTCCGGCGCGATAGCCTGTCGGCCGGCTACCGGCTCAACCGCGCCCGCCTCGCCGAAGCCGCCGCCACACAGGCTGCGGCAAAAGACCACCAAGCCCGCCGCATCGCCGAGACGATCACCACCTACCACGGTGCGAACCTCGTAGTCGAGGACTGCGACATCCGCACCTGGTACCGCAGGTGGGGCAAAGCACTGCAAGCAACCACACCCGGACGGCTCATCACCGCTATCGGCCGGGAATGCGAGAAGACCGGCGGGCGGATGCTCCGCGCTTCCATGTTCACGACGAAACTCTCCCAGACCTGCTTCTGCGGCGAGAAGGTCGCTAAGACCCTCGCCGACCGCATCCATGTCTGCACCGCCTGCGGGCTGACCGGCGACCGGGACAAGGTCTCCGCCGCCCTCTGCGCCCACGTCCACCTCACCGCCCCCGACGACCCAAGCACCGCGCGCCTGGACATCGTCCAGGCGCGCCACACACAGATTCTTTTCCATGAAGGGCTGCAAGAAGCCCTGTCGAGTCAACCGCAGCGCGGTGCCCGCCCCACCCGGGGCCGCACCCACGCGGCAGCCCACAAGCCGGATGCTTCCGGCAGCGGGCCTCTGCTCGACAAAACACCACCACCCGGTACCGGACTTACCCCGAATGAGACCCGACCCGCGAACGAGCGGCACAAGGCCCACGTCGGAACAGCCGGCTGCACGGAGCTGACACGCCACCCAGGCATGCCAGCCCCGCACAGACATCGGGCGGACATCACAGCATCACGTGATGGCTCTTAGTTGCGGCGCCCCGCGGGGTCGTGGGCGATGGAACCCCGGTCGGCGCCGGGCGCCGGCCCGGAACCGCTCACACCGGTGCCCGCGTCGGCCGTCGCGGCCTCGGCCCGGTCGCCGTGCCCCGGCCACCACGCGGCATGGCCGATCAGCGCGGTGAGGCTCGGGGTGAAGAACATCGCCATGACGAAGGCGGCGACGGCGATGCCGAAGGAGACGGCGAAACCCATCTCCGTGAGCAGCGAGTTGCCCGCCAGCATCATCGTGGCGAAGGTCGCCGCCAGGATGAAGCCGGCAGCGGCGACCGTCGGACCGGCGTGCCGCAGCGCCATGCCGGCCGCCTCACGCGGCTCGCGGCCCTCGCGGGCCTCCTCGCGCAGCCGCGCGATCATGAGGATGTTGTAGTCGGTACCGATGGCGACCACGAACAGATACATGATCACCGGGAGCATGAACATCAGACCCGGGTTTCCCTGCCCCTTCTGGAAGATCCACACGGTGGCGCCGAGGGTGGCGCCGAAGCCGAGGCCCACCGATGCCATCAGGTACCAGGGGGCGACGACGCTGCGCAGCAACAGACCCAGGATCACCATGATGAGGAGGGCGGCCACCGGGAAGACCGTCTTGTAGTCATGGTTCACCGCGGTGTTGATGTCCTTGAAGATCGAGGACATGCCGCCGACGATCGCCTCGGTGCCGTCAGGGGCGTCGGCGTGTGCCACATCCCGCACCCGGCCCACGGTGTCGATCGCCTTGTCCGTCGACGCCTCGTACTTGAGCGTGACGGTGAAGTCCGCGGTGCTGCCGTCCTTGTTCACCTGCGTCATTCGGGCGCTCGCGACCCCGTCCACGGCGCCGAGCTTGCGCGCGTACGCGTCGAAGGCGGTCTTGTCCAGCGGCTTGCCGTCGGTGCTGGACAGGTAGACGTCGGTGGGGGCCGCGGCGCCCGCCGAGTACGCCTTCTGCATCTGGTCCTGGACGACCATGGACTCCTTGGTCTTCGGCATGGCGCCCGACGCCAGGTCGAACGTGGCGTGGTAGCCGAGGATACCGAGCGACAGCGCGACCAGGATGAGACCGGACACCCCGGCGGTCAGCGCGGGGCGGCGCTGCACACCGCGGCCGAGGGCGGCGAACCGGGCGTTCTCCGGCTCCTTCTGCCAGGACTTGGAGGGCCAGAAGACTTTCGGTCCGATCAGCGAGACCACGGCGGGGATGAGGGTCAGGCCCGCCACGAGGGTGGCGGCCACCGCGATGGCGAGCGCCGGGCCCATCTGCTTGAGGAAGCCCAGGGTGGACAGCACCAGTGCGAGGAACGCGATGATGACGGCGCCGGCCGCCGAGGCGATGGCCTCACCGACCCGGTCGACCGCGTTGACCATGGCCTGCTTAGGTTCGTCTCCGGCGCGCAGGCGTTCGCGGTACCGGAACATCAGGAAGAGGAAGTAGTCCGTACCCACGCCGAAGAGCACGACGATCAGGATGGACGAGATGGAGCTGTTGGCCTGCAGGTCGAACAGCTTGGTGGCGTACGCGATCAGGCCGTTGGCGATGGCCGAGACCAGGCCGATCAGCACCAGGGGCAGCACGGCCAGAATCGGCGCTCGGAAGATGATCAGCAGGGTCACCAGGATGATCACGAAGGTGCCGATACCGATCAGCGCCTGGCCACGCTTGGACGAGTCCTGCTGGTCGAGCGCCTCCGCGGCGGAACCGCCGAGCTTGACGTCGAGATGCGTGCCCTTGGCCAGCTGCTTGACCTCGTCACGTAACGCCTTGGCCGCATCCGCCTGTTTGGGCTGGCCGGCGTTCTTGCTGTCCATCTGCACCAAAGTCAGGTCATACCTGCCGTCCTTGGACGGCAGGCCGGGGACGACCTTCTGCACCTGGTCGATGTGCTTGTTGCCCAGTTCGGTGGTGATCCGGGCGACGTCCTGCTTGTCGGCGGCGGTCAGTGTGCCGCCGTCCGTGCGCTGGTACAGCGCGATCGCGGACGGGGTGAAGGCGCTGGGGAACGCCTTCTGCTGGAGATCCGCGGCTTTGATGGACTCGTAACTCTTGGGCAGAAAGCTGCTCTCGTCACTGTTCGAGGGCAGACTTGGAGCGGTGGCGACGATCGCCACCGCGGCAATCAGCCATGCCACGATCGTCCACACGGGATGTCGGACGACAGTGCTGCCAATACGTCGGAACATGCGGAAGGTCCTCCTGGACAGGAAGATCACCGCAGCCCGGGGAGCGGTCCCTGGCATCGGCGACCCCGATCGGCACGTATGGAACGGGCCGGTCGAACGGTTGTCTTGCGGCCATATGGTAGTGACCGAACGCGAAGATAATCTTGTCATCTGGTCTCGGTTTCCGGCCATGTCCGAGTGCCCGGGGGGCGTTTGAGCACTCGTCCGGAGAACGACGACAGGGCCGGTCAGGCCGGTCGGGCCGGTCGGGCCGGTCAGCCGAGAACGAACGGCAGCCTGTCGGCCAAGTCGCCCAGCGCGGCCTGCTCCTCCTCGGTCGGCGTCCGTCGTCCGGTGCCGATCAGCAACGCGTCCTTGTCGGAGAACGAGGCGGGGAACGGAGCCCCGGCGATCTTCTCCAGCGACACGCGTGCCGCCGCGAGCGTCTCGGCGGGCGGCTCGGCAGCCGACGACAGATGGGCGATCAGGTCGAGGTGGTGCAAGGTCCACTCGACCACGTAAGCGGACAGGTAGTCCCCGACGGTGAGCACCTCGTCGCGGGTGCCGACACGGGCGGCGGGATCGGCGAGCTGGGCGGCGCGGCCCGCCGCGGAACCGACGTCCGCCAAGTGGAACTTCAGCCACCGCGGCTCGCCGTAGGCGGCAGCCAGCCGAGGGATCAGCGCGTCGAGCGGATCCTCGCCGGTCGGGGGTTCGACCAGGTTCCAGTAGGTGACCGCGTCCACGGTCGGTTCGGTGTCGGCGGGTGTCACCAGGGTGATCAGGACGTCCTGGGCGTCGATGACCAGGTGGCACACCAGGTCCCGTACCAGCCAGCCGGTACAGCCGGACGGCCGCTCGAAGTCCTCGTCCGGGAGTTCCGCGACGGCTGTGCGCAGTGCGGTCCATGAGCGTAAGAAGAGATCCACTGGCCGCACGCTAGTGCGGGGCCGACACGGTGGACAACCGAATTCGGTGAGCCGTGTCCGGTCCCCGGTCGGCGGCTCAGTGCACCGACGGCGAAAGCCGGTAGGAGGCGGCGAGGTCGCGCACCTCCACCGAGAGGAACAGCCGATCCCGCCCCCTTGCTCGCCGTGTCCCCGTACCTCACCCTCGGCTACTCCTCCAGCGAGCCGCAACTCCCTTTCCTCATGGCTTACTTCAGACCTTGACCCTCAATGGTCTGTACCTCTAGCTTCACAGCTCAGCCATGCATCGTGCGCCGTGCTCACCGTCGGCCCTCCCTTCCGGAGGCGCACGCTGCCCGATGCCCACCCCCCACCCGAAAGGCCGCCTCCCCCATGGCCAGGTCCGTTTCTGTCGCCGTTCTCACAGCTGCGCTGGGCCTCTCCGCATGCCTGCTCACCCCTTCCCCGGCCCAGGCAGGCGCGGACGCGCCGGCAGCGCAGGCATCCGACACCTGCTGGGCGACCCACTACGGTCCGCAGCCGCCCGGCGCCCTGACGGCCAGCGGCGAACTGTTCGACAACAACGCCGACACCGCGGCGACCTCGCTCAGCCGTCAGCCCCAACTGCCCTTCGACACACGGGTCCAGGTGACGAACACCGCCAACGGCAGGTCGCTGGTGGTCCGCATCAACGACCGGGGCACGTTCGCCTGGACTCCGCAGGTGCCCAAGTGCCTGGACCTGACCGACGGCGCCTTCGGCCGGCTCGGCGGAAGCCTCGATCCCGACGCCGGTCACATCGTCGTCACGGAGACCGTACTCGGCTGACGGCCCCGTGCCCACACCACCGTCCGGCAGCACGGCACATCCGCCGGCACCGGCGCCGAACCCCGTCCCCCGACCAGGACAGGAGCACCTGTCGATGCACCCCCGCCTCGCCGAACTCCCGTACAGACCCATACGCTTGGGGCGTCTCGGACGCTCGCTGACCGGCGGCGTCGTCGCCGCCCTGCTCGCCGCGCTGTTCGTCGCCATTCCCGCCCGGGCCGCGGACGGCCAGATCACCGGGCTGGCCGGCAAGTGCGTGGACGTGGCAGGAGCCAACAGCGCCAACGGCACCGCCGTACAGCTCTACGACTGCAACGGAACCAGCGCCCAGAACTGGTCGAACCCGGGTGACGGCACCCTTCGGGCGCTCGGCAAGTGCCTGGACGTCGTCGACCGGAGCACCACCGACGGCGCGGCGGTCCAGCTGTGGGACTGCTCCGGCGGCGCCAACCAGCAGTGGGTGGTCACCTCGGCCCACGACATCGTCAACCCGGCCGCGAACAAGTGCCTGGACGTACGGGACAACAACAGCGCCAACGGTACGCGGCTGCAGATCTGGACCTGTACGGGTGGGGCGAACCAGAAGTGGAACGCTCCGCCCGGCGGCGGAACCGGCACTCCCTCCGGATTCGTCGTCTCCGAAGCCCAGTTCAACCAGATGTTCCCGAACCGGAACAGCTTCTACACCTACGGCGGCCTCGTCCAGGCCCTGAGCGCCTACCCCGGCTTCGCGAACACCGGCAGCGACACGGTCAGGAAGCAGGAGGCCGCCGCCTTCCTCGCCAACGTCAGCCACGAGACCGGCGGGCTGGTGTACGTCGTCGAGCAGAACACCGCCAACTACCCCACCTACTGCGACTGGAGCCGGCCGTACGGCTGCCCCGCCGGACAGGCCGCGTACTACGGGCGCGGCCCGCTCCAGCTCAGCTGGAACTTCAACTACAAGGCCGCCGGTGACGCACTCGGCATCGACCTGCTGAACAACCCCTGGCAGGTGGAGAACAACGCCGCCGTGGCCTGGAAGACCGGCCTGTGGTACTGGAACACCCAGTCGGGACCGGGCACGATGACCCCGCACAACGCCATGGTCAACGGCGCCGGATTCGGCCAGACCATCCGGTCCATCAACGGCTCCCTGGAGTGCGACGGCAGGAACCCGGCCCAGGTGCAGAGCCGCGTCGACGCCTACCAGCGCTTCACCCAGATCCTCGGCGTCCCGCCGGGGAACAACCTGTACTGCTGATCACGTCTCCCAGCCTGGGGGCGCATGCCCCCAGGCGCTTGGCCGCCCGACAAGATCAAGACGCGTTTCATCACAGGTTCACCGGCGTGTACGGCTTCGGACCGAGCATCCCAAGGGTTCGGCATCCCAGCCCATTGACGACGGAAGGCCCGGCCTCATGGAACGACGTGCACTCGCCGCCTACCTTGCAGCCGCTCTCGCCGCACCGGCGGTCCTCGACATGCCTCCGGCCGAGGCCGCCGAGGAGGCTGCTGCTGGCGCGGCCACGGGGCTCACCGAGCACATGGGGACGGTGCTGGGCCGGGAGATCGACGACCGGGACACGGCTCGCGCGCTGGTGCCGGAACTGTACGACGTCGGTTTCGAGTGGCACCCGGAGACGGCGGAGCTGGACCGGTTCGACTTCATCGTCGGCTACTCCTTCGGCAACCGGCCCGCGCAGTCGGGTGACCAGGAGGAGGTGCTCCCCGAACCCGGCCCCGTCAACGAGGAGTTGGCGGACACGATCGCCCGGATCCGCGAGCGGCGGAACGTGCCCGTCTACGCGCAGTGGGAGATCGCCCGGTTCCTGCGGTCCGCGCACGGCATGGACGACGTGACGTCGATCGAGCCCGTCGTCGCGGAGGACGGCACGATCACCTACCTGAGCACGGACGGGGTCGCCGGACAGGTGCTGGCGTACCGCAAGAAGGCGTCCGGCGGCATCGGCACCGCCTGTGTGGTCGGGTTCCGTGATCACCACAAGCGGTGTGTTCGGACCACGCGGGACCGGGGGATGTCCGCGTACGCGCCGCGCGGCTTCACCATGCCGCACACCTACGACCCGCACTCGGGGCAGCCGTGGACGCGGCGCCGGGATCTGTACCTGGTGCACGACATGGCGGCCCAGTGGCAGGTGCTGCGAGCCAAGCTCGTCGCGCAGGCCTACCCCAACGGGTGAGGCGGCCGGAGTCCGGGCGCGCCGGTCGGTCCGCCCAGGGTGGGCGCGGGCGCGGTCCGGATCGGGTGGGCCTGAATCAGCTCGGCGCCGGCCGAACGCTTCGCCGAGGCCGACCCGGAAGAGCCGGCACCGTACGGTGGGTTCGGCTCAGTGGGCGGTGTCCATGCGCTGGGTGCCGATGACCGCCAGCAGGCGCAGCGCCTCCTCGGACGGGGTGTCGGGGACGGCGGTGTAGATCACGACCTGCTGGTCCCGGTCGGTGAGGTCGAGGGCGTCGCAGTTGACGGTGACCGGCCCGACCAGCGGATGCCGGAACGTCTTGCGGAGTGTGCGTTCCCCGTCCACGTCGTGGGAGTCCCACAGCCGGGCGAACTCCTCGCTGCCGGCGCGCAGTTCGCGGATGAGCCCGGTCACTTCGGGATCGTCGGGGTAGCGGGCGGCGGCCGTGCGCAGCCGGCGTGCCGCGTGCCGGGCGAACGCGTCCGCGTCGGACACGCCGTACAGCCGCTGTCCCTCGGAGCGCGGCCCGAGAAAGACGCGCCGCGCGAGGTTGCGCTCGCGGCGCGGCAGGGCCGAGAAGTCCTCCATCAGGGCGGCGGCCAACTCGTTCCAGGCGAGCACCTCCAGCGTGGCCGAGGTGACGAAGGCGGCGGACTGCGGCAGCCGGTGGATCAGGTCGAGGATGCTCTGCCGCACCTCGCGCGGGGGGCCGGGCGGGGGCTCCGGCGGGGCGCCGGCCAGGAGGTGGAGGTGCTCGCGCTCGGCGTCCGACAGCCGCAGGGCGCGGGCCAGCCCGGCCAGCACCTCACGGGACGGACGCGGGCCGCGGGCCTGCTCCAGCCGGGTGTAGTACTCGGTCGAGATGAACGCCAGATGCGCCACCTCCTCACGGCGCAGCCCCGGTGTGCGGCGGCGCGGCCCGGCGGCCAGGCCCACGTCGGCCGGACTGATCCGCTCGCGCCTGCTGCGCAGGAACCCCGCCAGTTCTGCTCTGTCCATTCCCTCAGTGTGCGCGGGTGCCGCGCGACCGATCCAGGTACTCCCGGTGCCTGGATGGGTCCGGGACCCGGGCGCAGGCTCGCTGCCATGGACAACACCACCAAGGACACCCCTGGCCACGGCCTGCTGGCCGGCAAGGTCGCCTTCATCACCGGTGCGGGGCGCGGGATCGGTGCCGCCGCGGCGCGGCTCTTCGCCCGGGAAGGGGCCCGGGTCCTGCTCGCGGCCCGCACCGAGGCCCAGCTGAAGGCGGTCACCGAGGAGGTGCGGGCGGCGGGCGGCACCGCGGACCACGTCGTGTGCGACCTGGCCGACACGGCGAGCGTGCGGGCCGCCGTGGACCGTACCGTCAACCTTTACGGCCGCCTCGACATCGCCTTCAACAACGGCGCCACGATCCAGCCGCCCGGCCCCATGGACCAGCTGCCGGAGGCCGAGTTCGACCATGTGTACACGGTGAACCTCAAGAGCGTCTGGCTGGCCATGGTCGCCGAGGTCGCCGCCATCCGGGCCACCGCCGGAACGGGCGCCATCGTCAACAACTCCTCCGTCGGCAGTCTGCGGGGCAACCCCGAACTGCCCGCGTACGGTGCGATGAAGCGGGCGGTGAACAGCCTCACCGAGTCGGCGGCAGTGACGTACGGTCCCGAGGGCATCCGGGTCAACGCGATCGCGCCCGGCAACACCCTGACGGAGATGATCCGGGCCTGGGAGGCCGAGGCTCCCGGACTTCAGGACCGGCTCACGGCGCTCACCCCGCTGCGCCGCGCCGCCGTCCCCGAGGAGATCGCCGAGGCCGCCGCCTGGCTGCTCAGCGACCGATCCTCCTTCGTGACCGGCACGGTGCTGCGGGTCGACGGCGGCGCACGCGCCTGAGCGACCGGGGGAGTCAGCCCAGGCCGAGAACGCCCACGGCGCGCTCGGCCATGCGCTGCTCGCCGAGCGCGTTGGGGTGGACCGGGACGAGGTTCTGCCCGAAGAGGAGCGGCTCGATCCACCGGGTGCCGACGGCCTGACACGCGTCATGGCCTTCGGACGCCTCGGAGAAGTCCACGTACGTGGCGCCGGTCTCCTCGGCGGCGCGCTGCACGACGGCGTTGAGGTGGGCCTGCAGCGCGTGCAGGTACGGCACGTCGCCGGACGCGATCGGCATTCTGGCGAAGCAGGACGGGTCTGCCTCGGCCGGCGTGATCCACGGGTAGCCGAGCACCGCCACACGGGCGTCCGGTGCCTTGGCCCGCACGGCACGCAACGCGGTCTTCAGCGCGGGGTAGGTCTTCGCGTCGATCGCGTCGTCGAAGGAGGTGCCGTACGTGTCCTTGCAGGGGCTGCCCTGGCCTGCGCTGAGGAGGCCCGCGGTGCCGCAGGCCAGCATGGCGTTGATGAAGGTGCCGTTGTCGTTGCCGCCGATCGTCAGGGTCACCAGATCGGTGTCCGCGGCGACCGCGTCCGCCTGCGGGGCGACCCCGGGGTACTGGGACTCGGTGAAGTCCTTGGTCCGGGCGGCGCCACAGGTGACGTCCGTCAGCCGGGCGGCCGTGCGGGCGGCGATGACGTGGGGGTAGTCGGCGGTGGAGCGCAGGCAGATCGGATTGCTCGCGTCGACCGGCAGGACCCCGGAGCCGGCGCTGTAACTGTCGCCCAGAGCGGCGTAGTTCAGGGGTGTCGTGGCGTCGGCGGGTACGGCGGTGAGGCCGAGGGCCAGCGCGCCGGCGAGCGCGGACGTCGCGGCGACGGCACGGCGCAGGGCAGGCTTGGGCATGGGCGGGTGCTCCCTCTTCTCGGGTGGGGACACGGAGCAGGCGGGCATGGCAGTGCCCGCGTGGGTGCTGGTGCGCGAGAATGCGGCGGCTCGGAGCAAGGAGAGGTACCGGCGTGGGGTGCCGGATCGCGGGATCACCGCTGAGTTCTACCGCTAGGTAATGTGCGGGCATCCACCTGCGGAGTCAACGTTGTTGACACGGATTCTTGAAACCGCCACGAACGGAAGTGAACCGCGGCGCCGGGGCCTCCGTGGGCGCGTCCGACGTCACCCCGCGACTCACGGCGTCGACCCCTTACGGAGTCATGACGTGCCGGTCGCGTCGCCCGGTCCCGGTGCCGTCCGCATCTAGCGTGGCCGTATGCGTGTACTGGTCACCGGCGGTGCCGGGTTCATCGGATCCCATGTCGTCGAGGCGCTGCGGGCGGGCGGGCACGAGCCGCTCGTGTACGACGTCCGGCAGGATCCCGGCGCGGACGTGCGCAACCCGGCGTCCATGGCCCGGGCGCTGGCCGGGGTGGACGCCGTCTGCCACCAGGCGGCGATGGTCGGGCTCGGCAACGGTGTCGTCGACGCGGCGGAGTACGTCTCGCGCAACGATCTCGGCACGGCCGTGCTGGTCGCGGCGATGGCGGAGGCGCGGGTGCGGCGCCTGGTGCTGGCGGGGTCGATGGTGGTCTATGGGGAGGGGCGCTACGAGTGCCCTCGGCACGGGGTCGTACGGCCCGGTCCACGGGCCGTGGCCGATCTGGACGCGGGCCGCTTCGAGCCGTCCTGCCCGCGGTGCGGCGCGGAGTTGAGCCCCGGGCTGGTCGGTGAGGACGCTCCGGCCGATCCCCGGAACGTGTACGCGGCGACCAAGCTGGCCCAGGAGCACCTGGCCGCGGCCTGGGCCCGCAGCACGGGTGGGTCGGCGGTGTCGTTGCGGTACCACAACGTGTACGGGCCGCGGATGCCGCGGGACACCCCGTACGCCGGGGTCGCATCCTTCTTCCGCTCGGCACTGGCCCGCGGCGAGGCCCCGCGGGTCTTCGAGGACGGCCGCCAGCGACGGGACTTCGTGCACGTGCGGGACGTGGCCGCAGCCAATGTGGCGGCGCTGGAGGCAGAGGCGGCGCCGGGCGTCCTCGCGGCGTACAACACCGGGAGCGGTGAGCCTCGTACCGTCGGCGAGCTGGCACGGGCACTGGCCGCCGCGTGCGGCGGACCGGAGCCCGTGGTCACCGGGGAGTACCGGCTGGGGGACGTACGGCACATCACCGCCGACTCGTCGCGGCTGCGGGCCGACCTGGGGTGGAAGCCGCAGGTCGAATTCACGGCAGGCATGCGGGAGTTCGCGGCGGCCGGCCCGGTGTAGGGGCCCGTGGACGCGTGAGGGCCACACGGATTGCTCGGCGAGCCAGCCGACTCTGGCCCGGCGGCCGGCGAGCCCCCCTCGGCGCGGCGCGGAACACGCGCCGGCCGGGGTACGGTGCCGGCCGGGACTGCCGAGGATTCCCCAGGGTGCCACAGCCACCGGACCACCCGGGATGCGGCAGCCACTCGATCTCGCCGGCCTCCCGCAGCCCCCAGACCGCCCAGGACGCGGCGTCCACTCTCACTCCGCAGCCACCCGCACTCCGCCGGATGCCATAGCCCCCGACCGCCCACAACGCAGCAGCCGCCCAGACCCCGCAGCACGCCGCAGCCCCCCGCACTCCGCCGGATGCCATAGCCCCCGCTCTCCCCAGGGATGCCACAGCCCCGCACCGCCCACAACGCGGCAGCCGCTCACACTCCGCAGGCCGCCGGAACCGCCCGCCCCCCGAATGCCGCAGCCCCCGAACCCCCCCAGGATGCGGCAGCGCCCCTGACTCCCTAAGGCGCCGCAGGCAGTGTCACCTCGAAGCGGCAGCCGCCTGGGATGTTGCGGACCGTGGCCTGGCCGTGGTGGGCCTCCACGATGCCGCGGACGATGGCCAGGCCCAGGCCGGCGCCCGCCGGCGGGGTGCGCGCGTCACTGCCGCGCCAGCCGGTGTCGAATACGCGCGGCAGGTCCTCCTCGGGGATACCGCCGCAGCCGTCCGTGACGGAGAGCACCACGCCGTCGTCGGTGCGCTCGGCGGCGACCGCGACGGTGCCGTCGGGCGGGGTCCGGCGGATCGCGTTGACCAGGAGGTTGCCGAGGACTCTGGTCATCTCCTTGCCGTCCACCTCGACCGGTACCGGTGCCACGCGGTCGCCCACGAGGCGGACACCGTTTTCGCGGGCCAGCGGGTCGGCGCCGGCCAGTGCGTCGCCGACCAGGTCGTACAGGGAGATCCGGGAGGGGCTCAGCGGGAGGGTGCCCGCGTGGATGCGGGAGAGTTCGAAGAGGTCGCCGACCATGCCGTTGAGCCGTTCGACCTCGGTGCGGATCTGCTTGAGGTAGCGGCCGGGGTCGGCGGCCACGCCGTCCTCCAACGCCTCCGACATGGCGCGCAGTCCGGCGAGCGGGGTGCGCAGGTCGTGCGAGATCCAGGCGACCAGCTCGCGCCGGGACTTCTCCAACGCCCGCTCCCGTTCACGGGATTCGGCGAGCCGAGCGCTGGTGGCGGCCAACTCCCGGCTGAGCGCGTCCAGTTCGGCGGTGGCCGGGCCGTGCGGGGCGGCGAAGGCACCCGCGTCACCGAACGAGCGGGCGGCGTCCATGAGTTCACGGCTGCGCGCGACGACCCAGCGCCCCAGGAGCAGCGCGGTGGCCAGGGAGACCACGGCCGCCATCGCGACGACGGTGGTGACCACGGTCAGGTCGTGCGAGGACAGGAACATCGCCCAGGCGACGGCGAGCGTGCCGGCGAGCATCGCGCCGACGCCGACCGCCGCGACCACGGCGACGGAGGCGGTGAGCGAGCGGCGCCGGATCAGGCGCAGCACGCCCGCGCCCGCCACCCCCGCGGCGGCGGCACCGGCGAAGGCGTAGAGGGCGATGAGAAGAGTGGCGGGCATGGTCAGAGCACCGCCTCGCCGGGCCCGAAGCCCGACTCGAAGCCGGGCCCGAAGCCGGGCTCGAAGCGGTAGCCGACGCCCCACACGGTCTGGATCAGGCGGGGCCTTGCCGGGTCGTCCTCGACCTTGCCGCGCAGCCGGCGGACATGGACGGTGACGGTCGACAGGTCGCCGAAGTCCCAGCCCCAGACCTCGCGCATCAGATCCTCACGGCTGTAGGCCCGGCCGGGGTGCCGCAGGAAGAAGGCGAGCAGGTCGAACTCGCGGAGAGTGAGGGCGAGTTCGGTGCCGTTCTTGGTCGCCCGGCGGGCGTCGGGGTCGACGCTGAGTCCGGCCGCGGCGAGCCGGTGCCCCGTGGCGGCGGGCCGGCTGCGGCGCAGCACCGACTCCACGCGCAGGACCAGTTCGCGGGGGCTGAAGGGCTTGGTGACGTAGTCGTCGGCGCCGACCTCCAGGCCCAGGATGCGGTCGTCCTCGTCGCCGCGGGCGGTGAGCATGATGACCGGCACGGGGCCGCCGTCCCGCATCCGCCGGCACACCTCCAGGCCGTCCATGCCGGGCAGCATGAGATCGAGCACCACGAGGTCGGGCCGGTGCGCGGCGGCGCGGGTGAGGGCGGTCGGGCCGTCGTCGGCGCGGTCGACCAGATAGCCGGCGCGGTGCAGATATCCGGTGACGACCTCGGCGACGGTCGGATCGTCGTCCACGACCAGGATCCGGGCCGTCTCGCCTGCGGCTTCGGTCCCGTGGGGCTCGTACAGCGATTGCATGCCTCCAGCGTCGCACCGCGCGGCCACCGGTGTCCGGCCGCGGGCCGGGCGTCCGCGTTTCGTAAGGACCATGAGTCCGATTTACCCGATTGACGTTCGTAGGGTGAGACCCGTGACGACCACTTCAGCGGACGTCGACGTGGTGCTGCCCTGCCTGGACGAGGCCGAGGCCCTGCCCTGGGTGCTCGACCGGATTCCGGCCGGCTGGCGCGCCCTCGTCGTCGACAACGGTTCCACCGACGGCTCCCCGGACATCGCCCGTGCGCTCGGCGCGACGGTGGTGCACGAGCCGCGGCGCGGTTTTGGCGCCGCCTGCCACGCCGGACTGACCGCGGCCACGGCCGAGATCGTGTGCTTCTGCGACTGCGACGCCTCACTCGACCCCGCGCTGCTCGTTCCCTTCGTGCGGGAGATCCGGGACGGCGCGGCCGACCTGGTCCTCGGCCGGCGGCGTCCCGAGGGCCGGGGCGTCTGGCCGGCGCACGCCCGCGCGGGCAATCTCGCGCTGGCCCGCATGCTGCGCCGCCGTACCGGGCTGCGCCTGCACGACCTGGGCCCGCTGCGGGCCGCCCGCCGTGAGCCGCTGCTCGCGCTCGGCCTCACCGACCGGCGCAGCGGCTATCCGCTGCAGATGGTCGTCCGCGCGGCCGACGCAGGCTGGCGAATCGCCGAACACGATGTGCCCTACCGGCCGCGCACCGGCGCCTCCAAGGTCACGGGCACCTGGCGCGGCACCTGGCAGGCGGTGCGGGACATGAGCCGCGTGCTGGCCGAGACCCCGGCCGACGGGGGGCTCGTACGGTGACCACGCTGCTCGTCATCGCCAAGGAACCGCTGCCGGGGCGGGTCAAGACCCGGCTCACCCCGCCGTTCACCCCGCAGCAGGCGGCCCGTCTGGCGGAGGCGGCGCTCGTGGACACCCTGCACGCCGTTGCTGCGGCGCCCGCGACCCGCAGGGTCCTGGTCCTCGACGGGGCGCCGGGACCGTGGCTGCCGGCCGGCTTCGAGGTGCTGCCGCAGTGCGCGGGCGGGCTGGCCGAGCGGCTGGCGGACGCCTTCGCGCACTGCTCGGGACCGGCGCTGCTCATCGGCATGGACACCCCGCAGGTGACGCCGGAGCTGCTCACCGTGGACTTCGCGGGCTGCGACGCCTACCTCGGCCCGGCCGAGGACGGCGGCTTCTGGGCGCTGGGCCTGGCCGAGCCCGAGCCCGCGCTGCTGCGGGGCGTGCCCATGTCGACGCCGGTGACCGGGGCCGCGCAGCGGGAGCGGCTGCTGGCCGCCGGACTGCGCGTGCGTGAGCTGCCCCGGCTGCGGGACGTCGACACCGCCGCCGACGCGCACGCCGTCGCCGCGCTCGCCCGGCACGGCCGGTTCGCCGCCCAGCTGGCCCGCTGTACGCCGGTCACCCGGTGATGGGCGGCAAGGTCGCCTGGGCGACTGCGGATCCCTACTCCGCCGCCCTGCGCACCGGTCGCGGCCCCCTGTTCCTGCGCCGCACCGACGGCTGGCTGCTGCCGCTGGAGGTGGAGCGCTGGTGCGGCCGAGCCGATCAGGTCGACAGGGAGGTCCTGGACCGCTGCGAGGGCGCCGTCCTGGATGTGGGCTGCGGTCCCGGCCGGCTGGTGGCCGAGCTCGCCGCCCGGGGCCGTACCGTGCTCGGCATCGACGTCAGCGAGGCCGCCGTCGCCCACACCATCGAGTTCGGCGGGCAGGCGCTGCGGCGCTCTGTGTTCGAGCCGTTGCCCGGAGAGGGGCGCTGGGACACCGTGCTGCTCATGGACGGCAACATCGGCATCGGCGGGGAGCCTTCCGCCCTGCTGGAGCGGGTGGCCGCGCTGCTGCGCCCGGGCGGGCTGCTGATCGCCGAGACCGTGCCGGGACACGTCGACGAACGCTCCCGGGTCCAGGTGGTCGACACGGTCGGCGCCGCCCGGGCCACCGGTGCACCGTTTCCCTGGGCGCGCCTCGGCACCCCGGCCCTGCTGCGGTACGCGCGCAGGGCCGGGTGGCGGTCCGTCGCTCAGTGGTCGGCGGGCGGCCGGTGCTTCGCCGCCCTGCGCACGCGCCATCCCAGCAGCAGCGCCGAGCCGCCGAAGAGTACGGCGGTGATCAGCAGCCAGCGGGTGAGGAAACCGTCCGGGGAGAGTCCGGTGGCCGACCGGTAGCGCCCGGCCGTCATGCCGCTGATCAGCGGGAACCAGACGAGCAGGAGCAGTCCGGACAGCAGGACCGGGACGCGCACGTAAAGCGTCCAGTCGCGCCGTCCGGCCGCCCCCAGGCCGCCGGTGACCGCCCGGTCGGCCACCGTGTACAGCGGCAGCAGGACGAGGTCGTGCAGCAGGGCGGCGCCCACGATCCACAGCGCCACCCCGAACCAGTCACCGGCGAGCAGCCGCACCCCGGCGTACGCGGCGAGGGCGAACGAGCAGGCGAGCAGCAGCAGTTGGAAGGGACTGCCCAGGTGTACGCGGCGCGGCATCACAGGTCTCCGAAGGTCAGTCGGGCCACCCACTTGGTGTTGAGCACGCCGGGTGCCGCCGGGACGATGATCCGCGCCGGGTGGCCGTGGTCGGGGGACAGTTCCTCGCCGTTGACGAAGAGCGCGAGCAGCGAGCGTCCGTCGGCCACCTGGTTGGCGCGCAGGGCCGCACGCCGGAACGCTCCATGTCGCTGCAGGGACTCCACCAGCACGTCCGGCGGATCACCGTCGTACCCGACGAGCGCGGCGAGGTCGCGCAGCCGCACCCCGCGCCACCACTGGTCCGCGGTCGACCAGCCCTCCACGCAGGCGATGGGCAACGAGGCGCTGTGCTGCGGCAGTTGGAGCAGCTGGGCGCGGCTGAGCCGGATGGTTCCGGTGCGGCCGGTGACGACGAGCCGCCAGGCGTCCTCGTGGGTGTCGGCCGCGGTGATGCCGGCGTAGGCGGCGGTCTTGTTGATCTGGAAGCCGTTCGGGCCGCCGCCGGGATCGGCGGTGCCGTGCGGGGCGAGCAGGGCCGTACGGCGGAAGGGCCCGCCCAGGCTCTGTCCGACCGTGGTCAGGAACAGCAGCAGGGAGCCCCCGCCGACCAGCCCCAGCGCGCCGCGCCGGGAGACGGTGGGCGCCTCGGGTCGCGGTGAGACCAGGTCGTTCCGCTCCTGCCGACGCTGCCGAACGGCCCGTACCGCCGTGGGTGTCTTCAGCGCGGCGTGTGCGAGGAACGCGGCGAAGAACACCCATGCCCCGTAGAAGTGCAGCGGGTAGAAGGAGCCCGGGAAGACATAGTCCAGCTGGACGTTGAGGACTCCGGTGGTGAACTCGAACAGCCCTCCCCCGACCAGCAGCAGCAGGGAGATCCGCTCCAGCGCGTGTGCGAGGGAGCGGGCCGGCGGCAGGGTGAAGAGCCTCGGCACCACCGACCACAGCTTGGCCAGCAGGACGGGGATCAGGGTGAAGCCGAGGGTGACGTGGACGCCCTGGGTGAGCCGGTACAGCCACACCGGGTCGGTGGGCCAGGCGAAGAGGTAGAAGCCCAGGATGCCCTTGTCCGGAGTCATGTCGTTGACCCGCGACAGGCCTGGGTTGTAGGCGGCGTACGACACCAGGCCGGTCACGAACAGCACGGTGATGCCGACGAGCAGGACGAGGCCGAGCACCGAGGTGAACCAGGGGCCGCGCAGCGGGCTGCGCCAGAAGCCTGGGGACGTGGGAAGCCGGGAATGGTCGCGCATGTCCCGACCGTAGGCCGGGGGACGCCCGGAAAAGGGTCCCTGACCGGTGACGAAACGCTGACGTCCGGTCCGTACGGCGGCCGGTCGCCGCTCCCCCGGCCTAGCGTTCCGGTGTGACCCGATCTCTCCGCCGTGACCTGTACGCCGCCGGTGCCGCCGCCCTCCTCGTGACGGCGGCAGTCCTCGTCGGCCGGCACATCCAGGACACCCGCCACACCCTGTTCGTGCACTGGCCGCCGCTGTTCGCGGACTGGGACCCGCATCTCGGCCCCGGCACCCCGGCGGCCCTGGCGGTGGCGGCGGCCACCGCGGCGTACGGCCCCGCCGTCGCGGCCCGGCTGCCCTGGCGCGGACTGCTCGCGGCGGCCTGGGCGGCCGCCCAGGCCTGGATCGTGTCCCTCGCCCTGGTCGACGGCTGGCACCAGGGCATCGCGGTCCGGCTGACCACCCGCAACGAATACCTCCGGGTCATCGGCCGCTTCCATGACATCCCGGCCACCCTGCGCGACTTCACCCACCACATCGTCAGCGGCACCCCGGACCCCTGGCCCGCCCATATCGCCGGTCATCCGCCGGCCGCCACGCTCACCTTCGTGCTGCTGGACCGGATCGGGCTGCGGGGCGGCGGCTGGGCCGGGATGTGGTGCATCACCGTGGGTGCGACGGGCTGCGTGGCCGTGCTGAACGCGCTCCGCGCGCTGGCCGACGAGACGCTCGCACGGCGGGCCGCGCCGTTCCTGGTGCTGGCCCCGGCCGCGGTGTGGCAGGGCACCTCCGCCGACGGCTACTTCGCGGCCGCCGCCGCCTGGTCGCTGGGTCTGCTCGCGCTGGCCCTGACCCGCCGGTCCCACGGATACGCGGCGGCCTCGGGCCTTCTGTTCGGCCTGACCTGCTACCTCTCCTACGGCCTCACACTGTTCGCCCTGATCGGCGGCGCAGTCGTCGCGCTCGCGCGCCGGGAACTCCGGGAACGCCCCGCCCTGCTGTTGTCCCTGTTCGCCGGACTGGCCGTGTTCCCAGTGGCGTTCACACTCGCCGGGTTCGACTGGTGGCACGCCTACCACCTCCTCGTCACGCGCTACTACCAGGGCATCGGCGGCACCCGCCCCTACGGCTACTGGGTCTGGGCCAACCTCGCCTGCACCGTCCTCATCACCGGCCCGGCCACGGCGGCGGGGCTGCGCCGGACGACCACGACACTCCTCCCCAGGACCGGCGCCCGTCGCCCCGCCGACCTGCGCCTGGCACTCCTCGTCACCGCCGCGCTGCTCGCCCTGCTGGTCGCCGACCTGTCCGGCATGAGCAAGGCGGAGACGGAACGCATCTGGCTGCCCTTCGCCCTCTGGCTCCTCCCCGCCTGCGCCCTCCTCCCCCGTCCCCGACCCTGGCTCATCGCCCAGGCGATCCTGGCCCTGCTCCTCAACCACCTGCTGCTGACGGGCTGGTGAGTGTGCCGGAGCCGCCGGCGCGGCAGGGTGACCCCGCGTGACCCCCGTCCGGTCGGGGCGTTGCCCTGGGCGTGGGGAGGGGCCGCTGTGGCCGAAATCGCGTACTGGTGCGGGATGTGCCGCTGCCACTTGGCTGAACGACGGACGGCAGGCAGGAAGGACCGGGATGGACTTCGGCAGCGTGGGTCGGCGCGGGTTTCTCGGGACGGCGGCGGCAGGGCTGGTCACAGCGGCGGTCTCCCCACGGGCGGCGACGGCGGTCGGGCTGCCGGGCGGGCCCGGTGTGCGGGCCGGCGACGGGGGGCGGTTCCTCATCTGCACCCGGATGACCGGGGGTTCGGTCACCGGCAGCCGGGCCGGCGGTGACCTGATCGCCGAGGTGCAGGGGGTGCTGTGGCGGGTGCCCCGGGACGGGGGGACGGCCGTACAGGTGACCGGCTGGGAGCTGGAGGCGACGCGCCCCGCGCTGTCCCCCGACAGGCCGACGCTGGCCGTGTGCGGCTATCGCGGCGGAGGCTTCCATCTGTGGTCGCTGCGGCCGGACGGCGGCGGGCTGCGGCAGTTGACGGACGTTGCCATCCCGGCGCGGAGGGGTGAGGCATGTGCGATGACTCAGGGGCGGATGTGCAGACTCTCCTTCAGGCCCGGCGGCCGGCGGCCGGTCCAGGTGTCAGGCGTCCTCGTCGTCGGCGGTGGTGCGGTCGGCCAGTCGTTCGTATCGCTGTCTGGCGGCCTGCGGGGTGCCGAGTCCGAGGCCGAAGGCTATCTCGGGCCAGGTCATGCCCCGGCCGCGGGCCATCCGGAGGAGCGAGGCCTCCAGTTCGTCCAGCTCCGCTCGCACCAGCGGCACGAGGCTCAACGCGGCCGTGATGTCGGCCCGGTCCACCTCCGGCTCGCCCTCGTCGAGCAGTGCCGCCCCGCTCAGCAGGAACGTCACGAGCCGGACGGCCTCGTGCGGCGCGAGGACCGACGGGTGGGTCTGCCGACGTCGTTGCCCGTCCGTCGCCGCATGCCGCTCGGCGATGCGGAAGAGGCAGGCGTGGACCCGCTGGGCCCGCGCCTGCTCCGGCCGCGGAGGGTTGAAGGGGTCGGTGTGATCGGCGGTCGATGACATGCGACAAGGGTTGCGTTCAACACGACATGACGTCAACTGCTTATTGTGAACGGCCCGTTCACACGGCCGGGGGCTGAACTCAGGACGTCGGCGCGGTGATCTCCCGCTTGAGGATCTTGCCGCTCGGGCCCATCGGCAGCGCGTCCGTCAGCCAGACCCGGCGCGGGTACTTGTAGGCGGCGACCCGGTCCCGGACGAACCGCTGCAACTCCTCGGTGTCCGCCTGGGCTCCCGGGCGCAGGACGACCGCGGCGACCACCTCCTCGCCGAGCCGCTCGTCGGGCACCCCGAGGACCGCGGCGAGGGCGACGGCGGGATGCTCGTGCAGCACCTCCTCGATCTCGCGCGGGTAGACGTTGTAGCCGCCGCGGATGATCAGGTCCTTCTTCCGGTCGACGATGTACAGATAGCCGTCCTCGTCCTGGCGGGCCAGGTCGCCGGTGCGCAGCCAGCCGTCGGGGATGGCGGCGGCCGTCTCCTCGGGGCGGTGCCAGTACTCCTTCATCACGTTGGGCCCGCGCACGGCCAGTTCACCGACCTCCCCCGGTGCGACGTCCCGACCCGAGTCGTCGAGCAGCCGGACCTCGACGTCGCGGACGGGGGTGCCGATGGATCCGGGCTTGCGCGGACGGTCGGGGTGGTTGAAGGAGACGACGGGGCTGGTCTCGGACATGCCGAAGCCCTCCAGCACCATGCAGCCGTAGCGCCGCTCGAACCCGTGCAGGATCTCCACCGGCAGGGAGGCGCCGCCCGAGACACACATGCGCAGGCTGGACACGTCGGCCGCGTCGGCGCCCGGGTGCTGGAGCAGCGCCGCGTACATGGTGGGGACGCCCTCGAAGACGGTCGCCCGGTCGCGGGCGATGGCGTCGAGCACGGTCTGCGGCTCGAAGCGGGGGACGAGGGTGAGGGACGCGCCACTGCGAACGGCGACGTTCATGGTGCAGGTCTGCCCGAAGATGTGGAACAGCGGCAGGCAGCCGACGATCACGTCGTCGGAGGTCAGCCGCTGGACCTCGGTGACGTTGACCTCGGTGTTGTGGCGCAGCCCGGCGTGGGTGAGCGCGGCGCCCTTGGGACGGCCCGTGGTGCCCGAGGTGTAGAGCAGCACGGCGATGTCGTCGTCGGCGGCGGCCGTCACCTGGTATTCGGGCTCCAGGTACGCCAGTTCGGCGGCGAAGGCGGCCGGTTCGACCGTCAGGTGCCGCACGCCGGCGGCGGCCGCGCCCGCGGCGCCCTCGCCGGGCGCCTGGTGCCACTCGAAGAGCAGTACGGCGCCGGAGTCCCGCAGGTGGTACTCGGTCTCGCGCTCCTTCAGCAGCGGGTTCATCGGCACCACGATGCCGCCGGCGCGCAGGACGGCGTAGTACAGGACGACGAACTCGGGCACGTTCGGGAGCATCAGCGCGACCCGGTCGCCAGTGCGCAGGCCCTCGCCGCGCAGCAGTGCGGCGGCCTGGGCGCTGAACCGGTCGAGCTCGGCGTAGCTGGTGGTCGCCGTGCCGAGCCGCAGCGCCGGGCGCTCGGGCAGCCGTCGCGCCGTGTCCACCAGGAATTCCGCCAGATTGGCCATGATGCCTCCTCGCACGCATGCTCCCGCCACGCTCGCGGGTCCCACCGCGAGCGCTCCCGGCATGGTCGCGTGCACGGTCAGGGGCGTCCATGGTGACGCCCACAGTTCGCCCGTGCCGGAGTTGTTCCCGGGACCAAAATGAGCCTCGTACGCTGCGGGTATGAGTCTGTCGAATGTGGGGGCGGCGCTGCGCGGGCGCCTTCCGGAGCTGGGCGAGCGGATGGTCGAGCGCATTCGTGCGGAGGTCGAGTCGTACGCGGACGACTCGCTGATCCCCTTCACGTCGCTCAGGGAGTCCTGCGAGGGCAACGCCGATCTGCTCCTCGGACGCTTCGCCTACGGCGCGGAACCCGATGTCGGAGCCGCTCAGCAGACCGGACGGCTGCGCGCCGAGCAGGGCGTGCCGCTGGCGGACACACTGCACGCCTACCGGGTCGGTTTCGAGCTGCTGTGGTCGGAGATGGTCGACGAGGCACGCAGGCATCCGGAGGTCACGGACGCGGAGCTGGTGGCGGGGTCCTCGGAGATCTGGGCGCTGTTCGGCCGGTACGCGGAGGCCGTGGCCGCCGCCTACCGCGAGGCCAGCGCCGAGCTGGCGCTGCAGCGGGAGGCCCGCCGGTCGGCCCTGGCCGAGGCGTTGTTCACGGGCGCCCTCGCGGATCGTACGACGCCGTGGGAGGCGGCCCGGCAGCTCGGTCTGCCGGAGCGCGGGCCGTACGCGGTGGTGGCCGCGTCGGTGCCCGATCCCGGACAGGAGCCGCTGCCCGGCATCGAGGCGGCCCTGCGCCGCTCCGGCGTGCCCTCGGTGTGGCGGCTGCTGCCGGACCAGCAGATCGGGCTGGTCTCGCTCGGACACCGGGACGCGGAGACGGTGAGCCTGCGCGCACTGCGCCGCCGGCGCGCCCGGGTCGGCGTCAGCCCACGGTTCGACTCGCTGCGGGACACGCCGCAGGCGCTGCGGTTCGCCCGGTTGGCCCTGGCCGGACTGCCCGGCGAGGGTCCTGGGGTCACCCGGTTCGACGACAGCCCGCTGGCGATGCTGGTGGCCGCCGCCCCGGCGGAGGCGAGCCGGCTGGTCGAGGTGTCCTTGGGCCCGCTCCTCGAACTGCCGGAGGCGGAGCGGGCGCGGCTGCTGCAGACCCTCGGTCACTGGTTCGCCTCGGGCGGAGTGGCCGCCGGGGCCGCGGAACGGCTCTTCGTCCACCCCAACACCGTGCGCTACCGGCTGCGCCGCATCGAGGAGCTGATCGGGCGTCCGCTCACCGACCCGATGGCCCTCGCCGACCTGGGGGCCGCGTTGTACGCGCTGCGGCTGCTGCCTTCCTGATGCCGCATCCGACCGGTGGGGTGGGGCGCCGGGGCCGACTAGCGCGTCAGCGGCAGCCGGTACACCGAGACATGGGAACGCGAGTCGGCGGTGAACTCGCTGCCGGACCAGTCGGCATGCCTGGACTCCCGCTCGAATCCGGCCAGTTGGGCCATGAGGTCGAGCTCGGACGGCCAGATGTATCGGTGCGGGCTGCGGTACAGCCGGGCCTCCTCGGTCTCGTCGAAGCGGAAGTGGTGCGACACGACACGCTGGTTGAGGACGTCGTAGGTGTCCAGCCCGACATAGCCGGCGTCGGCGCGCCACACGGTGGCCTCCTTGCCCGGGGGGAAGCGTGCGCAGCTCCGGCACCCACAGTTCGATCACGAACCGGCCGCCGGGCGCGAGATGGCGGGCGGCGTTGCGGAAGCACTCGACCTGCTCGGCCTGTGTGAGCAGATTGGAGATCGTGTTGTAGACGAGGTAGACGAGGCTGTACGTCCCCGGGGCGAGGGTCGTCGCCATGTCACCCATGACCACGGGGATCGTGGCTTCGTCGGCCTTGGTCCGCAGTTGCTCCACCATCGGCCCGGACAGCTCGATGCCGGTGACGGGAACCCCTCGCTCGGCCAGCGGGACGGCGACCCGGCCGGTCCCGATCGCGAACTCCAGTGCCGCTCCGCCGTCCGCGAGCTCGGCGAGGCGTTCCACCGTGGGGGTCAGAACCTCGGGAGCGAACATGCCGGTGCCGGGCGTGTCGTAGCGCCGGGCGACAGCTGCGTCCCAGATCTTCTCCTGCTCCATTGCACCAACGCTGACCTTCCGTAAAGAAGTTGTCCAACGAATTACGCACGGCCTCGTTGGCGGAATCCCTCCGTGGACTCCCGGGCAGCAACAGGATCGTGGGCATCGACGTCATCCGCTCAACCTGCCGGCATGACAGGAAACCGACCCAGCGGTTTGCTATGAACTGCCATCACGGGCGCCACGGGGCCCAGCACACGGACCGACTCAGCTGTTGACGCCCGCCAGAGTCGCCGCCGGCCGCTGCCGGACCTCCGCGATCACCCTGGCCCCCCGGTCCGGCGCGGTGTCGAGGCGGACGAGGACGGCCGGGGCGGCGATGGCGGGGAGCAGATGGTTGAAGAGGGCCGACATACGGTGGTCGAGGTCGGCCCAGTGCGCGACGGCCTGCGACACGAACTGCACCCCGATCCACGCGCCGAGGAAGACCTGGGCGGTCTCGTCGGGCACCACGTGCGGGAGTACCTCACCGCGCTCCTTGGCCTCCGTCAGGAGCGAGCCGGCCAGCTCGGCCCAGGCCGGCCATGCGCTGCCGAAGACATCGCGGCCCTGCAGGTCGGCCGAGAGCCGGACGCCCGCGAGCAGCATCGGCTCCCGCGGCAGCCGCTCCGCCAGGGTCATGCCCGCGTCCACCCACTCCTGCAACTTCAGTTCCCGGGGGACGTGGTACTCCGTGCTCATCTGCTCCTGCAGCACACCCTGGGCGAGTGCGGCCTTGGAGTCGAAGTGGAAGTACAGGGCGCCCTTGGTCACGCCGGCCCTGGTGAGGATCTCGGCGATGGTGGCCGCCGCGTAGCCGCGCTCGGCGAACACCGCGGCGGCGGCTTCCAGAACAGCACGCCGGGTCCGGACAGCTCGCTCCTGCTGAGCCATGGACCCTCCTCAAGCTGAAAATTAAACCAAACAGCTCGTACCTTACCGCAGCACATGTCAACAGAAAGGTGCTCTTGGGCAGTTGTCGACGCTCATTCTTTTGAACGCGTTCAAATCTAGGGCTACGCTGGGGGTACCGAACCGAGGGGGCTCGATGAAGGTAGTTCTGCCTGGGGGAACCGGACAGATCGGCACGATTCTCGATCGTGCGCTGACGGCGGCCGGTCATGAGGTCATTGTGGTGACCCGGCGTCCGACGGGTGAGCGGCAGGTCGGCTGGGACGGGACCACGCTGGGCCGCTGGGCCGAGATGGTCGACGGCAGCGACGTCGTCATCAACCTGGCCGGACGCAGCGTCTCCTGCCGCTACACCGCCGAGAACCTGCGGGCCATGATGGATTCGCGGGTGACCTCGGCGCGCGTGGTGGGGCGGGCGATCGCCGCCGCCGCGCAACCGCCGCGGGTGTGGCTGCAGATGAGTACGGCGACGATCTACGCCCATCGCTTCGACGCGCCGAACGACGAGGCAACCGGCGTGATCGGCGGCTCGGAGACCGGAGTTCCGGACTACTGGGCCTACAGCGTCGACATCGCCAGGAACTGGGAACGCGCCCAGGCCGAGGCACCGACACCGGCGACGCGGAAGGTGGCACTGCGCTCGGCGATGGTGATGAGCCCGGACCGGGGCGGGGTCTTCGACGTGCTGCTCGGGCTGGCCCGGCTGGGACTGGGCGGGCCGGTCGCCGGCGGTGCGCAGTACGTCTCCTGGATCCACGACACGGACTTCGTACGGGCGGTGAAGTTCCTGATCGACCGGGACGACATCGAGGGCCCGGTCAACCTGGCCTCCCCCGGCCCGCTCCCGCAGCGGGAGTTCATGCGGACGCTGCGTACGGCCCGGGGCGTCCCCGTGGGGCTGCCGGCGACCCGGTGGATGGCCGAGCTGGGGGCCTTCGCGCTGCGTTCGGACACGGAGTTGCTGCTCAAGAGCCGCCGGGTGGTCCCGGGCCGGCTGGCGGCGGCCGGGTTCGACTTCGCGTATCCCGAGTGGCAGCCGGCCGCCGTGGATCTGGTGGGCCGCGCCAGGTCGACGCGGTCCGGGGCGGGCCGGCTTCGTCGCTTTACTTGAAACACAAGCAACCGCTGTATCGTGCGCCATGATTCAAATTTGAAGCCCGAGCCTCTCGGGAGGACGCCACGCGCGTCGCGATCACCGGATCCACCGGACTCATCGGCTCCGCCCTCACCCGCTCCCTCCTCGCCGACGGCCACCAGGTGGTCCGCCCCGCGGCGCTCCGCTTCGCCCTCGACACCGAGGAGCTCTCCGGCCCCGTCAACTTCACGGCCCCCGAACCGCTCACGAACCGCCAGGTGACCCGGGCACTGAGCCGCGCCCTGCACCGTCCGGCGCTCACCGCCGTCCCGGCCTTCGCCCGGCGCGCGGCGCTCGGCGAGTTCGCCGGGAGCATCACATGCAGCGCACGCGTCGTACCGGCCGCCCTGGCACAAGGCGGGTTTCGCCTTCGCTCATCCGACGATCGACGCGGCGCTCGACTCGGTACTGCGACCGACCGCTTGAGGAATCCGTCGGCGGGGCGAAGGCGCTGAGTGCGGGGCCGGATTCCTCCGTGGCGCGAGTGCGCGAACGTACGGGGCGCGGGAGCATGGTCGTCCGGGGCACCGGACGACGGGGCTCGGCGGAGGACGGGTGACGAGGAGGATGTCGTGTGCCGACTGTTCGGGCTCATCAGTTCCCCGCTGCGCACACATGCCACGTTCTGGCTGCTGGACGCGCCCGACAGTCTCAGCGTGCAGAGCCGCCGTGAGCCCGACGGCACCGGGCTCGGGTACTTCGAGGCGGACGGCACGCCGGAGGTGCACAAGGCGGCGATCGCCGCGTACGAGGACCGCGCCTTCGCCCGGGAGGCCCGGGAGGTCGAGTCGGCCACCTTCCTCGCGCACATCCGCTACGCCTCGACCGGCGGGCTGGAGGTGCGCAATACACACCCCTTCGAGCAGGACGGGCGGCTGTTCGCGCACAACGGTGTGATCGAGGGTCTGGAGGAGCTCGACCGCCATCTCGGCGAGGACCGCTCACTGGTGCACGGGGACACCGACTCCGAGCGCTTCTTCGCCCTGGTCACGCGGGAGACGGCGGCGCACGGCGGGAACGTGTCCGCCGGTCTCGCGTCCGCGGCCCGCTGGGTCGCCGGGAACCTGCCCCTGTACGCGCTCAACATCATTCTTGTCACCGCGCAGGAGCTCTGGGCCCTGCGCTATCCCGCCACCCACGAGTTGTACGTCCTGCGGCGCCCGGCAGGCGGTCACCACGGCTCGCGGCATCTCGACCACTCCGGCCGGCACGGTCATCTGCGGGTGCGCTCCGCGCATCTCGGTGATCGTCCGGCGGTCGTCGTGGCCAGCGAGCCCATGGACGAGAGCCCGCACTGGCAGCTCATGGCGCCCGGCGAGTTGCTCCACATCGGCCCCGATCTCCGGGTGACGTCTCATGTCGCCGTGTCCGACGCACCGGCCCACCCGCTCACCCTGTCCGACCTGCGCCCCGAAGCGGCCGCCTCGCAACGACCTGCGTAGTCGGGCCCTGAGATCCACCGGCGGCCGTCGGTGACCCGGCTCACGGGAGCGAAACTTGCGCAACCGCTAAACTTTGCTGCGTGGAGACTACCGAGGTGACGGGTTGGGAGACCGCCGTGCTCGACGGCGGGCCGGCGGACGGGCTGCGGATGAAGGTCTCCGACCGGCCGCGTGTGATCCAGGTGACGTACCCCTGCCAGGTCGAGGCCGCACCGCCCGGCGGCATACGTGCCGAGGCGGTGTATCTGTACCGACGCGACTACACCGTCACCAGCGAGCCCCTGCGCTACGGCTTCGACATCGCCAGCCCCTGACGCGCACGGTGCACGCGGCTCAGTCGGTCGGCCCGCTCTCGACCGTGGGAGCGCTGGACGGCCCGGCGGCGTCGTCCTCCTTCATGGCCTTGGCCTCGCTCTTGACGTGCGGTCTTGCGCAACAGTACGACCGGGTCACCGGCTCGGTCGCCGTCCGGTCAGGAGTCTGAGTCGGGCTTGCCGCGTGCCGCGGCGTAGGCCTGGGCCGGTGTCATGGGGACGCCGTTGAGGTTGACCGTCTTGTAGGGGCTGACCTTGGCGCAGGTCCTGGCCTGGTCGGCGGTGGAGGCGTGGGCGCCTCCGACGGCGGCCTTGGTGTCGGCCGGCGTGGGTGCGGACTTGCCGCCCGGGAAGGTGGTGCCGCTGGGCCAGTCGCTGCCGATGACCAGGGTCAGGCCACTGCCGGTGCCCTGCTTCAGGTGCGAGGAGGACAGGCCGAGCGCCTTGGCGACCGTCTCGGCCTCCGCCTTCTGATCGGTGCCGTAGGTCAGCGTGCTGGTCGTCACCGGGCTCGGTGCGTTGGCCGTGGTCGTGCCGGAGCTGAAGCCCTGGTCGGTCAGGGCCGTCGCGACGGCCGAGGCGCGGCCGGTGACCGTGGTGCCGTTCTCGACCGTGACGGCTATCTGCGAGGCGGGCACGGCCGAGGCGGTGGCCTTCGCGGTCGCCGAGGCCGCCGCGGCCTTCTGGCCGGAGCCGGTGGTCAGCGACTGGTCGTTGGCGATCGTGGAGAACAGCGTCTTGGCACCGGCGCCCACGAGCACCCGGTCCTTGTTGTTCGGGTCGGGGGCCGTCTGCATCGTCGTGAACGTCATCCGCTTGGTCGGCACCTTGTTGACGTCCGACGCGAGCGAGATCAGCTTCTTCACGCTGCCCAGGCCGTCGTCCACGGTCAGCGCCTTGGTGGCGGCGTCCGCGAGGCCGTAGACCGCGGTGGGGTCGGTGAGCGTGCCCGCGCTCTTGAACTTGCGGATCATCGCGCTGAGGAAGATGTGCTGCGAGATCGTACGGCCGAGATCGCTGCCGTCACCGAAGCCGTGCCGGGAGCGGACGAACTCCAGCGCCGCCTCGCCCTTGAGGGTGTGGGTGCCCTGGGACAGCTTCAGATGGGAGTAGGTGTCGTACACGTCGTCGCTGACACAGACGGAGACACCCCCGATCGCGTCGGACATCTTCACGACGCCGGAGAAGTCGAGCTTGACGAAGTGGTCGATCGGGATGCCGGTGAGCTGGTGGACCGTGGCGACCTGACAGGCGGGGCCGTACTGCAGGGCGCTGTTGATCTGGCCGTAGTATCCGGACGTGGACTGGCCCGTCTCACCGTCCTTGCAGGCCGGTACCTGGGCCATGGTGTCGCGCGGGATGCTCATCACCGTCGCGTTGGACCGGTCCGCGGAGACGTGCAGCACCATCTCCACGTCCGCGTTGCTGCCGCTCTGCACCCCGGTCTTCGAGCAGCCGCCGCCGAGTTTGCAGTCGGCCGCACTGGTCCGGCCGTCCGAGCCCATCACCAGGATGTTGATCGGGGTGCGGCCGAAGGCGTCGGCCTTCTCGGCACCGCCCTTGCCGTCGAGCGCGACGCTGTGGATGTTGCCGTTCAGGTGCTCGTAGAACCACCAGCCCGCACCTGCGGTGACCACGATGACCGCCGACATGCCTATGCCGAGGATCTTCAGCGCCTTCGTGCCGCGGCCCACCGGACGGCCTCGGCGCCCCCGACCGCCGCCGCGCCCACGGGCAGCCGCCCGCGCCGCGGCCCGGCCGCCCGGCGGAGGCGACCCGTCGGGCTCGGCTGCTCGCTGTCCGGGCACCCGCGCGCCATGGCTACGCGTGGCCTGCCCGGTGGGCCCGTCCCACGGGTCGCTCATCTCCCACTCCCATGAACGGTCGGGCCCGTCGGACCGGGCCGTGGGGTGTACGGCCCGCCCCGGGCGGCGATGTACGGGCGGGCGAAGCGCGCCGCTCCGCCCTTGCTTGCGTGGTTGCGCAATCTAACAAACTTGCTGCCCGAACTGCACAGATACACACATGATTCACAGGTGAGGCATCTCATGAATCGCCGTGCGGACCGAGCTCGGTACGGGAGCGGGAGTCTACGCGCCTCACATAAGAACGACATATAGACCTTGGACGAGAGAGCGCCACAGAGCAGGGGCCGGTCCTGGGACCGGCCGGTTGGCGCGATGCTCTCAGCCGCCGATCCTGCGCAGGTCGTAGGCCGGGGTGGCGGTGTGCGTCGAGCGCGCGGTCAGCTGCCCCACCATCACCCGGACCAAGGTCACGACGTCGGGATCGTCGATGTAGTAGACCTGCCGCCGGCCCTCACGGCGGGCGCGGACGAGTCCGGCGAGCTTGAGCTTCGCCAGGTGCTGGCTGACCGCCGGAAGCGCTCCGCCCACCCGGTCGGCGAGATGCGTGACATCGCTCTCCCCCTGTGACAGGGCCCACATCAGATGCAGCCGGGCGGAGGACGCGAGCAGGCCGAACGCCGCGGCGGCTTCGGCCAGCACCTCGGCGGGCGGGTCTTCGAAGCCAGCGGCGCTCTCCGTCACAGCCCTCTCCTGTCCCCGCCCTCGTCACAGCCGACGCACATGCGCGCACCCAGTGTAGGGGTCGGTTCCGGAGGTCAGTCCTCGTAGAAGTTGTTGACCACGACCTCCGGCTCGTCGTCGTCGAACGCCTCGTTGAGCAGCGCGCCGCCGATGAGCCCTGCCGCACCGGCACCGATGAGCGCACCCGCGCCGAAGCGCCGGCCGCCGCCCTGGTGATGGTCGTGGTCCGCGTACGGCTCGCCGTACGCCTGCTGGGGGTAACCCTGCTGGGGGTAACCCTGTTGTGGATAGCCCTGCGCCACGGGCTGCGCATAGCCCTGCTGCGGCGGGGTGTAGAACGGCGGCACGGTGGTCTGCACGCGCTGCGCACAGGCGCCGCAGACCTGGACGGGCCGGGGCACGCCCCACTGCGGCGACCAGGTCACGGTCGTCGCGCCAGGGCCGTGGTTGGGGTCGAAGAAGCAGGTCACGCTGGAACTCCCGGTGGTGTGCGGTGATGTGGGGAATGCCGGGGCCGACGAGGCGGCGACCGGCGGCTTCGATGGGGCGGGCGGCACATGCGTGCCGGCGTGCGTCCGCGATGCGGCGACCGGGTCCGAGACCGGGCTCGGGGACGTCTCCCTGAGCACGGAGACGCCGTAGTCGGTGGCGATGCCGGCGAGCCCCGAGGCGTAACCCTGCCCGACCGCGCGGAACTTCCACTCCGCGCCGTGCCGGTACAGCTCGCCGAAGACGAGTGCGGTCTCGGTCGACAGACCGCCGGACGCGAGGTCGTAGCGGGCCAGTTCGGTGCCGGTTTCCCGGTCGAGGACGCGGATGTGCGCGCGGTGCACCTGCCCGAAGGCCTGGCCGCGGCTCGCGCCCTCGTACAGCGACACCGTGAAGACGATCTTCTCGATCTCGCCCGGGACCCTGGTCAGATCGACCTGGATCCGCTGGTCGTCGCCGTCGACCGGGCTGCCGCCGCCCAGATGGCGGACCGAACCGTCGGGACTGCTCAGGTTGTTGAAGAAGACGAAGTGCTCGTCGGACGGCACCTTGCCCGACGGGGCGCACAGCAGCGCGCCCGCGTCCGGTTCGTACCCGGTGTTCGCCTGCCAGCCCAGCCCGACCGTCACAGCAGTCAGACCGGGGGCCTGCTTGCTCAGCGACACATTGCCGCCCTTGGTCAGGGTCACACTCATCCACGCCCTCCGCAGCCGCTCGCACTTCCGGCATCCATCATGATCGACGTCCGGGGACCACTCCGAGTTCCACGATTGCGCAATGTCTTAATCATGTAGCAGAACCTCGACGGGTCATCACCAGAGCCTCGCCGGAGGCCAACGCCCCTTGTCCGGCCCCCTCGACCGGCCCCTAGCCTTGCGCAAGCAGGAAAACAAGTGTCGGTCTCCGGCGCACTCGGCGCGGATCCCGACCCGACGGGAGGAACAACTCCATGGGCATCATCGGCTGGATCATCCTGGGCCTGTTCGCCGGAGCCATCGCGAAGATCCTGCTGCCCGGCCGCGACCCGGGCGGCCTGATCGGCACCACCCTCATCGGCGTCGCGGGATCCTTCATCGGCGGCTGGCTCTCCGCCCGCTTCCTCGACCGGCCGGTGGAGAAGCACTTCTTCGACCTCTACACCTGGGGCGCGGCGATCGCCGGCTCCCTGGTGCTGCTCATCGGTTACCGCATCCTGTTCGGCAACTCGCGGGACTGATCCAGGAGGGAGACGGCGGGCGGCGGAGCCCGATCGGCGCCGTCGGCGCAGGGAGCGCTGAGACACGGGCGCTCGCGACGCTGTACGAGGCCTGGGTGGATGGGACAGGGGTTCTCCTGCGGGAGGTACGAGCATTGAAGTGGGTGGGGCGGCCCGGGACAAGACCGCGGCGGGCTGTCGGGCTCCTGGTCGTCCCGGTGTGCCGCGGCCGTGGCCAGGGCCTGCTGGGTCGCCGGGTCGGCCGGCAGGAACGCCTCCGGTTTGAGCCCGGCGAGGGTGATGTCGACGGCGGTGGCGAAGGTCGTCACGGTCGTCATCAGCCGCAGTTCGCCGTACGAGGAGCGCAGGTGCAGCGGGACCGCGAAGCCGAGGGGATCGCCTGACGGCTCCAGCTCGGGGATGTATTCGCCGAGTTCGTCCCGCAGGTCGGGCAGGTGACCGAGGCGGTCCAGGATGTGCCGGGACCACTCGGCGAGGTTGCCGATGCGCGGGGCGACCCCGCGCGGATGCAGTGCGAGCCGGTAGACGTTCGTGCCGGGGCCGACGAGTTCCGGGGCCGCACCTTCGGTGAGCACCTCGAACGCCGCGTTCGCGGCGATCAGTTCACCGCCCCGGTCCACGACCAGCGCCGGATACGGCAGATGCCCGCGCAGGATGTGGTCGATCGCCGTACGCGCCGGGGCCAGCCCGGGGCCGTCGAGGGAGCTCTCCGGGCGCCGGGCCCAGGACGTCACGCCGACGTGGCCTGGACGCGTACGCGCGGGCCGTCTACGGCATGCCACTGGCGGAGCTGGAACGGATCCAGGCGGTCGTCACCGGCTCCGCGGAGGAGGTACGCGCCCGGCTCACCCGGTTCGTCGAGGCCGGCGCCCGGCACCTCGTCGTCCGCCTGGGCGCCGTCGACCTGGCCTCCCAGCGCGACCAGCTCGAACGAGTCGCCGCCCTGATCCCGGCGCTGAAGGCGTCGGCTGCGGCCGCCGCACCGGTGGTGCGGCGGGCCCGAGAGGACACAGTGGCCTGAACAGCACGGTCTTGCACCCTTCGGGCGGCCCGCGGGGACAGCCGGGCCACTTTTCATCCCTACGGGTGAATCGGCGGATGGACGTCCGGACTCCTCCCGCCCTCTGCGGTGTGCTGAGCCAGGCAGCCCTGAGGCCGCCACAGGGCCCGGCCTTATCCAGGACAGGGGGATCGGGACGTATGGGAGTCTTCGTTCTGTTCGCGTGGCTGCTGACCGCCGGGCTCGGCGGATACCTCGCCACTGTGTGGGTCCGGCACGGCGGACTGCGGCAGCGCACGCCCGGGGTGACGCGGCTGCCGCTGTGGCTCGTGCTCGGGCATGTGGCCCTCGCCGTGACCGGACTCGCGGCCTGGACCGCCTATGTGGTGGGAGGCGTGCGGAGTTCGGCCTGGGCGGCATGCGCGGTGGTGCTCATCGTGGCCACGTTCGGCTTCATGATGCTGCTGCGCTGGCTGCCCAGTTCCGGGCGCCACTCCCACGGGGACGCCACGGCCGAGCGGCACTTCCCGCTCACGGCCGTGGTCGCCCACGGGACGACCGCCGGCGCCACCGTGCTGCTGGTGCTCCTCGTCGTCCTGCACAAGGCCTGACCCGACGTACCGCACCGGTCGTGGGCGGGAGCCCGGGTCACTAGGAGGCGTCGGGGGGCGGGCCGGGCCCGGGTCGACCGCGGAGGGCTCGGGGCCTGGTGGGACGGCGGTTTCCGTGGTGTGCTGGTACTGGCGGGAAGGACCGAGAACAGACGCGGAGAAGCGGCCGGCAGCCGTGCACCGCGCAATCCGGATCCGCGAGAAGCGGGTGGCCCTTCCCGCCCTGCCGTCCCATCGCGTCGCACCGGTCGTCCGGCGACTGCGCGCGGACGCCTCCTGGAGTCGTGGTCCGGATCCGGCTCCCTCCACCCGAGCCGGGCAGCGACTCCCGGTGCTCGCGGCGCGGGGCCCGGTGCCGAGTGGTCAGCCTCGGCCGCCGCTGAGGTTCCCCCACCGGGGACCGATCTGCTTCCACTCCTCGTCCCACTCGGCCATGCGCCGCTTGATCAGCCGGCTGCGGACCACCCAGCCGGCGCCCCAGACCGCCGCGCCGGCCGACGGGGCGACGAGGACGCCGGTGAGGGCCGCCTGCAGATCGGCGGCGGCGCCGGTGACCGGCGCGGAGACCACATGGCCCGCGCGGTTGGTCCACACGGTCACCTGGGATCCGGTGGGGGCGCCAGGCGCGACCTTGGCCCGGTCGGTGTGCACGGTGCCCTGGGCGTCCGTCCAGCGCACGGTGGCCCACACCCGCCCGTCGTCGTAGCCGGTCCCGTAGGCCGGGGTCCGCGCCGCGCCGTCGGTGAGCACGGCGGACACCGCGTGCACCTGGGCCTCGCGGGCGGAGAACGCCGCGCCGGCGCTCTGGGCCGCCACGAGACCGGCGGCGGCTCCGCCGAGGACGGCGATCACCCAGGTCGCGAGGACTATCCAGGCCTCGACGACGTCACTGTGCCGCCGGAGCGGATTGCGCCGCCAGCGCCACAGCCGTGCCTCCGTGACCGTCGTGGGAGGTGTCCGGTTCATCGTCACCGCCTCCTCTCGCGCACCGGCGGCCTCGCCGCACCCACACCGCGTGCCCCTCGCCGGGCGGATCGGGCCGGGCGGGCGGCAAGCGGGCTCGGGGCGGTCTCCCGGACCCGGCCGTCGAGTGTCACCACACCATCGTGCACCTCAAAGCCGGATGGCGGCGGGGCGAGCGCGCAAGCGCCTCCCGACGACTTCGCGCCACCCCCTGCCGACCGGCGGAATCGGGACATCCGGCCCTGTCGCCGTGGGCCGAAGGACACTGGGTGGACCCCGTGGGCCGCAGGACAGTGGGGAGCAGGAGCGGCACCGATCCCCCGCGGTGCCGCTTCGCCCCCGGGATCGCCGCCGCGCGGCGGGGGCCGGCGAGAGACGGGGAGAGTCATGCACCCGCGAAGAAGACTGGAATGATCCGTAACCGCGAGCCGGCGCACCGGCGCATCGACCTCGAACCGGCGGAGGCGCTGCGGCTGCTGGACAGTGTGTCCCTGGGGCGGATCGTCTTCACGCGGCAGGCACTGCCCACCGTCCGTCCGGTCAATCACGTCCTCGACGGCGGCGACATCGTGATCCGCACCCAAGAAGGCACCGCCCTGACCGCGCACACGCAGCAGGGCGGCGGCGAGGGTGTGGTGGTCGCCTACGAGGCCGACTCGATCGACCCGGACACGCATCTGGGCTGGAGCGTGGTGGTCACGGGCTACGCCCGGCTCGTCACGGATCCCGCGGACCTGGCCCGGGTCCGGACCCTGGTCACCCCCTGGACGCCGGAGGAGGGCATGGACCACGCCGTGCGCATCCGTCCCTCCCTGGTGACGGGCGTCCTCCTCACCGACACGCCGGCCAGGTCCGCGAAGGGCTCCGCGCGGCCGGCGCCTCGGACTCCCGGTCGGTCGGGTACGACGGCTAGGACGGCATGAGCGGCAGATCGTCGGTGTAGGCGTTCACCGGCTGGGCCATGGGGCGGGTGTCCCTGGCGTCGAGGGCCGCCTGCGCGGTCCTGGTCCCGAGGGTGCCGTGAGGGTGCCAGGTGCCGGTCACCGCGAGCCAGGTGTTCGCGGGCCGGGCCTCGGTGCCGTACACGCGGATCTTGACGGTCTGGGAGTCCGCCGCGCAGCACGTGAAGACGATACGGGTCAGGTACCAGCCGTCGCCGTCCTCGGCCGGGGTGACGAAGCCTGTGAGCTGGACGAGCCGGCTCCTGACGGCCCGGCTGGGGTCCTGTTGGACGCGCTTGGTGAAGTCGGTGAGGGTCAGGGGCAGCGGTGAGGTGGCGGGCAGTGGAGCGAATCCTCTCTGCACCGCGACCGGCTTGGAGTTCGAGCGTGCAGCGGTGTACGCGCCCAGGGCGGGCGGTGCGTAGCAGAGCAGGCTGATCGCCGGGAGGAACAGCAGCCAGGCGATGCGCGGGGCGCCGGAGTGGTCGTGACCGGGTGCGTGGTCCTCGTGGGCGGTGTGCTCCTGTCCGCCCTGTGCGGCCGCCGCGGCCAGGCCGAGCAGTAGCAGGACCACGCCGGAGGCGATGAGCGGCGGCCGCAGACCGGACTTGACGTAGCGCAGATAGGTGTCGGTGAACAGGGCCGTGCGCAGCAGGCCGAGGCCGGTCAGGGTCAGGAGCAAGGTCTGGGCCGGGCGTCTCACAGCAGCGCGCCTCCGATCAGAACGCTCGCGGCGACCGCCACGAGGGTGGTGGCCGTGGAGAACCGCCAGGCGAAGGCCCGCCCGAAGGTGCCCGCCTGAAGGGCGATCAGCTTCAGGTCGACCATCGGGCCGACCACCATGAACGCGAGCCGGGCGGCCGGGGAGAACCCGGTGAGCGAGGCGGCGACGAAGGCGTCTGCCTCCGAACAGACCGCCAGCAGCACGGCGAGCCCGGCCAGGAAGAGCACCGAGAGCCAGGGTGAGCCGGAGAAGGCGTCCAGGACGGAGCGCGGCACCGCGACGTTGAAGGTGGCGGCGGCCATGGCGCCGAGGACGAGGAAGCCGCCGGCGTGCAGGAAGTCGTGCTGGAAGCCGAGCCGGAACTCGCGCAGGCGGCTGTGGCCCGGCCGGTGCCCGGAGTGCCGCTGCCGCAGGACCGGCCGCAGCCACTTCTCCTTGCCCAGCCAGAGCCAGAGCCAGCCCATCACGGCCGCCGTGGCGAGGGACGCGAGCAGCCGGGCGGCGACCATCGCGGGGTTGCCCGGGAAGGCGACGGCGGTGGCGGTCAGCACGACGGGGTTGATGGCGGGCGCGGAGAGCAGGAAGGCGAAGGCAGCGGCCGGGGTGACACCGCGCCGGATCAGGCTGTGGGCGACGGGGACGGATGCGCACTCGCACCCGGGCAGCACCGCGCCCGCGGCACCGGCGACGGGCACGGCGAGGGCGGGACGCTTCGGCAGGACCTTGGTGAACAGGTCGGCCGGCACGAAGGCGCTGATCGCGCCGGACAGGACGGTGCCGAGGAGCAGGAAGGGCAGGGCCTGGACGGTGATGGCGAGGCACACGGTGCGCCAGGCTTGGACGGCCGGCTGGTTCACCCACCGGGTGCCGGCGAGGACGAGCAGGGCGACGGCACCGAGCGCGATCACGAGGGCGGCACCGAGCGGCCACGGCCGGATGCGGCGTACGGACGGCGAACCGACGGGGACGGCCGTCACGCCGTCGACGACACCAACCAGTTCATCCGCCTTTTCCATGATCACTCCGGATGTCGGTGTCTGGCCGACGATAGGCGAGGCCCCGGCTCCCACCCCGTATCGACCCGCGCCCGGACGGCGGATGCGTCCCATCGGCGGCGTCGGTGGCTCTTCTCACAATTCGCCGCGAACAGACCCGAAGGTGACCGCCGCCACGCCGCCCGGCACGCGATTTGTCTACGTTCGACGCCATGCCGTCTTACCCATTCCTCACCTTCGCGCGCACGCGGGCCGGCGCCCTGCTGGCCTCGGCCGCGGCCCTTGCCTCCGTCGGCGTGCTGCACCCGGCACCGGCCGCGGCCGCTTCCGCCCCCGCGCGGGCCGCCTCCCCGCACGCCACGGCGGCCGTGCTCGACCTGGACGCCACCGGCCGCACCCCCGTGGTGCACGGGGAGGACACCGCGTACGACACCGCCAGCATCGTCAAGGTCGACATCCTCGCGGCGCTGCTGCTCCGGGCACAGGACGCGGGACGACAGCTCACCGCCGCCGAGCGCGGCCACGCCGAGCCGATGATCGAGCGCAGCGACAACACGGCGGCCAACGCGCTCTGGCGCGAGATCGGCCAGGCCTCCGGGCTGGCGGCGGCGAACAAGCGACTGGGACTGACCTCGACGACGGGCGGGCCTGGCGTCAAGTGGGGCCTGACCCGGACGACCGCGAGCGACCAGATGCGGCTGTTGCGGGCCGTGTTCGACGGGGACGCAACGGGGAAGTCCGGCTCCACCGGGAAGTCGGCCCTGAACGCGCAGTCCCGGACCTACGTCCGCAGCCTCATGGGCAAGGTCATCCCGGAGCAGACCTGGGGAGTCTCGGCCGCCGGCGGCTCCGGCAGCGCGCGGGCGCTGAAGAACGGCTGGCTGCAGCGCAACACCACGGGCCTGTGGGACGTCAACAGCGTCGGGCAGGTCACCGTGAACGGACACCGCTGGCTCGTCGCGGTCCTGTCGAACGGCAGCGCCTCGATGAGCGACGGCATCTCCCTGGTCGAGCGGACGGCGCGCGCCGCCGTCGCCCAGCGCCTCAGCGGTCCTCCGGGCGCCGGGGCCGGACGACGGCGGTGACCGCGAACACGGCGAGCGCGGCCAGGCAGAGCCAGGCGAAGGTGTCGCCGATGCGGTCGTAGACCGTCGTGACGCCGTGCACGGGGACGTAGGCCACCATGGTCTGCCGGTCGGTCGCGAAGTAGTCCGAGGTGGCGAGGACATGCCCCTCGGCGCCGTAGGCGGCCGAGAACCCTTCCGCGTCCTGGCGGATCAGGCTGTACCCGTTCTCCACGGCGCGCAGGCCCGCCTTGTCGGTGTGCGCGGCGCCGTACTGCTTCCAGTCGTGCGAGGGGACGAGCATGATGTCGGCCCGGGTGCGCATCAGGGCCGGAAAGTCGGCGTCGTAGCAGATGACGCCCGCGAGCCGGCCGTACGGTGTGCGGACGACGGGGACATGGCCGTCGCCGGGCGTGAAGCGCTCGGAACCGGGAATGGGATGGGCCTTCTGATAGGTCCAGAGCAGCTTGCCGCGGGGGTCGATGAGCAGGGCCTCGTCCCGTCCGTATGCGGGCGGGGTCGCGCTGTAGACGCGGACCCCGATCCCCAGGTAGACGCCTGAGCTGCGGGCCTGCCGCTGTGCGGCGGCGATGGCGGCGGCCTCGTCCGGCTCCCGGGTCCGCACGGCGTTCTCCGGCCAGATCACGATCTTCGCGCCGGCGGCGGCCTCACGGCGGGTGGCCGCGAGCAGGTCGTCCTCGACCGCGGTCATCGCGGGCCGCACCGCGGCGGCGGGGGCGGCGGCTACGCCTCCGGGCCCGTTGCCGAACCGGGCGAGCGTGGCCTTGAGCGGGTCGGTGACGCCACGACCGGGGGTGACGCCGGCGATCCGTACGGTTGCGCCCTGCGGCGGGAAGAAGGCAAGCCGGGCACCGCCGGCGAGCAGCACAGCGAGCAGGACGGCAATGCACGCGAGCCCGCTGCGCCAAGAGGCCTGCTCCCAGAGGCGGTTGACGGTGCTCGCCACGTAGGCGACCAGGAAGCCGATGCCCCGCGGGCCGGTCACCGAGACGACCTGGAGGAGCGGGAGATCTCCGTGCTGGGTGACGGCGAGGGAGCCGAACGCCGTGCCGAACGGGGACACCTGGGTGATCAGGAACTCCACGGCGGCCACACCCGGGCGGGGGCTCGTCGGGATGCGGGAGCGAGTGGCGGCCTTCGACGGCGAGCTGGACGCCGGTCCGCACCCGGACGGCGGCTGGCGACTGCGCGCGGTGCTGTCCGCGCGGGCCGCCGACCCGGCACGCCGTGACCCGGCGCAGGGGGACCGATGACCGTACGCGTGCTGGTGGTGGACGACCAGGAGATCGTGCGGACGGCGCTGCGGCTCGTCATCGACCGGCGCGAGGGGCTGTCCGTCGTCGGCGAGGCGGGCGACGGTGAGGAGGCGGTCGCCCTGGCCGTGGCGCTCCGTCCGGACGTGGTGCTGATGGACGTACGCATGCCGGGCACGACCGGTGTGGAGGCGACCCGGCGGATCGTGCGGGAGTGGCCGGGGCCGGGTCCGGTGCCGCGCGTGCTGGTGCTGACCACCTTCGACCTGGACGAGTACGTGCACGCGGCCCTGCGTGCCGGGGCCGTCGGCTTCCTGCTGAAGAACAGCCGGCCCGAACAGCTTGCCGAGGCCCTCCGCGCGGCGGCCGAGGGCGAGTCCGTGCTCGCCCCGACCGTCACCCGGCGCCTCATCGACACCGTCACCGCGCTGCCGCCCGCGCTTGTGCCGACGGCATCCGCGTCCGTGCCGGCGGGCGTGTCGCTGACCGAGCGTGAGGTCCAGGTCCTGGTGCTGGTCGCGCGGGGGCTGTCCAACGCCAGGATCGCCGCGGATCTGGGGCTGAGCGAGGCGACGGTGAAGAGCCGGGTCAACCGCATCCTGACCAGGCTGGGCCTGGAGAACCGGGTCCAGGCCGCGCTGTACGCCCACCGGGCCGGTCTCGCCTGACGCGGTACCCGCCCTTTCCCCGGTCGCGCGCGCCCTCACCTGCCACCTCAAAAGTGGTCCAAACCAATTCCCTTTCCCTGTGACGCGGCTGTGACAGTCGGCGGACACGGCCATGACGTCTGCCGAGCAATCTGGAGGAACAAGGGCAAATCGCACTAAACGGCCAGATGTCTCGCCGGAGGACAGTCCCATGATCGCCACTCTCGCCACGCCGCACACCGAAGCCCCCGCCCCCGCGCTGGCTCCGCGCGAGCGGGAGACGCTCCGGCACATCGCCGCCGGCCGCACCTATCTCCAGACGGCCCGCCACATGGGACTGTCCACCCATACCGTGGACGCCTATCTGCGCCGCATCCGGGCCAAGCTCAACATCACCAACACCGCCGAGCTGACCCGCGTCGCCATCTCCCTGGGCCTGTGAGCCGTCGTGGCGGGTCAGCCGGCGGTTCCGGTCAGCCGACGGTCAGGGAGAACGGTCCGGCGAGGACCGAGTAGCCGTCGTTGGCGAGGTAGTAGACGTCGTACTTCCCCGCTCCGTTCAGTTTGCCGGTCGAGAAGGTCAGGGCGCCGCTGGCGTTCGGCGCATAGGACCAGGTCAGCGAGGACTGCTGGCCCGGGGTGACACCGGCCGGGTAGATGCCGACCCAGTTCTTGGCGTTCACCTGGGCCGTCGACGGAACCGAGTAGCGGAAGGTGACGTTGCCGCCGTCGGAGACCGCGTTCAGGTCGCCGGTAAGCGTCGGCGTGCTCGCGGCGGACGGGGCGAACGCGGCGTTGAGCGGTGTCGCGTAGGTGTCGTTGGCCGTGAGACCGGGCAGGCCCAGGGCGGCTTCGATGGTGCGGCCGATGCCGTAGTGGTCGTAGTGGAACGGGCTGCTGGTGCCGGTCGGGACGGTGCCCTGGGAGCCGACGACGGTGGTGACCACGTGGTTGTAGGCCTCGTTCTGGCTCTCGTCCCAGGTCAGGATCAGCAGCGAGCGCTGCTGGGTCCAGGCGGGGGAGGCGAGGACCGGGGCGAGGGTCTGCTTCAGCCAGCCGTCCTGGGTCTTCAGGCTGGTGGTGTTGCCGTTGCCGGAGGCCTCGCCGTCGTAGTAGTCGTCGGCGGCGATCCAGGAGAAGTTCGGGGTGGTGGCCGCGGACTTCAGGTCGGTGGTCAGCTGCGTGGTGTCGAACAGGTGGGCCGCGCAGCGGGAGGCGTTGCCGCTGATGTCGGTGTAGTTGATGAAGGGCGCGTCGTCCGGCTGGTAGTAACTGTCGTTGTTGTTCTTGGTGTTGCAGGGGGTGCCCATGCCCTGCTCGTACGCCTTCCAGGACTTGCCGGCCGCCTCCAGGGTGTCACCGAGGTTGCGCTCGGGAGAGTTGATGTTCGGGAAGTAGGTGGCACCCTTGGTGTAGGTGTCGCCGCCGGCTACGGCGAGGTAGTTCTCGTCGCTCGGGTGGTAGACGCCGTGGTGGTCGGTGAGCGTGGCGCCCTGGGTCATGAGGCTGTGCATGTACGGCGTGTCCGCCGGGTCGTTCATGACCTCGGAGTAGTCCGTGTTCTCCATCATGACCATGAAGACGTGGTCATAGCCGGGGACCTTGGAGACGGGCGGGGCCAGCGGGGCGGGCGCGGCGACCGGGGTGTCCAGGGTGAGGGAGAGGTTGTCGAGGTAGCCGGTCTCGCTGCTCGTCGACAGGAACTGCACCTCGACCTGGATGGAGCGGGTGCCGACCGGAACCGCGCCGGTGGTGCTGCGCGCGAGGAACTTGGTGGCCAGGCCCCGGTCGCTCGCGGAGACGGTGGGCAGCTTGGCGGCGGCGCCGACAGGGCGGCCGTTCGCGTCGTGGAAGTGCAGGCTCACCGCGACATAGCCGCTGTAGGTGGTCCAGCCGCCGAGCCAGCCGGAGAGGTTGTAGTGCACTCCCCCGCCGTCGACGGCCGAGGCGGCCGAGGAGACGTCGACGGTCTGCGTCATCGCTCCGTCGCCGAAGTTGCCGGGCCCGAAGAACGCCTTGCCCGGCGTCTGGCCGTCGCTGGGCAGCCCGAAGGAGGCGACGCTGTGGCACATGACGTCCGGACCGCCGGCCTCGGTGGTCCAGCCGGGCACCGTGGTGGCGGCCGCCCAGTCGGAGGTGCAGGAGCCACCGCTCTCGGCGTCGCCGTTGACGATCAGGTTGCCGCTGCTCCCGGCCGCTCCGGCGGGGGCGGGAGCGGCGACGATCAGTGCGCCGAGGAGGGTGAGAAGCCCGCCGAGGGATCTCCAGCGCAGTCGCATACGTGGTACCTCGTCCCGTTGGTGAGGATGCCGTGAGGGGCGCCCCCGCACGGCCTGACTGTGCGCAACGAACGGGATATGAGTACTGGTCGTGACTGTCGAGCGGAAGAACCACAACCAAACTTGACCAGACAAGTTCACGGCGTGCGGAGCCCGGTGGCCATGCCGGGGGCAGCGGGCTTTTCGGTCGCCGCGAAAGGGGCACGCGGTCGGGGTACGAGTTCCCAGCGGAGGGCGGTGTGCCATGACCGAGTACGAATGGTCCCGGACGATGCCCGCACAGCCCGAGCAGGTCTTCGACCAGGCGTCCAACCTGGGCCAGCTCGACGCATGGCTGCCGGCCGCCCTGCACGTGGAGGCCGAGGAACCGCCCGCGGTCACGGTGCACGAGGACCGCTCCGGCCAGGACATGGCCGCCCTGCTGCGGGCCCGGCCCGACCAGATGCGCCTGGAGTGGGGCACCCGGGAGCAGGGCAGCTACACCGGCTGGCTGCAGGTCTCCGGTATCGGCAGCGGGGCCAGCGAGGTGACCGTGCATCTGTCGTTCTTCGACCCCGGTGACGATCCCGGCGAGCAGGCGGTGTTCGACGCGCTGGACGGCAGTCTGCGGCGCCTGGAGGCGCAGGTGCGCATGCACGTCGAGAACACGGCCGGCTGAGGCGCCGGACCCGGTGCGGGCAGGCCTGTTCACCTGCGGAAAGTGCCGGGGGGACCCGGGCGCTGGAGGTGATCGTCGTACCCGAACCCGGCAGCAAGAAGTACGACGCGCGCAGGGCGCGGCTGCGCAAGGAGGCGGAGCGTTCCGGCGTCTCCGACCAGGACGCGAACACCGCCGCGAACGAGTCCCTGCAGGAGGAGCCGAAGTGGCGCAGCCGGGGCCCGAAGACGGAACGCGGCCGTGGCCCGAAGGGTGAGCGCCCCGAGGACGAATAGGCGTGCGCGGAGCCTCCCCGGACACTTCCGGGGAGGCCCTGTGTCGCACGGGCGCCTAGCGGCGCAGGGCCGCCAGATTGCGGTAGCCGATGGCAGCGTGCTGCAGGGACTGCGCCGGGTCGGTGGCGCTCGGGGCGTTGTCCTGCGAACGGGGCCCAACTGCCCTGCCGACGGGATCCGGGGGCTGACTCGGACCGTGATCCTCACGCGTGCCGGCGCGCGGAGGCGGATCCGGGGCGGCGTTCGAAGCAGCGGGGGCGGCGACCGCGGCGCGCGCAACACCGGTGTTTCGCGGGGCCCGCCCGCTCGCCGTCCCCTGGGCGGCGCAATGGCGGTGCGTCGGACGAGCGCGGAGCCGTGACGGATGTGACGGTGGTGAAAGGAATGCGCGAGTGAACCGGTGACGAGGAGGCGGCATGTCGGACCGGGCCGGCGTGGGCGGCGTGGGGCTCGCTGCCCTGGTGGACGAGGGTGGCGCCGGAGCGTCCTGCGATGCCTTCGCGCAGGTCGGCGCGGTCGCGGACGCCGTGCTGTACGAGGGCTACCTGCTCTACCCGTACCGCCGGTCCTCGCCGAAGAACCGGGTCCGCTGGCAGTTCGGCGTGCTGCTGCCCCGCGACTGGGTCGAGCGGGACGGGCCGGTCACACCGGGGATCTCGGGCTCCGCCGACTCCTGGTACCAGCAGACCGAGTGCCTGCTGCGAACGCCGCGCGCCGACGCGGTCGTACGGGTGCGGGTGCGCTGTCTGCAGATGCAGGACAAGCAGGTCGAGGCGGCCGGCCCGGACGGACGGTACCGCCCGGTCGAGTGGTTGCGCACGTCCGACGGTGCCACGCATCTGTCGTTCGAGGAGGCGGTGCCGCGCGAGACCGAGCTGGTGCTGCCGCTGCAGGAGTTGCTGCTCGGCGGTCGTACCGCCCTGGTGGGCGCGGCCGCCGGCACGGATGCCGAGGCGCTGCCCGACGGGGCCGGGCGGACGGTCCGGCGGCGCCGGGAGCTGCGGGCCGTGACGACGGTCGCGGCCGAGCCGCTCGCGCCGGAGCTGTACCGGCTGCGGGTGCGCACCGAGAACACCGGCGAGGTGACGGATCCACAGGCCCCGCGCACCGAGGCTCTGCGGCAGGCGCTGCTCGCCACGCACACCCTCGTCGGCGGGGACGGCCTGGAGTTCGCCTCGCTGATCGATCCGCCCGCCGGTCTGGCGGAGCACGCGCGGGGCTGCCGGAACGCGTTCACGTTCCCCGTGCTCGCCGGCCCGCCCCAGCAGGGCACGACGGGCGCCGTCATGCTCTCCGCCCCCATCATCCTGCCCGACTGGCCCCAGGTGGCACCGGAGAGTCCGGGCGATCTGCACGACGCGGCGGAGATCGACGAGATCCTCACCCTGCGCACGATGCTGCTGACCGACGAGGAGAAGGCCGAGGCCCGGGCCACCGATCCACGGGCGGCGCAGATCCTCGACCGGGTCGACACCATGCCCCGGGAGGTCTTCGCCCGACTGCACGGCGCCGTCCGCTCCCTGACTCCGGCACAGACCCGGTCCGGCACCGAGCGGCCCGTCTGGTGGCAGGAGGACGGCGACCCCGGTCTGTCCCCGGCGACCGACACGGTGCTCGTGGACGGCGTGCCCGTCGGCGGCGGCAGCCGGGTCCGGCTGCGTCCGCGCGCCCGGGGCGCCGACGCCCAGGACATGTTCCTGGCAGGACGGACCGCGCAGGTCGGCGCCGTCTTCCACGACGTGGACGGCAGCGTGCACCTGGCCGTCACCGTGGACGACGATCCCGCGGCCGAACTGCACGGCTGGTACGGCCGTTTCCACTACTTCCGGCCCGACGAGGTCGAACCGCTCGGCGACTCCGACGCGCCGGGTCCGGTCACCTCACCCCGGCCGCAGACCCCGCGGCCCCCCGAGCGTCCGGCCGACCGGCCGGAGGAGGGACGGTCCGATGGATGGCCCTGAGGCCGCGCGGCACGACCGCCCGATGATCGAGCGGTCCTTCCGCGACCGGGCCGCCGCACTCGGCCGCCCCCAGGCCCGGACCCCCATGGTCCCGGCCGTTCCCTACGACCGACTCCGAGACCGGCAGCGACGGAGGCCGCAGCGATGACCACACAGAGCGGTACCACCGATGTCCACGGCGAGCCCAGCGGTGCCGAGGCGCGGAAGGGATTCGACGAGATCACCATCCTCTGGATCTCGGAGGGCATGAGCTGCGACGGCGACACCGTGTCGCTGACCGCCGCCGGCCAGCCGTCCATCGAGGACGTCGTACTGGGCCTGATCCCGGGCCTGCCGAAGGTGAACCTCGTCAACAAGGTGCTCTCACCGAGCCTGGGCGGCGAGGACTTCCTCGCTCCCTACCGTGCCGCGGCACGGGGCGAGCTGGAGCCGTTCATCCTCGTCATCGAGGGTTCGATCCCGAACCAGAACATCATCAAGGGCGACGGCTACTGGACGTCGTTCGGCAACGACCCGGACACCGGTGAGCCGCAGACCCTGAACTGGTGGATCGACCAGCTCGCGCCCAGGGCCTGGGCGGTGGTGGCGGCCGGCACGTGTGCCACGTTCGGCGGTATCCACGCCATGGCCGGCAACCCGACCGGCTGCATGGGCCTCGCGGACTATCTGGGCTGGGAGTTCAAGGCGCGGTCGGGACTCCCGGTGGTCAATGTGCCCGGCTGCCCCATCCAGCCGGAGAACTTCATGGAGACGCTCGTCTGGGTGCTCCAGCACGCGGCCGGTGCCGCTCCCCCGCCGCCGCTGGACCACATGCTGCGCCCGCAGTGGCTGTTCGGGAAGACCGTGCACGAGGGCTGCGACCGGGCCGCGTACTACGAGCAGGCCGACTTGGCGAGGGACTACAACTCCCCCAAGTGCCAGGTGAAGGTGGGCTGCTGGGGCCCGGTGGTCAACTGCAACGTGCCCAAGCGGGGCTGGATGGCCGGCATCGGCGGCTGCCCGAACGTCGGCGGCATCTGCATCGGCTGCACCATGCCCAGCTTCCCCGACGCCTTCATGCCGTTCATGGACGAACCCCCGGGCGGCACGCTGTCGACGATGCTCGTCAAGCCGTACGGAGCGGTTGTCCGCCGGCTGCGCGGCCTGACCAACGACATGGTGAACCACGAGCCCAAGTGGCGCCACAACAAGCGCAAGCTGACCAGCGGTTACGACCCGCACTGGCGTGCCTGACGCCGTCCGTCCCCGTCCCGTCACCGAATCGCCCGACCCGAACAGCGAGGGGCAGTACCGCAGATGACCACCACCGAGTCCCGGCCCACAGAACGCAAACCCGCCCAGCTCGTCGACATGTCCTGGGATCCGATCACCCGGATCATCGGCAACCTGGGCATCTACACCAAGATCGACTTCGCCAACCGGGAAGTCGTCGAGTGCCACAGCACCTCGTCGCTCTTCCGCGGCTATTCCGTGTTCATGAAGGGCAAGGACCCGCGTGACGCCGGGTTCATCACCTCGCGGATCTGCGGCATCTGCGGGGACAACCACACCACCTGCTCCAACTACGCCCAGCAGATGGCCTACGGCGTCAAGCCGCCCAAGCTGGCCGAGCACATCACCAACCTGGGCGAGGCGGCGGAGTACATCTTCGACCACACGATCTTCCAGGACAACCTGGTCTTCGTGGACTTCTGCGAGGCGATGGTCAAGGCCACCAACCCCGGTGTCCTGGCCCGCGCCGAGCGCACCGACGCACCGCGCGGGGACGTCCACGGCTACCGGACGATCGCCGAGATCATGAAGGCCTTCAACCCCTTCGAAGGCGAGGTCTACAAGGAGGCGCTGAAGGTCAGCCGGATCACCCGGGAGATGTTCTGCCTGATGGAGGGGCGGCATGTGCACCCCTCCACGCTGTACCCGGGCGGCGTCGGCACGATGCCGCAGCCGAACACCTTCACCGACTACCTCAGCCGCCTGATGCGCGTCATCGACTTCATCAAGAAGGCGGTGGCGATGAACGACGACGTCTTCGACTTCTTCTACGAGGCCCTGCCCGGCTACGAGGAGGTCGGCAAGCGCCGCATCCTGCTGGGCTGCTGGGGCGCCTTCCAGAACCCGGACGTCGTCGACTACCGCTACGCGACGATGAACGAGTGGGGCCGGGCGATGTACGTCACCCCCGGTGTCATCGTGGACGGCAAGCTGGTCACCAACGACCTGATCGACATCAACCTCGGCCTGCGCATCATGCTGGGCAGCTCCTTCTACGAGGACTGGGTGAACGAGAAACCGTTCGTCACCCACGACCCGCTCGGCAACCCCGTCGACATGCGCCACCCGTGGAACCAGACCACGGTCCCGGTGCCGCAGAAGCGGGACTTCGGCGGCAACTACAGCTGGGTGATGAGCCCGCGCTGGCACCACCCGCAGACCGGCGAGTACCTCGCCCTGGACACGGGTGGCGGTCCGCTGGCCCGGCTGTGGTCCACCGCGCTCAGCGGCCTGGTCGACACGCCGTACGTCAAGGCGACCGGCGGCAGCGTCCGCATCACCCTGCCCAAGGGCGAGAGGCTGCCGGAGCAGACCCTGGAGTGGCGCATCCCGAAGTGGAGCAACACCCTCGAACGGGACCGCGCCCGGCCGTACTTCATCGCCTACGCCGCCGCCATGGCCCTGCAGTTCCTGGAGGAGGCCATGGGGATGCTCAGGAACGGCGACACGAAGGTGTTCGAGAACTTCGAGGTGCCGGACGAGTCGATCGGATGCGGCTTCCACGAGGCGGTGCGCGGGGTCCTCTCCCACCATCTGGTGATCCGGGACAAGAAGATCGCCAACTACCACCCGTACCCGCCGACCCCGTGGAACGCCAGCCCCCGGGACAGCTACGGCACCCCGGGCCCGTACGAGGACGCCGTCCAGGGCCAGCCGATCTTCGAGGAGAACGGGCCGGACGACTTCAAGGGTGTCGACATCATGCGCACCGTGCGCAGCTTCGACCCCTGTCTGCCCTGTGGTGTCCATATGTACATGGGCAAGGGCAAGACCCTGACCACCGTGCACTCGCCCACGTACGGAGCGAACCATGGCTGACACCGCCGTACGGCTCCCCGATCCGGCGGTGGAGGCGCGGCTCGCCCGTCTCGACGAGGTCCTGGCCGGGCTGGAATCCGCGCCCGGCCCGGCGCTGGAGGCGGTGCGGCTGCTGACCGAGGTCTACGGCGAGGCCCTCGCCCGGATGCTGGACCACGCGGACGAGCCGCTGAGCGAGCGGCTCGCCGAGGACGAACTGCTGGCTCATCTCCTGGTCCTGCACGACATCCATCCGGAGTCCCCGGAGCGCCGGGCCGCCCGCGCGGTGGAGCGGCTGCGGCCGGCGGTGCGCGAGCGCGGCGGCGACCTGGAGTGGGCCGGCGTCGACGGGCAGGTGGCGCGGGTGCGGCTGACCTCCGGCGGCGGGTGCGGTTCCGGGTGCGGCGCAGGCTCGTCGGACGTAGGCGAGGCGGTCCGGGCGGCGGTGCTGGCCGTCGCTCCCGAGCTGACCGAGGTGGAGACGGTGCCGGGGACTGCCCGGCGGAAGGCGGCGCCCGCGTTCGTACCGCTGAGCACGATCGAGCGGCGGGCCGTGCCCGAGGAGGCGCGGTGAGGACGGACGGCGCACTCGCCCGGGTCATCCGCTCCGCGGCCGACCGCGCGGCGACGGCCGAGGCCGAGGTCTGCGAGCTGTGCGCCGCCCGTCTGGCCGTCGACCATCCCCATCTCTACGACACGGGTGCCGCCGAGGTGCGCTGCGTGTGCGGCCCCTGCTCGGTGCTGTTCGCCGACGACGGGACGGGCGAGGGCCGCTACCGGCTCGTGCCCCGGCGCCGGCTGCGGCTGCCACCGGTCGACACGGCGGTGCTGGGCGTCCCGGTGGGTCTGGTGTTCTTCGTGCCGCGCTCCGACGGCACGGTCACCGCGCAGGGGCCGAGTCCGGCGGGGGCCATGCGGTGGGAGGTGGACGCCGCGGCCTGGCAGCGGCTGGCCGCCACGGTTCCGCAGCTCGCCGCCATGGCACCCGATGTGGAGGCGCTGCTGGTGAACACCGTGCGCGGCCTCGACGAGCACTGGATCGTGCCGGTCGACGACTGCTACCGGATGATCGCCCTGGTCCGCCGCGAGTGGCGGGGCCTCTCCGGTGGCGGCCGGGTCTGGCCGGCCGTAGAACAGTTCTTCAGGGAGCTGACCGAACGGTCCTGAGGACCCGGAAGGAGAACCGACATGGGCAGCATCCGAGTGGGCCGCGCCCAGGCGAAGCCCGACACCCCGAGCCATGTGCCCGGACTGCACCAGGGCAACAAGGGCCCGTACAAGCACCAGCCCGGACACCACACGGACGGCAGCTCCGACGCGCGCCGCTCCACCGGTATCCACTGGAAACGGCATGACGCCCTGGTGAAGGACATGCCGAACATCTCGCCGGGATGAGACAGCAGGAAGAGACTGCCATGGAGGTTGGCATGAAAAGAAGGACCGCACGGGCCGGGATGTCCGGACGTCAGCTGCTCGTCGTGCAGGCGGCCATGGTCGGTGGCCTGGCCGTGACCCTGTTCGTCAAGGAACTCCCCGGGATCGTACGTGAGTTGCGCATCTACCGGATGACCGGTGGGCTGCGGGCCAACCGCCGGTACCCCTGAGCCGGCCGTGCACGAGCTGTCGATCGCGACCGCGATCGTGGAGCAGGCCGGCGAACTCGCCCGGGCGGACGGCGCGGACGCCGTCTCGGCGGTGACCGTCCGCGTGGGCGAGCTGGCGGGCGTCGTGCCGGACGCGCTCCACTTCGCCTTCGAGGTGGCCCGGGAGGGTACGGCGCTCGCCACGGCCGAACTGGTCGTCGAGCAGGTCACCGCGCACGCCTACTGCGCGCCCTGCGCCGAGGAGTTCGCGGTGGGCATGCCGCCGTTCTTCTGGTGCCCGCGCTGCGACCGGCCCTCGCAGGAGCTGCGCAGCGGTCGGGAGCTGGAGATCACGGGGGTCGAGCCGGTCCCGGCCCCGCGCTGACGGCGGGGCCGGGGGGCCGGTCGCGCACCCGTGTCCGGCGGTCAGCAGATGCGGGGCAACTGCTCCCCTAGCGGCAGGTCCACCACCCGGGTGCCGCCTAGACCGGTGGCGACGACGACCATGCCCGGGTGCTCCGCCACGCACTCGCCGATGCGGGCGGCGCCGGCGCCCTGCGGGTGTGCCCGCATCGCGGCCAGCACTGCCTCCGCGTGTTCCGGGGGCACGAAGGCGACCAGGCGGCCCTCGTTGGCGACGTACAGCGGATCCAGGCCGAGGAAGCCACAGGCGTTCGCGACCTCCTCCGGGACCGGGATGGAACGGTCCCGCAGCCGGACGCCGGTGCCGGAGGCGCGGGCGATCTCGTTCAGGGAGGCGCCGAGGCCGCCCCGGGTGGGGTCGCGCAGGACGTGGATGTCCCGCGTGACCGCCAGCATGGCCGCCACGAGGTCCGCCAGGGGCGCGGTGTCCGAGGCGATCTCCACGCCGAACTCCAGCCCCTCCCGCACGCTCATGATGGCCACGCCGTGCAGGCCGATCGGGCCGCTGACGATCACGGCGTCGCCGGGCCGGGCGCGCTGCGGGCGGATGTCGACGCCGTCGGGGACGAGGCCGACGCCGGCGGTGGTGACGTAGACGCCGTCGCCGTGTCCCGACTCCACCACCTTGGTGTCGCCGGTGGCGACGGTGACGCCCGCGGCCTTCGCCGCCGCGCCGATGGCCCGCGCGACCCGGCCGACGACGTCCAGTTCCACGCCCTCCTCCAGCACGAAGGCCGTGGACAGATAGGCGGGCCGGGCGCCGCTCATCGCCAGGTCGTTGACCGTGCCGTTGACGGCGAGGTCGCCGAGGCTGCCGCCGGGGAAGAACAACGGCCGTACGACGTAGGAGTCGGTGGAGAAGGCCACCCGGGCGCCGCCCAGGTCGAGGACGGCCGAGTCGGTGAGGGCGGCCAGGGTGGGGTTGCCGTAGGCGGGGGCGAAGACCTGCTCGATCAGCTCGGCGGACAGGGCGCCGCCCCCGCCGTGCCCCATGACGACGACCGGCTGGTCACGCAGGGGTGCGGGGCAGGTCCAGTTCGCGGGGTCGACCGCCGCTTCGGTGGTCAGGTCAGCCAACGGGGCTCATCTCCTCCGGGGCGTTCATCCGGCGGTACAGGTAGTAGGCCGCGCAGGCGCCCTCGCTGGAGACCATGGTGGCGCCGAGCGGGGTGCGCGGGGTGCAGGCCTTCCCGAACGCCTCGCACTCGGTGGGCTTGATCAGCCCCTGCAGCACCTCGCCGGCGCGGCACACGGCGGGCTCCTCGGTGCGGATGCCGGTGACGTCGAAGCGGTGTTCGGCGTCGTAGGCGCGGTAGGCGTCGGACAGCCGCCAGCCGCTGGCGGGGATGCGTCCGATGCCGCGCCAGTTGCGGTCGGTGACCTCGAAGACCTCTTCCAGCATGCGCAGGGCCGCCGGGTTGCCCTGCTCGCGCACGGCGCGCGGGTAGGCGTTCTCCACCCGGTGCTCGCCGCGCTCCAGTTGGTGGACGGCGCGGCGGATGCCTTCGAGGATGTCCAGCGGCTCGAAGCCGGTGACGACGATCGGCACCCGGTGCCTGCCGGCCAGCTCCGGGTACTCGGCCGTGCCCATGACGCTGCACACGTGCCCGGCGGCGAGGAAGCCCTGCACCCGGCATTCCGGTGCGGTCATGATGGCCTCGATCGCGGGTGGGACCCGGACGTGGGAGACCAGCAGGCTGAAGTTGGCGATGCCCAGGCGGCGGGCCTGGTGGACGGCCATGGCGTTGGCCGGGGCGGTCGTCTCGAAGCCGATGGCGAAGAACACGACCTGGCGGTCCGGGTTCTTGCGGGCGACGTCGAGCGCGTCCAGCGGTGAGTACACCACGCGTACGTCACCTCCCTCGCCCTTGACCCGGAACAGGTCCCGGTCAGTGCCGGGCACGCGCAGTATGTCGCCGAAGGAACAGAAGATCACCTCGGGGCGGGCGGCGATCTCCAGCGCCTTGTCGATGACGTCGAGCGGCGTGACGCACACCGGGCAGCCGGGGCCGTGGATCAACTCGACGTCGTCCGGGAGGAGTTGGTCGATGCCGTGACGGATGATGGAGTGGGTCTGCCCGCCGCAGACCTCCATCAGCGCCCAGGGCCGGGTGACCGTGGCGCGGATCTCGTCCAGCAGCCGGCGTGCCAGCTCGGGGTCGTTGAACTCCTCGATGTACTTCACTGGGCCTCACTCCCGCTCTCCTGCCGGGCCGCCTGTTCCCAGGCGTCCCCGAACTCCTCGTCCAGCAGCCCCAGTTGCCGGAACAGCTCCAGGGACGCCCGCGCCGACTCCTCGTCCAGGCGCTGCAGGGCGAAGCCGACGTGGACGATGACGTACTCCCCCACCCGGACATCGGGCAGGTACTCCAGGCACGCCTGTTTGCGCACTCCGCCGAAGTCGATCAGCCCGGTCAGGGGGTCGGCGCTCCGGTCGATGGACACGACCTTGCCGGGCACTGCCAGACACATGGGTCACTCCGTCTCGTGGTGGGTTGCTGTGCCCGCGACCATGAGCTGACCGAGCGCCAGCCCTCCGTCGTTCGGGGGGACTTCGCCGTGCCGGAGGACCGTGAATCCGTCCCCGGTCAGCAGCGCGGTGCACTCCTCCTCCAGCAGGGCGTTGGCGAAGACGCCCCCGGTGAGGGCGACCGTGGCCGGCCCGGACGCGGCGCGGGCACGGTGACAGATCTCGGCGACGGCCCGTGCGACGCCCCGGTGGAAGCGGGCCGCGAGGACCGGTGCGGGGATGCCGCGCCGCCGGTCCTCCAGGAGTGCGCGCAGCATCGGCGCCGGATCGATCTCCCGCTGCCGGGCGAAGGCGAAGGGGTACGCCACCGAGTCCGCGTCCCTGGCCTCGGTCGCCGCCGCCTCCAGCTCCATCGCGGCCTGTGCCTCGTACCCCGCCCGGTGGCACACCCCCGCCAGGGACGACACCGCGTCGAACAGCCGCCCCATGCTGGACGTCGGCACACAGGCCAGCCCGCGTTCCAACTGCCGCTCCAGCGTGGCGAGTTCCACCTCCGAGCAGGCGGTGACGCTCGGCAGGTCCGGGGCCCAGGGCAGCCCGGCCGCCCACAACCGGGCCAGCGCCAGCCGGCAGGGATTGGCCACACCGGCGTCTCCGCCCGGCAGCGGGGCGGGGGCGAGGTGGGCGAAGCGCCGGTAGCCGGTGTAGTCGGCGAGCAGGATCTCGCCGCCCCACACGGTGCCGTCGTCGCCGTACCCGGTACCGTCGAAGGCGACTCCGATCACCGGCACGGTGCCGTCCAGCCCGTGCTCGGCCATCGCGGAGGCGATGTGGGCGTGATGGTGCTGGACCAGCCGCAGGGCGCCGTCCGCCAGTCGGGAGGCGCGGCGGCGGGCCCGGCGGGTCGAGTGGTAGCCGGGGTGCCGGTCGGCCGCGACCAGGGCCGGGGTGACGCCGGTCAGGCGGGTCAGGTGCCGCTCGGCGCGCTCGGCCGCCTCCAGCGTGGCCAGCTCGCCCATGTCGCCGATGTGCGGCCCGAACCACGCGTGGTCGCCCTCGCCCAGGCACAGGACGTTCTTCAGGTCGCCGCCGACAGCGAGCGTGGGGCGGACCGGGACCGGGAGGCGCACCGGCCGCGGGACATGACCGCGGGAACGCCTGAGGAGCTGTTCGGTGCCGTCGGCGCGCACCCGCAGCAGGGAGTCGTCGCACGGCGAGGCGATGGGCCGGTCGTGGGCGAGCCAGGCGTCGGCCAGTCCGGCGAGCCTGGTCAGGGCCTCGGCGTCGTCGGTGACGATGGGTTCGCCGGAGCGGTTGCCGCTGGTCATCACCAGCACCCGGGGGCCGGGCGGATCGCCGGGCAGGCCGAACAGCAGGGTGTGGACCGGGGTGTAGGGCAGCATCACGCCCACGTACGGGCTGCCCGGGCAGACCTGTCCGGCGAGACGGAGGCCGTCCGGCGCGGTGCGCCTGCGGAGCAGGACGATGGGGCGCCGGGCGCCGGTCAGCACGGCCCGTTCGGCGGCGGTGAGGACCGCGATCCGCTCGGCGGTGGCGAGGTCGGCGCACATCACCGCGAAGGCCTTGCCGCCGCGTTCCTTGCGGTCGCGCAGGGCGGCCACGGCCCGCTCGTCGGTGGCGTCGCAGGCCAGGTGGTAGCCGCCGACGCCCTTGACGGCGACGATCCGCCCGGCGGCCAGCAGCGCCCGTGCCGTGGCGAGGGCGTTCGCGTCCCGGGCCGGGCGGAGGCCGCCGAGGGCCGGGATCAGGGTGAGCCGCGGCCCGCAGTCGGGGCATGCGACGGGCTGGGCGTGGAAGCGCCGGTCGGCGGGATCGCCGTACTCGCGCGCGCAGGAGGGGCACATCGGGAAGCCGGCCATGGTCGTGGCCGCCCGGTCGTAGGGCATCCCGGTGGCGATGGTGAAGCGGGGGCCGCAGTGGGTGCAGGTGACGAACGGGTGCCGGTGCCGGCGGTCGGCCGGATCGGCCAGCTCGCGCAGGCAGTCGGCGCAGGTCGCGGTGTCGGGCGGCAGCTGGGTGCGGCCGCCGGCCCGCTCGGTGGAGCGGATGGTGAACGGTCCGGTGTCGCCGGTGGCGGGCAGGTCCTCGCCGGCGATGCCGCTCACGGTGGCCAGGGGCGGCGGCTGTTCGGCCAGCGCGGCGCAGAAGCGGTCGACCTCCTCCGCCGGGCCCTCGACCTCGACGATCACGCCGTCGCCGGTGTTGCCGACGAACCCGGCGAGGCCGAGGCCGGCGGCGAGGCGGTGCACGTACGGCCGGAAGCCGACCCCCTGCACGGTGCCGCGCACCGTGAGCCGGCGGCGGACCAGGCCGGTCGCCGGGGCCGTCATACGGTGGGGGCGGGCGCGCCGTGCTGGTGGCCGTGCGGATGCGGCGCGAGGGGTGGCCGGTGGAGGGCGCCGTCCCGGGCGGCCAGGGCGCGGTCCAGGAGGGTGCCGACACCGACGCCGGTGCGGGCACAGGACCGGACGATCTCCACGCCCGGATTGACCCGGTGCACGTTCGCCCGGAAGGCGGTCTCGTCGAAGCCGGCCGGCTCGGCGAGGTCCGTCTTGGTGATCACGACCAGGTGGGCGGAGCCGAACGCGGTCGGGTACTTCAGCGGCTTGTCCTCGCCCTCGGTGACGGCCATCAGCACGACCCGCAGGGTCTCGCCGAGGTCGTACGCGGCCGGGCAGACGAGGTTGCCGACGTTCTCCACGAAGAGCACGGAGGTGTCCGCGGGCAGCCAGCCCGCCAGTCGCGCCCGCACCTGACGGGCCTCCAGGTGGCACAGCCCGTCGGTCAGCACCTGCTGGACGGGGGCGCCGGACCGGGCGAGCCGGACGGCGTCGTTCTCGGTTGCCAGGTCCGCGGTCAGCGCCGCCACCGGCACCTCCCGCTGCACCGCGCGGGCCAGGACCCGGCCGAGGAGTTCGGTCTTGCCGCTGCCGGGGCTGGACAGCAGATTGACTACGGTCACGCCCTGCCGGGCGAGATCGCCGCGCAGCTCCGCGGCCAGGTCGTCGTTCTTCGCCAGGACTGCCTGCTTGACGTCGGACCGGCACATGGCGCTGCTCCTCGGATACGGCGGTGGAGCCCGGGGTGCGTGGCCCCGGGCTCCACCGATCTTCCGCTCAGCCGCCCGTCGTGCCGGGCAGCGCAGCCGGGCAGGGGGGCCCGGATTCCACCGGGCGGCCCAACGGGGGCGCGGGCGCGCCGGGGTCGGCGAGCAGGGCCGGGATCAGGGTGTGCAGCGCGTCCACGGCCCGGCCGACGGCTTCCCGGACCGGTGTGCTGAGACCCGGCAGGATGTCCTCGTCGCCGGTCGGCAGCAGCTCGGGCTCGCAGGCCAGGACGAGAACGCGGGGCAGGGGCTCCTCGCCGAGGTGTGCGGCGAGGGCGAGCACCTTCGCCGGGTCCATGCCGTGGGCCTCGGGCACGACGCCGCCGTCGGGCGGTTCGGCCTCGATCAGGGACAGGGTGCCCGGGTGGTGGCCGCGCCGTGCGGTGTCCACCAGCACGGCGGTGTCGTACCCGTCGAGCAGGTCGTAGGCGAGGTCCATGCCGCGGATGCCGTAGTCGTGGACCCGGACCGGCGGCGGCAACGGGCGCCGGTCGAGGGCGCGGATCACCTCGGGCCCGAAGGCGTCGTCGGCGAGGAAGATGTTGCCGACGCCCGCCACCAGCAGCCGCGGCGTCACCGGACGGCTCCGGCGGGCACGGTCAGGGGCCGGGGTGAGCCGGACGGTGTCTTGCGGACGAAGGCCGAGCGCAGAGCGTGGTAGGGGGCCTCGGGGTCGTGGAAGATGGTGTGCATCCGGGCCAGTTCGGCCTCGCGGTAGCCGGCCAGCGGGCGTTCGTGGTCGTCCGCGGCGCGGCCGGCGGCCTTGGCGGCGATCCGCGCGTCCACGAAGGGCGAGGACGCGAGTTCGGCCGCCAGCTTCCGGACCACGCCCGGGAAGTCGCCGGGCGCGGCCGGTACGAGTCGGTTCACGAGCCCGAGCCGCTCGGCGGACGCGGCGCTGACGGGCAGGGCCTCGGTGGTCAGCCGGTGGGCGGCTTCCGCGCCGACGCGACGCGGCAGGGTGTACGTCCAGAACTCCGAGCCGTACAGGCCCATGCGCCGGTAGTGCGGATTGAGGACGACGCCGGTGCGGCACCACACCTCGTCGGCGGCGAGGGCGAGCATGGCGCCGCCGGCCGCCGCGTTGCCCGCGAGCGCGGCCACGACCAGCCGGTCGGTGGTGCGCAGCACGGCCTCGACCAGGTCGTCCATGGCGTTGAGGTTGATCCACGACTCCTGGGCCGGGTCGGGGGCCGCCTCGATGACGTTCAGGTGGATGCCGTTGGAGAAGAAGTCGCGGTCCCCGCCGAGCACGAGGACGCGGGTGGGCCGGGAGAGCGCGTGCTCGTAGGCGGCGAGCAGCCGGCGGCACTGGTCGGTGCTCATCGCGCCGCCCGGGAAGGAGAAGCCGAGGAAGCCGATGTCGCCGCGCTGCCGGTAGCGGATGTCGGCCAAGGTCCGGCGGTCGGTCGGCAGTTCCAACGGGACGGCGGCCTCCGGGAGTTCGAGGGAGGGCTCCCAAGCGGCGAGCACGGAGACGGCGGGACGGCGGAAGGGCGCGGGGTCGCCGGAGTTCCTGCGGGGGCGGAGTTCCGGGATCCAGACCGCGCCGTCGCGGGTGGCCCGGCAGACGGCGCCCGCCCGCCGCGCGAGGAGTTCGCCGGGGCGGCCGCGCAGCCGGTCCTCGGGGTGCCCGCCGTGCAGGAACACCTCCCGGCCGAGGAGTTCGTCCAGGACGCCCGGCTGCGAGTCGGCACCGCGGAGTTTGCACAGGACCGTTTCGGTGTCGTCCCGCTCCCAGTCGATGCGCCGCCGCTCCTGCCGGAACGTGTCGCGCCAGACCACGCGGACCGTGTCGTCGGTCTGCGGCCGGGGTTTGTGGGCGCCTTCGGCGTAGCGCCGTACGGCGGTGAGGACGGCGGCGACGGCGGCGTCGGAGGCCTCGTTGCGGTACAGGTCGCTCTTGCCGACGGGCGGCACCGGGAAGGGCTCCGCCGCCCAGATCGCGCCCGCGTCCATCGCCGCCTCGGCCTGCAGGACCGTCACGCCCCACTCCCGCGCCCCCTCGGCGATGGCCCAGTCCAGCGAGGACGGGCCACGGTCACCGGGCGGCCCCGGATGCACGATCAGGCAGGTGTGTTCGCGCCACACGTCCTCGGGCAGCGCCGACCTGAGCATCGGCGCGATGACCAGTTCCGGCCGCAGTTCCCGGAGCGCGGCCCGCACCGGGTCGGTGCCCTGTGCGGCGAGGACGACGTCCACACGGTGCCCGTGATCCGTCAGTTCGGCGTACACGCGCTGGGTGAGGCTGTTGAACGCGCTGGCGACCAGCAAAATGTCCATGACATGGCATAGTTGCGCTTCTGAGTGAAGTCGTGAAGCACCGCCGCGCCGTTTCGTCCGCCTCGGTCAGGTCTCTTCCTCCATCCGGATAGCGTTCCGAAGCTCCTCGAAAGCCTGGCTACGGTCGCCCTCGTGGGCCTCCAGCAGCGCGGCGGCGATCGCGTCGAGCTTGCGCTGGATCGCGTGTTCGGCCCGCATCTCGGCGTTCTTCAGCAGGGCGAGGAGCAGCAGGGTGACCGCGGTCATGGACTCGCCTGCCAGTAGGAGCAGTTCGAGCCGCAGATGCGCTACGTGCGCGGCGACGAAGAAGCCGACGAGGAGCAGGCAGAACAGGAAGAACACCGGTGAGCTGGTGAAGTTGGAGGCGTACTCCGCGAACTGCTCGAACCGGCCGCGTCCTGTCCCGCCGCGGTGCACGGGGTTCTCGAAGGTCATGGCCGAACCTCACCTCGCGGCGCTCGGGACATGGGCCGCCATGCCGGCGACTGGCACGCGCATCGGCCTCGCCTCCCTGCCGTCGCCCGGAGCCGGCCGCCCGCCGGCAGACCACGGATCAGGTTCGCAGTACCCCTAAGAGGGCATACGACACCGGGCCGGTCCCGCGGATCGCGGGCTCAGGCGGCGAGGGTACGGCCCGGTCCGAGCCGGTCCAGGAGCTGGTCGAGGTGGAGCTCGGCCACGGGGGCGAGGAGGTCGGGGTGCCGCAGCAGTGCGGCGGCGCGCCGGTCACCGTCGTCCGGTGCGAGCAGGCGCCGGAACTCGGCCGGCGAGCCCGGGCTGTACTCGCCCTCGGCGAGTGCCGCTACGGCCAGGCCGGCCAGCTCGGGATAGGTGAGCAGACCCGCCGCCCAGCTGGCCACGACCTCGTCCACCCAGGTCCGCCAGGCCCAGTCGTCATCCGCGTCCTCCTCGCCGGTGCGCTCGGCACCCGTGATCCAGTCCAGACGGGCGGCGCCACCGGGGCCGGCCATCATGACCAGCGCCGCGTCGATCCCGGTCGGGTAGCGCAGCCACGCGGCGACGCTCACCGCCTGCCGGGCCTGCGCCTCGCACAGCGCGGAGGCGAGCGCGCCGCCGCTCGGCGGATAGGCGGCCGTCAGCCAGCGCGCCGTCGCCGCGATGAGGGGGGACAGATCAGTGGGCACAGCCGGACCGTCCGGGATGCGAGGGGAAACAGGGGCTCGACGCAACGGTAGCCCGGCACCGGTCGTCTCAGGGCGCGCATGCGAACCAGATCATATGTGGCATCGCCCACGCCGACCCGCCCTGGCCGGGTGTCCCCCCGGGCCCCGGGGCCACGCGCTGCCGGCCCGGGAAAGGATCACGAGCTGTCCGCGGGCGCCGTTCACCCGCCGTGCGTACGCGGGCGAGGCCGGCCGGGGCGTCGACGAACCGCGGAGCGACGGTATCCGGCGGGCCGCCGCACCCCGGCTCACCGGCCCGGTCTGCGGGGCCTCGGCGGGCTGACAGGTCGCGGACCGGCTGCTGCACGCCTGGACGTGGACACAGCGGACCGCCGAGAGCCGAGCCGGCGGCGCGGGCGGACGGCCGTACCCGCTATGCGTCCTCCGCGGCCGCGCTCACCGCCACGTCCAGCACACCCTCGTCCTGGAGCAGCTCCGACGCCGGCCCCGTCGGATCCTGGGCGCCGGGCCGCGTCGTCCGTGCGGCCGGGCAGCCGTCCGCCGTGCACGCCTACCCCGCGACGGGACGCGACTCCACCGGGCCGGGTACCGGCGGCGGCGACCGGGTACTCGGCCGACTGCCACGGGAGGCCCGGCCGGCAGCGGTGGCGGCGCCGCCGGCCGGGGGCTGCTGCCCGGCCCGCGGTGGGCAGGTATCGCACCGTCAGGACTTCGTGAGGAAGGAACCGGCCTCATGCAGCACGACGAGATGATCGGAAAGGTGCAGGCGCTGGCCCAACTGCCGGACCGGGGTTCGGCAGAACGGGCCGCACACGCCGTCGTGAGCACGCTGTCGGAGCGGCTGCCGTCCGGGCTGGCCCGGCATGTGGCCGCACAGCTGCCGCCGGACATGGCGGCGGCGATGCGGGAGGCGGCCGACGCGTCGGCCGGGGCCGACTCCGGTGTGTCGGGCGAGCGGTTCGGGCTGACCGTCTTCGCCGGACGCGTCGCCGACCGCGCGGGCACCGACGAGGACACGGCACTGCGGGAGGCCGCCGCCGTGATGGAGGTGCTCGACGCCGCACTGGCCCCGGAGCTGACCGAGCGGATGGCGGGCGCCCTGCCCCGGGACATTCGTGACCTGCTGCCGGTGGGCCGGGCGGCCGAGGGCGCCGGCCGCACCGGCGAGGAAGGGTGAACGCGCGTCGGCAGGGCCGGGATCCGGCGCACCGGAGCGGCACAGCGGGGCGGGGCCGGTGCACGGCCGATCATGTCCTGCGGCACGGCCCGCGCGGAGTGACGGTGCCGCGGGCGGCTGGTTGAATTGGTGTGCAAGGGCCCGTCGAGGGCAGACGTGGCAATGACGCTTCCCACTCCGCAAAGGTGCTCCATGGCCTTCTTCGCTCTCTCCCGGCAGCGGCCGCTGGTTCTGCTCTCCTCGACCGAGCTCGCGGCGGAGAACGACCGGCTGGCGACCGAGAACGAGCAGTTGCAGCACGCGGTGTCCTCGCACGCCGTGATCGACCAGGCCATCGGAGCCGTGGTCGTCGTCGGGCAGATCGCCCCGGAAGAGGCCTGGCGGGCGCTGCGGGACGTCTCCCAGCGCACCAACACCAAACTGCGGACGGTCGCCGAGCACATCCTGGACTACGCCCAGGGCGGCGCGCTCCCCGAACCGGAGCGGATCGAGCTGGGCAGGGCGATCGTCCGCTACCGGCGGTGCGCCGACCCGGACGAGGGCACGTCGACGGCCCGGTGAGAGCCGGCCCGCAGGAGATCAGCGAGGGCCCGCCTTATACGGCGGTGCCGGTGGGGCCTGGTGCGGCGGGTCGTCGGGGGATGCAGGATCCACCGGTCCTCGACCTGGTCGAGACCGAAGAGCAGGAGGGTGAGGACGGGGAGCAGCAGTACGGCGATACTGATCACTGGAGGATCCCCTCTGCCGACGACTCTCCCCGGGTGCCCCGCGCCGACCTGGCCACTCGCGGCGGTTGTGAAGGTCCTGTGAGCACGTCCGCCGAGCTCGCCCGGCTGGAGGCGGCCATTGCCGGCCGGCTCCCGTCACATCCGCCGGCCGGCTTCCGTCAGTACAGCGCAAGCGCGGAGCGGACCTCCTCCGTAACGGCCCGCACCGCCCGCCGGCTCGCCACCGCCTCGTACCGCCGCCGCGCGCTCACCCTCGGGCGGCAATCTCCAGCCGTGGCCCGTCCATGTGCTCACCGGTGCCCCGCCGGCCGAGCTGAAGAAGCGCACCGGCGAGCGTGCGGCTGCCGGTGACCCCGGCGACGAGCGGCAGTGCCGGATGTATCCACCGGAGCCGAAGTCCCCCTACCGGGAGCGGCGGTCCGCGGCGGCCGCGCTGCGTCTCGGGGCGCTCGGATCCGGCCCGGGGACGCGGAGGCCCGCCGGGCGGCCGTCGCCGCGAACTGGCGCTGTTCGGAGCACCGTGCCTCCTGCTGTGCCACGTCGACCTGGACATGGGCGCCGCGCAGTGGGCCGATCTCGGGACGCATCTGCAGACGGTGAGGAGCTGATCCTTTTCGCGGGTGCGTCGATCGGCTTCGCGGCTCCGTCGGCGCCGTTCGCGCCGATCGGCCGGGCGCCGCTCGGGGAGACCGTCACGTTTCCCGGCGACGCGTAGGGCGACGCAGATCCGGCCGTCAAACGTCCCCGTCCGGGGGGAATGCGCGCGCGGACGCGTTGCGCGCGCCCCGCTCGCGAGTCGCGCTTACGGTTCTTCCAAGTGACCGACCGTCATCAGGGGTGACGGAGAGGAGCCGGTAGCGGTGGTGGGCGATGCGCGCCGGCGGGCGGCCGGGCCGGACGGCAGGCGCCGCAGGGGGCGGGTGCTGGGCAGCCGACCGGCGTACACCGTGCGGCTTCCGGCCGTCCCGCGCACCGAGCCGGTGCCGGCGGCCGAGCGGACGTTGCCGTGGCTGCGGGTCGGGGCGGCCTACGCCTGGCGGCTCATCCTCATCGGGGTCGTCGTCTACGGCGTCTTCAGCATCCTCGGCAGCTTCCAGCTCGTCGCCGTGGCCCTGTTCCTCGCGCTGGTCGTGACCTCCGTCCTGCGCCCGCTGACAGACCTGCTGAACCGGGCGCTGCCGCGGCCGCTGAGCGTCGCCGTGGCGCTGCTGGGCAGCATCCTGCTGCTGCTGACTCTGCTCGCCCTGGTGGGCAACGCCGTGGCGGGTGAGTCGGCCAGGCTGACGGGTGAGTTCCGGAGCGGCGTGCACCGCATCGAGCAGTGGCTCCAGCGGCCGCCGTTCCGGCTGAGCCCGCGCCGGCTGTCCGAGCTGGAGAACCAGGTGACGCACTATCTGTCCGCCCACCGGTCCAGCCTGCTCAGCCGTGCCGTCAGCGGGCTGAGCCGGGTGGTGGAAGTGGTCACCGGGGGCGCGCTCGCGCTGTTCGCCTCGGTGTTCTTCATCCACTCCGGCGAACGTCTGTGGCGCTGGATGCGCGACCAGCTGCTGCCGATCGGCGCCCGCCCGGCGTGGGACCGGGCGGGCTGGGCCGCCTGGCGGGCCTTCGCCGGGTACACGCGCGGCATCATCATCGTGGCCGCGACCAACGCCGTGCTCGTCGGTGTCGCACTGCTCGTGCTGCGTGTGCCGCTCGCGCTGCCGCTGACGCTGCTGGAGTTCTTCGCCGCGTTCGTGCCGCTGGTGGGCTCACCGGTCGCGCTCGCCGTCGCGACCGTCGTCGCACTGGCCGGGCGGGGACCACTGACCGCTCTGGCCGTGCTGGCACTGATCGTCGTGATCGGCCAGCTGGAGGGACATGTGCTGCATCCGCTGGTGATGAGCTGGGCGGTACGGCTGCATCCGCTCGTCGTCGCGGTGTCGGTGATCGCCGGCAGCATCGTCGCAGGGGTGATCGGTGCCGTGGTGGCCGTGCCGCTGGTGTCGGTGGTCTGGGCGGTGCTGCGCGCCCTGCGAGCGGTGCCGCCGTGACCCCGGCCACCATCGACCACCGTGGACGCGGGGGGGACATGTCCGAGCACGGTTCCACCACCGACGCCGCCGTCCCCGTACCGCTCAGCGCAGGGCCGCGGGCACCAGGCCGCGGATCTCCTCCTCCGACACGCTCCCGCCGTTCACCAGCCGGTCGAAGACCAGGCCGTCCACGCAGGTCAGCAGCGTCACCGTCCGCTCCTCCGGGTCGGCCACGTCCTGCGCGGCGAGAAAGTCGCACAACGCCTGCCGGGCCAGGTTCTCGCGCGGCACCAGGACCTCGCGCAGTTCGGGATGGCGCGCGCTCTCGACGGCGCACGCGTAGCGGGCCAGGGAGCGCCCGCGCCCGTCCCCGGTGAGCCTCGCGACCGTGAAGGCGGCGAGCCCCGCCACCACTTCCCCGGCGGTCCGCAACGGCGGCGTCCTCGCCCCGATCTCCTGCAGCTCGGCCTGGTCGAGCGCCACCAGGCGCCGCCAGCGCGGTGAGCAGGGCCTGGCGGGTGCGATAGTAGGCGGACGTGGTGCCGGGCGGCAGCTGTGCCGCCCGGTCCACCGCCCGATGGGTCAGCCCCCGCCGAATCTCGGCCAGGGCGCCTGTCAGGTCCTGGAGGACGCGGCCACGCTGGCCGCCGCGCTCGCCACGGAGCCCTCGGTCGCCTCGGCGCCGGCCCGCTACGACGCCGAGCGCCGCCCGCGCTCGCAGGCGGTGGCCCGCGCGGCCCGGCAGGCGGGCCGGATGGGCCAGCGGCTGTCCCATCCGCCGGCAGTGGCCCTGCGCAACACCGCTTTGCGGGTCACCCCGTCCCGGGTGGCGATGTGGGCGATCCTCCGGCACGCCGACTGGCCGCCGCCCGGCCCGGGCTGACCTCGGCGCGGGGTGCGTGGTCCCTCGTCGGCCCTCGCGTTCCGCCGGCCGCACTGCGTAGGGGGTGGGCCCCTGGTCACCCGGAGAGGTATGCGACGTGGGCGGACGATGCGCGGCCGTGTCCGGGGTGGCACCCGCGGCATGCGAATGACGTGGCAGGCGCTGTGGTGCGATGCGGCGGCCGCGGTGCGCGGTGCGGCACGGGCCTGGGCCGGACCGTGCCGGGAGCGCGATCTGGCCGCCCAGGCGGCGAAGGCGGCGCTGGCCGCATGGCTGGCCTGGGCGGTGGCGGGCTGGTGGCTGCACGCTCCGATGGCGTTCGTCGCGCCGTGGGTGGCGGTGGTCCTGGTGGAGTCGACCGTGTACCGGTCGATCGCGCACGGGCTGCAGCAGCTCGCGGCGATCGCGGCCGGCACCGTCGTGGCCACCGCGGTGGCGCTGCCGCTGCGCGACACGATGGCCGCGATGGCCGTCGTCCTGCCCCTCGCGATGCTGCTCGGCCAGTGGCGGCGCCTGGGCAGCCAGGGCATCTACGCGGCCACCGGCGCCCTCTTCGTCCTGACCGGCGGATCCGTCACCGTCGCCACCTCCGCGGCCCGGCTCGCCGAGGCCCTGTTCGGGGCCGTGGTCGGCATCGCCGTCAACGCGCTGGTGCGGCCGCCGCTGTACCTGCGGGACAGCCGGGCCGTGCTGAAGGACGCCACCGAGGAGGCCCACGACATCCTGCTGGCCGTCGCCGAGGAGCTGGCGGAGGGACGCTGGGACGCCGAGGAGGCCGGCGCCCGGCACGAGCGGGCCCTGCGGCTGCACCGGCTCGTGGAACAGGCCCGCTCCTCGGTCGAGTGGGGCCGGGAGAGCCTGCGCGGCAACCTGCGCCGCCGCCGCATCGGTCAGGGGCCACCGCCCGGCAAGGGGTACGACGACGCCCTCCTGGTGCTGGACTACGCGGCCGTGCACAGGGCGGGCGTGACCCGCACGGTGCTGGAGGCCGCCACCGAGGACCTCGCCGCACCCCGGCCGCACCACGAACTCGCGTACCGCTACGCACAGTTCCTGCGCCACACGGCACACGCGCTGCGGCTCTACAGCCACAGCCGGTTCGGCGACGAGTCCGACGAGCACGAGGACGAGCTGCGCCCGGCCGTGGCGCGGTTGCGCGCGACGCTGGACGATCTGCGCCGGGACCTGGTCCGTGCCACGAGGGACGACCCGGACGAGGTCGCGACATACGGCGCCCTGCTCGCCCAGGCCCACCGGCTGGCCGATCAGCTGGTCGTCTCGGGTACCTGACCTGGCCCCGGCACCAAGCTGCGGAACACCGGGCCGGGTGGGCGCGCGGGGGCGGTCACACCGTCTTGACCTGGCCGCCGTCGATGGTGAACTCGGCTCCCGTGATGTTGCCCGCCAGCGGGGAGGCGAGGAAGAGAGCCAGGTCGGCGACTTCGTGCGGTTCGGTGACCCGCCCGGTGGAGATGCCCATGCTCTGCGGCACGACGACATCGATGGCTTCCTGCGCGCTGGTGCCGGCCTGGGCCGCCGTGGCCTCGGCGAAGCCGCCCGGCGCGGTCCAGAACGGAGTGCGAACCGGCCCCGGGGCGATCGCGTTGACCCGGACGCCCCGCGGTGCGAACTCCTCGGACAGCGACTTGGTCAGGCTGGTCAGCGCGGCCTTCGCCGCCGAGTAGTCCACAACGGCGGGGAAGGGCAGGCGCGCGTTGATGGAGCTGATGTTGACGATGGCACCGCCGTCCGCGGCCAGCAGGTGGGGAAGCGCCTCGCGGCTGGTGCGGACCGCGCTGAACAGGGTCAGATCGAAGATCCGTTGCCATTCTGCGTCGTCGATGTCCAGGAAGCTCGGCCGGGGCGTCGCGGCGCCCAGGTTGTTGACCAGGATGTCGACCCTGCCGTACTGCTCCACCGCGAGCCGGACGAGTGTGTGGGGCCCGTCCGCGGTGGCCAGGTCGACCGGGACGGCGGTGGCGCCGTACTTCTCGTGCAGCCCTTCGAGTTCCGGGGTGACACTTCGGCTGCCGGCGACGACGTGTACGCCCTCACGGGCGAAGGCGTCGGCGATGGCGAGACCGATGCCCTTGCTCGCTCCCGTGACGACAGCGACCTCGTCCTTGAGCTGGAGGTCCATGGACTCACGGTAGGCGGTTCCGGCATCGCCGGCTCAGCGAGCGGGGCTGCCTGGGCGGGATCCCTCCTCGCGCACCCAGAACAGCGCCGGGCCCACGGTGAGGGTGCCGTCGGTCAACGGCCGGCAGCGCACTCCCCCGCCACCACGCAGCGCGCGCTGCGCACCGGCGCCGAGGGTGGCGTCCATCCAGGCGCAGGGCCTGGCCGCGCTGTACACCGCGAGTTGCACGGGGCCGGTGCCGCAGTCGAGGAAGACGGTCGCGCCGATGCAGGCGTCGATGTCGACCCCGCGCAGCAGGACGTTGCGCCGGGTGCGCAGCAGGTCCGCCGGGTGGGGACCCGGCTGCGGAAGCCGTTCGACGGCCATGAGGGTGATCGAGGCGTTGCGGTGGGCGGGCCGGTTGAAGTACCGGTCGCCGACGAGCCCCAGCCCGGCGCGCACCTCGGCCGTCGTCACCAGTTCCGCGGAGGGCAGTTCGGGCACCCCGCCGCCCGGCCGGCCCGCGAGCCGGTGCACCGGGGAGACCAGCAGTTGAAGGATTTCGACCTGGAGCACACCGCGAGCCTACGACGGCGACGACGCGCGCCCGCGCTCAGCCGGCCCTCCGCATGGCCCCGCCTGACCCTGCGTTACCTTCTAGCACCGGGCGCGTGACGGGGTCTTGTGCCGCCGGCCGGGCTTGGTGATGCTGCGGCAATGCCGACTTCCTTCGTCGCGTTCATCGGCGCGGCCTTCCTCATCGCCATGGTGCCGGGGCCGAGCACCGTCGTCATCCTGCGCCGGGCGGTGGTGAACGGCCGGAGGACCGGCATGGCCACCGTCATGGGGAACGAGTGCGGGGTCCTGCTGTGGGGCCTGGCCGCCGCCTTCGGCCTCTCGGCGCTGCTGCTCGCCTCGCGGGTCGCCTACGACGTGACGCGGCTGACCGGGGCCGTCGTGCTGGTGGTGATGGGAGCGCGCGCCCTCTGGCAGGCGCGGCGGGACCGCGCCGAGCACGAGCGGTCGGCGGAGTCGGCCGAGGTGTCGCTGCGGCGGGCGTACGGGCAGGGGCTGGTCGCCAACTTCGTCAATCCCAAGGCGGGTGTGTTCGCCGTGTCCTTCCTGCCGCAGTTCGTGCCGCCCGGAGCCCCCGTCCTGCCGGTGCTGCTCGCCTTCGCGGTGATCTGGGTGGTGGTCGACCTCGTCTGGTACGTGCCGCTGGTCTGGCTGGCCGGGCGCGTGGGCGGCGTTCTGCGGCGACCGGCCGTCCGGCGCCGGATGGAGCAGATCTCCGGGGTCGTCCTGGTCGGGCTGGGGGTGCGGCTGGCCATGGAGTCCTGAGGCGGCACCGGGAGCTGCGTAGCCCGGCATGTCAGTGTGGTGTCAGCACCCGATGGCACCGTAGTACTCGTGAACGGCACGGGAGACCGGAGCCGGACACGAGGAGAGGTGCCCGGAGTGGCTTATCGGGGACCAATGAGCGCGTCTCACGGTCGGGCCTCACGGCCCGCGCAGGTTCGAATCCTGCCCTCTCCGCCGGACCTTCCCCGTGCCGGGCACCCCCGGCACGGGGTCAGCCGGTCGCGAAGCTCTTCAGCCGGTCCGTCGAGCCGTTGAACCGGTCGTGGTCGCCGACGGTCTTGCCGGAAGAGGTGTACTGCCACATGGTGTACGACGACCAGCCCGACGGCAGCGTCCCGGCGCTCGAGGCATAGCGGGCGATCCACAGCGGGTGGTCGCCGAACCCGGAGTAGTCACCGGTGCACTCGGTCCACCAGTTGGTCGCCGTGTAGATGACGGCGTTCCGGCCGGTGCGGGACTTGTAGCGGTTCAGGAAGTCGCGGATCCAGCCGACCATCTGGCTCTTGGACTTGCCGTAGCAGTCGTCGCCGTACGGGTTCCACTCGATGTCGAGCGCGCCCGGCAGGGTCTTGCCGTCAGCGGACCAGCCGCCGCCGTGTGCCAGGAAGTAGTCGGCCTGCGTGGCGCCGCCGGACGAGTCCGGTGTGGCGAAGTGGTATGCCCCGCGGACCATGCCCACGCTGTACGGGCCGTCGTACTGCTGGGCGAAGTCGGGGTTGGTGTAGGACGACCCCTCTGTGGCCTTCGTGTACGCCCATGTGGTGCCGTCGCTCCACAGGGTCGGCCAGTCGACGGCACCCTCGTAGCTGGCGACGTCCACGCCTTCGGCCTGGCTCGCGCGGCTGGTGGTGGGCGGGACGTCGGCGCCGAAGGCGCGTCCGTCGTGGGCGAGGACGCCCATGCCCATGTACGCGCTGCCGCGCGGGGGAATGCCCGGGGACGAGTCCGGCCGGGCCATGGGGCTGGACAGGGTGAGGAGGAGGCCGGTCAGGGCGCCCGTGACGACGAGGCGTGAGCGGCTGGGCTGCAGGGATATGGAGGTTCGCACGGAACCCATCTGACCCGGTGCCGGTCGGTATCGCACTCCGGATACCGCCCAACGAAGCCATCCTGGGCCGAGCTTGGGCCGTATGGGTGGCCCCCGGGTGGCGTACGGGCCGGTCGTGGGAGTCTCCGGAGGGGCGTCCCACGACCGGCCCGCGCCCGGTCAGCCGTCGATGCGGTGCTGGGTCCAGAAGGAGGTGAGGTCGGTGCTGGTGGCTGCCTGGGCGGCGGCCTTGAACTCGGCCGTGGTCGACACGCCGTACCAGTGGGCGGTCGCGTAGTCCTTCAGCAGCTTGGCCATGGCGGAGTCACCGAGGACGCGCCGCAGGTCGTGCAGGGCGCATTTGCCATAGCCGTAGACGACGGTGGAATAGCGGGAGGAGTGCGCGTCCCAGTAGGCCATGGAGTTGGTGATCTTCTCGGCGCTGGAGGCCCAGGAGACGCTGTTCCAGCAGTTGGTGCCGGTCTTGCCGAGGGCGAGGTCGGTGGCGTAGTCGGTGAACGCCTCGTCCAGCCAGGGGCTGTTGTACTCGTCGTCGCCGACGATGCCGTACCACCACTGGTGGCCGATCTCGTGGGTGAGGGCGGTGGAGCTGACCACGTCCAGGACGAACCCCGGGTACTCCATTCCGCCGAACCAGTAGTTGTTGTCGAGCACGGCGTCCAGCTCGCCGTAGGGGTAGGCGCCGAAGCGGGCCGCGTGCGCGTCCACGGCGCTCTTGGCGGTGCTGAGCATGGACTGGGCGCTGGAGGAGCTGATGCCGGACGCGGAGTAGACGTTCACCGCGACGCCGGCCGCCGAGGTACCGGAGATCTTGCTGAAGGGGCCGGCGGCCCAGGCGAAGTCACGGACCTTCGACGCCGTCGCCGTCGTCACCGTACGGCCGCTCGAGCCGGGTGTGTCGGTGGAGGTGCCGGTGGCCGGGACCAGCAGGCCGCTGGGGTGGTCCAGGGTCACCTTGAAGTCGGCGGCCAGGGAGTAGAAGGACTCGCCGTTGTCCGTGTACGGGTCGAGGTGCCAGCCGGCGCCGTCGCGGACCGCGAGGACGGGCAGGGCGTTGCCGATGAAGCTGTAGGCGCCGTCGTGGCCGAACCGGTCGGCGCCGCTGGGCACGGTGATGCCGAGGTCGAAGCCGATGATGGCGCTCTGGCCCTGGGCGAGCGGGGCCGGCAGGTCGATCCTGAGCGCGGTGCAGTCCACGGAGGGCGCGCCCGCGGTAGCGCCGGTCACGTTGGTGACGCGGATCGGCATGGCGTCACAGGTGCCGTGGTAGTTGTCCCACAGCCTCAGATAGACCTCGTTCAGGGCGGTGGCGGAGGCGTTGGCGAAGGTCACGCTCTCGTGCCCGGTCCAGACGCTGCCGCTCGTGTCGCTGCTGAGGTTCACCGTGTACGAGGGCGAGGCCGGGGTGCGCGTGGAGTCGCCCGGAGGTGGCGCGGAGCCGCCGGAGGTGTCGAGCGCGATGTCATCGAGGACGAAGCTCGTCTGGAGGCTGGAGTCCTCGGTCCCGGTGAAGGAGAGAGTGACGGTCTGCCCGGCGTAGGCCGAGACGTCGATCGACTTCTGGACGTACCCGGTGTTCTCGTCGAGGTTCGAGTAGGTGGCCAGCGCCGTGTTGCCGATCTTGGCCGTGAGCTTGTCGTACGCGACGGAGGAGGTCGTCTCGTCCGTGTCGATGTGCAGCCAGAAGGTGAGGGTGGCCGCGTCACACCCGGAGGGGATGGTGACACTCTGGCTGAGGGTGTCGGTATGGGTGCTGCCGACTCCGTCCAGCCAGGCGTAGGAACTGCCGCCGTGGGCGGTCTCGCCTGAGCGGCTGGTGATGACGGTGGAGGAGGACGTCGACCAGGGCGATGTCCCGCTCTCGAAGCCGCTGTTGCCGACGACCTGCGCCGGAGTGCAGGCGGCGGGTACCGCGGCCGGCCGGGCCGCGGCGGGCGTGCCGGGGAGCACGAGGGCGGTCACCACGGCGACGGTGAGCGCACCGGTGCCGAGGACCTTGTGGGGGGTCGATCTCACACGCTACTCCTTTGCGGCGGCCGGGATTCCCGGCCTGCTCGATGGCCGCCGGCCGGCTGGGGTTCGCCGGGGCGGCCGCTGACGGGGCTTGCGCGATCGCTGCATCGAGAGGTGCGGCGCGCCCTCATGGGGTCAGGGCGCGGGATGCCGGACTTTCGAGAGAGTGCCAGATTTGACCGGACCATGCCAGGTGGGGTGCGGCGCTTCGTGGGGAGGTTCGGTCAGTCGGTGCGCAGCGTCACGAAGACCGCCGTCAGTGCGGTGCCCTGCGGGTCCTGCCAGCCGCGCGCCACATGGCCGACCGCTCCCTCGGGGCACAGCGGCGGGTTCTCGGGGGTGGGGTGCAGGATCCGGTGAACGCGGAGGACCGTGTCGCGCGGCGCGGGAATGCGGGTGCCTGTCCGGTCGTCGGCCGGTTCGGGGGCGAAGCCGTCCAGCGCGAAGGGGGCGCCGGTGCAGGAGCGGATCACCTCGGGGTCGGGGGCGCCGTCGATGCTCTGGGCCTGCGCCTGGGCCCTGCCCTGGATCAGCGACAGCAACTCGGTGACCAGCACCGGGTCGTGGCAGCCGTCGTACACCCAGCGCGTGCCCAGCACACCGTGCTCCAACGTGCCCACCAGCCCGTGCTCCGCGCCTTCGAGCGGCGCGCCGCGATAGCTCAACGGGACGAGATAAGCGGTCGGTTCGGAGGTGGAGGTGTCGGTGGCCACCATGAACTCGATGCCGACCTCGCCCTCCGGGTCGTCCAGCCGGAAGCCGCCGGACTTGGTCAGCACCGGGGCGTCCGGCCCACCGCGGTACCAGGGGCGCGAGGGCAGCCAGTCGGTGAGCAGCTCGAGCTTGGTGGGCTTGAGCGTGGTGTGGTGGATGACGGACATGCCGGCAGGGCTCCTCCGTGGCGCGGATGCTGACCCGCCCCAGCTTCGCACACCGTTCACGCAGGCCACCCGCCCGCCGCTGTCAGCAGCGCCTCAACTCGGCTGCGGAGACGCACCGTCGCCACGGGCAGGCCCTCGACGGACGGTGCCGTGCGCCGGCCCAGGGGACGGACCGGGCGCGCCGCGGGGCCGCCTCCTTCTCGCTCAACAGCGGGGCTGCGTCCGGGAGCCAACGCGTCCCGACCCCCGACTCCCGCTCGACGGGGGTGGGTTCGTCGAGACGGAGGGGTAGGCGCGGCAGTCACCGACCCGGTCCGTGCCGGCGCTGCCGAGGCCCGGAGTGCGGTCGATACGACCGTGGGCGAGGGTCCAGCCGTCGACGGGGCCGGCGACGTAGACGCCCTCGCGGTAGGCGGCCGCGGTGCCCTCGGTCCAGCCGGCCTCGCGCCGACCGCCCAGTCGCAGCGCGTCGGCGACCTCCGCCACCGTGGCGCCGCGCACCGCGAGCCAGGACGTCTTGTACCCGAACCCCATGGCCTACTGCCCAACGGCGCCTGAACTCATTGCTTCCCGCTTCTGGTCCGCGAGACCTACCGGACGGTATACAGACCCAGTCGAACGCGCGAGGGCCGCTCTGCGGAGCCGGCACCGTGCGATGAACCGGCCTCAGGGGGAGGATCCATGGCGAACGGCACTGGCGCGGCGGGCGGGGCGAGAGGCCGGCGGGGAGCCGCCGTGGTGGGGGCGGCGCTGGGCGGTTGCGTCCTTGTCGCTGCCGCCACGGCACCGGCCTCCGCGCACTCCGCGGAACACGGTCGCGGCATCGACTACGTCGCCCTGGGCGACTCCTACACCTCGGGCCCCGGCATCCCGCAGCAGGTGGACGCCAACTGCGCCCGCTCCGACCACAATTACCCCTCGCTGGTCGCGGGCCGGCGTCAGGTGAGCACCTTCAAGGACGTCAGCTGTGCCGGAGCGACGACCGCCGAGATGTGGCAGGCGAAGGGCACCAACGCGCCCCAGCTCGACGCCGTGCGACGGGACACGGACCTGGTGACGGTGCAGATCGGCGGCAACGACGTCGGCTTCGGCCCGATCATCAGCACCTGCGCCCACCTGGCCGCCCAGGACCCGACGGGCAACCCCTGCGAGCGCTCGTACGAGGCGTCAGGCTACGACCAGCTGGCCCTCGCGATCGTCCAGGCCGCGCCGAAGGTCGACCGGGTGCTGCGGGCCGTGCACGCGAGGGCGCCGCACGCGCGTGTGGTCGTCGTCGGCTACCCGGACCTGCTGCCCGACGACGGCAGCAGCTGCTTCCCGCAGGTGCCGTTCGCGCAGAAGGACTTCCCCTATCTCCGGGACACCGAGAAGCGGCTGAACCTGATGCTGCGCCTGGTGGCCGGGGTGAACCGCGCCGAGTACGTGGACACTTACGGCCCCACGGTCGGGCACGACATGTGCAAGGCACCCGCGGACCGCTGGATAGAGCCGCTCCGGCCGGCCGCGCCCGCCGCCCCGGCACACCCCAACGCCAGGGGAGAGGAGGCCATGGCACAGGCGGTGCTGGACAGGCTGGAGGAGGGCCGCGCCCACGACTGATCCCCGGGGCAGGGCCGAACCCCGTGACCGGGCCGGCCCAGCCCCGCCGCCGAGGTTCCCTCAGCCGTCGAGCGCGCCCAGTACCACGGCCTGGGCCTCCTCCTGGACCCGGGCGAGGTGCTCGGGGCCGAGGAAGGACTCGGCGTAGACCTTGTACACGTCCTCGGTGCCCGAAGGGCGCGCAGCGAACCAGGCGTTCTCCGTGGTGACCTTCATACCGCCGATCGCGGCGCCGTTGCCGGGCGCCGCGGTGAGGACGCCCGTGACGGCCTCCCCGGCGAGCGTGTCGGCGGTGACCTGGGCCGGTGACAACTTGCCCAGCAGCGCCTTCTGTTCACGGGTCGCGGGAGCGTCGATGCGGGCGTAGGCCGGTTCCCCGAAGCGGGCGGTCAGGTCGGCGTAGTGCTCCGACGGGGTCCGGTCCGTGACAGCGGTGATCTCGGAGGCGAGGAGGGCCAGCAGGATGCCGTCCTTGTCGGTGGTCCACACCGAGCCGTCGCGGCGCAGGAAGGAGGCGCCGGCGGACTCCTCGCCGCCGAACCCGATGCCGCCGCCGGCCAGTCCGTCCACGAACCACTTGAACCCGACCGGAACCTCGACCAGTTGACGGCCGAGGTCGGCGGCGACCCGGTCGATCATCGTGGAGGAGACCAGCGTCTTGCCGATCCCCGCGCCGGCAGGCCACCGGTCGCGGTGCCGGTAGAGGTAGGAGATGGCGACCGCGAGGTAGTGGTTGGGGTTCATCAGGCCCGCGTCGGGGGTGACGATGCCGTGCCGGTCGGCGTCGGCGTCGTTGCCGGTGGCGATGCGGAACCGGTCGCGCTGCTCGATGAGGGAGGCCATGGCGTACGGCGAGGAGCAGTCCATGCGGATCCGGCCGTCCCAGTCCAGCGTCATGAACCGCCAGGTGGGATCGGTGTGCGGGTTGACCACCGTGAGGTCGATGCCGTGCTGTTCGGCGATGCGGCCCCAGTAGGCGACGGAGGCCCCGCCGAGCGGGTCGGCGCCGATGCGCACGCCGGATGCGCGGATCGCGTCCAGGTCCAGCACACTCGGCAGATCGCCGACGTAGGCGCCGAGGAAGTCGTACCGCCCGGTCGTCTCCGCGGCGAGCGCCCGCGCGTACGGCACCCGGCGTACGTCCTTCAGGCCGCCGGTGATGATCTCGTTGGCCCGGTCCTGGATCCATGAGGTGGCGTCGGAGGCCGCGGGGCCGCCGCTCGGCGGGTTGTACTTGAAGCCGCCGTCGGCGGGCGGGTTGTGGGAGGGGGTGACGACCACGCCGTCGGCGAGGCCGGAGCTGCGGCCGCGGTTGTGGGTGAGGATCGCGAGCGACACGGCGGGGGTGGGCGTGTAGCCGTCGGCGCTGTCGATGAGCACGGTGACGCCGTTGGCGGCGAACACCTCCAGCGCGGTGACCTTCGCGGGCTCGGACAGGGCGTGGGTGTCGGCGCCGAGGAACAGGGGACCGTCCGTTCCCTGGTCCGCGCGGTACTCGCAGATGGCCTGGCTGGTGGCGGCGATGTGGTCCTCGTTGAAGGCGGTCGCCAGGGACGAGCCCCGGTGCCCGGAGGTGCCGAACGCCACCCGCTGTACCGGGTCGGCCGGGTCCGGGTGCAGTGCGTAGTACGCCGTGACCAGCCGGGCCACGTCCACAAGGTCCTCGGGGCCGGCCGGCCGGCCGGCTCGCTCGTGCGGCATGAGTCCGTTCCTCCGAGTCGTCGGATCGATCGCTCACCGCCCATCTTTCCTCGTCAGGGCCCTGACATGCGAGTGGGCACCGCCCTATGATCCAGTGCTCCGATCTTCGTGCCGTGCTGCCGCCCGTGCAGGACGCCTTCCACAGACAGGTCTTCAACCGTGACCGCATCCGCCGCCCAGGCTCCTTGGTTCCTCGCGCGTTGCACTCAGTTCGCCGTGGCAGCGGCGGCCGGCGGCGACCTGGTCCGGGCGCTGACGCTGCATGCTCATCTGCTGCATCCGGCGACGACCACGGCCTCCGATTTCGGGCGGGTGTCGATGGTCTTCGTGAACGCGATGACGGCGGCGGCAGTGCTGTTCCTCGTCTGGTTCGCCCGCTGTTGGCGCTGCGCCGGGCTCCTCTCGCCCGGTGTGGTGCGCGGCTCTGTCGCGTGGGCCGTTGTCGCCTGGCTGATACCGGTGATGAATCTCTGGGCTCCGCGCGGGCTCGTGCTGGACGTACAGCGCGCGAGCGACCCCGGCGGTGCCGATGAGAACGTCCTGGTGAACGTGTGGTGGGCGGCCTGGGTCGGGCACGCGGCGCTGTCCCTGGCCGCCATGATCCTGGGCGGCGGCACCTCGCTGCCGCTGCTGGTGGCGTCGGAAGGCCTCAACCTGCTGGCCGCCGTCCTGGCGATCGCCGTGATCCAGCGGATCACGGCGCGTCTGGCCGCCGGGCTGCGGTCCATGACTCCGGTACCCGCGCCCGCCGGCCTGTCGCACGCCTCCTAGACAGGCGCGTCACCCGATGTGGTAACTGTCCCCGTACACCTTCCAGTCGAGCGGGGTGTTCAGGTCGAGGTTGCCCTTGCGCAGGAAGACCCGCTGCTCGGTGTCGACACGGCTGGTGTCGCTGTGCGCCTCCTCCTGCTTCATGGCCCACACCCGGGCGTCGAGGAAGGCGTTGAGGTACGTCGTCTCGTTGCCGCCCTGCGCCGGCAGCTTGGCGCTGCGCAGGGCGCGCCGCCGGATGTTGCGGAAGCTGGTCGGGTCGTCGCCGTCGCCGTGCATGACGATGGCGTCGTAGTAGCAGAACTGGCCGAGGGTGCGCAGGCCGTCGGCCTTGCCCTGGGCGACCGCGGGGTTGAAGTAGACGCGGTCGCGCTCGTCGTTCTGGCACTGCTGGAACACGGTGTCCTGGGCGGCCTTGCGCCAGTCCCTGGGATAGTTGGGGTCGAGGCCGTCATGGGAGTCGGAGCCGTTGACCTGGCGCAGGGCGGGCAGGTACTTGGCGAGGACGTTGCCGGGCTTGCGGTCGGCGTACAGCTGGACCAGGTCGAGCATGTCGCCGGTGCCGGAACAGAAGCCGATGATGCCGGCGGTGTAGCCGCGGCCGTCTCCGATGTCCTCGATGTACTTGTACTGGGCCTTCCAGTCGAGCGAGGAGTTCTCCGCGCTCGACACCAGTTCCATGGCGATCTCCTTCTTCGCCGGGTCGTCGAGGCCCGATGCCGCCGCCGGGGCGGCGGTCGCGCGCTGGGACACGAGCAGGGCTCCGGAGGCCACGCCGGCGCCGAGCAGGGCGACGACGGTCCGGCGGGATATGCGGGCGGGGGGTGCGGTCTCGCGGTCTGCGTTCACCACAGGGCTCCAAGCGGGAGTGGGGGGTGGGTAGTTGGTCCGTGCTGATCCGCGTCCAACATTGGTAGGAAAGTTTCCTATCAAACGCGCGGCAGCTCGGTAAGCAGGCTCGCGAGAAGTTCGTACGATCGAACGAGGGCTGGATCGGACAGATGCGCCTCAGGTGCGCCGGGCCCCGTCCCGCTACTGCACGAAGCTGTACAACTCGCGTGACACGGTGATCAGTTCACGCCGCTCCTCGCGCGAACCGACCATCGGCTGCGACCCCTTGAGCGGCACCTGTGCGGTCTCGGGCAGGAACTTCACCGTCAGCAGTCCGATGACCCCGGCCAGCATCAGGTAGTAGGCCGGCATCAGGTCGTCGCCGGTGGCCGTGACCAGCGCGGCGGTCACCAGCGGGGTGGTACCGCCGAAGGCGGAGACGGCGAAGTCGAAGCCGATGCCCATCGCCGCGTAGCGGACGGCGGTCGGGAACAGGGCGGGCAGCGTGGCCGCGCTCGGTGCGGCGAAGCAGGCCAGCAGGGTGGCGAGCAGCAGGACACCGAGGATCGGCGGCCACGTGCCGTGCGCCTTGATCAGCAGGAAGGCGGGCACGGCCAGCACGATCATCGCGACGGCGGCGACGGCGTAGACCGGCCGCCGGCCGACATGGTCGCCGAGCCGGCCGATGAAGGTGATCAGCACGACGATCCACACCATGCCGGCCAGCACCAGGAGGTCCGCGGAGCCGCTGGAGCGGTGCAGGGTCTCGGTCTGATAGGTCGGCAGATAGCCGGTGACCATGTAGGTGGTGACGTTGTACAGCAGCACCAGCCCCACGCAGAGGAGCAGCTCCCCCCAGTGGCTGCGGATGACGTCCTTGAACTCACTGCGCGCCGATTCCTGCGCCAGGGCCTTCTCGCGTTCGTCCAGCTGCTGCTGGAAGGCCGGGGACTCCTCCAGTTTGAGCCGCATGTAGAGGCCGATCACCCCGAGCGGTCCGGCGATCAGGAACGGGATGCGCCAGCCCCAGGTCAGCATCTGACCATCCGTCAGGGAAAGGCTGAGCACGGTGACCAGGGCCGAGCCGAGGGCGTAGCCGACGAAGGTGCCGAAGTCGAGCCAGCTGGAGAGGAAACCGCGCCTGCGGTCCGGCGAGTACTCGGCTACGAAGGTGGTCGCGCCGCCGTACTCCCCGCCGGTGGAGAAGCCCTGGACCATTCGGGCCAGCAGGAGCAGCACCGGTGCGGCGATGCCGATCGTGCCGTACCCGGGGATCACACCGATGGCGAAGGTGCCGACCGCCATCATGATCACGGTGGTGGCGAGCATCTTCTGCCGGCCGATCCGGTCGCCGAGCGGTCCGAAGAACAGGCCGCCGAGCGGCCGGACGACGAAGGCGGCGGCGAAGGTCGCGAACGAGGAGATGACCTGCGCGGCCGGGGAGGCGCCGGGGAAGAAGACCTTGCCGATCGTGGCGGCGAGATAGCTGTAGACACCGAAGTCGAACCACTCCATGCAGTTCCCGAGCGCGGAGGCGCCCACGGCCCGCCGGAGCAGCGGCCGCTCGACGACCTGGACGTCGTCCTTGCCGAACGCCCGTCGCTCACGGCGGAGCCTGCGGAGCAGCTCCTCGCGGACCTGGCGGGGCAGTCGCGCCACGGCTTGCGGCGTCCGCGACCGGGACCGGCCCCCCTGCCGCCCCGTCCGACCTCGCACCGCTCACGAGCGCCTCCTCGCCTCACCCGCACCGGTCACCGCCGCCCCCTTGGCCGATTCAGAAACGGAGCCGCTCAGTCCCATCCGGTACGGCGGTTGGACTTGTGCGGCGCGCGGACGCAGGGTGGACGGGCCCGTCCGCACACGGAGGGGCGACCCCCAACGGCACCACCCGGAGAAGACCCGATGACCCACGCCGCGGACCCCGCACGCTACGCCGGCGCCATGCGCTACCGGCGCACCGGACGCTCGGGGCTGGACCTGCCCGTCCTGTCCCTGGGCTACTGGCACAACTTCGGCGACGACCGTCCCTTCGAGACCCAGCGCGAGATCGCCCTGCGCGCCTTCGACCTCGGGATCACCCACCACGACCTGGCCAACAACTACGGTCCGCCGTACGGAGCGGCCGAGCAGAACCTCGGCCGGCTGCTGAAGCGGGACCTCGCGCCGTACCGGGACGAGCTGGTGATCTCCACCAAGGCGGGCTGGGACATGTGGCCCGGCCCCTACGGGCAGGGCGGCGGCTCCCGGAAGTACGTGCTGGCCTCGCTGGACCAGTCGCTGCGCCGGATGGGCGTGGACTACGTGGACATCTTCTACTCCCACCGGCTGGACGCCACCACACCGCTGGAGGAGACGATGGGGGCGCTCGACACGGCCGTACGCCAGGGCAAGGCGCTGTACGTCGGCATCTCCTCCTACGACACGGAGCGCACCCGGCAGGCGGCGGCGATCCTGCGCGAGCTGGGCACCCCACTGCTGATCCACCAGCCGTCGTACAGCATGCTCAACCGCTGGATCGAGACCGACGGTCTGCTGGACGCGGCGGAGGAGGAGGGCTTCGGCGTCATCGGCTTCACGGCGCTCGCCCAGGGCCTGCTGACCGGCCGCTACCTGGAGGGTGTGCCGCAGGACTCGCGGGCGGCGCGCGGCACGTCCTTCGACGCCTCCTGGCTGACGGACGACATGCGGCAGCGGCTGCGCGCACTGAACGACATCGCGGCACGGCGTGGTCAGACGCTGGCACAGATGGCGCTGGCCTGGGCCTTGCGCGACGAGCGGGTCACGTCGCTCGTCATCGGCGCCTCCCGCACCGAGCAGCTGGAGCAGAACGTCGCCGCGCTGGAGAACCTGCGGTTCGACCCGGAGGAGCTGGCCGAGATCGACAAGTACGCGACCGACGGCGGCGTGGACCTGTGGCGTGAGGCGCGGCTGGGCCAGCTGGGCTGACACCGGGCGGGTGGTCCCTGGGAATGAGGCAGACTGTCTGTGACGTTCGTCACAGACAGTCGGAATAAAACCGACATAATGGACGTCATATGGACAGCGTTGTCAACGCGGACGACAGCGCCGTCAGGTTCACTCCCGATGTCCAAGGAGCCGCTCCTCTCATGGCACACGGAGCCCACCGCAGCCCCCTTCTGCCTCCCCGCCCCGACCTGAGCCTCGCCCACGACTGCGAGGTGTGCCTGGGCTGGGGCACGGTGGTCACCCGCGACGGGGACCACGAACTGTGCCCCCTGTGCCAAGGCCTCCCGGCCGACGACGAGGGCATCTTGCGCTCCGACTCGTAGTCCCCGCACCGGCCCGCCTCCACGAGGGAACCGGCACGCTGATCGCGGCGACGTACCGTGGAGGCATGGCCGCCCCTCCCCTGCCTGGTCCGCTGGCGCATCTCGCGCCGCTGCTCGGCCACTACGGCTACTGGGCCGTGGGGGCCGTCGTCCTGGTGGAGGACTTCGGAGTGCCGGCGCCGGGCGAGACGATCCTGCTGGCCGCCGGGGTGTACGCGGGCGCGGGACGGCTGAACCTCGTGGCCGTGGCGGTCATCGCGTTCGCCGCGGCCGTCGTCGGGGACAACATCGGCTACGGCATCGGCCGGTGGGGCGGGCGGCCCTTCGTGCACCGGTGGGGAAGATACGTCTTCCTGACGCCGCAGCGGTTCCAGGCGGCTGAGGAGTTCTTCCGCCGGCACGGCGGCAAGATCGTGACCGTGGCCCGGTTCATCGAGGGCCTGCGCCAGGCCAACGGCATCATCGCCGGCACCTCGGGCATGCACTGGCGCCGCTTCCTCGCCTTCAACGCGCTGGGCGCCGCCCTCTGGGTCGGTCTGTGGACGACCCTGGCCTACCTGGTGGGCAGCCACATCACGACGGTGTACGACGAGGTCTCGCGGTACGAGGTCTACGTCCTCGTCGCCGTCGGCATGCTGATCGCCGCCCTCGTCGTACGGCACTGCGTACGGCGGCGCCGCGAGGTCTGATCCGCCCCGCTCCAGGCAAGAGGGATTGTCACGTGGTCCGCCCCCGTACCGACGGCGCACTCTGGAGAGAGGACCGCGGCCCGAGGTCGATGGTCAGGGGCTCCCCCGGTTCGGAGAAGTACTGGGGGAGCTTCGCCGTGTCCGGCCCTCCGGTCGCCCACCTGCTCCGCTGTCTAGGGCGAGGTGCGCGTGGGCCGGGCCTTCTCCGTGTGGTCCGCAGCCCCCGCCTGCCGGGTGTCGTCGACGGCACGCTCGTGGCCGCCGCGCAGGGCGGAGGCGAGCGCGGAGACCAGGGCCATGCCCGCGGCCACGCCGAAGACGATGGTCAGGCCGTGGTGGAAGGGCCCGGAGACCAGCTCCGGGAAGAAGGTGTGGCCGGTCAGGGTGGCCCGCTGTGCGGCGGTCAGATGGTCCATCGTGCCGCCGGCGCCGAGCAGATGGCCGATGGGATTGTCGCCGAGGAACGTGGCGAACAGGGTGCTGACGGGCGGCAGTGCGGCCACGTCGTGCGCGGTCGAGGCGGGCACGCCGTGCGCCTGGAGTCCGCTGCTCAGCGTCTTCGGCAGGGTGCCCGCGAGACCGGAGACCATCAGCGAGAAGAAGACGCCGATGGACAGGGCCGTACCCGAATTCTGGAAGGTGGAGCGCATCCCGGAGGCCACACCCCGATGGCGGGCGGGCACGCTGCCCATGATGGAGGAGGTGTTGGGCGAGGAGAACATGCCCTGGCCGAGGCCGTTGAGCAGCAGCAGCGTCGCGAAGACGCCGTAGTCGAAGTTCACGGGGAGGGCCAGCAGGCCGAGGAAGGACCCGGCGACGACGACCAGTCCGGCGGTGGAGAAGAGGCGGGCTCCGAAGCGGTCGGACAGATAGCCGGAGAGCGGCCCGGCGACCAGGAAGCCCAGGGTGAGCGGCAGCATGAAGATGCCGGCCCACAGCGGGGTGTCCGCGAAGTCGTAGCCGCGCAGCGGCAGCCAGATGCCCTGCAGCCAGATGATCAGCATGAACTGCAGTCCGCCGCGGGCGATCGCGGTGAGCAGGGCGGCCAGGTTGCCGGCCGCGAACGCCCGCACCCGGAACAGCGACAGCCGGCACATGGGCTCCGCGACCCGCGTCTCGACCAGGCAGAACACCAGCAGCAGGAACACGCCGCCGATCAGGCCCGTGAGCACCCAGGGGTTGGTCCAGCCGGTGGGGTGGCCGCCGTAGGGCTGGATGCCGTAGGTGATGCCCGCGAGGAGGATGCCCGCGCCCGAGGCGAAGGTGAGGTTGCCGAGCCAGTCGATCCGGCCGCGCCCGCCGGCCGAGGTCTCGCGCAGGCTCAGGTACGACCAGACGGTGCCGGTGACACTGACCGGGACGCTCACCCAGAACACCGCACGCCAGTCGACCGCGGCCAGCAGGCCGCCGGCGAGCAGGCCGAGGAACTGCCCGGCGAGCGCGGTGATCTGGTTGATGCCGAGGGCCATGCCGCGCTGCCGGGCCGGGAAGGCGTCGGTGAGGATGGCCGCCGAGTTGGCGGTGAGCATGGAGCCGCCGAAGGCCTGCACGATCCGCCACAGGATCAGCCACAGCGCGCCCGCGCCCGCCCGGAACGGGTCGAGGGACAGGGCGACGGAGGCGCAGGCGAAGACCAGGAAGCCCAGGTTGTAGATGCGGACCCGGCCGAACATGTCGCCGAGCCGGCCGAGCACGACCACCAGCACGGCCGAGACCAGCAGGTAGCCGAGGATCATCCACAGCAGATAGCCGATGTTGCCGGCCGCGAGCGGGTCCAGGCCGATCCCCCGGAAGATCGCCGGCAGCGAGATGATCACGATGGAGGCGTCCATCGTGGCGATCAGGACACCGAGGGTGGTGTTGGAGAGCGCGACCCACTTGTAGCCGGGGCCGGGGGGCGAGTCCCTGAGGCGGGCCGACCGGGCGAGGAGGCGGCCGCGTATGCCCCCGGCGGACGCGGGGCCGGTCACAGCCGCTCCGCCATCCGGTCGAGCAGGGGCAGCACGTCGTACAGGGCCTGCCGTTCCCGCGGGGTGAACTCGTCCAGGGCGTGGGCGAGACGGCTCACGGACTCGGAGCGGCGCTGCTCCAGCATGGTCCGTCCCTCCTCGGTGATGGAGACGATGGCCCGGCGGCCGTCGGCCGTGTCGGGGGTACGGCTGACCAGTCCGCGTTGTTCGAGCCCGGCGAGGGTGCTGGCCATCGCCTGCGGCCGGACGCGTTCCAGTTCGGCGAGCGAGCCGGGCGAGTCCGGACCGGTACGGGCCAGGCGGGCCAGTACCGACACGCCGGACAACGTCACGTCGCCGACCGCGTGTGCCTGGCGCAGCCGGCGGACGATCCGGCCCATGGCCAGCCGCAGTGCGGCGGCGAGTGCAACGGTGTCCACGATTACTAACGATAGGTTTATCAGTCTGGACTGTTCAACCAAGGGTAAGCAATCAGGCCCGCGCCGGGGAATATATCCACAATCTCCTGTTTGGGTGGCTGTACAAGGGCAAACCGACTGTGGACAGACCCCGCACAACGTTGGGATGTGACACCCGATGGCAGGCAGCCAGAAGGCAAAGGGCAAGAAGGAGCAGGCCAAGGGGAGGGCGAAGGAGGCCATAGGCCGCGCCGTCGGCAATGAGCGAATGGAGGCCGAGGGCCGTATGGAAGGCGCGCGCGGCGACGCCCGGCAGGCCAAGGAGAAGGGCAAGGACACCTTGAAGCACTGAGCCGCCTTCAAGCACCGAACCCCACCGGATCGACGGCTCGTCCGATTCCGAACGGGTCCGGGAGATCCAGCGGGCCTCCCGGCCCGTTCCGCCATGCGCGCACCCGGCCCGCGGCCCTGCGACCAGGGGTCCAAGGGCAACCGAAGGATTCGCGGCGTACGTCCCCTTGACCGACGGTTCAGCGGGTATCCGCGCAGGGACGGGAGGATCCCGTCCGTACCGGAAGGGCCACTGGCACCGCACGAAAAGGGCAACGACGCATGGACATCCCGCTCGGGACGCACACCAGGACGCAGGCCCGCCCCGCGCCCCTGCGCCACAGCCGTACCTGGGACGACGCCGTGGCCGGCATCGGGGACGCCAGGGACGCCGTCGCCGCGCTGCTCGCGGGTGTGCGCCCCGCGCCCCCGCGGCGCTCGGTGCAGGACGCCCGGCTCGTCGCCAGCGAACTCGTCACCAACGTGGCCAAACACGCGCCCGGTCCGTGCACCCTGAGCCTGGAAGTGCTGCCCGAGGCCGGCGCCCTGCGCATCACGGTGTCGGACACCTCCACCGACCCGCCCCGGCGGGACCCTCCCGATCCCAGCCGAGTCGGCGGGCACGGGCTGCACCTCGTCGCGATGCTCTCCCGCGCCCTCGAAGTGACCTGGCTGCCCCACGGCAAACGGATCACCGCCACCGTGCCGCTCACCGCCGAGGAGACGTGAGCCGGCCGAGCAGGGCGGTGTGGTGTCGCCGTTCCCCCGTACGGCCGGACGCATCCGGCGGGGCCAGGTCCCCCGCGCCCACGAGGAGCGGCGGGTCCTCCGCACGCAGCAGCGCGGGCGCCGTTTCGGACGCGCGGAGCCGGGGCACCCGTGCCAGGCTCGAAGCAGAACACCGAGAGTGAGCGACCCGGCACGGACCGAAAGACGAGCCCGCCCACCGTCAGCAGCACCCCGTATGACAGGACGTGTGAGGAGGTACGGCGATGAGGGACGGCGACGAGGCCCGCGGACATCTGTGGTACGGCCCCCAGCCGGACGTGGCCGGGGACTCCGGATACCCGGACGCCCCGCCGAGGATGGGCTTCTTCACCGACACCTCGGTGTGCATCGGCTGCAAGGCCTGCGAGGTGGCGTGCAAGGAGTGGAACGCCATCCCGGAGGACGGTCTGGTCCTGACCGGCATGTCGTACGACAACACACAGAGTCTGGGCGCTGACACCTGGCGGCACGTGGCCTTCATCGAGCAGCGGGGGCCGTTCGGCCGGCCGGAACCCGGGGTCGCGCACGAGGACGTCGACGTGTTCGCCGCCGCGGCCCGCCTCGGCACCGATGCCTCCTCCCCCGGCCCGGGAACCACCACTCCCCCGCCCGGGCAGGCCCCCGAGGGCGCGCCCGCCGTCCAGATCGTCCCCCTGTCCCCGGACGGCCGCACCGAGCTGCGCTGGCTGATGTCCTCCGACGTGTGCAAGCACTGCACGCACGCTGCCTGTCTGGACGTGTGCCCCACCGGCGCGCTGTTCCGCACCGAGTTCGGCACGGTCGTCGTCCAGGAGGACATCTGCAACGGCTGCGGCTACTGCGTGCCCGCCTGTCCCTACGGCGTCATCGACCAGCGCAAGGACGACGGCCGGGTGTGGAAGTGCACGCTGTGCTACGACCGGCTCGGCGTCGGCATGGAGCCCGCCTGCGCCAAGTCCTGTCCCACGGACTCCATCCAGTTCGGCCCGCTGGACGAGCTGCGGGAGCGGGCGCACGCCCGGGTGGCACAGTTGCACGCGGCCGGCGCGACCGACGCACGGCTGTACGGCGAGAGTCCGGACGACGGGGTCGGCGGCGACGGCGCGTTCTTCCTGCTGCTGGACGAGCCGGAGGTCTACGGCCTCCCGCCCGATCCGGTGGTCACCACCCGCGATCTGCCCGACATGTGGCGGCACGCGGCACTGGCCGCCGGCACGCTGCTGGCCCTCGCCCTGGGCAGCTTCGCGAGGAGGCCGCGATGAGCGAGTCGGACGTCACCCGGCAGGGCGTTCAGGGCGCACGGCCCGGCAGGGTGGCGCCCACGGGCCGAGGCGGACGGCGCCGCCGGCATCGCCGCGGGCGGGGCGAGCAGCCGATGGTTCCGGACGCCGCCTTCTCGTCGTACTACGGCAAACCGGTGGTGAAAAGGCCGACATGGAAACCCCTGGACATCGCCGGATACCTGTATCTCGGCGGTCTGGCCGGGGCGTCCTCGCTGCTCGCGGCCGGCGGCCAGGTCACCGGGCGGCCGGGGCTCGCGGCTCCCGCGAAGCTCGGGGCCGCCGGGGCCATCTCCCTGTCGCTGGCCGCGCTCGTCCATGACCTTGGCAGGCCGGCCCGGTTCCTGAACATGCTGCGCGTCCTGAAGCCCACTTCCCCCATGAGCGTGGGCTCCTGGCTGCTCGCGGGGTACGCGCCGCTGACGCTGACCGCCGCGGCGACTGAGGTGGCGGGCCGGTACCGGCTGCTGGGCACGGCCGCGACAGCGGCCGCCGCCGTCCTCGGCCCGGCCGTGGCCACGTACACGGCGGTACTGCTCTCGGACACGGCGGTGCCGTCCTGGCACGAGGGCTACCGCGAGCTGCCGTTCGTCTTCGCGGGCTCCGCCGCTGCCGCGGCCTCCGGCCTGGCCCTGGTCGCGGCCCCGACCGCCCAGACGGGGCCGGCCCGTCGGCTGGCCGTGCTCGGTGCCGCCCTGGAACTGGGCGCGTTCCAGACGATGAAGCGGCGCATGGGCCTGACCGCGGAGCCCTTCGAACAGGGCAGGCCGCACCTGCTGCTGCGTGCGGCACGGTCGCTCACGGCGGGCGGCGCCGCCCTCGCCCTGTGCTGCGGGCGGGACCAGCGCCTGGCCCTGATGGCCGGAGCGGCGCTGCTCACCGGCTCGGCGGCCCTGCGCTTCGGTGTGTTCCACGCCGGGGTCGCCTCCGCGGAGGATCCGAAGTACACCGTCGTACCGCAGCGGGAGCGGCTGGAGCGGCGCGACCGCTGACCGCGTGACCAACGGACGGGGGGTATGGACCGTGCCAGAGGTGCCGGTGTCGTGTGCGTCCTCGGCGTTCGCGGCCTGCCGACGGCACGGCGCGGTGTGTGCTCCGTGCCGCGTGGGGAACTTGGTCCGCCGCGGGCGGCGCCGGTGATCCGGGGCCGGGGGCGGGGGCGGGGGCGGCGAGAGGAGCCCATGTGACAGCGTCGGGGTCAGCGGCGGAGGGCGCCCAGGAGGCCGGATACGAGCCGGATCCGCAACGGTGGCGGGCCCTGTGGGTCACCTTGGTGGCCGGCTTCATGAGCCTGCTGGACGTGACGATCGTGGCGGTCGCCCTGCCCACGATCCAGCGCGAGCTGCACGCCTCCCCCGCGCAGGTGCAGTGGGTGGTGTCCGGATACGCCCTCGCCTTCGCCCTGGCCCTCGTCACCGCCGGCCGCCTCGGCGACGCGCTGGACCGGCGCCGCATCTTCCTGCTGGCCCTGAGCGGTTTCGTGATCTTCAGCGCGGCCTGTGGAGCGGCGCCCGGCATCACGGCGCTGGTGGTGGCCCGGCTCGCCCAGGGGCTGGCGGCGGGCTTCATGGCCCCGCAGAACTCCGCGCTCATCCAGCAGATGTTCCGCGGCGCCGAACGCGGCCGCGCCTTCGGCTTCTTCGGCGCCACCGTCGGCATATCGTCCGCGACCGGCCCCATCACCGGCGGCGCCATCCTCGCGCTGGCCTCCGGCGCCCAGGGCTGGCGGTGGATCTTCTACGTCAACGTCCCCATCGGCATCCTGGCCGTCCTCCTCGGCCGCCGCCTGCTGCCCCGGACCCGGCGGTCCGGACGGGGACGCGTGGACCTGCCCGGCGTCCTGCTGCTCGGCCTCGGCGTCCTCGCGGTGATGTTCCCGCTGGTCCAGGCGGAGTCCGGCGGCATCGGGCGCGTGTGGTGGCTGTTCCTCGTCGGCGCGGCGATCCTCGCCGTCTTCGCCCGGTGGCAGCGCCGCCTCGTCGCGCGGGGCGCCGAGCCACTGCTCGACCCGCGCCTGTTCACCACCGTGCGCGGATACGCCGTCGGTGCCGGAGTCGGCACGCTGTACTTCATCGGGTTCAGCGGTGTGTGGCTGGTCTTCGCGCTCTTCTACCAGCACGGTCTGGGCTTCTCCCCGCTCCGGTCCGGGCTCGCCGTGACTCCCTTCGCCCTGGGCTCGGCGGGCGCGGCCGTGGTCGCCGGCCGGCTGGTGGACCGCTACGGCCGCCTGCTCACCGTGTGCGGCCTGACGGGTGTGATCGTCGGCCTCGGGGGCACCGCGCTGCTGCTCCGTCTCGCGCCCCTCGGCATCGCGCCCTGGCTCGCCGCCCCGGTGCTGTTCCTCGGCGGCGTCGGCAGCGGCTGCGTGGTCTCCCCCAACATCACCATGACGCTGCGGAACGTGCCCGTGCGCATGGCGGGTGCGGCGGGCGGCGCCCTGCAGACGGGGCAGCGGCTCGGTGCCGCGGTCGGTACCGCCGCCCTGCCCGGCTTCTTCTACCTGGTGCTGGGCAGGAGCCACGACTACCGCGCCGCGCTCGTCACCGCGCTGGGCGCCGCCCTCGTCGGCATGGCGGCGTCACTCTCCCTCGCGACATCCGACTGGCGACGCGACCGGCGCACCCGCCCCTCGCACCGGAAATGCCCGGACGAGGTCGCCAACAGCCCCATGCACGCCCGCCAGACCTGACCCAGCCCGGGCCCGACGACAGCGGCAACCCGAACCGGCCCGGCCCGGCCCCAGGCCCGACACCGGCGGCAGCCGGACCGCACCTCCCCGCATCGGCGGCCACCGGGAGAAGCAGGCAACACCCATGGCCAGGGCCGCAACAGCGGCACCGCTCACCTGGCCCGAGCCAGGCCGCCCACAGCCCATCGACGCCCGCCACACCTGCCTGCCCGAGCCCCCAGGCCCGACAACGGCGGCAACCCGGACCGCACCTCCCCCATCGACGTCCGCCCGGCACAAGAAGCAGCCAACACCCAAGGCCAGGCCCGCAACAGCGGCACCGCTCACCTGGCCCGAGCCAGGCCGCCCACAGCCCATCGACGCCCGCCACACCTGCCTGCCCGAGCCCCCAGGCCCGACAACGGCGGCAACCCGGACCGCACCTCCCCCATCGACGTCCGCCCGGCACGAGAAGCAGCCAACACCCATGGCCAGGCCCGCATGACCGGAGCCGCCGACAACCCCATCCATGCCCGCCACACCTGCCTGCCCAAGCCCCCGGGCCCACCGCCCACGGCAACCCGGACCGCACCTCCCTCCATCGAGGTCCGCCCGGCACGAGAAGCAGCCAACACCCACGGCCAGGCCCCCATGAGCAGCGCTGTTCACGTGGCTCCGAGTCGGGTCGCCAGGTCCGGCAGTGCGGTGGCGGTCAGGTCGGCGGGGCGCGCCGTCGTGGGGTACGGACGTGAGGTCCGGCGCAGCCAGGCGGTGGCCAGGCCCGCGCGGGCGGCGCCGTCGATGTCCCACGGGTGCACCGAGACCAGCAGTGCCGCACCGGCCGGCACACCCATGGCGTCCAGCGCGTAGGCGTACGCCTCCCGCGCGGGCTTCCAGCGGCCCGGCCCCGCCACGTCCAGGTGTCTTTCGAAGCAGTCGGTCAGACCGGCCCGGTCGAGCACCGCTCGGGTGGTGTCGGCGGAACCGTTCGTCAGGGTCGCCAGTCGGTACCCGGCCGCGCGCAGGGCCCGTACCCCGCCGCGCACGTCCGGGTGCAGGGGCAGCTCCGGCAGCCCGGCGAGGACGTGCGCGGCGGCCTGCTCCGGATCGGTGGCCCCCTCTTCCCCGGCCGCCAGCGCCCGCAGCCCGTCCCCGGCGACGGCCGCGAAGGTCGCGTGGCCCCCGGCGAGGGACAGGGCCACGCCGTCCCGCAGCACCCCGGCGAACCAGGCGGTCAGCAGATGCCCGGGCAACCCGACGTGTTCCAGGAGGCCGGCGAGCGGAGTCATGTCGGTGAGGGTTTCGTTGACGTCGAACACCAGGACGCGTGGGCGGTCAGCGGCCAAGGGGATCAACTCCGGACGCGGCGCGAGCAGGGCGATTCCCTGCTGCTCCTGTTCTTCCCGATTCACCCAGGACCAGCCCGGGAGCCGCCGGCTCCGTTTGGCCCCGCCCGGCCGGGGTACTCCCCGCCGACGCAAGAAATGCCGTGACCGCGCGGATGCGGGAAGATCGAGGGACCGAGCGGGAGGAGTGGCTGTGGGCGTGCGCACCTGGATCGACTCCTGGCCGGTCTACCGGCAGTTGACGGGCACCGATCCGCTGGGCCGGGGTGCCGCGGCGAAGAGCGGGCACAGCGAGCGGCTGGAGCCCCGGGTGGCCACGGCCGACCGAGTGGTGAAGTCCGTCTGCCCGTACTGCGCGGTGGGCTGCGGCCAGAACGTGTACGTCCAGGACGGGAAGGTCACCCAGATCGAGGGCGACCCGGACTCCCCGATCTCGCGCGGCCGGCTGTGTCCCAAGGGCGCGGCGAGCCTGCAGCTGACCACCGGGGACGCCCGCGAGCACCAGGTCCTCTACCGGCGTCCGCACGGCACCGAGTGGGAGCGCCTGGACCTCGACACGGCGATGGACATGATCGCCGACCGGGTGATCGAGGCGCGCCGGGCGGGCTGGCAGTGGGAGGTCGACGAGACCCGCACCCGGCGCACCCTGGGCATCGCGAGCCTCGGCGGGGCCACGCTCGACAACGAAGAGAACTACCTGATCAAGAAGTTGTTCACGGCGCTCGGCGCGATCCAGATCGAGAACCAGGCGCGCGTTTGACACTCCTCCACCGTTCCCAGTCTGGGAACCTCGTTCGGACGCGGCGGCGCGACCACCTTCCAGCAGGATCTGCAGAACTCGGACTGCATCGTCATCGAGGGCTCGAACATGGCCGAGTGCCATCCGGTCGGGTTCCAGTGGGTGATGGAGGCCAAGGCGCGGGGCGCGAAGGTGATCCATGTCGATCCGCGGTTCACCCGCACCAGCGCGCTGGCCGACCTGCACGTACCGCTGCGCGCGGGCACGGACATCGCCTTCCTCGGCGGGATCATCAACTACGTGCTGGAGCACGAGAAGTACTTCCGCGACTACGTCGTGGCCTACAGCAACGCCCCGGTGATCGTTCGGGAGGACTTCGGGGACACCGAGGACCTGGCGGGTGTCTTCTCCGGCCTGGACGCCGTGAACCGTTCCTACGACAACGGCAGTTGGCAGTACGAGGGCACCGAGATCCAGGCGGCCTCCGGGGAGCGCGACCACGAGTACGAGAAGCGCACCGGCGGCGGCAGTTCGGTGACCGCGGCGGCACGGGGCGAGGCGCACGGGGCCGGCGGCGCGGTGATCCCCGAGGGTGAGCCGGAGCGCGACGAGACACTGGCTCATCCGCGCTGTGTCTTCCAGGTGCTCAAGCGGCACTACGCCCGCTACACACCGGAGATGGTCGAGGAGATCTGCGGGGTGCCGCGGGATACGTTCCGGCAGGTGTGCGAGCTGGTCACGGAGAACTCCGGCCGCGACCGGACGACGGCCTTCGCCTACGCGGTCGGCTGGACCCAGCACACGGTCGGCGTGCAGTACATCCGGGCGGCCTGTGTGCTGCAGACCCTGCTCGGCAACATCGGCCGGCCGGGCGGCGGCATTCTCGCGCTGCGCGGACACGCCTCCATCCAGGGCTCCACGGACATCCCGACCCTGTTCAACCTGCTGCCGGGCTACATCCCGATGCCGCACGCGCACCAGAACCAGGACCTGGACGCCTTCGTGCAGGCCGACGCGGCCCACAAGGGCTACTGGGGCAACATGCGCTCGTACCTCGTGAGCCTGCTCAAGGCCTACTGGGGTGACGCGGCGCGGGCCGACAACGACTTCTGCTTCGACTACCTGCCACGGCTGACCGGCAGCCACTCGACGTACGAGACGACGATGGCCCAGCTGGAGGGCACCTGCAAGGGCTACTTCCTGTACGGCGAGAACCCGGCCGTGGGCAACGCCAACTCCAAACTGATGCGGCTCGGCATGGCGAACCTGGACTGGCTGGTCGTCCGGGACTTCTCGCTGATCGAGTCGGCGACCTGGTGGCTGGACGGGCCCGAGATCGAGACCGGTGAGCTGCGCACCGAGGACATCCGCACCGAGGTGTTCTTCCTGCCGGCCGCCGCGCACACCGAGAAGGACGGCAGCTTCACCAACACCCAGCGGCTGCTGCAGTGGCACCACCAGGCGGTCGAACCGCCCGGCGAGTCGCGCAGCGACCTGTGGTTCACCTACCACCTGGGGCGGATCATCCGGGAGAAGCTCGCCGGGTCCGCCGACGAGATGGACCGGCCCGTGCTCGACCTGGCCTGGGACTATCCGACGCATGGCCGGATCGCCGAACCGGACGCGGAGGCCGTCCTCGCCGAGATCAACGGCCACGACACCGAGGGCAGTCCGCTGTCCTCCTACGAGGAGCTGAAACGGGACGGCTCGACGTCCTGCGGCTGCTGGATCTACTGCGGTGTCCGCGCCGACGGCGTCAACCAGGCCGCCCGCCGCAAGCCCGGCCGGGAGCAGGACTGGGTGGCCGCAGAGTGGGCCTGGGCCTGGCCCGCCAACCGGCGGATCCTCTACAACCGCGCCTCCGCCGACCCGCGGGGCAGGCCCTGGAGCGAGCGCAAGGCGCTGGTGTGGTGGGACCCGGACAAGGGCGAGTGGTCCGGGCACGACGTGCCCGACTTCAAGAAGGACAAGTCGCCCGATCACGTGCCGCCCGAGGACGCGACCGGTCCGGCAGCGCTGTCCGGCACGGACCCGTTCATCATGCAGGCCGACGGCAAGGCCTGGCTGTACGTGCCGTCCGGACTCACCGACGGCCCACTGCCGGCCCACTACGAGCCGCAGGACTCGCCGTTCCCGAACCTGCTCTACGACCAACAGCACAACCCTGTCCGGCAGTTGATGCCCACGCTCCCCGACAACCGCTATCAGCCGAGCGGCGACGAGCCCGGCTCACAGGTGTTCCCGTACGTGGCCACCACCTACCGGCTCACCGAGCACCACACGGCGGGCGGCATGTCCCGCTGGCAGCCGTATCTGGCAGAGCTGCAACCGGAGTTCTTCTGTGAGGTCTCGCCGGAGCTCGCGGCCGAACGCGGCCTGGAACACACCGGGTGGGCGACGATCGTCAGCGCTCGCGCGGTGATCGAGGCACGGGTGCTGGTGACGGACCGGATGGCGCCGCTGACGGTGCACGGCCGCAGACTGCACCAGGTGGGGCTGCCGTACCACTGGGGTCCCAACGGCTACAGCACCGGGGACGCGGCCAATGAGCTGCTGCATCTGTCCCTGGACCCGAACACGCACATCCAGGAGTCGAAGGCGTTCGCCGTGGACATCCGGCCGGGCCGCCGGCCCCGGGGTCCGGCGTCGGTGGCGCTGGTGCGGGCCTACCGGGCCCGGGCGGGCATCGACGAGCACACGGGAACGGAGCCGTAGCCGCCCTACCGGAGGACGATCGAGTGGGACCCGCGCGGCACCAACTCCCCCACCACCGGCGCCCCGGGCACCTCGCCTGCGACCAGCAGCCCGCCGGAGGTCTGGGCGTCGGCCAGGAGCAGCCGGGTGTCGGCGTCGGCGTCCCCGAAGTCGGTGTGCGGGGCCACCCATTCGAGGTTGCGCCGGGTGCCGCCGCTGACGTATCCGTCCCGGACGGCCTCCCGGGCCGCGTCCAGGTACGGGACGGCGGCGGTGTCGACCACGGCGGTCACGCCGGAGGCCCGTGCCAGCTTGTGCAGATGGCCGAGGAAGCCGAACCCGGTCACGTCGGTGGCACACCGGGCCCCGGCGGCGAGGGCGGCCTCGGCGGCGTCCCGGTTGAGCGCCGTCATGGTGGCGACGGCCTGCTCGAACCGCTCACCGCTGACCTTGTGCCGGTTGTTCAGCACGCCCAGGCCGAGCGGCTTGGTCAGCGACAGCGGCAGCCCGGGCCGGCCGGCGTCGTTGCGCAGCAGCCGCTCGGGGTCGGCGAGACCGGTGACCGCCATGCCGTACTTGGGTTCCGGGTCGTCGACGCTGTGCCCACCGCCGACATGGCAGCCGGCCTCGGTGGCGATGTCCAGGCCGCCGCGCAGCACCTCGCGGGCCAGGTCGAAGGGGAGCCGGTCGCGCGGCCAGGCCAGCAGGTTCACGGCGAGCACCGGCCGGCCGCCCATCGCGTACACGTCGGACAGGGCGTTGGCGGCGGCGATGCGTCCCCAGTCGTAGGGGTCGTCCACGACCGGGGTGAAGAAGTCGGCCGTGCAGACGACGGCGGTGCCCCGGTGGGTGACCACGGCGGCGTCGTCGCCGGTGGAGAGCCCGACGATCAGCGGCGTGTCGCCCCCGGCGAGCTGAGGCACGGTCAGCCCGGCGACCACCTCCTCCAGCTCTCCGGGCGGGATCTTGCAGGCACAGCCGCCGCCGTGCGCGTACTGGGTGAGCCGGACGGGCGCCGGATGGATCGGCGGGGATGTCGGTGTCATGGCGGCGGTCTCCTGGGGCAGTAGCCTGACGAGCGGTGGAGGCGTGTGGGTGCCTGGTGGCCCTCCCGGTCTTCAAAACCGAGGGGCCCGAGGATCTCGGGCCGGCGGGTTCGATTCCCGTCCGCCTCCGTTCACCGCGTCCGTACGGCAGCGTCGGCGCTGGTCGTCGACGCGCTCGGTGTGGCCCCGGGCGTCCAGGAACTCCAGCAGAGGTACGGCGACCCGCCGGGTGGTGTCCAGCGCGCGCCGGGCCTCGCTGAGCGTGAACGGCTGGGGCAGGGTGCACAGTACGGTGGCGGCCTCGGTGTCGGCGCCGGGCAGCAGCACGACACCGTCGGCGATCCGCAGCAGCGCACCGGCCGTGACGGCGGCTGCCAGTGCCCTGCGGTCCAGGCCGAGTTCGGCGAGCCGTCCGGCCTCGGGGGCACGGAAGGGCGTACGGGCGAGGTCCTCGCGTACGGCGTCCACGGCGGCGCGGACGGGCGGGGGCAGGCCGGGGTGGTGGTCGCCGGAGGAGTACAGCCGTCCTTGCCCGCTGCGGAGACGGGGCGTGGCGTCGGCCAGGGCGTCGACGAGGCCCCGGTCGGGCAGGCCCAGCAGCCGGCGGGCCGCCTCGGCGGGCAGGCCCGGCTCCAGTGGGTGTTCCCTCGCGTACCGGTCGACCTCGCCGGCCAGCCGGTCCTTGAGGGCGGTCCAGTACGTGTCGTCCGCCAGCCAGTCGCCCGTGACGGGTTCGGCGGGGGCCGGGAAGCCCATCGCCAGCAGGTCGGCGCGTCGGATCAGCCCGCGGCGGCGCAGTTCGGCGGCGCCGTCGAGGCGGCCGGTCAGGGCGGCGAGTTCGGCGGCGCGGGCCCGGCCGGCGCCGCGCCGGGTCAGCCGGGGCGGTCGTACGTCGAGGACGGTGGCCCCGCAGGGCATGCGGCTGCCGCCCGGTTCGCGCAGCACCGCGCGGTCGCCGACCCGCAGGGGCAGGCCCCGGGCGAGGGTGAGCCGGGCGGTGTCCTCGCCGAGGGGGCGGACGGTGACGGGCACGGCGGCGGTGCCGATGTGCAGGGTGACCGAGCGGGGCAGTTCATGGGCCGGCTCGCCGGTGACCCGTACGTCGAGCACCGCGCTGCCCAGCCAGCGGTCGGGGGTCAGCAGCACCTGTCCCCGGCGCAGCCCGTCGGCGCCCCGGCCGTGCACATTGACCGCCACCCGGGCCACCCCGCTGACCGCCGTCCGCTGTTGGTGCAGGGTCTGCAGCCCGCGCACCCGGAGCACGGCCGAGCCGTCCCCGGTGACCAGCCGGTCGCCGACGCGCAGGGTGCCCGCACCGAGCGTGCCGGTCACCACCGTGCCGTGTCCGCGCACGGTGAAGGCCCGGTCGAGCCACAGCCGTACGTCGGCGTCGGGGTCGGGATCGGTCAACTCACCTGCCAGCCGGGCCAGTTCACCGCGCAGCTCGTCCAGTCCCGCACCGGTGACCGCGCTCACGGCGACCGCGGGGACCTTGCCCAGTGAAGTCTGGGCCAGCCGGTCGACGGCGTCGGTGCGTACGGCCTCGGGGTCGGCGAGGTCGCTGCGGGTCACGGCGAGGACCGCGTGCCGGACGCCGAGGGCGTCGAGGACGGCGAGGTGCTCCTCGGACTGGGGCTGCCAGCCCTGGTCGGCGGCGACCACGAACAGCACGGCGGGCACCGGTCCGACCCCGGCCAGCATGGTCGGCACGAAGCGTTCGTGCCCGGGCACGTCGACGAAGGCGAGGTGGTCCGCGTCCGGGCCGAGCCGCGTCCATACGAAGCCCAGGTCCAGGGTGAGCCCGCGGCGCCGCTCCTCCTCGTGGCGGTCGGGCTCCATGCCGGTGAGGGCCTGTACCAGGGCGGACTTGCCGTGGTCGACATGGCCCGCGGTGGCGAGCACCCGCATCACGTCCGCCTCTCCCCTCCCGGCCGGGCCGACCGCACGGCATCGGCCAGCCGTGCGTCGTCCCGCTCGGGCACCGCGCGCAGATCCAGCAGGCAGCGGCCCGCCTCCAGCCGTCCGACGACGGGGGCCGGGGCGGTGCGCAGCGCGGCGGCGTACGGCTCGGGCAGGGAGAGCGCCGCGCTGGGCAGGGTGACGCCGGGAGCGCCTCCGCCGCCGACGGTGGCGGTGGAGGCGACGGCCCGTACGTCGATGCCGTCGGCGGCGAGAGTGCCGGCGAGCCGGTCGGCACGGGCTCGCAGGCCGGCCGGGTCGCCGGTGAGGGCGAGGGCGGTCGGGGTGGGCGGGCCGGTGAGGGTGGCCTCCAGGGCGGCCAGGGTCAGCTTGTCGACGCGCAGGGCCCGGGCCAGCGGGTGCCGGGCGAGGGCGCGGACCAGGTCCTGCTCGCCCAGCAGCAGCCCGCACTGGGGGCCGCCGAGGAGTTTGTCGCCGCTCGCGGTGACGAGGGCGGCGCCCGCGCGGAGTTCGGTGTCGGCGTCGGGTTCCTCGGGCAGCGCCGGATGCGGGGCGAGCAGTCCGGAGCCGATGTCGACGACGACCGGGGCGCCGAGACCGGTGAGGTCCGCGGTCGCGGCGGACCTGGTGAAGCCGGTGATGCGGAAGTTGGACGGATGCACCTTGAGCACGAACCCGGTGTCCGGGCCGAGCGCGGCGGCATAGTCGGCCGCGGTCGTGCGGTTGGTGGTGCCGACCTCGCGGAGCCGGGCGCCGGTCGAGACGAGCAGGTCGGGCAGCCGGAAGCCGTCGCCGATCTCCACCATCTCGCCCCGGCTGACGACGATCTCCTTGCCGGCCGCGAGGGCGGTGGCGGCGAGCACCAGAGCGGCGGCGCCGTTGTTGACGACGTGCGCGGCCCCGGCGGACGGCACGCGCGCGTGCAGGGCGGCGAGGGCGGAGCGGCCGCGGCGGGCGCGTACCCCGGTCACCAGGTCCAGTTCGACGTCCGTGGGCCCGGCGGCCTCCTGGACGGCCCGCCGGGCGGCGCTGGACAGCGGGGCCCGGCCGAGGTTGGTGTGCAGCAGCACCCCGGTGGCGTTGATCACGGGGCGCAGTCCGCTCGCGGTACCGGGCAGCAGCGCCACGGCCGCCTCCGGCACCTGCTCGGGCAGGATGCCGCCCGCCCGGGCCCGCTCCTGCGCGACGCGCACGGCGGCCTTCACGACACCGGCGCCGAGCCGGTCCACCGCGGCCGACAGCCGGGGGTCGCCCAGCAGGTGGTCGGTGCGCGGGATACGCCGGCGGGAGTCGGTGCTCTCGGGTGACCGTGCGGCGTGGTCCGGTTGGCGTTCGGCGCGACCCGATGATCGTAGGGCGCGATCCGCCGGCCGTTCGACGTGGTCCGGTGGCCGTACGGTGCGATCCGGTTGGCGTTCGGCCCGATCCGGTGGCCGTCCGGCGCGATCCGCCGGCCGCTCGACACGATCCGATGGCCGGTCGACGTGAACCGCCGGCCGCTCGACACGATCCGATGGCCGGTCGACGTGAACCGCCGGCCGCTCGGCGCGATCCGCCGGCCGCTCGACACGGTCCGATGGCCGGTCGACACGGTCCGATGGCCGGTCGACGTCATCCGATGGCCGGTCGACGTGAACCGACGGCCGCTCGACACGGTCCGATGGTCGTGCGGTCGTGCCGTCGCGCGCTTCCAGGCGGGTGGCGTCGGGCCCGGCCGCTCCGGTGTGCCGGTCCGCCGCGTTCACCGTCCGCCGCTCCATCCGCGCCTGTCCTCCGGTCCGGCCCGGGCCCGTCCGGCCCCACCCATCGTCCCCCAGTGCCCCGGACCGGCCGTTCGACACGCCGGAGGGCGTTGGCGGCGGCCACCGCCCGGGTACTCGGCGCGGCATGAAGGACAGGGACCGAATACACGACAACGGCCGTTCGCACGGCGAGGGCCGCGGCCGACAGGGCGAGAGCGCGACGGCCGCCGAGCGGGCCGCGCGCCGGCAGCGCGAGGCCGAGCGCGAGCGTGCCTCCGCCCAGCCGTTCGAGTACCCGTACCCGGAGCGCCGGGCCGGGATCAGGGCCAGGCGGCATGTGAGCGAGGCCGAGGCCGCCGCGGACATGCCGCCGGGTATCCCGGGCGGCTATGGCACGACCGGCGGCGGTCAGCCCGGTGCCACCGGGGCCGCGCACCCGCCGACCCCCACTCCCCGGGACATCAGGTCACGTAAGCGCTCGGCGGAGCCGGGCAGCGACGACGAAGGGGCGGTGAACCGGTCCGACCGGTGACACGCACCACCGTTACGGTGGTGCGGTCGGCCAGGGCCGGCCGTCCGCGCCGTCGGCACCCCCGGCGCCCTCGGTGTCCCGCTGTGCCCGGGGCGGTGGGGCCTCGCCGGCGGTGAGGTGTTCCAGGACCTCGACCAGTTCCTGGCAGGCCTTCTCCACCGAGCGGCGGGTGTTGCGCTGCTCGGTGATCAGCGCGGACAGCAGGAGCGCGGTCAGGGCCATCGCGCCGTTGAACGTCTGGAGCTTCGCCATGATCTCGATCCGGCTCAGCCCGGCGAAGGCCCCGGCACGGTCGGTCGCCGCGACCGTGGCCACCACGGACATCAGCAGCGCACACAGCATGCTGCCCACGAGCTGGAAGCGCAGGGCGGCCCAGATGAGGAGCGGGTAGACGAGGTAGAGCGCGCTGATCGAGCCGTAGACGGCCAGGGGCACGAGCAGGAATGTCACTGCGGCCAGCGCGGTCGCCTCCTTCCAGCGGCCGAGGGACGGCGGCCGGCGCGCGCCGTGGAGCGACAGCAGCAGCGGGGTGACGAGCAGCACGCCCATGGCGTCGCCCACCCACCAGGCCAGCCAGACGGGCCAGAAGCTCTCCATGTTCAGCTTGTCCATGAGGACGAGGAGGCCGACGCCGACGGTCGAGCTGATCAGCATGGCGGGCAGCGCGCCCAGGAACACCAGGGCGACGCCGTCCTTCAGCCGGCCGAGATCGGTGTGGAAGCGGGCCCGGCGCAGCAGGAGCGCCGCGCACACCGGCGCACAGGTCTGTCCGGCGAGCGTGCCGAGCACCTCGATACGCGGCGTGGTCAGGGACAGCACGGCGAACAGGGCGCCGATCGTGATGCCGGGCCAGCAGCGCAGGCCGAGGATCAGCAGGGCGGCGACGGCGACGCCGGTCGGCGGCCAGATGGGGGTGACGACGGCGCCCTCGACGGAGAGTTCGCGCAGGAGTCCGAGCCGGGCCGCGGCGTAGTAGCAGGCCGCGACGGCCAGTACCTGGACGGCGTAGCCGCCCGGCCGGCGCAGATCGTCGATACCCACCACAGCAGCCATCTCACACCGGCGGCCCCGGCTCGGCGAGGCGAGAGCCGGTTCGGTCCGGCCCTATGGCTGAATCACGGGAGCGGTGCCGACCGGCCCGCTCCGTCCTCCGGCACCGGTATCCACCGTGGTGGGGCCACACCCGTGCGGATGGTTTCCGGGGCCCTCCAGGCCCACGACGAGGACGGCCGCGTCGTCCTCGTGGCCGACGCTCTCGGCGCCCTTGATCACGGCGGCGGCCAGGGCGTGGGCGTCCAGGCCGGCGACGGCGGCGAGGCCGGCGAGGCGGACCACCTGGTCGAGGCCGTCCTCCATGTTCAGCGAGGGGCCCTCCACCACGCCGTCGGTGAGCAGCACGAACACGCCGCCCGTGGTGAGCCGGTGCCTGCTCACCGGGAACTCCATGCCCTTGTCGATGCCGAGCGGCGGACCGCCCTCGCCGTCGACGACGCCGGACTTGCCGTCCGCCGTGGCCCACACGAACGGGATGTGGCCGGCCCGTGCGCTCTCCAGCACTCCGCTGGCCAGGTCGAGGCGCATGAAGGTGCAGGTGGCGAACAGTTCACCGCCCAGCGCCAGCAGCAGGTCGTTGGTGCGGGCGAGGAGTTCGCCCGGCTCGCTGGTCACGGAGGCGAGGGCGCGGAGCCCGGCCCGCACCTGGCCCATGAACGCGGCGGCCTCGATGTTGTGCCCCTGGACGTCACCGATGGCCAGTCCGATCCGCCCGTCGGGCAGGGCGAACGCGTCGTACCAGTCGCCGCCCACGTTCAGGCCGAGGTTGGCCGGTGTGTAGCGGACGGCGAGGTGCAGGCCCGGTGCGGTGGGCAGGTCGCGGGGCAGCATGCCGCGCTGCAGGGCGATGGCCAGCTCCACCTGGGTGCGCTGGAGCTCCGCGCGCTCCCGTGCCTGGGCGGTGAGCGAGCCGAGTCTGGCCAGCAGCTCATCGCCTTCGTCCGTGGAGCGCTTGCGGGGCATCGATCACTTCCGGCGGGGCGGTGGCCGTCCCTGGCCCTCCGCCTGACTTTCGGCAAATGCCTAGATTTTACCTATACCGGATGATCTCGCTCTGCGAGCGGCCGCGGTACGGCTCACCGTCAGCGCACCTCGGAGTCGATCCCGGTGATCACGGCAGGCCCGAGTGGCGCGCTCCGCTCGTCCAGCCCCGCGTCCCGGAGGGCGGAGCCGGCGAGCCGGCGGGCCTCCTGTTCGGCGTGCGGGCCGGTGTCCGCCTCGACTGTCAGACGGAGGGTGAAGGTGTTGTCCTCGTTGACTCGGAGCACGTCCAGGCCCTCGGCGCTGCCCATCCGGGTGCCGTGCGGATCCGCGGGGCTGAGCGCCCTGGCCAGGCGGGTCCGGGTGTCCGTCCCGATGTCCGCGGTGAAGGTGCCGGGGACGCTGATCACGTAGGTCGTCATGACGGTCCTTTCCTCGGGCGTCCCCCCGCCTACCCCGATTCACGGCCTTCGCACAACACTGCCCCTCCCCGGTACGGCCTACGTGCCCGGGTCGGGGCCGGAGCCGCGCCGGTCCGAAGGGGCAGAGGGCCGGCGCCGCCCGACGCCGGTTCCCTGCCCGTCGGGCTGCTGTCCGCGCCGGCACGGGCCGCGATCGCGCGGTCGGTGCCGGGCAGCCCGGGGGAGCCGGACGGCCCCGGTTGGTGCCGTGCGCGCCGAACCGCGGGTGCCGCGCCGGCACCGGCCGCTCGTGACGCTGCGCCGCACCTCGCTCGTGAACGGCGCCACTTTCCGTACCCTTACCCACCTCTCACCACTGGTCACGCCACGTGACCGGGCTCGGTGCCGGATGGGTGCCGCGCTGCTCACCGGCCGGCGGGAGCGGCAGCCCGCGTGAGGAGCAGGTGGTGGCTCACAGCGGGGAGTGGGCCACCACCGTCACGAAGGCGCCGAACAGCAGGGACGCGACGGTGAGGCCGGCGTAGACGACCACGGCGTGGGCCGGCCGGACCCGCCAGGTCCGGGTCAGCGCCCGGGCCATGGGGATGAGCAGCGGGAAGGCGGGCAGCAGGAACCTCGGCTTGGAGGAGAAGGAGCCGGAGCCGCCGACCACGAGCAGGACCAGGATCCCGGCGAAGACCACCAGGGCGAGAGGGGCGCGTTCCAGGCACAGCAGCGCGAACAGCAGCACGCCGGCCGCGACGATCACCAGGGCCGCCGGATAGACGGCACCGCCCCCGTGCAACAGCAGGGCCTTCGTGAAGCGTGCCGAGCCGACACCGAAGTCGAACCGGGAGTCCCAGGCGCTCTGCACCTTGAAGTAGCCGCCGAGCAGGTCTCCCGTCTGGCTGCCCACCCACAGCACATAGCCGAGCCAGCCCAGCGGGGCCAGCACCGCACCGGCCCACACGCTCGCCGGGGCCCGGCCGCGCTGCCGCACGACCTCGTACGCGGCCGCGATGCAGACGGCCCCCGCCACCGCGAAACCGCTCGGCCGGGACAGGCCCGCCAGCGCGGCCAGTGCACCGGCCCACAGCCAGCGGCCCTTGAGCACGCAGTACAGGGACCAGACGGCGAGGGCCGCGAACAGCGACTCGGTGTAGGCGATGGTCAGTTCGACGGAGTGCGGCATCACGGCCCACAGGGCGACCAGCGCGGTGGCGACCCCGCGCCCGTAGAGGTGGTGGCCGATGGCATACACGCCATACGCCGCCACGCCGGCGGCGATCCAGGAGATGAGCAGCGCGGCCTGGCCGGGGGTGAACGGCAGGACCGTGGTCAGCGCCCGGATCAGCCCCGGGTACAGCGGGAAGAACGCCCAGTCGCTCTGGACGGCGCCCTGCGGGGTGATCCAGATCTTGTGGCCGTAACCCTGGGCGGCGATGTGCAGATACCAGCGGGAGTCCCAGGAGTGGGCGAGGCTCTTGACGAGCGGATGCCCCCGGACGGCGTTGGTGATGATCACCAGGATGATCCCCGCCAGCCGGACGGCCGCGAACAGGGCGAGGGCCCGGAGCGCCCCCTCGGGAATTCCACGCCGGGTGATCCAGGGCAGGGTCGGAGGGCGCAGGGGCCGGGACGGAGACGGGGCGGCCGACTCGGGACGCGGTACTGAGGAGGTGCTCACTCTCTTGACCTTGGGCACGCCAGGTAAGACGAGCAATCCACGACTCGGGTTTCTTACGGACTTCCACCCTGATTCAGGAATCGGTCAAGGAATGGGTGCAAATCCCTTACTTCACCACCCCCGGAAGGAGCACTTGAGGGGTGTGGTTACCATATGAGCGCTCCCTAGCTCGAAAGATGGATCCGTGACTGTCAACGACGACTCGTTCACCAACTGGAAGATCCGCGAGGAGATCGCGGAGTCGATGATCCCGCTCATCGGGAAGCTGCACCGCGAGCGGGACGTGACCGTCCTGCTGCACAGCCGCTCCTTGGTGAACAAGTCGGTGGTCAGCATCCTCAAGACGCACCGCTTCGCCCGGCAGATCGACGGCGCGGAGCTGTCGGTCACCGAGACGATGCCGTTCCTGGAGGCCCTGACCGCCCTCGACCTCGGGCCCTCCCAGATCGACCTCGGCATGCTCGCCACGATGTACAGGGCCGACGAGCGTGGTGTGAGCGTCGAGCAGTTCACCGCCGAGGCCGTCGCCGGTGCCACCGGTGCCAACAAGATCGAGCGCCGTGAGCCGCGCGACGTCGTCCTGTACGGCTTCGGCCGCATCGGCCGGCTCGTCGCCCGCCTGCTGATCGAGAAGTCCGGCTCCGGCAACGGTCTGCGGCTGCGCGCCATCGTGGTGCGCGGCGGCGGCGCCCAGGACATCGTCAAGCGCGCCTCACTGCTGCGCCGCGACTCCATCCACGGCCAGTTCCAGGGCACGATCACCGTCGACGAGGCCACCAGCACGATCGTGGCCAACGGCAACGAGATCAAGGTGATCTACGCCGACGACCCGTCGCACGTGGACTACACCGAGTACGGCATCCGGGACGCCATCCTCATCGACAACACCGGCAAGTGGCGCGACCGCGAGGGCCTGTCCAAGCACCTGCGCCCCGGCATCGAGAAGGTCGTGCTGACCGCGCCGGGCAAGGGCGACGTCCCGAACATCGTGCACGGCGTCAACCACGACACCATCAAGCCCGACGAGCAGATCCTGTCCTGCGCCTCCTGCACCACCAACGCGATCGTCCCGCCGCTGAAGGCGATGGACGACGAGTACGGCGTGCTGCGCGGTCACGTGGAGACCGTCCACTCGTTCACCAACGACCAGAACCTGCTGGACAACTACCACAAGTCCGAGCGCCGTGGCCGCTCCGCGCCGCTCAACATGGTGATCACCGAGACCGGTGCCGCCTCCGCCGTGGCCAAGGCGCTGCCGGACCTCAAGGCGAAGATCAGCGGCAGCTCGATCCGGGTCCCGGTGCCGGACGTTTCTATCGCGATCCTCAACTTGCAGCTGGCCCGCGAGACCACCCGCGAGGAGGTCCACGACTACCTGCGCGAGGTGTCGCTGACCTCGCCGCTCAAGCGCCAGATCGACTTCATCACGGCGCCCGACGCGGTCTCCAGCGACTTCATCGGCTCGCGCCACGCCTCGATCGTGGACGCCGGCGCCCTCAAGGTCGACGGCGACAACGCGATCCTCTACCTCTGGTACGACAACGAGTTCGGCTACTCCTGCCAAGTGGTCCGGGTCGTCCAGCACGTCTCGGGCGTGGAGTACCCGACGTACCCGGCTACGGCGGTCTGATCCGCTTCGTCGACAGGTGAACGGCCGCCGACCGGGGTTTCCGGTCGGCGGCCGCCCTGCTGGGGCGCGTGCGGTCAGGCCTTGGCCGGCCTGGCGCAGGCGCCCGCGGCGCACGCGGTGAGCCACTGGTCGAAGTCGGCGTCGTACCGGGTGCCGATGCCGTCGTGGTAGACGGCGTATCCGCCGGCGTAGTCACCGACGCGGAAGCGGGCGAGCATGCGCTGGAGGTCGTCCGGGTGGTTCTCGGCCATGTAGCGCACGGCGAGGTAGCCCCACGGGTAGGTGCGGATCACGTCGCTGTTGTCGTAGGTGCTCTGGAACAGGGTGCTCAGCTTGTACGTGTGCTTGGCGGCCTCCTGGATCGCCTGGTCGTCGGCGAGGCCGCGGTAGCTGTAGGACACGTACTCGGCCAAGCCCTCGATCCACCAGATGTCCGGCACGGAGATCTGCTGGTCGAAGGCGCCCTTCATGTCGTCGCGGCCGTCGAGGAAGTGCGTGTACTCGTGGTTGAGGTTCCAGATCCGGGCCGTGAAACCGTCGTCGTAGTTCTTCTGGTACATGATCGAGGTGACGTGGTTGGCCGGGTCGGACGGGTCGCCGTCCAGGGTCATGCCGCCGTTGTCGGTGCTGATGCCGTAGATCGGGCCGGCGTAGGTCTGGTAGTCGTTGCGCCCGGCGAAGACCACGAGCTGGATGGTGGACACGTACTGGCCGGGTATCGCTCCGTCGGCCTTCACCACGCCGCGGAAGTAGGCGCTCTGGTTGAGCACACTCGCGCAGGCGGCGTCGAGGTCGGCGGCGGTCAGCGACTGGGCGAGGATGCTGACGTTCGCGTCGCACTGGCGGCTGACCGGCAGGACGGCTCTGGTCAGCTTGCCGGGCAGGTCGCAGACGTCGTAGTAGGCGCAGTTGGCGCTGTCGTAGGCGTTCGCCTGCGTGGCCACGGCGACCCAGAGCCCGGCCGTGGGGCCGGTCATCGCGGTCTCGTCCAGCAGGTCCTTGGTCAACGGGCGGACCGTGTCCCGCAGTTCGGGGTGCTCGACATAACGGGCCAGGTTCATCCCGGCGTTGGAGTCCAGGAACGCCCGATCGGTGCCGAGCAGGTCGGTGTTGGCGAGCGCGAAGTCGTCCAGGGTGCCGATGATGCCCGGGTCGGCCTCGACCGCCTTGACATAGTCAGGGTTCCAGTTGCCGCGCCACAGCGGGGTGTAGACGTCGTTGACGGCCCTGACCATGCTGTCGACGGCGTCGTACGAGCTGTCGTAGTCGTTCAGCAGCCGCCGGTACACGGAGAGATAGCGGCCCTGCTGGTCGGCGCTGTCGGTGAGGATGACGGTCTCGCCGAGGATGTCGCCGTTGACCGCCGTGACATCACGCGAGTGCGACCGGGCGAAGAAGGCGTCCAGGCCGGCCGTGACGGCCGTGGTGAGGCGGGTGGTGTACGCGCCCACGTCCGCGGCGTGGTTGAACTGCACGTAGTATCCGGCCCGCAGGAAGAGGACCAGCTGCTCCAGGCTGCCGGAGTCGTCGCCGCGGTACAGCTTGGCCGTGCGGGTGTACGCGGCCGCCACGCTGAGCATCTGGGCCTGGCGGAAGACGTCGTGGGCGTCCTTGCCGGTCACCGAGAACAGGGTGTTGACGCAGTCCGTGGACGAGGCCTTCACGAAGGACACGAGGGCGGAGCCGGTACGGCTGCCGAAGTCGGCCGGAGTGCAGGAGGCCGCCGCCTTGGCCGCCCTGCGGTCCGGGTGGGCCGAGAGGGGCTGCAGAGGCGGGAGTTCGGCCGGGCTGAGCCGCCGGGCCCGGCTCTCGGGACGCTCGGTGACGGGTGTGGTCGCACCGGTCGGCGACGGCGTTGACGCGTGCTTTCGGGGCGCGGTGACGGCAGCGGTGTGCTGCTGCTGCGGGGCCGCCAGCGCGGGCGTGGACAGCAGTCCGGCCACGGTGACACAGACGACCGCGGCGCCGGCCGTGCGTGTGGCCGCACGATGGTGGCCGCGGCCGGGCATGCGTCTGGGCAGCGCGAAGCGATAGCGCATCTGGATTCCTCCACGAAGGGATGCGCCTCTGTGGGGTGTTGAGGCGTGTGAGGCACTGTCTCAGCGGGCCGCCCGCCCCAACAATGCCGTGTGACATAGCACATGACACTGCACGCGCATAACATCGCGGTCCGTCTTTGACCTGCCGCTAGGCTCCGGTGACGCTCCAGGTGCGCGAGGCCCAGGCCCGCAGATGGGGTGCCTGGGCGACGAGGTCGCGGTAGGCGGCGGTCGCGGACTGGGACAGTGCCTCCACGGCCTCCTCGGTGACGGTGTCGGGCCGCCAGGCCAGCACATAACGGCACCACAGCGGGGAACCGGCCAACGGCTTGACCACGACATGTGGGATCGGCCGCAGCGTCGGCTGTACGAGGGACACCCCGAGGCCGTCGGCGATCATGCTCTGCAGCTGGGTCTGGTCGCCGAGGAACTCATGCACGGTGACCGGGGTGAAACCGGCCGCCGCACAGGCGTCGTAGAACACCCCGGGCCAGCCGGCGCCGTCGTCCGGGGTCACGAACCACGCGTCCTCGGCCAGATCGGCGAGCTGGACCTGGGCGCACTGCCGTAGCCGGTGCCGGGAGGGCAGGGCGACGAACGTGGGCTCGGTGACGATCCCGCGGTGCCGCACCGCGCCGGAGTGGCGCAGTTCCATACCCGGATAGTCGGCGGCGATGGCCGCGTCCACCGCGCCCTCCTCCAGCAGCTCGACGATCCGCGAGGAGGCGTAGACGCTCGTGACGGCGAGGGACAGCTCCGGCAGCCGGGTACGGACGCGGGAGATCGTGCCGGACAGCATGGGCGAGTTGGTCGCCGCCACGCGCAGGGTACGGCGGGCCCGCGCGGCTGCCGGGCGGTGGCCGATGGCGTCGGCGCGGGTCAGCACGTCACGGGCCTGGGCGACGACCTCGGCGCCGTAGCGGGTGGGCCGCACTCCGCTCGTGCCGCGCTCGAAGAGCGGCTCGCCGAGGTGCCGCTCGATGCGCCGCAGCTGGGTGCTCACGGCGGGCTGCGAGTAGCCGAGCTGTGCCGCGGCGCGACCCACACTTCCCGCGTCGGCGATCGCGCACAGCACCCGCAGGTGCCGCAGCTCCAGCTCCATCGCCCCACTCCCCGTTTCGGTCCCCGGCCGGTCCCGTGCGCACAGCCATCGCCGGCCGTGGTCGCGACCGGCGGACCGAAGCGTCGCATTGCGCCGCGCCAGGCACAAGTCGCAGGTCCGCCGACCTGTGCCCACCGGGTTGCAGAGCCGGACCGGTCCCCGCGCGCCGCCTGAGCAACTCCGAGAAGGCCTACGCCCGTCCGGGTCGGGCGACCGCCCGGTGGGCTTCCGCACGGCTGGGCTCGCAGCGGTCGGGACGCGAAGGAGCCACTGAGCGGGGTGGTCGATGCGGGCGGGACCGCGTCGACCCCGAGTCGGAGCCTCGCGGCCGCGCCGACGACCTCTGTTCTCCTCGTCCAGCGCAAACGGAGTGCGCCACCGTACTGGCGGCTCGGCGAGGCGGGCGGCCGGGGCCGGGGGGATGGCTCCGTGCCGGCCTTCCCCCGGATCCGACCCGTGCGGACCACCTCAGTGCCGCCCCCCGCGGGCCTCGACCGACCCCGTTCGCCTCGCTGCCGGCCCTCCCCGGCCCCCGGCCCCCAGACCGCCTCACTGCCGGCCCAGTACCTCCGCCACCCGGATGAAACCGTCCGTGCCGTGGCCGAGGCCGATGGTGCGGCGGGTCATGCCTTCCACCGCGCGCATCACGCCCGCGTCGATGCCGTGCGTCTCCGAGACGGCGACGACATGGGCCATGGTCGAGGCAGCCGAGGTGAGGGGGTTGATCGCCCCGGAGTAGGAGCCGTCATCGGCGTCCCGCGCGAACTCGGCGAAGAGCGGCGGCAGGATCGCGCCGATGCCCTGCGCGAAGGGTACGAGCTCCCCGGCGGTGACGCCCTCGGCCCGGGCGATCGCCACGGCGTGGGCAAAGCCGGCCATCGCCGTCCAGAAGAGGTCGAGCAGCGCGATGTCGAAGGTGGCGGCGCGTCCGATCTCCTCGCCGAGATGGGTGTGCGTGCCGCCCAGTGCCTCCAGCACGGGCCGCTGCTCCTCGTACAGGGCCCGCGGTCCACTGTGCAGGAAGACCGCCTCGGGTGTGCCGATGCTGGGCGCGGGGGTCATGATCGCGCCGTCCAGGTAGCGAATGCCGTGCGCGGCCGCCCAGCGCGCCGTCTCGCGGGCCCGGCCCGGGGTGTCGGCGGTCAGGTTCACGACGGTACGGTCCTTGAGCGCCCGGGTGACCGGCTCGGGCCGCAAAAGGGCGTCGACCGCGTCGTAGTTCACCACGCAGATCACGGTCAGGTCCCCGGCCGCCACGGCCTCCTCGGCCGATCCGGCGCCGGCCGCCCCCTGCGCGATCAGCTCCCGGTCCTTGCCCGATGTGCGGTTCCACACCGTGGTCCGCAGCCCCGCTCTCAGGAAGCTCCCGGCGAGCGAGCGGCCCATCGGGCCGAGACCGAGCACGGTGACGGAAGGAAGATTCGTGGACGTGGACATGTTTCAACTCCTTTATGGGCAAGGGAACGTGGCCTTACGGCCTGACGGGGAACAGAAGAGGACGCCGATGACTCGAAGCCGCGCTCAGGACCCCAACGTCTGTGGCTTGACCGCCGCGATCGCCGTGATCGACGGCAAGTGGAAGACGTCCCTGCTGTGGCTGCTGGAGTCCGGCCCGCACCGGCCCGCCGAACTACGGCGCCGGCTGCCGGGGTTGAGCGAGAAGGTGCTGACTCAGGCGCTGCGTGAGATGGAGGAGGACGGCCTGGTGCATCGGGAGGTGTACGACGTCCTGCCGCCGAAGACCGTGTACACGCTGACCGGCTTCGGCCGCGACCTGTCCGACGCCCTCGGCCCCGTGTCCGACTGGGGACACCGCCGGCTGGAACGACTCGGCGAACGCGGAACGGCGTCCTGACACACCACCGCCACCTCCTCTCGTACTGGCACCCTGTCCTCCGGCCTCGCGAAACAGCCTCTCCCGGCCGGGCACCGGCTGCCAAGTACGCACAAAAAGGTGGGTATGCGCGGACGCCGGCCGCCCGCCTCCCGACCGGGTGTGAGAGCGCAACTCCTCGACTGCGACGACCTGTTGCTCGGACTCGCAGCAGTCGGGCGCGGCTTGGCGGCCGCCCTGCTCACCTGACGGCAGATCCGCCCGCGCCGGTCAGTACGCCCGCGCCACCACCGCCACGTTCCCCGGCTGGTCCTCGCTCTCCGGCACCGAACCGTTCAGCCACAGTGCCCCCGACTCCCAGGAGTCCTGGACCCGGATCCTGGACGCCCTCGATAACCTGCTGCGCAACTGGCCCATCCTCTGCCCCCTCGAAACGCAGGCCGACACCATGCACACCACCCCGCTCACCCCCGACCTCGTGCGCGGCGCCCTCGATCTGGAACGCACCGCCCGGGGACTGCTGCCGCACCGGCTGCCGGCCCGCGCCCGGGCCCAGTGCGCCGACCCCCAGCTGGCCATGGCGGAGTCCCAGCCCTCCGGTGTACGGGTGGTCTTCCGCACCCGCGCGACCACCGTCGAGCTGGACACCCTGCCGACCAAGCGGGTCTACGTCGGCGCACCGCCGCGCCCGGACGGCGTGTACGACCTGCTCGTCGACGGACGTCCGGCCGGCAGCGGCCGGGTCGCCGGCGGCCACACGCTCACCATCGACATGACCACCGGTACGGCCGAGCACCGGCCGGGCCGGGTCGGCACCGTCCGCTTCTCCGGGCTGCCCGGCACCCTCAAGGTCGTGGAGATCTGGCTGCCGCACAACGAGACGACCGAACTCGTCGCCCTGCGCACCGACGCGCCCGTGGAAGCCGTACCGCACCAGGGCCGCAAGGTGTGGCTGCACCACGGCAGTTCCATCAGCCACGGCTCGGACGCCGCGAGCCCGACGACCACCTGGCCGGCGCTCGCCGCGTCCCTCGGCGGGGCGGAGCTGATCAATCTGGGGCTGGGCGGCAGTGCCCTGCTCGACCCGTTCACCGCTCGGGCACTGCGCGACACCCCGGCCGACCTGATCAGCGTCAAACTCGGCATCAACGTGGTCAACACCGATCTGATGCGGCTGCGCGCGTTCGGTCCCGCCGTCCACGGTTTCCTCGACACCGTCCGCGACGGGCACCCCGACACACCGCTGCTCGTCGTCTCGCCGATCCTGTGCCCCATCCATGAGGACACGCCGGGCCCCAGCCTCCCGGACTACTCCGCGCTGAGCGAGGGCCGGCTGCGGTTCCGGGCCGCCGGGGACCCGGCGGAGAAGGCGGGCGGAAAGCTCACCCTGGAAGTCATCCGGGAGGAGCTGGCCCGGATCGTGCGCGAGCGCTCGGCCGAGGACCCGCGGCTGCACCACCTCGACGGCCGTGAGCTGTACGGCGAGGCGGACTTCGGCGAACTGCCGCTGCCCGACGGCCTCCACCCGGACGCCGCCGCGCACCGGCGGATGGGCGAGCGGTTCGCGGCGCTGGCGTTCGGGCCGGGCGGCCCTTTCGCGGACGGCGTCTCCTGACCCGTACGGGCCGCCTCACACCAGGTGGGCGAAGACCACGAGGTTGTCGGTGTAGTCCTTGGCCTTGTGGTCGTACGCCCCCGCGCAGGTGATCAGCCGCACCTCGGGGCGCCGGGCGTCGGCGTAGACCCGCTTGCTGGGGAAGTCGTCCTTGGCGAACGTCTCCTGGTCGTCCACGACGAATTCGGCGTCACGTCCGTCGGCGCGCTCCACGGTGAAGTGGTCGCCGCGCTTCAGCTGTTCCAGGCGCGCGAAGACGGCCGCGGAGGTCTTCGTGTCGACGTGCCCGGCGATGATCGCGGTGCCCTTCTCACCGGGCGAGGCGCCCTTGGAGTACCAGCCGACGAGGTTGGTGTCGGCTGCCGGTGGCGGATTGAGCTGCCCCGAGGCGCCGAGGGTCAGGGTGGTGAAGGGGGCGTTGACAGAGATCTTCGGGATGAGCAGACGGGTCGGTGCGGACCTGGGCAGCTCCGGGCCGGCGTGCGGCGGATCGGCCTGACTCGGGTCGGCCTGACGCGGGTCGCCCTGCTGGGGGTCGGCCTGTTGCGGGGGGGCCGGTTGCGGGTCGCCCAGCTGCGGGTCGGTCGGCGCGGCGGCGCTCGCGCCCGCGCCATGGGACGCCTGCGGTGAGCCGTCCGACGTGTGGTGGCCGCCGAACACGCTGACGGCGAGGAGGACGATCGCCACGCCCATCAGCGTCAGCCGTCGCCCGCCATGGCCGGAACTCCGCCCGTCCGCCTGCGGTCCCGCGGGGGTCGGGGAGGAGGGATCTGCTGCCATCGGACACCACCTCACTCGGGCACGGCAGCACGGGGATCTGGACAAGGGCGCCGGAACGTTTCCCGGCGCGGAGGGAGGGACGTACAGGGGGGCCTGCGCTGGGGGACGGTGTGCACACAGACGTGGGGGAAGCCCTGCGGGTGCGGGCCGCCGACGCGGTGGGCTCGCCGGCGGCGGCCGCAGCCTTTGCGGGGAGTCGTTCCGTCAGGACGCCTGCTGGCCGCCCTTCTTGCGGCGCAGCAGGTACATACCGCCTGCGCCGGCGGCCAGTACGGCCAGGCCGCCCGCGGTGACGCCGGGAGTGGCGAGCGCGCCGCCGCCGGTGTGCATGCCACCGCGCGGCCCGCCGCCGTCACGACCGCCGTAGCCGCCGCCGTCACCACCGCCGCCCCAGCCGCCGCCGTCCCCGCCGCCGTCACGACCGCCGCCGCCGTAGCCGCCGCCGTCGCCACCCGAACCCCAGTCGTCGCCGTGCACCGCGGCGAGCGCACCGCCACCGGTGTGGACACCGCCATGCGGCTCGTGGTGTCCGCGGCCGTCGTCGTGGCCGCTCCGACCGTGGTCGTCACCGCGACCGCGGTCGTCATCGCTCCCATGGTCGTCGCCGCGGCCGTGGTCCTCGCCCCGACCATGGTCGTCATCGTCGCCGCGGTCGTCGCCGCGGTCGTCACCCCGCACAGCGGCCAGCGCCCCGCCACCTGTGTGGATCCCGCCGCGCGGCTCGTCGTGTCCGCGTCCCTTGTCGTCCTTGTCGCCGTGATCATTTTCGCGGCCGTGGTCCTCGTCGGAACCGCGGCCGTGGTCGTCGTCGGAACCGCGGTCGTGGTCCCGGCTGTAGGAGGAGTCGTCGCGGCCTCCGTCGTCACCCGCGGGAACGGCGAAGGCGGCACTGGGCGCGCCGAAGGTGAGTGCGGCGGTGGCTGCCGCCGTGGCCAGAAGCATGCGGGCAGAACGCATATCGATGTCCTTCCGTCGTGGCCGGGCAGCGGATCCCTCATCAGCTGGATGGACCCGGCCTCGACATGAACCACCGTCAGTGAACGTGCAGCCGCCCACCATCCGAGCGACCCAGCCGGGTCACCGCGCCACCCGTCTGTCCCAGTGCTCCCGCGTCCGCGACCCTCCGTCCGGGCGAATCACCCGGCGTGTCGCGCGGCACTCACCGACGCACGCAGCGCGGCCCGGCCCCAGGCAGCGAAGGGTCGTTCCGTCGACCGTGCCGTACGACCGGAAGAACCGGGGAGCCGCCCCCGAGGGCAACATCAGCCACACGGCCGAGAGATCGGTCGCCGGATCACCCGTACGGCCGTGTGGGCACGAGCCGGCCGCCGGGAAGGTCGGCCGGAGCACCACATCGCGACGGACTTGGCCTCTGCCCGGCTGAGATCCGGCCGGACCCAACGCGGGAGGCCCCGCCCCTCTTGTTATGACCGAAGTCATAACGCAGTCTGGTGCCGGCAGCACAACAGGTCGACGCGGTGGGAGGAAGCGGTGGCGGACGCGATGGCGCGGGCCCTGTGGGAGCGGTACGAACCGGTGCACGGTCTCGTGTACTTCGCACCGGAGGCGCACCGCGCGGCGGACTCGCTCGGGATGCGCGGATTCTGGATGGGGTACTTCGCGCTGCGGGCGGCGCCGCTCGGTGCGGTCCCGCCGTCCGTCGTGACGAGCTGTTTCTATGTGTTCCATCCCGCCCGGGTGGCCCGGGCCCTGCCGGACGCCTGGACGCACGCGACTCCCGCCGATGTGCTGGCCGCCCGCCAGGACGCCCTGGACGCGGCGATGACCGGTCTGTTCGGAGCGGACACCGTCGGCTCCGCCGAGTTCACCGAGGCTGCCGACCTGGCCTGGGAGGCCGCCGCGGCGGCGGACACCACGGGGCGGGTGCTGGCCGCGGCCAACCAGGCCCTGGACCGCCCGGAGCGCCCCACCGCGCGGCTGTGGCAGGGCCTGACCACCCTGCGGGAGCACCGGGGTGACGCGCATGTCGCGGTGCTGGTGAGTCAGGGACTCGGGCCGGTCGAGGCCATGGTGCTCAAGGCGGCCGCCGGCGAATCCGACGGGGCCTTTCTGCGGGAGACGCGCAAGTGGGAGCAGGCGGACTGGGATGCGGCCGGGGCACGTCTGCGGGAGCAGGGCCTGCTCGAAGCCGACGGGTCGCTCACTCCGGCCGGCGCGGCCGTACGCGCGGAGGTGGAAGCGCTGACGGACGCGGCGGCCGAAGGCCCCTGGACCGCCCTCGGCACCGACCGCACCACACGCCTGGCGGACCTGCTGGATCCGCTGGCCCACATCGTCGAGACCTCGGGCCTGCTGCCACCGACCAACCCGGTGGGCCTGACCCGGGGCACCCACCCGGCCGCCCACTGACCAAGCCCCGGGCCGCCCGCCGGGAATGCCCAGGAAGCGCACACCCGCCCGCCCTCCGGCCAAGCCTGTCCGCGATGCCCCGGGCGGAACCCCATCAAGTCGTCGACCGCGCCCTGGCCGGTCCGGGGTTGTGCCGTTGGGGAGGGTGGGTGGTGGTCCAGCCCAGCCCGCCGGATACCAGGTCCGGGGCCGGCCTCGCAGACCGCCGCCCGCCCTCCGGCCGGTCGAGGCCGCCGGAAACCAGTCCCAGGGCCGACCCCCACAGACCGCCACCCGCCCTCCGGTGGATCTCCCGACGCCCCCGCCCGGCCGCGTCGGGTCGGGTCGGGGGCGTCGTACGGACGGCCGGCCGGCGTGATTTACCAGGTCACCGGTAGTCGCTCGGGGATTCGCTTCATGAAGCCCGTGCGCCAGACCAGTTGGGCGGGTGGTACGGCGAGCGCGAGGTCCGGCAGGCGGTGCAGGAGGACCTCCAGGGCGATCCGGGCGTGGGCGCGGCCGAGTGCGGTCGCGGGACAGTAGTGGGCGCCGCCGCCGAAGGAGAGGTGGTCGGCGATGTTGTCGCGGTGGACGTCGAAGCGGTGCGGGTCGGGGAACTTCTCCGGATCGAGGTTGGCGCCCTCCACCAGCACCAGGACGAGTTCGCCCTCGCGTATGACGACATCCCCCAGCCGGACGTCCTCCAGGGCGAGGCGGGGCAGGGCGTCCCCGATGGAGAGGTTGACCCGCAGCAACTCCTCCACGCCGGGGCCGATCAGGTCCGGGCGGTCCCTGAGGAGGTCGCGGGCGATGGGGTGGGTGAGCAGGTGGACCAGGGCCATCGCGAGGAAGCCGGACGTGGAGATCACACCCGCGCCGAACATGGTGACGCCCACGGTGGCCAGCATCTCGTCGGTGAGGTGGGCGTAGTCGGGGTCGTCGCGCAGGGCCGCCAGTTCGCCCATCAGACCGTGGGTCGCCGGGTCGTCGAGCAGGGCCGTCATCCGGGCGATGTCCCGGTCCCAGTTGATCTTGGCGCCGGTGACCGGGCACGCCGAATTCATGAAGGCGATGTCGAGGCTGCGCACAAAGCCCGGGGCCTCGCTCTGCGGGATGCCGAGGACGCGGCAGTGCATGCCCGCCGAGTACGGCTCGCAGAACAATCCGCGCAGGTCGGCCGTCGGGCCGTCGGCCAGCAGCCGGTCCACCAGCCGGTGGGCCTCCCCGCGCAGCCACTCCATCAGGCCCGGCGACTTCGGGTTGAGCGCCTTCAGCACGGCCCGGCGCAGCCCGGCGCCGGTGATGTTGCCCATGTTGTTCACGACCTCGGGCGGGATCGTGAGCGCGTACTGCCGGGGTACCCCGGGGGCGGAGGTGTCCTTGAGGGAGAACCGGTCGTCCTTCAGGATCTGGGCGCACAGGTCGTACGACGACACCAGCCAGGCCTCGTCGCCGGCGATGGTCCGCACGCGCCGTACGGGGGTGGTGGCGCGCAGGTGCTCCACCTCGGCGGGAACCTGGGTGCCGTCCCAGGAGAACGGGAAGTCGAGCAGGGGCGGGTGGTCGGCGCGGGCGCCGGGGGCGGTGGTCATGCGGCGGTTCCTTCGAGGGCGGGGGTGACGATGGCGTGGCCCTGGTTGCGGGAGGCGCGCAGACCGGCGCCACGGGAGTACAACAGCGCGGCCATCGGCAGCAGTTGGTGGTAGCAGTTGAGCGAGGAGGGCACCTTGAGGATCGCGGGGGTGTCCAGGAACAGCGGCGCCTCGGCACAGACGTACTCCAGACACACGGCCCGCTGCCGCTGGGTGGGCGTCTCGCCACGCGCACTGAGGAAACGATTCACCAGGGCGTCGCAGACGGCCCGGAAGGCCCCGTCGGAGGCCAGGCGCGCCTGGAGCTCCCGATGGATGTCCTGGTAGGCGGGGTTGGTGCGGAACTCGGACATCGGATGCCAGTCCATCCGCAGACCCTCCGGATCGGCCGCCGACACCGCGTCACGGACCTTGGCGCGCACCCCACGCAGGTTCTTCACGGCCTTGCGCCGGGCCTCGTCCGGTGGATAGCCGGACGCCTCGTACATCTCGGCGACGAACAGGTCGGTGTAGACGAAGTCGACCCTGTCGAAGTGGTCCAGTCCCCAGCGGGCGAGGTCGCGCAGGCGGCGGGCGGAGAAGTAGCTGTTGCCCGGCGACACGCCGATCACGGCGTGTGCGCCCTCGCCCAGGATGACCTCGCAGTGAGAGGTGTACGGCTGGACTTCGAAGACGTCGGCCATCAGCACGGATGCTGTGGTCAAGGGGAAAGCCTCCGCCGCGCGCTAGTCCCGGCGGGGCCCAGTGCCCCTGGTGTGGCGTCGCGGCGCCCTCACGCTAGCGGTACGGATTCAGCACGGGTAGTTACCGCCCCGGTTTGACCGAAAACAGTCGTAGCAATGGTCGAAGTCGCCTGCGGCAGGCCCCTGTTGCGGGCCCTACGCTGGGGCTGTGGGCAACCGAGACGAGGATCGTGAGGATCCGGGACAGGTGGCGTCCCGGCTCACCGGACGCCCGGTCACCGACGCACGGGCGGCCTCCGGGTCGCCGGCCGAGGTGACGCTGGACGGCGGCACGACGGTGATGGTCAAGCGCGGTGAGGCGCCCGGGGCCGTACGCGCGGAGGTGGCGGGGCTGCGCTGGCTGGCCGAGGCGCACGCCGTCCGGGTGCCGGCCGTGCTCGGTCACGACCGACGCTGGATGGTGACGGAGTGGGTGCCGACCGGACGGCCCGACCCCGAGGCGGCGCATCATTTCGGCCAGGCCCTGGCCGCCCTGCACGCCGCGGGTGCTTCGGATTTCGGAGCTGCGCCGCCCGGCGGCCCCGAGGACGCGTTCATCGGCCTCGCCCCCATGCGCAACGCGCCGGGCGACGACTGGCCCGGCTGGTACGCCGAGCACCGTGTGCTGCCGTATGTGCGCGGCGCCGTCGACCGCGGCACGCTCCGCCCGGGCGAGGCGGCCGTGTTCGAGCGGGTCTGCGCGCGCCTGCCGGATCTGGCCGGGCCGGCCGAGCCGCCCGCGCGCCTGCACGGCGATCTGTGGAACGGGAACGTGCTGTGGGGCGCCGACGGCGAGGTCCGGCTCATCGACCCGGCCGCGCACGGCGGCCACCGGGAGACGGACCTCGCGATGCTCCAGCTCTTCGGCTGCCCCCATCTGGACCGGGTGCTCGCGGGGTACGAGGAGATGGCACCGCTCGCACCCGGCCGGCGCGACCGAGTGGGCGTGCACCAGCTGTTCCCACTGCTGGTCCACGCCGTGCTGTTCGGACGCGGATATGCGGAACGTGCTTTGACGGTGGCACAGCACGCACTGTCGCTCGCGGAGTGACCGCCGCCTTTCCCTGGCGGAAGCGCAACGTCCTGGGCTTCACCGGCGTCATCGGCCATGCAGGCATGCCGTTCTGCGGTGCCCGTCGGCACCCCCTCCGACCCATGGTTACTCAGCGTGAGGAAACCAATCACCCGTTCGATTCGTATAAGGACGTGAAAGCCGAATCAGGGAGAGACCATGCAACCGTTCACGCTCAACTACGCGCGCCCCGCTGTGCAGTTGGACGTCACCACTCCGTATGCGTATGACTCCGGACTGCAGTTGAACGTCCTCCCGGACGGGCGGATCGCCGCCACCGACCACGCGACCCTGAGGGCACTGGGGACCACGACCTCGACGGCCGGTTCCAAGACGCACTTCGACGACTGAACGCGGGCCCTGGAAGATGACCGTGCTCATCCTGACCAGTGAAGAGGACGTGACGGCGGACATGGTGGTCCTCCGGCTGGGCGAGGCCGGTGTGCCCGTCGTCCGGCTCGACCCCGCCGATCTGACCAACGGGGTGGCGCTGTCGGGCGAGTACGTGCGGGGCGCCTGCCGTGGACATCTGTCCGTCGGTGGGCGCCTGGTGAGCATGGGCGGCCTGCGCTCCGTCTGGGTGCGCAGGCCCGGCGACGCCGCCGCCCGGGCCGCCCAGCCGTCCGCCTGGCTGACGGAGGAGTCGTCGCAGGCGCTGTACGGCATGCTGCGCACGACCGACGCGCGCTGGATGAACCATCCGGACGCGGCCCGTCGCGCCCGCCACAAGCCCTGGCAGCTGCATCTCGCCCAGAACAGCGGCCTCGCGGTGCCGGCCACGCTGATCACCACGTTCCCGCAGGCGGCCCGGGAGTTCGCGGAGCGCTTCCCGGATCTGGTGGTCAAGCCGGTGTCCGGCGCGCATCCACAGGAGCCGCCGCGTGCGGTGCCGACCAGCCGGGTCGCACCGGACACCGACTTCTCGGCGGTGGCCTTCGGTCCGACGCTGCTGCAGCGCCGGGTCCCCAAACGGGCCGACATCCGGCTCACCGTCGTCGGCGACACGCTGCTGGCCGCGCGCAAACCCGCCGACCCGGACGCCCACCCGGACGACGTGGACGTCCGTTTCGCCCAGTCGGTCTCTCCCTGGCTGCCCGCGGACGTGCCCCCGCGGGTCGCCGAGGGCGTACGGCGGTACATGAAGGGCGCGGAACTGGCTTACGGCGCATTTGACTTCGCCGAGGACGCCGACGGGATCTGGTGGTTCCTGGAGTGCAACCAGTCGGGTCAGTTCGGTTTCGTCGAGATGGACACAGGTCAGCCCATCGCCGCCACGATCGCCAACTGGCTTGCTGCGGACGGGGATCCGGGCGCCAGGTGTGCGGAGGTCAACCGGAGCGCAGGCTCTTGAGGGTGCGGGGATCGGCTCGGAGAAGGGAACGACACATGCGTATCGGACTGCTGGGGACGGGCCCGTGGGCCCAGGCGGCGTACGCCCCCGCCCTCGCCGGGCACCCCGGCGTGGAGTTCGCCGGGGTGTGGGGCCGCCGTCCGCAGGCCGCCACGTCGCTGGCCGAGCAGTACGACGTACCCGCGTTCGACGACGTGGACGCGCTGCTGGCCGGCGTGGACGCCGTCGCCGTGGCCCTGCCGCCGTCCGTGCAGGCCGAGTTGGCGGTGCGCGCCGCGCGGGCGGGCCGTCACCTGCTGCTGGACAAGCCGCTCGCGGTGTCGGTGGCCGAGGGGCGGGCCGTCGTGGCCGCGGTGGAGCGGGCCGGGGTGGCCTCGGTGGTGTTCTTCACCGCGCGCTTCCAGAAGGAGCCGGACGCCTGGATCGAGGAACAGGCGGCCGTGGCGGGCTGGTTCACGGCCCGCGCGCAGTGGCTGGGGGCCGTCTTCACCTCCGACAGCCCGTTCGCGGCCTCGCCGTGGCGGCGGGAGAAGGGCGCGCTGTGGGACGTCGGCCCGCACGCCCTGTCGGTGCTGCTGCCGGTCCTCGGCGACGTACTGCAGGTCGTGGCGGCGGGGCACGGTCCGGCGGACACCGTGCACCTGGTCCTCGACCATGCCACCGGCGCGTCGAGCACGCTCACGCTGAGCCTGACCGCGCCGCCGGCGGCGGCCGGGGCCGATGTGGAACTGCGGGGCGAGGCGGGCGTGACGCTGATGCCGGGGAGTTCCGAAGGAGCGGTCCCGGCGCTCTCCCGCGCCACCGACGCCCTGCTCACGGCCGCCCGCACGGGCCGCCCCCATACCTGCGACGCCGCCTTCGGCCTCCGCGTCACCGAGATCCTGGCGACAGCGCAGGCCCACCTGACGGACGCCAGCGATGCGGGGCCGACCGACTGACCGGTGACCGAGGCCGGCGGACTCGCGCCGTCGCCGTCGGTGCCGGTGCTCGGGGTGAGCCGGACCGCTCCGGCTCACCCCGAGCCCAGAACCTGCGGCAGACCACCACTGACGGCCCGCTTGTCACCCGGCGCCGACAACGCCGTCGGCCCAGAAGTTGATGCGCTCCCGTACGACGGGATAGCCGGCCCTGGTGAAGTGTGCGGCCATGGGGAAGTTGGTCCGGTCGGTGGCGGCGGCGATGAAGTCGGCGCCGTGGGCTGCCAGGAAGTGGGTGCACTCGGTGAGCAGGTCGTAGGCGTAGCCGTGGCCCCGTTGTTCCGGCACGACGCCGATGAAGCCGACGCAGGGTCCGGACGGATTGCGCGCGGGGATGTGGATGCCGGCGGGCTCGCCCTCGGGGGTGCGGGCGATCTGCCACCAGGCGCGCGGGGACGGAAACCAGTGGAAGAGGTCCAGTTCCTGCCGTGCGGCCAGGTCCGGCCCGCCCTGCGCGACGGCCCGGCGGGCGTGGGCGTCCAGGGTGACCGAGTGGATGCGGCGCAGCAGGTCGTGGAACACGGCGTCGTCCGGTTCGGCGGCGAAGACCAGACGGCCGGGCCGCTCGGGCAGGCCCCGGTCCGGGGTCCAGCGGTACAGGAAGCGCTCCACCAGTGGTGCATAGCCGGCCGCGCGTGCGGCGGCGGTCCGGATGTCGACGGCTGCCCGCAGTCCCGGGTCGTCACGCCATCCGGAGGGCAGGTCGAGTTCCAGTTCCTCGGTCTGCCAGGGCGCCGTCCGAAGGAGTTCGGCTCCGGCCTCCTCCTCGCCCTCGGCCACGTCGAACCAGTTGATCAGGAGCGGCTCGGAGTCCTCGGGACGGCCCCACCAGGCGGCCCGGGCCACGGTGCGGCCGTCGCGCACGGCGATGCGCTGCCAGTCGGGGCGGTAGCGGGTGCTGCGGTGCTTGTCACGGAACGCCAGCGGGTCGGGCATGGTGTCGAAAAGGTGCGCGGTGCTCTCGTCGAGCGCGCGGATGACCAGGGTGGTCATGGATTCCTCCGGGATGCTTGCCGCGGTGCGGCGGCGGGGACGCGCTCCCGGTCAGGCTTGGCACACCCGGGTGACGGGGAGGCGGGAGCGCGGAACGACAGTGGCCATGACGCTCGCCTCCTTCCGTCCGTCTCGGGCGTGCCCGCACAGGCTATGCGGGCCGCGCACGGGGCGTCCATCCCTTGTCCGACCGCACGAGGGGCGAGGGGTCAGCGGGAGGCCCGGGTGCGGAGGTCGGCGTAGCTTGGGGATGTGAAGTCGGTGCGCGGCGGGTCGTCGCGTCGGGACCGGGAGGATCGCGGCTGGTTGCGGGGCGCGCCGCCGCCGTGGTGGGTACGGGTGCTGCCCGTGCTGCTGCTCGCGGCCGTCACGACGGCCACGCTGATCACTCCGGACGCGCGGGACGCCGGTTTCCTGCTCGGGGCGATTCCGCCGCTGGCGGTCCTGTCGTACGGCCCGCTGGCCACCGCGGTCCTCGGTCTCGGGGTGGTCGCGGTGCTGAACGTGCCGGCCACGCATCTGAACCGCCCGGGCAACACCGATCTGCTCAGCATCGTGTTCGTGGCCGTGCTGAGTGTGTTCGTGTCCTATGTGCGCAGTCGGCGAGACGCCCAGCTGGACACGGAGCGGGCGATCGGCGAGGCCGTGCAGCGGGCCGTGATGCCGCTCCTGCCGGAGCGGGTCGGGAACGTGGGCTGCGCGGGCTTCTACCGGGCCGCGCAGGACGGGACGCTGGTGGGCGGGGACTTCTTCGACGTACGGGACGGCCCGTACGGTGTGCGCGCGGTGATGGGGGATGTGCAGGGGCACGGGCTGTCGGCGGTCGCGACGGTGGTGTCGCTGCTGGGCGCGTTCCGGGAGGCGGTGCTGGACGAACCGGGCCTGGAGTCGGTCGCCGCGCGCATGGACCGCAGGCTGGCGGTGGACTCGGCGGACGTGCGGCACGCGGAGCTGTTCGCCACCGGGGTGCTGCTGGAGCTCTCCCCCGACGGGGGTGCGGTGCGGGTGGTGACCTGCGGTCATCCGGTGCCCGTGCTGCTGCACGGGGAGGAGGCACTGGAGGTGACGGTCGTGCCGGGACCGCCGCTGGGGATCGGGCTGGTCGGCGCCGACCCGCCGAAGGAGTGCACCATGGCGCTCGGGCCGGGCGACCGGCTCTTCCTGGCCTCCGACGGGGTGTGGGAGGCGCGGGACGCCGAGGGCGGCTTCTATCCGCTGCCGACGCGGCTGACCGCCCTGAGCGGCACGGCGTCCGCCGAGCTGCCGGGGGCGCTGTGGACGGACCTCCTGCGGCACGGTTACGAGGTCCGGGACGACGTCACCATGCTGATGCTGGCGCCCGCACCGCCGCCCGGCTGACCGCCCGGCCGGTCGACCCGCCTCCCATCAGCCCACGTCCCACAGGAAGCGGTGGGTGTGGATGCCGAAGTACGGGAAGGACTGGATCTCCCGGACGCCTTCCAGCAGTCGTACCACGTCGTTGACGAAGTCCAGCAGGGCCTTCGGGCCGGGCGCGACCACCTCGGCGAACAGATCGAATCCGCCCGAGGTCAGCACCGAGTAGACGACCTCCGGGCGTTCGGCGAGGGCGTCGGCGACGGCGCGGGGGTCGCCGTCGACTCCGATGCCGAGCAGGGCCATGGCCTGGCCGCCCATGGCCATCGGGTCGGTGACCCCGACCACCTGGACGGCCTTGGAGTCCAGCAGGCGCTGCAGCCGCTGCCGCGCCGCCGAGGCGGACAGGCCGACCTTCGGGCCGAGGTCGGCGTAGGCGATACGGCCGTCGGTCTGCAGCTCGCGCAGGATGGCCCGGTCGATCTCGTCCACGCGTGTCCTTTCGTGTCTGATGCCGTCTCTGTTGCCGTCGCCCCGGTGCGTCAGCCGACCAGCTCGGCGAGGGCGGCGTTGAAGACCTCGGTGTGGGTGTCGACGTCCTGCTCGGTGGTGTCCGGGCACATGAGCGCCATGTTGTGGAACGGGGTCAGCAGGATGCCCCGGTTGGCGAGGTAGAGGTGCAGGAAGTCCTCCAGCTCGGGGTCGGAGACGGCCGCGGACTCGGTGCCGGTGCGCGGCGCCGGGCTGGTGAAACGGTACTCGGTGCGGGCGCCCAGCCGGCTCACGGACCACGGCAGCCGGTGCGCCTCGATGGCCGCCCGGACGCCCGCCTCGAAGCGCTCGGAGAGCTTGCCCATCCGGGCGAACGCCTCGTCGGTGAGGACGTGTTCGAGGGTGGCCCGCATCGCGGCGACCGACAGCGCGTTGCCGGCGAGGGTGCCGCCGACGCCGCCCATGTCGACCAGGTCCAGGTCGGTGCGGGCCAGCAGCCGCTCGGCGAGTTGGGCGGACAGCCCGTAGGCACCGGCCGGGATGCCGCCGCCGATGGCCTTGCCGATGGTCAGCAGGTCGGGCTCCAGGTCCCAGGCAGCCGTGCAGCCGCCGGGTCCCGCGGAGAAGGTGTGGGTCTCGTCGTTGATGAGCAGGCTGCCGTACCGCCTGGTCAGCTCGCGGACGCCGGCGAGATAGGCGGGCTCCGGCAGGACGATGCCGATGTTGGTGAGGGCGGGCTCCATCAGGACGGCGGCGACGTCACCGTGGGCCAGTTCGCGCTCCAGGCCGGCGAGGTCGTTGAACTCGGCCACCCGGCTGGTCAGGGTCACGGGGCACGGCGCACCGACGTTGCCGGGGCGGGCGGTGCCCGTGCCGTCCGGGCCGACGACGATCAGCGACTCGTCGACGCTGCCGTGGTAGCAGTAGCTGTTCACGAGGATCTTCGGGCGCCCGGTGACGGCCCGGGCGAGCCGGATCGCCCAGCGGTTGGCGTCGGTCGCGGTGAGCGCGAAGCTCCAGCGCGCCAGGCCGAACCGGCGGGTCAGCTCGGCGCCCACCCACTCCGCGTCCTGCGTCGGCAGCATCGCCGTGGCCCCGCCCAGCTCGGCGAACCGGCGCTGCACGGCCTCGGTGACCGGTGCGGGCGAGTGGCCGGCCATCGCACCGGTGTCGCCGAGGCAGAAGTCGATGTACTCGTGCCCGTCCACATCGGTGACCCGGGCCCCGCGCGCACCGGCCAGATAGCGGGGAAAGGCACCGGCCGTCTTGTTCATCCAGGTCATCGGCACCCGGCCGAAGAGGTGGTCGGCCCCCGCATAGGCCGCGCGGGAGCGCGGGCCCTGGCGCTCGGCCTCGGCGCTCTCGCGGGCCAGGAGGGTGTGCAGACGCGTGCGGTCCATGGAGTACCTCACTGGAGACGGTGGCGAATGCCGTGACTCTACGACTGAAACAGCCGTACTCTCAACAGTAGACGACTGAATCAATCGCCAGCTCGCTTGAATCGAGTGCAGCTCCCGGTGGGGGACCCCCGTCCGGGTGACGCGCCCCCTCGCCCGACTGACGAACTCGCAGCCGGAGTTCGAACGTCCCGGCTCAAACGCCAGGGTTCGCCACCCCTTCCGTCACGTAGAAATATCTACGAGCATGCATATGCCGAGGGCAGGCGGACGAGGACACCCGGAGCGGTGCATGACGAACACGATGTGGATGCGGGGCGTGGAGTGGCTGGCCGCGGCGTCGGCGGACCCGCGCTCCTGCAAGTGGGAATGGGATCACGGCGAGGGCATCGCGCTGCTGGAGGCGGGCCGCTTCTGGGACGTGCTGAGCGTCCCCGAGCGGCTGGGCCTGCTCACCCTCGACCTGCTGTGGCGGCCGGGGCTGCCCGTGCCGGGGCCGACGCTCATTGACACGGCGGCGGGCCGGGTCGGGTTCTTCCTGCCGCCAGACCCCTCCGGCGGCTGGGTGGGAGCCGGTCTGCGGTACGCGACCAAGGGGGCCTGGGTCGCCGTGCCGCCGCCGTACCGTCCCGCGCGTTTCCTGGAGTGGCTCGTGCCGCCGGACGGCTCCGGCGCACTCCATTTCCCGGGCGCCCTGGAGGGGGCGCTGCGGCAGGCCAACGGCACCCTGGCCGTCCTCGCGCCGCTGTGCGGCCCGTGACGGTTCAGGCGCGCTCGCGCGCGGGCCGGGCGCCCGAGCCGGCCCGGGGGAGGGCGGCCGACAGCGCGTCCGGCTCCGCGGGCACGGTGCGGCCCTGCGCCCGCCACTCGGCGACGAGACCGGCGTAGATCGGCTCCCGGGCCCGATCCGTCTGCGCCGGCCGGCCCGCCCTGCGCATCCGGTCGATCCGGTCCATCCAATCCAAACGGTGCGCCGGGTCCAAGCGGTTCATGCCGGGGCAACGCCCGTGGCCCGTCACCGGTACGGCCCACCCGGCAGACTCACCGGGTCGGGTGAGAGCATCGCCCGAACGAGGCCTTCCGCCCGTCGGACAAGCATCCCGCCGACAGGCGACGGGCGGGGCGGCCGCCCGCTCGCCCGACGGGCGCGGCTGGGGGCGCCCTCCTATGCTTGGACGGTCAGGGCTCCGGCGTCCCGCTCATCGCACGCTCACCTCTCATGTGCTTGGAGTCAGTCCATGTCGCATACGTCCGCACGCCTGCTGAGGAAGGCCGCGGTCGCCGTCGCGGTGGGGACTCTGATGGCACCGGTCGCCGCCGGGCCCGCATGGGCGTCCCCGGCCGCAGTGCCGGCCGCCCTCGGCGCCGACGCGCCCAGCCCGAGTCCCTCGGGAGCGGCCGTACGTGACCTCACCCCGGGCGTGACACGCCAACTGGACACCGCCGTGCGCAAGGTGATGCACGAGGCGGGCGTTCCCGGCGTGACCGTCGGCATCTGGACGCCGGGACGGCCGAGTTACGTCCGCTCCTTCGGGGTCGCCGACAAGAGCACCGGCCGGAAGATGACTCCGGACCTGTACATGCGCATCGGCAGCGAGACCAAGACGTTCACGGTGACCGCGCTGCTGCAGCTGGTGGACCAGAAGAAGGTGGGCCTGGACGACCCGATCGGCAAGTACATCGGCGGCATACCCAATGAGAACAGGATCACGCTGCGTCAGCTCGCCGACATGCGCAGCGGACTGTTCAACTACTCCGAGGACCCGGACTTCGACAAGGCGCTCACCTCGGACCCGCAACGGCCCTTCACCCCCGAGCAGTTGCTCGCCTACTCCGTCAAGCATCCGGTGAGGTTCCAGCCCGGGGAGAAGTTCTCCTACAGCAACACCAACCTCATCCTGCTGGGGCTGGTGGTGGAGAAGGAGAGCGGGCAGCACCTCGGCGACTACATCACGCAGCACGTCCTCGATCCGGCCGGCATGAAGCACACACTCTTCCCCACCGGCAACGAGTTCCCCGCCCCGCATGCGCACGGGTACACCGTGCAGACGGCGAACGGCGAGGAAGCGGACGCGACCGACTGGAATCCGTCCTGGGGCTGGGCGGCCGGCGCGATGATCTCCGATCTGCGGGATCTGCACACCTGGGCGCGCACGGTCGCCACGGGCCGGTTCCCGGACGGTGGGCGGATGGTGAGCGCCGCCGTCCAGAAGCAGCGGCTGATCACCCCGGGAACCGGCATGATCAAGGGTGCCGGATACGGTCTGGGCATCTTCGACGTCCTGGGCTGGATCGGCCACAACGGCTCCCTGCCGGGCTACCAGACGCTGACCGTCTACCTGCCCGAGACGAGGACGTCGCTCGTCGTGCTGCTCAACACGGACACCGACTACCGGTCACGGGAACCCAGTACCGCGCTGGGCGAGGCGATCACGAAGATCATCTCGCCGGCCCACGTGTACAACCTCCCCGTCACGCGGACCGGATGAGGCACGCGGGGCCGCGACCGGTCCCCCGTTCCGGTCGTGCCCCGCGGACTGCCGAAGGTACGTGCACTGCTGGACGGGGGGGTAGTGCACGCGTGCCCGGCAGGGTCCGCACGGGACTCACCACTGCACAGCCGAGTCCGGTTGGTCCGGGTTCGCCGCGCCGGTGCCGGCGGTCACGCCGAGGTCGGGCACGGGCAGTTCGCCGGTGACGAGGTGGGCGAGGACGACCTCGTACAGGTCGGTGCCGCCGGCCGTCAGCCGCCGCTCCAGGACGGCTTCGGCGGCCCGGACGTGTTCGCGCACGGTCTGGGCGTGTACGCCGAGGGCCTGGGCGGCGCGTTCGGCGTGCGCGTCGGCCCCGGCCCAGGCGCACAGGGTGCCACGCAGATCCCGGCCGTCCTCGTCGAGGCGGCCGAGCAGCCCCTCCGCCCAGGAGCGCAGCGCGCTCGTCCCGAGCAGCTCGGTGAGCCGGGTCCGGACCGGCGGTCCGGCCGCACCGCCGGACAGGTCGTACGGGCCGTGTGCGGCCTCGGTGTTGAGGGCGGCGTGGGCGAGGGCGCGGACGGGCAGCCGGGACAGGTCGGCGCCGAGCAGCGCGGCGACCCGGTCCATCCGGGCGCGGACCGTGTTGCGGCTGACGCCGAGCACCTTGGCCGCGCTCACGGCGGTGAACTCAAGACCGAGCCGGGTGGTGGCGAGCAGTTCGGCACGCACATGGTGCGGCAGCGCGTCGAGCGGGCGCAGCACGGCGGCGGCCCAGGCCCGCAGCGCCGCGGGGTCCATCAGCTGTGCGGGGCGGGTGCGAGCGGCGTAGACGGCGTACCGGTCGGGCTGGAAGCGGGCCACGGCGAGGGCGGTGACGGCCTGTCCGTATGCGGTGGCGGTCAGGGCGAGGCGCTGCCGGGGGCTGCCGCCGAGGAAGGTGCCGGACCGGTCGGCGATCAGGGCGCGCAGCCGCTCCCCCACCTCGGCGGACGGACCCACGACGATGACGTGCTCGTCCACCGCGGGGCAGCGCACGACGAGCGCGCGGCCGTCGGTGGCGGCCACGCACGCGTCGGCGAGCCGGTCGCGTTCCACAGCGGCGTCCTCGAGGACGTAGACGCGGGCGGAGTCCTGTTCCAGCAGGCCCGGCCAGAGTCCGGCGGCGACCCGGCGGGCGGAGACGGTGTCCTCCACCATGAGCAGTTGCAGGATGGCCAGCCGCAGATCGGCCGTGGCCCGCCGCAGCCGCCGCGCGGACTCGGCCGACTCGCGTTGCCCGAGCAGGAGTTCCAGTACGGCGACGGTGTGGCCGAGGATCTCGGTGCCGCGCCGGTCGAAGGGCTCCGGGCGGGCCACGGCGAGGACGGCGCCCGCCGCCTGGCCGGACCCCGGATGCCGTATCCCGACCAGGCGTACGTGCCGTACCCCGTCGTCGAGGGACGCGGCGGAGACCCGGCCCGCGAAGACATCGGCGACGACGGCGGAGTCGAGCGGCAGCGGCTCACCGGCGAGCAGGTCACCGCGGCCGTCCTGGAGGCACACCGCCGCGTTCACGGTCCGGGCGAGCCAGTCGACGAGCCGGCGAAGATCGCGTCCGGCGGGCCGCAGCTGGTCCAGCAACTCCTGCGCCCAGGCGCTGTCCCCGCCGTACGGCTGCTGGAACGCCGGGCCCTCGTCCGGTCGGCCGGCCACGTTCCCCTCTCCTCGCCTCTGTGTTGACCTGGGCATACGTATCGGCACGTTACCCGAAACGGCGCGCTCCCGCCGCCGGACATGGCTCCGCCGGCGGGCCCGGGGGGGTGGGCCACCGGCGGAGACGTCGCGTCCGGGGCGGGGGGATGCCCGCGAGCGCTCACGGGTCGCATGCCCCGTAATCCGGGAAGTACGCCCATGAATCGACGGGGCGGTCGGCCGGTAGCGGCTCACTCCGCTGGTACGGAGAGGGGAACTGGGGATCCTGAAAGGCGCTGGAACCGGCTTGCCACGGGTGCCGGTGGCCCGTGGGGTGCGCATGGGGCGTCCGGTACGGCATAAGCTCGGTGAATGGCGAAGTACTTCGACGTGCACCCCGAGAACCCGCAGCCGCGCAGCATCGCCCAGATCGCCGACGCGGTGCGCTCGGAAGCACTCATCGCATACCCGACCGACTCCTGTTACGCCCTGGGCTGCCGACTGGGCAGCCGGGACGGCATGGACCGGATCCGCTCCATCCGCCGTCTGGACGACCGGCACCACTTCACCCTGATGTGCCGGGACTTCGCGCAGCTCGGCCAGTTCGTGCGGGTGGACAACGACGTCTTCCGGGCCGTGAAGGCGTCCACGCCCGGCAGCTACACCTTCATCCTCCCGGCCACCCGCGAGGTGCCGCGCAAGCTGCTGCACCCGAAGAAGAAGACCGTCGGCGTGCGCATCCCCGACCATGTGGTCACCCAGGCGCTGCTGGCGGAGCTGGGCGAGCCGCTGCTGTCCAGCACGCTGCTGCTGCCCGACGAGGAGGAGCCGTTGACGCAGGGCTGGGAGATCAAGGACCGGCTCGACCACGCGGTGGACGCGGTGGTCGACTCCGGCGACTGCGGCACCGAGCCGACGACGGTCGTGGACTTCTCCAGCGGCGAAGCGGAGATCGTACGGCGGGGCGCCGGGGACACCAGCCGTTTCGAGTGAGCGCGCGGCACTCCCGGTACGAGGTTTCGGATCTTGCGTGACAGCATGGGCCGTAGCCGTGGCGTCGTGGGGCCATCGCCGCCCGACGCCCATGTCCCCAGGGAGAATGCCCACCATGACCGATGTCCAGGCAACCGATCTCGACATCACGACCGAGGACGGCGTCGCCGACGCCTACCTCGCCCATCCCGCCGACGGCCGCCCACGCCCGGGCGTGCTGTTCTACCAGGACGCCTACGGCCTGCGGCCGCACCTGAGGTCGATGGCCGACCGGCTGGCCACCGCCGGCTACACCGTGCTGGTGCCGAACGTCTTCTACCGCCTCGGCCGCACCCCGGTCGTCGAGCTGCCCGAGTTCATCGACCCGGCCGTCGATCCGGCCATCTGGGAGCGGCTCGGCCCGGTCGTGTCCTCGCTGACCCCCGACCTGATCAAGCGGGACGCGGGCGCCTATCTGCAATGGCTGGCCGACAGCCCGCTGGTCACCGACGGGCCGGTAGCGGTGACCGGGTACTGCATGGGCGCCCGTCTGACCCTGTGGACGGCGGCCGCGCACCCGGACCGGGTCGCGGCCGCGGCCGGCTTCCACGGCGGCGGCCTCGCCACCGACGAGCCGACGAGCCCGCACCTGGGTGCCCCGGACATCACCGCGGAGCTCTACTTCGGGCACGCCGACAACGACCGGTCACTGCCCCCGGAGCAGATCGAGCGCTTCGAGGAGGCCCTGACCGCGGCCGGGGTCCGGCACACCTGCGAGGTCTACCAGGGCGCCCCGCACGGCTACACCCAGGCGGACACCCCGGCGTACGACCGCGAGGCCGACGAACGGCACTGGGCGGCCCTGCTCGACCTGCTCAAGCGCACGTTCTGACACCCGCTCACGGCGCCTGCCGCACGGCGGGCGCCGTAAGCCGCTCTGCTCAGGCATTGACATGCACGCGGCGCAGCACCAGTCTGAGAGCGCTCTCAAACAGGTACGGACCAATATCCGTACGACCCCGACCCCACACGGAGGTAAGGAGAGTGCCTCACACACGCACGCACCCGGCGCTGCCCCTGGCGGCCGCCGCGGCCTTGGTCGGCGGAGTGCTCGCCCTCGGTGCCCCGGACCGTGCCGGTGCCGCGGTACCGGACACCATCCCGCTGAGGATCACCAACAATTCGGGCCGCTCCGAGCCGGTCTACGTCTACGACCTCGGCACCCAGCTGTCCTCCGGGCAGCAGGGCTGGGCCGACGCGAACGGAAGCTTCCATCCCTGGCCGGCGGGCGGCAACCCGCCGACGCCCGCCCCGGACGCGGCGATCGCCGGCCCGGCCCCCGGACAGTCGACGACCATCCGGATACCGAAGTTCTCCGGCCGGATCTACTTCTCCTACGGCCAGAAGCTCGACTTCCGGCTGACCACCGGCGGCCTGGTGCAGCCGGCCGTGCAGAACCCCTCCGACCCCAACCGGAACATCCTGTTCAACTGGTCCGAGTACACCCTCAACGACTCGGGGCTGTGGCTGAACAGCACCCAGGTGGACATGTTCTCCGCGCCGTACGCGGTCGGCGTACGGCGTTCCGACGGCAGCGTGAGCACCACCGGGCACCTGAAGTCCGGTGGCTACAACGGCTTCTTCAACGCCCTGCGCGGTCAGTCGGGCGGCTGGTCCGGCCTGATCCAGACCCGCTCCGACGGCACGGTGCTGCGCGCCCTGTCACCGCTGTACGGCGTGGAGACCGGCGCCCTGCCGGCGAACGTGATGGACGACTACGTCAACCGGGTCTGGCAGAAGTACTCGACCTCGACGCTGACCGTCACGCCGTTCGCCGACCAGCCGAACACCAAGTACTACGGCCGGGTCTCGGGCGACGTCATGAACTTCACCAACTCCTCGGGCGCGGTCGTCACCAGCTTCCGGAAGCCGGACGCGGACAGCGTCTTCGGCTGCCACAAGCTGCTCGACGCGCCGAACGACAATGTGCGGGGCCCCATCTCCCGTACGCTGTGCGCCGGTTTCAACCGCTCGACCCTGCTGGTGAACGCGAACCAGCCGGACACCTCGACGGCCGCCTTCTACCAGGACACGGTCACGAACCAGTACGCGCGTGCGGTGCATGCGCAGACGGCCGACGGCAAGGCCTACGCGTTCGCCTTCGACGACGTCGGCAACCAGGAGTCGCTGGTCCACGACGACAGCCCGCAGCAGGCGTATCTGACGCTGGATCCGCTCAGCTGACGTACTAGGTGACATGCGAGGGTCCCGCACCCCGGCCGGCTGCCGGGGTGCGGGACCGTCATGTGTGGGTCAGCCGGTCGTCAGGGCGGTGTCGTCCACGACGAAGCTGGTCTGCAGCGAGGAGTCCTCCACGCCGTTGAACTTCAGGGTGACCGTCTGGCCCGCCAGCGAGGACAGGTCGAAGGTCTTCTGGCTGTAGCCGGAGGCCGCGTTGAGGTTCGAGTAGGTCGCGAGGGTCTTCGAACCCGCGGTCACCGTCAGCTTGTCGTACTGGGTGCTGCTGGTGGTCTCCGAGGTGTCGATGTGCAGGTAGAAGGTCAGGTTGGCCTTGCAGCCCGCGGGGATGGTCACCGACTGGGACAGCGTGTCGGTGTGCGTGGTGCCGTAGCCGTCCAGCCAGGCCTTGTACGAGCCGCCGTGGGCCGCCTCACCGGTGTCGTTGGTGATGACGCCGCTGGTGGCACTCCAGCCGGTGCTTCCGGACTCGAAGCCGGGGTTGCTCAGCAGCTGGGTCGAGGTGCAGCCGCCACCGCCACCGGTACTGACCGTCCAGGTGAAGGTCGCGGTGCCCGTGGCGCCGGTGGAGTCGGTCACCGTCACCGTGGTGTTGTAGGTGCCCGCCGTGGTGGGCGTACCGGTGATCAGTCCGGTGGAGCTGTTGATCGACAGGCCCGCGGGCAGACCGGAGGCGCTGTAGGACAGGGCTCCGCTGTTGGTGCTGCTCGCCTGGACCTGCAGGCTCACGGCGGTGCCGACGGTCGAGGACTGGCTGCCCGGGTTGGTGACCGTCACTCCGCTGCTCGGCGGGGTGATGTGGCTGCCGACGTTGATACCGGCGAAGGCGTTGCCGACTCCCGCGTACTGCGCGGAGTTGGTGCCGTACAGGGCGGCAGCCGCGTTCAGGGCGGCGGTGCGGGCCCCCGCGTAGTCGGTGCTCGACGTCATGTACGTCGTCAGCGCCTTGTACCAGATCTGCAGCGCCGCGGCCCGGCCGATGCCGGTGACGGCGACGCCGTCGGAGGTCGGGCTGTTGTAGGTCACGCCGTTGATGACCTTGGTGCCGCTGCCCTCGGAGAGCAGGTAGAACATGTGGTTCGCCGGACCCGAGGAGTAGTGCACGTCCAGGTTGCCGACGCCCGAGTACCAACTGTCCGCCGAGGAGCCGTCCTTGCTCGGCTTGTCCATGTAGCGCAGCGGGGTGCCGTCGCCGTTGATGTTGATCTTCTCGCCGATGAGGTAGTCACCGGGATCGGAGCTGTTGTTGGCGTAGAACTCCACGCCGGTGCCGAATATGTCGGAGGTCGCCTCGTTCAGCCCGCCCGACTCACCGGTGTAGTCGAGGCCGGCGGTGTTGGAGGTGACGCCGTGGCTCATCTCGTGGCCGGCCACGTCCAGCGAGGTCAGCGGGTCATTGTTGTTCGTGCCGTCGCCGTAGGTCATGCAGAAGCAGCTGTCGTCCCAGAAGGCGTTGACGTAGTTGCTGCTGTAGTGGACGCGGCTGTAGGCGGCGACGCCGTCGTTGCGGATGCCGCTGCGGCCGAAGGTGTTCTTGTAGAAGTCCCAGGTCTCCTGCGCCCCGTAGTGCGCGTCCGCGCCCGCGGTGGCGGCGTTGGAGTTGGTGCCGTCGCCCCAGGTGTCGTTGCTCTGCGAGAACAGCGTCCCGGTGCCGGAGGTGCCGTGGTTCAGGTTGTAGGTCTTGTGGCCGCCGCGCGACCCGTCGTTCAGCGTGTACGTCGAGCCCGACTGCGTCGTGGTCAGGCTCACCTGCCCGCTGTAGTGGGTGTTGCCCACGCCGGTCTCGATCGCCTGGTACCGGTGCAGCTCCTTGCCCGTGGTGGCATCGGTGATGACGTGCAGCCGGCTGGGCGTGCCGTCGTCCTGGAAGCCGCTGATCACCGTCTCCCAGGCGAGCTTCGGGGTGCCGGTGCCGGCCCAGATCACCTTGCGGGCGCTGTCGGTGGCGGGCTTCTTGGCATCGAGGGACTTGGCGGTCTTCAGGGCCTTGCTCTCGGCGGCCGACTTGCTGAAGGCCGCGGTGGTGGAGGCGACCTTGATCTTGTGCTTGTTGTTGTAGGTGGTGCTCACGGTGCCCGCGGCCAGGGAGGCGGGCGGGGTGTGCACGACGAGGTCGCCGCCGAGGACGGGCAGGCCGGCGTAGGTGCGCTCGTAACGGGTGTGCAGGGTGCCGTCGTTGTCCTTGACGACGTCCTTGACGACCAGCTTCTCCTTGGCGCCGAGGCCAAGGGTGCGGGCCGTCGCGGCGGTCCGCTGCTGGGCGCTCCTGATCAGCGCCTGGTGCTGGGCCGGGCTGAGCCTGGCCTCCAGGCCGCCGGTGCGCAGCGGGCTGGGGTGGGGAGCGGCAGGCTTGGCGGCGGCCGGAGTGGCCTGCATGCCGAGGGTGAGCAAGGCCGCGGTGGAGACCAGGGCGGCTCCGACCGTGGCACGCTTGTGGGGAAGGCGTCTGTGGGGTCTCACTCGTACTCCTCCTGCTGCGGCCGCCGGATCGCGACCGGTGACAGACGGGCAGACGGGTCTGCTGCCCGGGTGAGCTGAGCTGTACGGGACCGTGATCTGTGCACACACCGGGGATGTGAGGTGCGTGGAGGAAGGATTCCAGCCTTGTCTCGCACATGTCAGTCATCTGGAGGTCATTCGAGGGTTTTCCCTATGCCGGTGAGCAGGGGTGGGAAGGGCCGGGGTCCTGCGGCGTCATCGCTGTCAGGTGCCGCCGCAGGAAACGCGCCTGATGCCGCGGCAGGTCGCGTGTGACGTCGGTGCCGATGGGCTGGTGTCCGGCGCCGGGCAGGAGCAGTACCTAGTGCGGCCGACCCGAGGCGAGCAGCACATCGGACAGCCGGAGGGTGTGGGCGGGCGGGACCCTGGGGTCCGCGAGGCAGTGGACGAGCAGCAGGGGACGGGTGAGCCGGGGCGCCTCGCGGAGCAGGGAGACCTCGTACCGCTCGGGGTACGCCTCCGGGTGGCCCAGGAGCCGCTCACGCCAGTGGGCGTCGTAGAGCCGCTGGTCGGTGACGCCCGCCCCGGCCACGGCGGCGCGGAAGACGTCCGGGCGGCGCAGCACGGTGAGCACGGCGAGCGAGCCGCTGAATGACCAGCCACGGATGCCGAGTCGGCGCAGGTCGAGCAGGGGGTGCGCGCGGGCGGCCGCCCGCAGCGCGCTCACCTGGTCGTCGAGCGCGGGCCCGAACAGGTCGCCGTACACCACGCGTTCCCAGTCCGGCCCGCGCTCCGGGGTGCCCCGGCCGTCGGTCACCAGCACCGCGAAGCGCTCGGCGAACCACTGCGACACCAGCGTCCTCCATCTCACAGACGCACGGTCAGCGCGACGGTCACCTCGTCACCCGGTGCGAGTCCCTCGGGCCGGCGCACGGCGCTCTTGAGCGGCAGCAGATATCCGCCGTCCCTGGGGAAGAGGGACGTGGTGAAGTCCGTGCCGCCGATTCTGGCCTCGACCGGGACCACGCCCCAGCCATAACTGGCCAGCGCGGCCACGTCACGGATGTCGGCGCACTCCGCGTCCGGCACGGCGACGAAGTAGTACGGCGCCGGACCCCGCCACTCCACGACCCGTCCGGCGAAGGCGAGTTCCACGATCTGCCCCCTTCCGCAAAGGCTCCCCAGCGTACCGGCGCACCACCGGAGCCCCGGCTGTTCGGGGTGCCTCGGCGACCCCGCCGGTCGAGGGCGAGATCGTCGTCCCGCCGAAGTGATCACACGGTTGTCACACCCGCCTGCCAGAATCGGAGAAGGAACCGACGTACGACCGCTGGAGGAGCCCGTGCCGCCCACCGCCCGCCCGCTGCGCAAGCTGGGCTTCCTCACCATCGGCCTGTTCGACCCGGCGGATCCGGCCCGGGGACACGAGTCCACCCTGGAGATCATCGAGCTGGGCGAGCGGCTCGGCTTCGACAGCGCCTGGCTGCGCCACCGCCATCTGCAGTACGGCATCTCCTCCCCGGTCGCCGTCCTCGCCGCCGCCTCCCAGCGCACCCGCCGTATCGAGCTGGGCACCGCGGTGACTCCGCTCGGCTGGGAGAACCCGCTGCGCCTCGCCGAGGACCTGGCGACGGTGGACGTCCTGTCCGGGGGCCGGCTGAACCCGGGCGTCAGCGTGGGCCCGCCGATGCACTTCGAGCAGGTCAAGGGCTCCCTGTACCCGGACACGGCCGACGCCGAGGACTTTGGCTACGAGCGGGTGCGACGGCTGCTGGACCTGGTGCGGGGCAAGCCCGCGAGCGACTTCAGCGGGGTCGAGGGATTCGAGGTGTTCAGCGATGCGGTCCAGCCGCACTCCCCCGGACTCGGCCGGCGGATGTGGTACGGCGGTGGGAGCCTCCGCTCGGCGCGCTGGGCGGGCGAGCACGGCATGAACTTCCTGACCAGCAGCGTGGTCAAGGCGGAACAGCCGGACGGCCCATGGGACTTCGCCGAGATCCAGCTCTCCCTCGTCCGGGAGTTCCGCGCCCATCACCCCGACGGCGAGGAGGCCCGGGTCTCCCACGGCCTCGTCGTGATACCCACCGACTCCGCGAGCCCGGAGCAGCGCGCCAAGTACGAGGCGTACGCGGCGAAACGCCTGCCGCGTACGGCCTCCCCGCAGGGTCCGGGCCGACTGCTGTTCGCCCCGGACCTGGTCGGCACCTCGACGGAGATCGCCGAACGGCTGCGCGCGCACGCCGCGTTCCGGGAGGTGGACGAGGTGGCGTTCGCCCTGCCGTTCACCTTCGAGCACGAGGACTACATACAGATCCTGACGGACATGTCGACGAAGCTGGGGCCGGCGCTGGGGTGGAAGCCGGCGAACTGAGCGCGGTCGGCACCGGCACCGTCCGGCCCCGTCGACCACAGCGGGCGCCGGTGCCGTCGAGCAGCCGGGCGGCGCCCTCGTGGCCGCCGGTGATCTCGCCCCCGGTGCGCACGACCCACTCCCTGGGCACGGTGACGCCCTCGGCGCGCAGTGCGTCCCGGAAGCCGCGCAGCCGTTCCACGGAGGCGATGTCGTCCTGTCCGCCGACCACGGCGAGCCTGCGGTGCCCGGCCTCCAGCAGCAGCCGCGCGGCCGTGCGCCCGCCGGCCCGCTCGGCGGGGATGACGGCGGGCAGCGAGTCGTCCTCGGGCAGGCAGTTGGCGAGCACGGAGTGGGTGCGGTGCAGGCCCTCGGGGACGCGGACCCGGCGCAGTGACATGGCCGCGTAGATGATGCCGTCGACGCGCCGGTCGAGGAGTTCGGCGACGGCCGCGTCCTCCTTGGCCGGGTCGCCGCCGGCATCCACGGTGAGCACGAGGTGGTCGCTGTCCCAGGTCGTCTCCATCGCGCCGCGCAGCAGCCGCCCGGCGAACGGGGAGGAGGCGATCTCGTCGGTGACCAGCCCGATCACGGCCGTACGGCGGCGGCGCGGGCCTCGGGCGACCGGGTCGGGCCGGTAACCGAGCTGGGCGGCGGCCTGCCGGATGCGGTCCTGGGTGGCGGGCGAGAGGTTGCCCTCGGCGCGGCCGTTGAAGACGAAGGACACGGCGGTGTGCGAGACGCCGGCGAGTCGCGCGACATCCCGCGAGGTGGGCCGTCCGCCGCCGCCCACGCCGTTGCTGTCCGCGCCGCCGCCCATGCCGTCCGCTGCCCTCTTCCCACCCGTCCGGTTGATCACCGCTCACCCTATCCGTGAGGCTGGAGGGACGACACTGTCGAGGGAAGGTCCCATCGTGAACCGCATTCCGGCGCACACGCTCAACGACGGTACGACGATCCCCGCGATCGGCCTCGGCACCTGGCCACTGGACGACACGGCCGCCGAGCAGGCCGTACGCTCCGCGCTCGACCTGGGCTACCGGCTGGTGGACACCGCGACGAACTATCGCAACGAGACGGGTGTCGGGCGGGCCGTGGCGGGCAGCGGCGTGCCCCGCGAGGAGGTGGTCGTCACCACCAAGCTGCCCGGCCGGCACCACGGCTACGAGGAGACGCTCGCCTCCTTCGAGGAGTCCCGGCGGCGGCTCGGCCTGGAGTACGTGGACCTGTATCTGATCCACTGGCCGAATCCCCGGGTCGGCAGGTACGCCGATTCCTGGAAGGCGATGATCAAGCTGCGCGAGGACGGGCTGGTCCGCTCGATCGGCGTCTCGAACTTCACCCCGGAGCACATCACGCGGCTGGAGAAGGAGACCGGGGTGCTGCCCTCGGTGAACCAGATCGAGCTGCACCCGCTGTTCCCACAGGAGGAGCTGCGCGCCTTCCACGCGGACAAGGGCATCGTCACCGAGAGCTGGAGCCCGCTGGGCCGGGGCAGCGATCTGCTGGACGATCCCGCGGTGGCGGAGATCGCCGCGGCGCACGGGGTGACGCCGGGGCAGGTGCTGCTGCGCTGGCATCTCCAGGTCGGCGCGCTGCCCATCCCGAAGTCGGCCGATCCGGGCCGGCAGCGCGCCAACCTCGACGTCTTCGGCTTCGAGCTGGACTCCGGCCAGCTCGCGGCGATCGCCCGGCACGCCCCGCACCGGCTCGGCGGCGACCCCGAACGGCACGAGGAGTTCTGAACCGACCGGGCCCCTACTGCTCCTCGATCCGTTCCTGCGCGCTGCCCGGCCCGACACCGTCACCGGCCGGCGCGGCGAGGCTGCCGAGGATGTCGAGCAGTTCGGCGCTGCGGCTGCCGGGCTCGGCGTGGAAGACGACCAGGGTGAGGCCGTCGGTGCCGTCCACGGACAGCTTGTCCGACTGCAGGTCGAGGTCGCCGACCTGCGGATGGGTCAGATGGCTCACCCGGCCGCGGCGGGGCCGTACCTCGTGCCGGGCCCACAGGGTGCGGAAGCGTTCGCTGCTCAGGGACAGCTCGCCGACCAGGTCACGCAGCCGCGGGTCGTCCGCGTCCGCCCCCGCCTCGGAGCGCAGTACGGCCACGCCCTCCTCGGTGAGGTCCTCCCAGTCCCGGCGCAGCTCGCGCTCGGCCGGGTCGAGGAAGACGGCCCGCAGGAGGTTGACGCCGGGCCGGTAGTTCGGGGTGAGTGCGGAGGCGAGGGCGTTGGCGGCGAGGCAGTCGGTGTAGCGGGTCTGGACGTAGGCGGGGTTGCGCGACCAGCCGTCGATGAGCTGGAGCAGGCTCGCCGGGACCTGCTGGGTGCGGCGCCCGGAGCGTACGCCTGGGCCGGGCCGGTCCTGGGCGAGGCCGACCAGGTGGGCGGTGGCATCGGCGTCGAGCCGCAGCACACCGGCGATGGCCTGGAGGACCTGCACGGACGGGTTGCGGTCGCGGCCCTGCTCCAGCCGCAGGTAGTAGTCGGAGCTGATGCCGGCCAGCATCGCGACCTCCTCGCGGCGCAGCCCCGGCACCCGGCGCAGCCCGCCGCCGGGCAGCCCCACCTGCTCGGGCCGCACCAGCGCCCGGCGGGCGCGCAGGAACTCGCCGAGCGCGTTCGTTCGGTCCATGGCCCCACCGTACGGCGGCCCGGCCGACGGTGACTGGCCCTGTCACTCCCAGGATCGACGGGGTACTGCAACGGCGGGGCCGACGGGCGCAGGGTGGAGAGCGAGGCCGCCGGCAGGTCCGGTGGCCAGGGCATCCTGAGCATCATCTGGAGAGGTACGACATGACTGCACAGCTCGGCGGCACCCTCACTCCGGCCGACGGTCTGGCCCTGACCCGCGTCGGCTACGGCGCCATGCAGCTGGCCGGCCCGCACGTCTTCGGTCCGCCGAAGGACCGTGACCGGGCGGTGGCGGTGCTCCGCGCGGTGGTGGAGGCGGGGATCACGCACATCGACACCGCCGACTTCTACGGGCCCGTGGTCGTCAACGAGCTCATCCGGGAGGCGCTGCATCCCTACCCCGAGGAGCTGCACATCGTCACCAAGGTCGGCGCCCGCAGGGGAGCCGACGGCAGCTGGATCCTGTCCCGGCACCCGGAGGACCTGAAGGCGCAGGTCTACGACAACCTGCGGAGCCTCGGTGTGGAGTCGCTGGACGTGGTCAATCTGCGGGTCGGTGACGTGGACACCCCGAACGAGGACTCCCTGGCCGAGCAGTTCGGCGCGCTGGCCGAGTTGCGGGAGCGGGGGCTGATCCGGCATCTGGGGCTGAGCACGGTGACCGCGGCGCAGCTGGACGAGGCGCTGGCGATCGCGCCCGTGGTGACCGTGCAGAACCTGTACAACCTGGCCAACCGGCAGGACGACGCGCTGGTGGAGCGCACGGCGGCCGAGAACATCGCCTTCGTGCCCTACTTCCCGCTCGGCGGCTTCACCCCGCTGCAGTCCGACGCGCTGGCCAAGGTCGCCGCCCGGCTCGGGGCCTCGCCGCAGCAGGTGGCGCTGGCCTGGCTGCTGCGCCGGTCGTCGAACGTCGCGCTGATCCCCGGCACCTCCTCGCCGGAGCACCTGCGGGAGAACATCGCCGCCGTGTCCCTGGTGCTGCCGGACGACGCGGTCGCCGAGCTGGACGGCATCGCGGGCTGAACGGCCCGGTCCGGGGTACCCGGGGGCCCGTGAGGCGGTGTACGGAAGGAGCTTCAGGTGGCAGCGGAGGACCGGCTGCGGACGTACCGCGGCAAGCGCGACTTCGAGCGGACCCGCGAGCCGTCGGGGCAGGAGCCGCGGGCCGGGAGTGACGAGCCGCATTTCGTGGTGCAGATCCATGACGCCAGCCGGATGCACTTCGACTTCCGGCTCCAGGTGGACGACGTCCTGAAGTCCTGGTCGATCCCGAAGGGCCCGTCCACGGATCCCGGAGACAAGCGGATGGCCGTGCCCACCGAGGACCATCCGCTGGAGTACGAGGAGTTCGAGGGCGTGATCCCGAAGGGCGAGTACGGCGGCGGGACCGTGATCGTCTGGGACAACGGCACGTACGAGCCGCTCAGCCACGACCGCAAGGGACGCCCGGTGGACTTCGCCCAGTCGCTGGAGCGCGGGCACGCCACCTTCCGGCTGCACGGCAGCAAACTGCGCGGCGAGTACGCCCTGACCCGCTTCCGGGGAGACCAGGGTGAACAGGAGGCCTGGCTGCTGGTGCGCAAGGGGCCGGCGCGGTCGGCCGGGCACGGCACCCCGGATCCCCGGCGGGCTCGCTCGGTGCGCACCGGACGCACCCTCGCACAGGTCGCGGCCGACGGCGAGGAGTGAGGGGCGGTGCCGGGGCTGCTGGAGGGGCTGCCGGCCGACCGCCGGGAGCTGTTGCGCCCGGCCGGGCCGGGCACCGAACTCGCCGCGGCCCCGATGCTGGCCACCCTCAGCGACCGGCGGGACTTCAGCGAGGGCTGGCTGTTCGAGCGGAAGCTGGACGGCGTCCGGCTGCTGGCGGTGCGCGAGGGCGACTCGTTGCGGCTGCTCTCGCGCACGGGCCGGCGACTGAACGACACCTATCCGGAGATCGTGGAGGCGCTCGCGGCGCAGGAGTGCACCGACTTCACGGTGGACGGCGAGGTCGTCGCGTTCAGCGGCGGCCGTACCGACTTCGCGCGGCTGCAGCGGCGGTTGGGGCTGACCCGGCGCCGGGACATCGAGGCGTCCGGAGTCGCGGTGACGTACTACCTCTTCGACCTGCTGCGTCTGGAGGGTACCGACACCCGTCAACTTCCTTTGCGGGTCCGCAAGTCGCTGTTGCGGCGGGCGCTGTCCTTTCGTGCCCCGCTGCGGCTGACCCCGCATCGCAACGCGGGCGGCGCGGAGTTGCTGGCCGAGGCCTGCGGCCGGGGCTGGGAGGGGCTGATCGCCAAGCGGGCCGACGGGCCGTACCGGACGCGCCGGTCCCCGGACTGGCTGAAGCTCAAGTGCTCTCAGGGGCAGGAGTTCGTGATCGGCGGCTTCACCGAACCGGCGGGCAGCCGCGTCGGGTTGGGAGCGCTGCTGCTCGGCTTCTTCGACGGTGACCGGCTACGGTACGCCGGGAAGGTCGGCACCGGTTTCGACCGGCGCACCCTGCTGGATCTGCGCGAGCGGCTGGACGGGCTGCGCCGGGACTCCTCGCCCTTCACCGGTGCCGTGCGCGAGGCCCGCGCCCGCTGGGTGCGGCCGGAGCTGGTCGCGCAGATCGCCTTCACCGAGTGGACCCGGGACGGGATGCTGCGGCATCCCCGCTACCTGGGACTGCGCGAGGACAAGCGGCCACGGGACGTGGTCCGGGAGCGCGCGGGGACCTGACACCCGCGATCACGTACGCATACGGATCTTCGAGTTCCGCCCCCAACTCGCCTGCAAGGCGCTTATGTTCACGGCGACACCCCGCTCGCCTCCCGAAAGGGTCCCGCATGCGTACCGCTCTCCGTGCCGCCGTCACCGGCGCGCTGACCGTCGCCACCGTTCTGACCTGCGGCACCGCGCAGGCGACCCCGCCGGGGCCGGGGGTGACGGCCCGGATCATCAGCCAGACCACCATAGGCGGCACCGACTACACCCTGCGGGAGATCACCGTCCCGCCCGGCCAGAGCACCGGCTGGCACTACCACGACGGCCCGCTGTACGGCGTGGTCAGGCAGGGCACCCTCAGCCACTTCGACTCCGGTTGCGCCTCGGACGGCGTGTACCGCACGGGCGCGACGATCCAGGAGCCGGCCGGTGCGGACCATGTCCACATCGGCCGGAACCTCGGGGACACCCCGCTCGTGCTCGATGTGCTGTACGTTTTGCCGCACGGCGCCCCGTTCTCGGAGGACGCGCCGAACCCGGGCTGCCCGTTCCAGTGATCGGTGCCGGACGGACGGTCAGGTGCGGGGCAGCGCCTGCTCGGCCCAGATCGTCTCCCTCGACGTCCCGGTCGCGGTCCTCGACCAGGCCGTCGGTGCAGAGCGCGACGACGGAGCCCTCGGGCAGTTCCGGCTCCGTCCCCTCGAACGGCAGCCTGCCGGCGCGAGGGGCGGTCCGGCGCTCATCTGGATGGACCGGGCGGTGCCGCCCGGCAGGACGACGGTAGGGGCCGGATGACCGGCGGCGGGCAGGCTGAGCCGCCGGGAGACACTCGAGGGCCTCGGCGGCCAGGGTGCTGCCGGACGGGCCGGCGGTGAGGACGAAGCCGGTGGGCTCGCCGTCGGCTCCGGTCATGGGGCAGGCGGTGAGGGCCACGTCGATGCGGTGTCCGTCACGGTGGCGCAGCGCGACGGTGCCGGCCCGCGCGGCGAGTGTGTCGTCCGGGATGTCCCCGGCGAGCAGCCCGGCCGCGGGCCGGCCCACGACGTCTTCGGCCGGGTGGCCCGTGTATGCCCATGGATGTTCCGATCGGTCCGGCGCATCGAGCGCGCGGGTGTCCCCGTCCGCCCCGCGGGGCGGGCGCCGTTCAGCCCTGGTGGGCGCGCAGGGCGGCGAGAGCCCGGTCGGCGTGGGTGTTCATGCGCAGTTCGCTGCGGACGACCTCCAGCACCGTGCGGTCCTGGGCGATCACGAAGGTGACGCGCTTGGTGGGGGCGAGGGAGAAGCCGCGCTTGACGCCGAACCGCTCGCGGACCGTGCCGTCGGTGTCGGAGAGCAGCGGCATGCCGAGGCCGTGCCGTCCGGCGAACTCCTGCTGCTTGTCGACGCTGTCGCCGCTGATGCCGACGGGCTGGGCGCCGACGGCGGCGAACTCGGCGGCGAGGTCCCGGAAGTGGCAGGCCTCGGCGGTGCAGCCGGGGGTGAGGGCGGCCGGGTAGAAGAAGAGGACCACCGGCCCCTCGGCCAGCAGCTCGGTGAGCCGGCGGGTGGTGCCGGTCTCGTCGGGCAGGGCGAAGTCCTCGGCCTTGTCCCCGACCTCGATGCGTTCCGTCATGAGCGTCCTTCCTCGTTCCGGGCGACTCCCCGGGCCCACAGCACCAACGGCACCTGCAGCGGCAGCCGTGCGAGGGCGGCGGTCCGCAGCGGCGCGGGCCGGTGCCGCCAGTCCACGGCCATCTGCAGGTTCGCCGGGAGCACCCCGACGAAGAAGGCCGCGGCCGCCTTCGCGGCGACCGCGCGTGTCCGGGGGGCGGCGATCCCGGCCGCCAGGGCCAGCTCCACGGCGCCGCTGCCGTACGTCCATGCCCTGGGCGAGCCCGGCAGCGCACGCGGTACGAGCCCGTCGAAGGGGCGCGGTGCCGCGAAGTGGGCGACCCCCGCCGCGGCCAGCAGGCCGGCGAGCAGCAGGGGCGAGCGTTCGGACCGGGGCACGGTTCCTCCTCTGGTGGCCTGCCGCCGGATACTACTGGACGGTAGGCGCAGGGGTGACCCGTTGCGAAAGGACGCCGGCCGTCACACCGTGGTCACGGCGTCGTCCGCCTCCCGGCCGGAGTCCTCCTCGGTCGTGTAGGCGAGGAAGTCGTCGACCATGCGGTGGAACAGGGTCGCCATCTGCCGCAGATCCTCCGGCCGCCAGTCGGCGAGGGCGAGCTGCATGCCCCGGGCCCCGGCCTCGCGGACCCGGTCGACGGCGTCCCGGCCCGCGTCGGTCAGCTGGATGCGCTGGGCGCGCCGGTCGACGGGGTCCGGGACACGCGTGACGTATCCGGCCCTCTGCAGTTGCTGCACGGTCCGAGTGACATGCGAGGCCTCCACGCCGAGGCGCTGCGCCAGCTCCCCCGGGCGCAGCGGTTCGGAGTCGGCGATCTGCCGCAGCAGGGCCACCGCGGCCCGGTCCAGCGGCACCCCGGCCAGCACCATCAGCCGCTCGTGCTGCCGGGCTCGGGTGCCGAGGTAGGTGATGCGCGTCAGGGCGCGCTCTATCTCGGTGACCTCCGGGGACGCGACGGGCAGGTCGGACAGCGATTCCGCGGGCATGCCCGCAAGTTTACCGGCTCATTGCGTGAGTCAAGTAAATTCCCCTCCCCGCTCTCGCCCTTCCCACGACGGCCGGCCGCCCGCGGACATGGCCGCGTGTCGTACGGACCTCCCCCGGGCGGGAGCGTGCTGGAATCGGCGAGTCCACCCGCCGAGGAACACCGGAGGAATGCCATGGCCTTCGCCGTCGTCGCCCAGTACGAGTGCGCTCCCGCCGACGCCGACACCGTGCGCGACGCGCTGCGCAAGATGCGCGAACTGGTCCCGTCGGAACCCGCGAACCTCGCCTACGAGGCGCACGAGGTCGTCGACCGGCCAGGAGCGTTCGTGCTGTACGAGCGCTACACGGACCGCGCCGGCTTCGAGGCGCACAAGGAGACGGACCACTTCGCGGAGCTGATCCGGGGAACGGTGTTCCCGCTGCTGAAGGAGCGGAGCATCACGTTCACCGAGACCCTCTGACCGCCACGGATGCCGCGGGTACCCCCGGGAGACGTCACCGGGACGCGCCGGAGACGGCGGGACGCCTCCCCGCCGCGGACCGGGCGGACCCGCCGGTGCCATGGGCGTCCGTCCCGCGGGACGTCCCGGCCGTCCCTGGGGACGCCGGAACGGCATTCCGGCGGCTTGTCACGGAAACCCTGGCTGTCGTGATCACTGCTCGTGGTCACGCGAACGACAGCCGGAGGTTTCCATGATCCGACGGAGTCTCAAGAGCGGCTTGCTGGCCACGGTGGCGGTGCTCGCGTTCCTGCCCACGGCGGCCGGTGCCGGCACGGCGGACGCCGCCGCACCGCGCCCGGTTCCCAGCGCCACCGCGCACTACACCCACCATGCCCAGCACCGCACCCACCGCACCCACCGCACCCACCGCACCCACCGCACCGGCCGGCGCGTCCACCATCGCAGGCACGTCACCCACCGCCGGCACCACCGCGTCCACCTCCGCACCCACCACAGCCACCGGGTGCACCGGATCCACCGCCTCACCGCCCGGCGGGCGGCGTACCGCTTCATGCCCCAGACCGCGGCCTACCGCCTCGTCATGCACGCGGCGCCGTACCGACTCGCCGCCCACCGGATGCAGTACCGGTTCGCCGCACAGTGGATGGCGCACCGCCACCTTCAGCCACTCACCGGCCGCGTCGCCACCCGCCACGCCCCGCTCAACGTCCGCTCCGGTCCCGGCACCGGCTACCGGGTGATCGGCCACCGGCAGACGGGCCGGCTCCTGGTCCTCACCTGCCGGACGCGCGGCTCCTGGGTGTACGGGAACCGCACCTGGTACCGGCTGCCGCACCACGCGGGCTACGTCTCCGCACACTACGTCCGCGCGGCCCGCCCTCTTCCCTGGTGCTGACGGCCCTTCAGCACAGCACCACCCAGCCGCCGAAGGCCCGTTCGACGACCCCCGAACGGGCCTTCGGTACGCCCACGCCTCACCCTGCTCATACCTCACCGCGTGTTCCAGTCGCCGTCCTCGCGGGAAGCCATTCCGGCATCAGGGGCGAAACGGCCCATAGCGGAACGGGAGTCGAGGACGCACGATGCGGCACCCCCAACCATCGACCACGCCGGACGAGGCACTGGTGGTGGGACTGCGCGAGCTGAAGGACCGTACGGGGCTGAGCCTGGCGGCGCTGGCCGCGCGGACCCCGTACAGCAAGTCCGCGTGGCACCGCTATCTGTCCGGCGGGACGCCGCCGCCGAGGCCCGCCGTGGAGGCGCTCTGCCGGCTCGCCGGCGCCGATCCCGAGGCCGTACGGGCGTTGTGGGACGCGGCCGGAACGCCCGCACCGGAGGCCGTGCCCGAGGAGCCCGGCCCCGGGCAGCGGCTCGGCCGCCGGCTCGCATCCCGGCTTCCGCGGCGGCTCCCGTCGCGGCTTCCGCTGTCCGTGTTGGCGCTGTTCGGCACGGCTGCCGCGGTGGCCGCCGCCGCTGTCGCCCTGTCCATGTGGCCGGGTACCGCACCCGCCGCGCAGACCCTGCCGGGGGTACCCCGCTGTCATGGCCGGTCCTGTCAGGGCGAGTTGCCCGACGCCTCGATGTGTGCCCGGGACGCACGGACCACGAGCACGGTCACCGGTCGCTCCTACACCGTCCGGCTGCGCTGGTCGCCGGCCTGCCGGACCGCTTGGTCCGAGGTGTGGCTGCGCTCGCCCGGGCCCCGTGAGGTGTCGGTGCGCGCGGGCCATGACGTGATGTCAGCCGGTTATCCGGCGGACGACTCCGCCGGGGACAGCAGCCCGATGCTCTCGGTGTCCTCGCCGCGAGGCGTGGAGGCGTGCGCCGAGGTGGCCGGGGAGCTGGCCTGCACGGGCCTGGACGTGGAGCCCGACGCGCTGGGGTGACGCCGTGCGCGGGGGCGGGTCAGCCGGCGGTGACGAGTGGCTGACCGGTGCCGCTGGGCTCGGGCGCCGTGCGGAGCGCAGGGCGGCGATGCCGATGCACACGATGGACGGCGAGCAACTGGCCGCCCAGCCATGGCCGAAGACGGCGCCGAAGCGGCCCATGCCCGAGGTCCAGCCGGCGGGGCGCCGATGATCTCGCCGGGTCGGGGCAGCCGATCGCCTGGGCGAGGACGAAGAGTTCTCCCTTTTGCGGCTCGGTGCGCCGCAGAGGTGTGTCTCTGGGGCGCCCGTGCGTCGATGGACGGGTGCGCGCCCGCCCCGCCACGTGATGTCCGCGCCTTTCGGCCTGGGCCGTCCCGGTCGTCCTGGTCCCTCAGCTCGTGCGGTACAGCTCGCTGAGCAGTTCGAGGACCGCCTGGAGTGCCGGATGCGGGTCGTCGCGCCACCAGGCGAGCCGTACGGCGACGGGTTCGGCGTCCCGGACCGGCCGGTAGACGACGCCCGGTCGCGGGTACTGGTTCGCGGTCGACTCCGCCGTGACACCGATGCCGCGTCCGGCGGCGATGACGGTGAGCCAGTCGTCGACGTCGTGGGTCTCCTCGACTGCGGGGCGGGAGTCCGCAGGCCACAGCTCGGGGGTGGTGGTGCCGGTGCGCCGGTCCACCCAGAGGGTCCGGCCGGTGAGTTCGGCGAGCCGTACGGACCGGCGGCGGGCGAGCGGATCGTCCGCCGCCATCGCGCACAGGCGCCGCTCCAGGCCCACGATGGCGGTGTCGAACCGCCGGTCCTCCAGCGGCCGGCGCACCACCGCGAGGTCGCAGGCGCCTTCCGCGAGACCGGCGGACGCCGTGTTGACCCGGACGAGGTGCAGATCGGTCCCTGGGTGGGCGGCCGTCCAGCGCCGCTGGAAGGCCACGGTGTGACGGCCGACGGCCGACCATGCGTAGCCGATCCGCAGCCGGGTGTGCCCCGAGGCGGCCTCCTGGACCAGGACGGCGACGTCCGCCAGCACCCGCCGGGCCTGCGCCACCACCCGCAGCCCGGTCGCCGTCGGGCTCACCTCGCGCGAGGTGCGCCGCAACAGCCGTACGCCCAGGGTTCGTTCGAGCCCCGCCAGGGTGCGGGAGACTGCCGCCTGGGACACCCCGAGGGCGATCGCCGCGTCGGTGAAGGTGCCCTCGTCGACGATGGCGACGAGACAGCGCAGCTGCCGGAGTTCGACCTCATCCATGCCTTCAGCGTATAGATGCGGTCGCGCATGCATTTTGCGCAAGCACCGGACGGGCGGACGCTCCTGCCATGCGACGAGTTCTCGGAGACCGCACCGCGACGGTGTCCCCCATGGTCCACGACCCCGCGCCGGGGCGGCTGGCCGGCGTGGCGACGATGTTCGGCAGCGGCCTGTCCAACCAGACCGGCGCGGCGATCGGCGCCCTGGCCTTCCCGGTCCTCGGTCCGCTCGGCGTGGTGGCCGTACGCCAGTACGTCGCCGCACTCGTCCTGGTGGCCGTCGGCCGACCGCGCCTGCGGGACTTCACCCGGCGCCAGTGGTGGCCGGTGCTGCTGCTCGCCGGGGTCTTCGGCACCATGAACCTGAGCCTGTACAGCGCGATCGACCGGATCGGCCTGGGGCTGGCGGTGACCCTGGAGTTCCTGGGCCCGCTCGCCGTCGCGCTCGCCGCCTCGCGCCGCCGGCTGGACGGGGGGTGCGCGGCGCTGGCGGGGGCCGGAGTCGTGGTGCTGATGCGCCCTCAGCCGTCCACCGACTACGTGGGCATGGGTCTGGGCCTGGTGGCGGCCTGTTGCTGGGCCTCGTACATCCTGCTCAACCGGATCGTCGGGCGGCGCATCCCGGGCGCCCAGGGGTCGGCCGCGGCCGCGTGCCTGTCGGCGCTCGCCTTCCTGCCGATCGGGATCGTGGTCGCCGTACGGCATCCGCCGACGGCCGGGGCCCTGCTGTGCGCGGTGGCGGCGGGTGTGCTGTCGTCGGCGGTGCCGTATCTCGCCGATCTGCTCACCCTGCGCAAGGTGCCGGCCCAGACCTTCGGCCTGTTCATGAGTGTCAATCCGGTGCTGGCGGCGGTGGTCGGCTGGGTGGTGCTGGGGCAGGGTCTCGGGGTTCCGGAGTGGGCGGGGATCGGGGCGGTGGTGGCCGCGAACGCGGTGAGCATCGCGAGCACGCACCGCTGAGCTCCAGCGGCACGGCCGCTCCGTCGCTCGCCCCGACAGCCGTGTGCGCTCGGCACCGAGTGCGTCGCCGTGCCCGTCTACCGCGGAACACGCCCGGTTCGCTCGGCGTCTCCCTGCCGGCGGAGCGGCGGGCCCGGCTCCAGGAGATCGGGGCACGACTGCTTCCGGTCGCGAGCCGGGTGACCAGGAGCCTCTCGCTCACCATCTGACGGTCCCGACGACTTCGTCACCGCCGTGGTCGCCGGACACTCCCGGTCGGGACATCTGGAGATCGTCAACTGCGGACATGCGCCGCCGCTGCTGGTGTCCGGCTCCGGAGAGGTCGGGGCGGTGGAGCCCCGCGCATCCCGCTCCGCCTCTCGGGCTGCGCGCCCTGTCGGGCGAGGTTCCCCCGCCACAGCGGTTGCCCTTCGCGGTCGGAGATCAGCTGCTGCTGTACCCCGACGGGGTCACGGAGGCCCGCGATCACGCGCGTGCGTTCTATCCGCCGGCCGAAGGGGTGGCCCGGCATGTGTGCGACGAGCCGGCGCGCACTCTCACCGCGCTCCACGACGGACTGCTGGCGCGTGTGGGCGGCCGGCTGCCCGACGACGCGGCTCTGCTCCTGCTCCGCAAGACGACCGCGGACCATCCGGCGTACGTGCAGTGACGCTGCGAGGCCACGCTCAAGGTCGAGGAATCTAGGGCGCGACGAGTTCGGCCCAACGGGTGACGCCGTCGAGGTGGGTGTCCATGCCATGGCGAGTCGCCAGGGCGTGGACGATCGCCTCGCCCCTGCCGTGCTCGTCGGGGTCGACCCCGACGAGGGACCGGCACGCCGGAAGGACGGGGCCCGCGTCGGTGACCTCGACGCGCAGGGTGCAGCCACCGTCGCCCTGCACCCACGACAGCCGAAGCACAGCCGGGGGCCGGGCGTGCAGGATGGCGTTGGTGACAAGCTCCGACACCACGAGCAGTGCGTCCTCGACGAGGTACGGGCACACCCTCCAGTCGGCGAGGACCGCCGCAGCACGACGGCGTACGGCCGAGACTGCGCCGGCGACAGGCGGAACCGGACACACGTGTTCGCATGCCGCCTGAAGCAGCGTCTTGAGCTGTGCCGCCATGTTCTCTCCCGATGGTGTGACCGACCGGTCCGCGCCGTCGTAACCGCGCGTTTCCGGCTCGCAAGCACGCTATGGAGACAAATCGGGCCGGTCAATGAACGTCGGTCGGCATTACCGAACGCCCGCCCGCCCTCGCCCACGGGCACGGCCTCCGTGCGGGTAATAGGCTCGCTTCATGGCCGGCCCAGTCCAGTCGATCGAACGGGCGGCGGCGATTCTGCGTCTGCTCGCCGGCGGACCCCGTCGACTCGGACTCGGCGAGGTGGCGGCCTCGCTCGGGCTGGCGAAGGGCACCGCCCACGGCATTCTGCGCACGCTCCAGCACGTGGACTTCGTGGAGCAGGACGCGGCGACCGGGAAGTACCAGCTCGGCGCCGCCCTGTTGCATCTCGGCACCAGCTATCTCGACGTGAACGAGCTGCGCTCGCGCTCGCTCAACTGGGCCGACGCCCTGGCCGCCCGCAGCGGGGAGGCGGTACGCCTGGGCACGCCCCTGGAGGGCAGCGTCCTCGTCGTCCACCACGTCTTCCGGCCGGACGACACCTTCCAGACCCTGGACGTGGGCTCGCTGCTGCCGCTGCACGCCTCCTCGCTCGGCAAGGTGCTGCTGGCGTACGGGACCGCGAGCGTCGAGCCGGCCCAGGGACCGGGGCTGGAGGCGTACACCCGGCACACCCTGGTCGATCCCGAGCGGCTCGCCCGGGCGCTCGCGGAGGTCAGGGAACTCGGATGGGCCGCCGAGATCCAGGAAATGAGTATGGGCGAGGCCGGAATCTCCGCACCCATCCGCGGGCACGGCGGCCTCGTCGTCGGCGCCATCGGCCTGTCCGGGCCGGTCGAGCGGATATGCGACAGCCAGGGCCGCCCCCGCCCGAGTCTGATCATGCTGATCCGCGAAGCGGCCCGGGCGATCTCCAGAGACCTGGGAGCCGCCCGCTGGTAGAGCAGCACAGCCGCCCCTCGATCCGTCGGAAGGCAGACCCGATCATGGCCGAACGGTACGTAATGTCCATCGATCAGGGCACCAACTCGACCCGATGCATCCTGTTCGACCACCGTGGGCGGCTGGTCTCGGTCGCGCAGAAGGAACACCGGCAGCACTTCCCGAGGCCCGGCTGGGTCGAGCACGACGCCATGGAGATATGGCACAACCTGCGGCAGATCCTGCCCGAGGCGCTCTCCGACACCGGTGCCGGCAGGGAGCAGGTCATCGCCGTCGGCCTGGCCAACCAGCGTGAGACGACGGTGCTCTGGGACCGGCGGACGGGCGCCCCGGTGGGCCGGGCGATCGTCTGGCAGGACACCCGCACGGCGCCGCTCGTCGACGAGCTCATGCAGCGCCCCGGGGAGGCGTTCTTCCTGGAGCGGTGCGCCCTGCCGCCCTCGACCTACTTCTCCGCGCTGCGGATCCGGTGGCTGTTCGACCACGTCAAGGGGGTCGAACAGCGCGCCAAGGACGGCGAGGTGCTGTTCGGAACGATGGAGAGCTGGCTGATCTGGAACCTCACCGGGGGCGCCGACAGCGGCCTGCACATCACCGACGCCACCAACGCAAGCCGCACCATGCTGATGAACATCCGCACGCTCACCTGGGACGAGGAGCTGCTGGCCTTCTTCGGGGTGCCCCGTGCGATGCTCCCGGAGATCCGGTCGTCCGCGGAGGCCTACGGCGAAGCCCGTGCGGTGCTGCCCGGGGTCTCGATCACGGCCGCCCTCGGCGACCAGCAGGCCGCCCTCTTCGGCCAGACCTGCTTCTCCCCCGGCGAGGCCAAGTGCACCTACGGAACGGGCAGCTTCCTGCTGCTCAACACCGGCGGTGAGCTGGTGCGGTCCCGGCACGGGCTCCTCACGACCGTCGCGTACAAGATCGGGGACCAGGAGCCGGCCTACGCCCTGGAAGGGTCGATCGCCGTCACCGGCGCACTCGTCCAGTGGTTCCGGGACCGCCTGGGGCTGATCAACAGCGCGCCGGAGATCGAGACCCTCGCGCGGACGGTCGAGGACAACGGCGGCTGCTACATCGTTCCCGCGTTCTCGGGCCTGTTCGCGCCCCGCTGGCGCAGCGACGCACGCGGGGTCATCGTCGGCCTCACCTCGTACATCACCAAGGGCCACCTGGCGCGTGCCGTCCTGGAAGCCACCGGATGGCAGACCCGGGAGGTCGTCGACGCCATGAACGCCGACTCCTCGGTCTCCCTTCGGCAGCTCAAGGTGGACGGGGGCATGACCGCGGACAACCTGCTGATGCAGTTCGTGGCCGACGTGCTGGACGTGCCCGTCGTACGGCCCATGGTCGCCGAGACGGTCTCCCTGGGCGCCGCCTACGCGGCCGGGCTCGCCGCCGGCTACTGGCCCGATCTGGAAGTGCTGCGCCGCAACTGGCACCGGGCCGCCCAGTGGCTGCCCGACATGGACCCCGAGCTGCGGGAGTCGGAGTACGACAACTGGCAGCGGGCCGTCGAACGGTCGCTGGGCTGGGTCAGACCACCACGATCCGCCTGAACGCCGGCCCGCCTGGAGGCAGCCGGTACACACGCGGGCATTTTGCTTGCCTGACTCAAGTAAGCCGTCCATGAGCCGGGTGGCCATGAGCGGAAGCCCACCCCCGGTGCGCCGCATCCCTTGGGGACGGGGAGCGGCGCCGGCCCGGACCGGTCGCCGAACCGACTCCCCCCGGCCGGCACCCGTCCGGGGGCACCTCCCGGAGCCGCCCGTGTCGCGATGATCAACAAGCGCCGTGGTCCGAAGATCACGCTGATGCTGGGGGCGTTGATCGTCGCCGCCGGATACGGCCTGAACATCGTGAGCGAGGTGTGGCAGCTGGTCCTGGTCTCCCGCGTCATCGGCGCCGGCGTCGGCTTCGCCGACGGCGCCATGCCCTGATCACGGGCGCGGTCCCGCCCTCGGAGACGGCCGCCGCGAACAGCCTCCACACGCTGATGCGCTCCATCGGCACGTCGGTGGCCAGCGCGGTCGCCGGGGTGATCCTGGCGCAGCTGACGATCAGCCTCGGCGGCCATGCGCTGCCGTCCGAGAACGGCTTCAAGGCCGTCATGGCGATCGGCGCGGGCGCGGCGATCCTGGCCTTCGCCCTCGCCTCCTTCCTCCCCCGCCACCGCCCGACCACCCCGGCACCGGCACCGGCGTCGGAGCCGTCGGCGGAGACGGTCGCGTGAGGGGGCCGGCGGAGACGGGCAGGCCAGGCCGGCCGGGCTGGCCCGGGCCCGTTCAGGGGAACCGGCGGCCGAAGGCGCGTGAGGCCGGCGGAAGCGGTCGAGACCTTCAGCCGTGACCGCCGTGCCCCTGCCGCTCATCGCGCCGATGCTCGCCACTCCAGGCACCCTGCCGCCCGCCGCCCAGGACCAGCGGTGGGCGTACGAGACCAAGCAGGACGGCCAGCGGGTCATGGTCTATCTGCCCGGCGACGGCAGCCTGCTGCTGCGCGCCCGCTCGGGCGAGAACATCACCGCGGCCTACCCCGAACTGCGGCCGCTCGGTGGCGCGCTGGGCACCACCCCCGCCGTACTGGACGGCGAGGTGCTGGCCCTCGACGAACGGGGCCGGGCCGACTTCCAGCTGCTGCAGAGCCGGATGGGCCTGGCGCACGCCCCCGCGCGGGCGGCACGCCGGGCCGCCCAGGTGCCGGTGCATCTGGTGCTGTTCGACGTGCCGTACTGCGAGGAGTCCCTGCTGCGGCAGCCGTACGTACGGCGGCGGGCCCGGCTGACGGAGCTGGGCCTGGCCGGGCCGTACTGGTCGACTCCGGGCGCGGTGACCGGACACGGCGCCGAGGCGCTCGCGGCGACCCGGGAACACGGCCTGGAGGGTCTGGTGTGCAAGCGGCTGGACTCCGTGTACGAGCCCGGGGTCCGCTCCCGTGCCTGGATCAAGATCCGCAACATGCGCGCGGAAGATGTGATCGTCGGCGGCTGGCTGCCCGGCAAAGGGCGGCTGAGCGGACTGCCCGGCGCGGTGCTGGTCGGTCAGCGCGACCAGGACGGCCGACTGCGGTACGTCGGCGGGGTGGGCACCGGCTGGAGCGAGGCCGAGCGGACTCAGCTCGCCGCGCTGCTGCGGGACACCGCGAGCGAGCGGTGCCCCTTCGATCCGGTGCCGCGCGTTCCGGACGCCCGCTGGGTGCTGCCCCGGCTGGTCGGCGAGGTCAGCTACAGCACCCGTACCCGGGCCGGGCTCATGCGCCAACCGTCCTGGCTGCGGCTCCGCCCTGACCTCACCCCGGAGGAATCCGCGGCGGACCTGCCGGAGGGCTTCGGCTGAGGAGACACCCCGGTACGCCGCCAAGCCGTACGGTGCGCCCGCTTCCGCCTGCTGCGCCGCAACCTCGCCATGGACGCCCGCGCGCCGCGCGCGCATCATGGCCGGATGGATCTTCACGTGGAGCTGCCCCCGGCCATCGACGCATCCGGACTGCTGGCCCTCGCCGAGGGTCATCACGGCCGTACGGCCCGGGCGCTGGGCGTCCGGGAAGCCGCCGGTCACCTCGTCAAGGTGTACGCGCTGGAGGCACCGGGGCGTACGGTCGGACCGCAGGCCGTGGACACGGCGCTGGACCTGGCCGCGGGCCATCTGAGCCTGGGACGGGTACGCGGATCACTGGGCCTCGCGGTGCTGATCGTGCACGCCGGCGGCGACGGCGACTACATCGTGGTGCACAGCTGGATCGAGGGACACATGTCCGACCTGGCCGTGTTCACCGGTCCGGCCGGGCGGCCGGCGGAGCTGCGGCCGGGCCGGGCGGGGCTCGCGCCCTGCGTCTGGGAGGCCGCGCTGCTGGCGCACGAGCGGGAGGCGTTCTCCCGGCATGTGCTGGACGGCGACGGCCCGCTCGCCGAGCGGCTGACCGCCTGGAGCGCCGACACCCTGGAGGGCGAGGTCCGGTGACCGGTACTCCCCTGGTGCGGCACGCCGACCGCGCCGCTCTGCCGCGCGTGGCCGAACTGGCCGCCCAGCACGCCGACTACGAGCGCGCCGCCCCGCCGGTGGAGGACCTCGCCGCCCGGCTGGCCGGCCTGCTGTTCGACACGCCCGCCCCGCGGCTGCGCTGCCTGGTCGCCGAGGCACCGGACGGCGAGGTCGTCGGCTACGCCACCTGCGCGTCCGGACTGTCCACCTGGGACGGGCGGGAGTACCTGCACATGGACTGCCTGTTCCTGGCCCCCGGCCATCGCGGCCTGGGCCTCGGCCCGCTGCTCGTGGACGCGGTGGTGGCCGAGGCCCGGCGGCTCGGCCTCGCGCAGGTGCAGTGGCAGACGCCCGCCCGGAACGAGAGGGCGGTCCGGTTCTACGACCGGCTCGGCGCCCGCGCGCAGCAGAAGCTGCGCTACAGCTTCCCCGTCGGCGAAGCCGGCACCTGAGCCTTCACGAGTCCCGGGACGGCGCCGTTCGAGAAGACCGCGGTGTTCGACCGGGTCCTGACCGGGCGTCGGGTCCAAGGGTCTATCGTGTCCCCATGTCCGTCCCGGAATTGGTCCGTATCGTCTCCCGCGACTCACCGATGGCCCTGGCCCAAGTGGAGCGGGTCCGCGCCGAGTTGACTGTGCTGCACCCCGGTGTGCGCACCGAGGTGGTGCCGGTCAAGACCACCGGCGACAAGTGGCTCGGCGATCTGTCCAAGGTCGAGGGCAAGGGGGCGTTCACCAAGGAGGTCGACGCGGCCCTGCTGGCCGGGGAGGCCGATCTCGCGGTGCACTGCGTCAAGGACGTGCCCGCCGACCGGCCGCTGCCCGCCGGGACGGTGTTCGCCGCCTTCCTGAAGCGGGACGACATCCGGGACGCGCTGGTCCACCCGGGCGGACTCACCCTGGACGAGCTGCCGGCCGGCACCCGCATCGGCACCTCCTCGGTGCGCCGGGTGGCCCAACTGGCCGCCACGCACCCGCATCTGGAGTGCGTGGCGTTCCGCGGCAACGCCAACCGCCGGCTGGAGAAGCTGGCCGCCGGCGACGCGGACGCTCTGCTGCTGGCGGTGTCCGGTCTGGAACGGATCGGCCGCACGGACGTGATCAGCGAGGTGCTGTCGACGGAGACGATGATGCCGCCGATCGGCGCGGGCATCCTCGCCCTGCAGTGCCGGGAGGACGACACCGCGCTGATCGACGCCGTCAGCGGGCTCGGCGACCCGGACACCCATCGGGAGGCGACGGCCGAGCGGATGTTCCTGCATGTGCTGCAGGGCCACTGCAACAGCCCGATCGCCGGCTACGCGCACGTGGACCGCGGCGGGGAACTGTCCCTGCGGGCCTGTGTGTTCACCCCGGACGGCAAGACCCGGCTGAACGCCCACGAGTGGGCGGGACGGCTGGATCCGGCCACGCTCGGCACCTCGGTCGCGGTGGCGCTGCTGCGGCAGGGCGCGCGGGAGATCATCGACGGCATCCCGCACTGACCGTACGGCGGCGCCGCCGGCGTCGCCCGTGTCAGGCGGTGGTGCCGGGCTCCGTCTGGTCCTTCAGGAACGCGCTGACCTGGTGGGCCAGGCTGCCCTGCCCGGCTGCCGCGGGGGCGGCCGCCGGGGTCGCGTCCAGGACGCCGATGCCGCCGGTCCACAGCCGGCGGTCGGCCCACTCGTCCTCCACCCGCAGCTGCACCTGCACGTCCACGTGGGCCAGGGCGGCCTCGGGGGCGGCGGCGTAGATCACGGCGGTGGCCCGGCGCAGCGGGTAGACGTCGAAGCCCTCGATGAACTGCGAGTTGCGCCAGTCGATGAACGCGCCCTCGCCATCGGGGCCGACCCGGACGTCGATCTGGCCGTCCTCCAGGTGGATGCCGTAGTGCCGGGCGCCACGGTTCTCGACCGTCACCCGGACACTGAAGTACGTCAGCCCGTCGGCCGCGTCGTCGCGTCCGCGCGGCGGCTCGGCCGCCTCCAGACGGTGGACGCGGACCCGCAGACCGGCATGCTCGTCGTACTCGTGCCAGTCCCCGACCACGTTCGGCTCGTACACAGTGCCCCTCTCGACCTTCGAGAGCTGCTGTCTATCTGTGCGCCGAGCGCACTGTCAAATGCGCAGAATGCGCTGTGGCCAGCGGGTTCGCCCGCTTTGATCGGTGATCAAGCGCTGCCCAGGAAAGATGCGTTCGCGGCGCATTCGGCAGGGGTACGGTGCGTGCCGCACATCACGTCCGCGGCAAGATCACCGGGCCAGCCGGCCGAGCAACGAGGAGGCCGTGGTGATGCCGAGGGCGGCGGCCACCGCGAGGACGGCGAAGTCGGCGCCGAGATGCGCGGGCGTGCGGAGCAGGAGGCCGCGCAGGCGTCGACCTGATGGCTCAGCGGGTTGACCTCGCTGACGGCCTGGAGCCGGCCCGGCATCACCGAGAGGGGGTACAGGGCGTTGGAGCCGAAGAACAGCGGCATGGTGATCGCCTGCCCGAAGCCCATCAGGCGGTCGCGGCTGAGCATGATGCCGGCGATGGTCATCGACAGGCAGGAGAAGAACGCGGAGGCGAGTACGACGGCGAGGGCGACGCCGAGCAGAGTCGCGATGACGATCACGACGATCGCCTGGATCAGCGACTTCACCCCGGCGGCGAACGCCTTGCCGGTGATCAGGGCCGAGCGCGGGGTCGGGGTGACGAGGAGCTTGTTCAGGATGCCCGCGTCGCGTTCCCAGATGATCTGGATGCCGTGGAAGATCGCGATGAACAGCGCCGACTGGGCGATGATGCCGGGCGCCATGAAGTCGATGTACGGCACGCCGCCGGTGGGTATCGCCCGGATCCTGGTGAAGGTCTGACCGAAGATCAGCAGCCACAGGGCGGGCTGGACCGCGCGGGTGTACAACTCGGTGCGGTCGTGGCGCAGCTTCTGCAGCTCCACGGCGCACATGGCGACGACCCGCGCGGGCAGCAGCCGGCGCGCGGCACGGGCGGGCTGAGCAGCAGGGCGGTGTCGCTGCGGGAGGTGCGGTCAGCCGACTCGGCGCGCGGTGCGGCGGGTGCTGCGGACATCGCGGCAACCTCCTCCGGAGTGGTAGCCGAGGCCGCTGCCGGCGACGTCGCGGAAGACGTCCTCCAGCGTGGGCAGGGTGTCGGTGCCCAGGCGTTCGGCGAGGCCGCGGCGCAGCTCGGCCGGGGTGCCGAGGGCGCGGATGCGGCCGCGGTGCATCGGGCCGACCCGGTCGCAGTACTGGTCGGCCTCGTCCATGTGGTGGGTGGTGACGAGGACGGTCGTCCCGGTCGCCGCGCGGACGGCGTTGATGTGCTCCCAGACGCCGGTGCGGGCGATCGGGTCGAGGCCGATGGTCGGCTCGTCGAGGGTCAGCAGCCGGGGCGCGCTGACATGCACCTGGGCCAGTTCCAGGCGGCGGACCATGCCGCCGGAGTAGGTCCCGGCGAGCCGGTCGGCGGCGTCCGCGAGGCCGACGGCGGCCAGCGCCTGGCTGACCCGTTCGGCACGCTCGCGGCGGGGCACGTCGAAGACACGGGCGAACAGGGCGACATTCTCCCGGCCGGTCAGCCCACTGTCGGCGGACAGCTGCTGCGGGACGTAGCCGAGCAGCCGGCGCACCGCCATCCGCTCCTTGGCGGCGTCGTGCCCGAAGACGCCGACCATGCCGGCGGGGACGGGCAGCAGGGTGGTGATGCAGCGGATGGCGGTGGTCTTCCCGGCGCCATTGGGCCCGAGCAATCCGAACACCTCCCCCTCCCGGACACCCAGATCGAGCCCGTCGACGGCATTGGTCTCACCGAAGGCGTAGACGAGCCGGTCACGACTGACGGCGTCGACGACCGGGGCGGGGCCGGGCGCGCTGCGCGCGGCTTCGGCAGCCGTACCGACGGCGTCGGTGTCCGAGGCGAGGCCGGGCGCGCGTCGCACGGCTCCGGCCACCGAACCAACGGCGTCCGCGTCCGGGGCGGGGGCAACCCCTCGACCTACGGCCTCGGCACCTGAACCGACGACGTCGGCGTCCGCGGCGGGGGCGATCCCAGGACGCGCGGGTTCGGCGGCTGCGCCCACGGCATCGGCGGGTTCGCGAGCAGCGCTGACGGTCCCGGTGGTGCCGCCGGCTGTGGTGGGAGCACCGGGTTTCGCGTCGGCCTCGACGGCTGCGGCGGCAGCGGAGTCGCCGGGGCTGCTGGCGGCGTCCAAGCAGTCGCCGGGGCTGCCGGCAGTGTTCACGGCGCCGCCGGCAGTGTCGGTGGTGGCCGCTGCGTCGCCGGGACGGTCAGCGGTGTCCGCGCAGCGCCAGGCCTGTCGGCGGTGTTCACGGCGCCGCCGGCAGTGTCGATGGTGACCGCTGCGTCGCCGAGACCGTCGGCGACGTCCACGCCGTCCCCAGGCCGGTCAGCGGTGCCGGCGGCGTCGCCAGGGATGTCCGCGGAATCGGCGGAGCCGGCGGCCGTGCCGGCGGCGTTGCCCGGGTGCTCGGTGCCGTCCCTCGTCATGGCCTCTGGGCCTCGTCATGGTCGTCGGTCTGCGTCATGACTCCTCGGCCTCTTCGTGCAGGCCGGCCGCCAGCTTGCGCAGCGCCGGCAGGGCCGCGCGCAGGGCCTCCCCGGTCGGTGTCGTCGAGCCGGGACACGTGCCGGCCGACCAGTTCGGTCCGGCGCCGCTTCCAGTCGTCCAGCCTCTTCCCGGCTTCAGCGGTCAGTTGCAGCCGGGCCGCGCGCCGGTCGGCGGGGTCGGTCTCGCGGAGCAGGTATCCGTCCCGGACGAGCTGGTTGACCAGGGTCGACACGGAGTTGCCCGCCAGGTGCAGCGCCCACGCCGCGTCCGAGATGCCGATGGCGGGCCGGGACTCGACCAGCCGGAGCAGTTCCACCTCGGCGCCGCGCAGCCGGGGCAGGCTCAGCCCGCCGCGCAACCGGCGCCGGATCAGCCGCTGGATGCGCACCAGCGCTCCGCCAACTCCTCCGGGAAGGTCTCGGAATCCCTTGCCGCTCACCGCGCCGTCTCGGTTTCCACACCAGAAGATCACCCCTGTTACAGAGGTAATGCGCGCCAAGGAAAGGTCAAGGATCGACCTGGTTGCATCCCATTTGTACCTAATTGTTTTGCGATGTCCGGGAGCGGGAAAAGGGTGGACAGTGCTTCGGACCGGAGGCACGTCCGTGGGAGTCGGCTCCTTGCCGCCGCCCCGCTTTCCCCTTCCCCGGTCCGAGCGCGCCTCCCACGGTGTCTGTACTTCCAGCACCTGCTGAGAGAGGTGCGCACCATGTCCGTCACCGGCAGTACGACCTCACACCCCCACGACGACGCCCCCGACACGGTGGAGTCCTTCGAACGGCTCGCGAAGCTGTCCGACGGCCCCGAGCGGCGGGCGCTGCGTGATGAACTGGTCCGCTTGTGGCTGCCCATGGCCGAGCGGATCGCCGTGCGGTTCCGTGGTCGCGGGGAGACCCTGGAGGACCTGTACCAGGTCGCCGCGCTGGGTCTGGTGAAGGCCGTCGACCACTACGACCCCGAGCGTGGCCGCGCCTTCGAGGCGTATGCCGTGCCCACCATCACCGGTGAGATCAAGCGCCACTTCCGCGACCACATGTGGACCCTGCACGTGCCGCGCCGGGTGCAGGACCTGCGCAACCGGGTCCGCTCCGCCGGCAAGGAACTGGCCCAGAGCACCTCGGGACGCCCGCCCACCGTGGCGGAGATCGCCGCCTACACGCGGCTCAGCGAGGACGAGGTGCGCACCGGCATGGAGGCGCTGGAGTGCTTCTCCGCGCTGTCCCTGGACGCCGAGGTGGCCGGCACCGACGGCTACGCCCTCGGGGACTCCCTCGGCGGCCCCGACCCCGGCTACGACCTCGTGGTCGACCGGGCCGCCGTCAAGCCCTGTCTAGCGGCACTGCCGGAACGCGAGCGCGTCATCCTCTATCTGCGGTTCTTCCGCGGGATGACCCAGAGCCGGATCGCCCAGCAGCTGGGCATCTCGCAGATGCATGTCTCCCGGCTGCTCAGCAGCTGCTTCGAGCGGCTGCGCGAGGAACTGCTCGCCGAAGCCCGCTGAATCCGCCGGGAAGCCCGCTGAATCCGCTGAATCCGCCGGTCCCTGGCACGGCCGGCGAAGCCCCCTGCCGCTCATTCCTCCGAGGACCCGGGCACCTGCGTCGGGCCGTACCGGTCCAGGGCGTCCTCCAGCTCGGCGCGGACATCGGGCGGGATGTCGCCCCGGCGCCCCCAGATGAGGATCAGCTCCGCGATGTTGCGCAGCTTGATGTTGGTGTGCTGGGAGACGTCCCGCAGCACCTCCCAGCCCTCGCCCGGGGTCACCCTGCCCAGGGCCACCACCATCCCGATCGCCTGGTCGACGACCGCGTGGGAGGCCACGGCCTCCTTCATCTGGTCGACCTCGGCCTGCAGCGCGGAGAGCCTGTCGGGCTGGTTCGCTCCCATGTGCCCATCGTGCTCGCCGGCCTGGACCGCTGCCACCGGGGGTACTCGACAGGCAGCCGACCCCCTTCCGGTTGGACACTGGTGCGAGAGCGGTGGCCGCCCGGCCCCGAGAGCAGGACGCGACGGACATGAACCACAACACCCCCGTCAGTGGTGGACCGCGCAGGCGAGACGTCGTCTCCACCCACTCCGTTTTCGGCGCCCCGTGCTGGGTGAGCCTGACCAGCCGTGACCTGGAGGCCACCCAGGACTTCTACACGGCCGTCCTGGGCTGGCGGTGGCGCGGCGCGAAACTCGGCGAACACTTCCGGATCGCGCTGGCGGACGGAGTGCCGGTGGCGGGGATCGCCGCCGTCGCCGCCATGTGGCAGATGGCCGTGGCCTGGACGCCGTACTTCGCGGTGCCGGACGCCGACGTGGCGGTGTCCCGGGTCCGCGAGCGCGGCGGTACGGCGGCCGTCGGGCCGCTGTCCTTCCCGCCGGGCCGGGCCGCGCTGCTCGCCGACCGGGACGGGGCCACCTTCGGCATCTGGCAGGGGGAACTGGTCGCCAACTGGGAGGCGTGGCGGCGGGCGTCACCGACGTTCATCCGGCTCCACACCCGCGACGCCTTCGACGCCGCGATGTTCTACGGCGAGGTCCTCGACTGGGCGTCAGGGCTGCCGGGCTGCTGCGAGGTGGAGTACGAGGGCGGCGAGGTGGTGCTGCGCAGCCAGGGCGACATCGTGGCGCGCATCGACTCGGGCGCGGTGGAGTCGGCACCGGATCCCTCCGTCCGGCCGCACTGGCAGATCCACTTCGCCGTAGCGGACGTCACGGACTGCGCCCGGGCGGCGGAGAAGCATGGCGGCAGCGTGCTGAGCGAGGACGAGAACGAGGCGATCCTGCGGGACGCGGACGGCGCCCAGTTCACGGTGACGTCAGGCCGAATGCGCTGAACCCGGACAGCCGCTCAGTTCGCGACCCGCGACGGACGCGACAGCAGGATCAGACTGCGGGCCTCCACGCGAAGCCGCGTGCCGGCCTTGCGTTCGCGCTCGTCGGGGATGCCGTCCGGGTCGGCGGTGTCGATCAGGGTCGTCCAGCGCTCGCCGAACGCGTCGTCGGGCAGCCGGAAGTCGACCGGTTCCCAGTAGCCGTTGACGAGCAGCAGAAAGGAGTCGTCGACCATCCGGCGACCATGGGCGTCGCGTTCGGCGATGGCGTCGCCGTTGAGGAACACTCCCACCGAGTGCGCGTCGTCGCGCTGCCAGTCCCGGCCGGTCATCTCGCGGGCGTCGGGCCTGAGCCACATCAGGTCGGGCAGCGGTTGCCTGGCATGGGTCGCGGTATCACCGCGGAAGAAGCGGCGGCGCCGCAGCACGGGATGCGCGGCGCGCAGGGCGATCAGGCGCCGGGTGAACTCCGCGAGGCCGCGCTGCTCCCCCGCCAGTTCCCAGTCGACCCAGGAGATCTCGTTGTCCTGGCAGTAGGCGTTGTTGTTGCCCTGCTGGGTGCGGCCGAACTCGTCGCCGTGGCAGAGCATCGGGATGCCCTGCGAGAGCAGCAGCGTGGCCAGCAGATTGCGCTGCTGCCGGGCGCGCAGTTCGAGGACGGCCGGGTCCCTGGTGGCGCCCTCGACGCCGCAGTTCCAGGACCGGTTGTGGCTCTCGCCGTCCCGGTTGTCCTCGCCGTTGGCCTCGTTGTGCTTGTCGTTGTACGACACCAGGTCGCGCAGGGTGAAACCGTCGTGCGCGGTGACGAAGTTGACGCTCGCGCGCGGCCGTCGTCTGCTGTGCTGGTACAGGTCGGAGGAGCCGGTCAGCCGGGAGGCGAACTCGCCGAGCGCACCCGGCTCGCCCCGCCAGAAGTCCCGTACGGCGTCCCGGTACTTGCCGTTCCACTCCGACCACAGCGGCGGGAAGTTGCCCACCTGGTAGCCGCCCTCCCCCACGTCCCAGGGCTCGGCGATGAGCTTGACGCGGCTGATCACCGGGTCCTGCTGGATGAGGTCGAAGAACGCCGAGAGCCGGTCCACCTCGTGGAACTGCCGTGCCAGCGTGGCCGCGAGGTCGAAGCGGAAGCCGTCGACACGCATCTCGGTGACCCAGTACCGCAGCGAGTCCATGATCAGCTGGAGCACGTAAGGGTGCCGCATCAGCAGGCTGTTGCCGGTGCCGGTGGTGTCGTAGTAGTGCGCCCAGTCGCCGTCGACCAGGCGGTAGTAGGAGGCGTTGTCGATGCCCCGGAAGGACAGCGTGGGGCCCATCTCGTTGCCCTCGGCGGTGTGGTTGTAGACCACGTCGAGGATGACTTCGAGGCCGGCCGCGTGCAGCGCTTTCACCATGGCCTTGAACTCGTTGACCTGCTGGCCGAGGGTGCCGAAGGCGGCGTAGGCGTTGTGCGGCGCGAAGAAGCCGATGGTGTTGTAGCCCCAGTAGTTGGACAGGCCGCGGTCCTGGAGCACGCCGTCCTGCACGAACTGGTGCACCGGCATCAGTTCCACCGCGGTCACGCCGAGCGAGGTCAGGTGCTCGATGACGGCGGGATGGGCAAGGCCGGCGTAGGTGCCGCGCAGCCGCTCGGGGACGTCGGGGTGGGTGCGGGTCATACCGCGCACATGGGCCTCGTAGATCACCGAGTCCGAGTACGGCGTCCGGGGCGGGCGGTCGTCGCCCCAGTCGAAGTACGGGTCGGTGACCACGCCCAGCATGGAGTGCCCGGCGCTGTCGGCGGGGGCGGGGCCGTCCGGGTTGCGTTCGTACAGCGAGGCGTGGTTGTCGATCTGGCCGTCCACGGCGCGGGCGTACGGGTCGAGCAGCAGCTTCGCGGGATTGCACCGGTGGCCGAGCGAGGGCTGCCAGGGGCCGTGCACCCGGTAACCGTAGCGCTGGCCCGGCGCGATGCCGGGCAGATAGGCGTGCCAGACGAATCCGTCGACCTCGTGCAGCCGGACCGGGGTCCCGGTGCCGGCGTCGTCGACGAGGATCAGCTCGACCCGCTCGGCCACCTCGCTGAACAGCGCGAAGTTGGTGCCCTGTCCGTCGAACGCGGCACCCAACGGGTAGGGCTGCCCGCTCCACACGGGCAGCCCTTTCCTGGTTCTGCGGGCGGTCACCGGCTGCCCTCCAGGGCGCCGTCCGAAGCAGCCGCCACGGTGGCCGGCGCCGTGAGCATGTCGTCCATGGCTCCGGCCGGCGCGGCCAGCACCACCACCGGCGTCTCGCGCGGCACCTGCAGCCCCTGCCGCAGGGTCGGCGCGGGGGCGGTCGGCACCAGCGGGACGCGCTGACCGGCGCGGGCCCGCTGCGAGAACCAGATGATCTTGCTGCCGGTGTCCGAGGCGCAGCAGCCCCAGCCGTCACTCATGGCGGCGATGTCCGCCAGGCAGGACCGCAGGTCCAGGTCGGGGCGCAGGTCCGGGTCGTCGTCGCCGAAGGCGGTGATGAGGTGCTGGCCGTTCCACCACATCTCGATGGAGGTGTGCTTGTCCTTCGCATGCTCGTCGATCGCCCGCAGCAGCAGTTCGGCGCCGCGGCAGACGGGGACCGCGAGGTTCTCGAGGTCCCAGTAGCGGAGGTGGGCGGCCAGGATGCGGCTGACCTGTCCCACCCGTTCAGGGCTGACTTCCACGTCGAGGTGGTAGTAGCAGGGCACTGCGGTCTTCATCGTCGCTTGCTCCTCACCGGCGAAGCTCTCGCTCCCCTCGCCCGTCCGGGAGAGGTCCCGGATGCCCGTCCGGGAGGGATCCCGGACACACAGCGTGAGTGCTGATCGCTTCTGAGTCACCTCTACGTTGACCGCACTACGCCATTCGTGCAACACGAGGGCCCGACACACATCGTCGTTGAAGATCCAACAAGACGCTGCGTCGTCATCCGTGCACCATAAGTGAAAGCCTCGATCGCCGTAACGGTGCCGTGCCCTTCCGTGCGCGGACACCACCCGACCGTCGGGAACGCGCCCAGTCGAGAGCGTGGAAGGTGAAGAGGGCAATGCTGCTACCCGCCAAGGCCGAAGTGGCCCGGGCGTTGCGGCGTTACCGGGCGTGGGAGCGCGTCATGCTCGCCTCGCCCCACGACCGCACGGTCCGGGCCACCTTCGAGGACTCGGGCTACACGCTGTGCGTACTGATGGGCAAACGCTGCGCCCGCGAGGCCGCGGACGCCGCCGAACGCTATCTGCGCACGAATCTGGTCACCTACCTGCGCGAGCAGGACGGACGGCCGCGGCCGCGCCGATCGGCCAGAAGAGCGCCGCCATCGGAGCGGCGTTCCACGGCGCCAAGCCCCTGAGCTGGCACCGTACAAGGCGTTCCCCCGGAGCCGGCGTGAGTCGGCCCCTCTCGGATCGCGAAGCCGGGCCGGGTGCCCGGCTTCGCGCACGGCGGAGGTGAGATACATGCGCAGGACCCCGGCCATCGGCCGTGTACCGGTACGCGACGTCCGGCCGGCCGTGGAGTGCGGCAGGCGCCCGGCGAAAGCGGTGGCCGGGGAGACCTTCCAGGTCACGGCCACCGTGTTCCGTGAAGGGCACGATGCCGTGGGTGCCAATGTGGTCCTGCGCGATCCGAAGGGCCGCCGTGGCCCGTGGACGCCGATGCGGGAGCTGTCCCCCGGCAGTGACCTGTGGGGCGCGGACGTCACCCCGGACGCGACGGGTCTCTGGACCTTCCGGGTGGAGGCCTGGAGTCATCCGCTGGCGACCTGGCGGCACACCGCCTCCGTCAAGGTGCCGGCCGGGATGGACATCGGGCTGGTGCTGGAGGAGGGCGCCGAGCTGTACGAGCGGGCGGCCGCCGGCGTGCCGAAGGGGCCGGAGCGAAACGTTGTCCTCGCCGCCGCGCAGGCCCTCGGCGACGACTCCCTGTCGGTGCACGAGCGCCTGAAGTCCGCCCTGTCGCCCGAGGTGGACGTGCTGCTGACCCGCTATCCGCTGCGGGAGCTGGTCACCGCCTCCGACCCGATGCCGCTGCTGGTGGAGCGGGAGCGGGCCCTGTACGGCTCCTGGTACGAGTTCTTCCCGCGCTCGGAGGGCACGGCCGAACAGCCGCACGGCAC